>NZ_MKVV01000032.1:14728-21842 GCF_001899645.1 Pseudonocardia sp. 73-21 | reverse complement strand
AGCGCTACGTGGCCCGCGAGGTCTTCCGCGCCCTGCCCACACTTGACAGTCCATAGGAGCATCCCGTCCCGGTTCCTGCACGAGCAGCTGGGGTCCGCGTCGCCCGATCTACTCAGATCGATGTTGACCACGTTCATGAACACCCTGATGTCCGCCGAAGCCGACGCGGTCTGCGGCGCCCCCTACGGCGAGTCCAGCCCGGAGCGGGTCAACGTGCGCAACGGCTACCGGCCCCGCGAGTTCGACACCCGCGCCGGCACCCTCGAGGTGGCGATCCCGAAGCTGCGCGAGGGTTCCTACTTTCCGGACTGGCTGCTGGAACGCCGCCGCCGCGCGGAACGGGCGCTGACCACGGTGGTCGCGACCTGCTATCTGCTCGGGGTCTCCACGCGGCGGATGGAGAAGTTGGTCGACGCCCTGGGCATCACGCGGCTGTCGAAGTCGCAGGTCAGTGTGATGGCCGCCGAGCTCGACGCACACGTCGCGGAGTTCCGCGGCCGCCCGCTCGATGCCGGGCCTTACACGTTCGTCGCCGCGGACGCGCTGGTGCTCAAGGTGCGCGAGGGCGGGCGGGTGGTCAACGTGCACGCCCTGGTCGCCACGGGGGTGAACGCCGACGGGCACCGGGAGATCCTCGGTGTCCAGGTCACTTCCGGTGAGGACGGCGCCGGCTGGCTGGCGTTCTTCCGCGACCTCACCGCGAGAGGCCTGACCGGGGTCCGCCTGGTCACCTCCGACGCCCACGCCGGTCTGGTCGCCGCGATCGGCGCGACCCTGCCCGGGGCGGGCTGGCAGCGCTGCCGCACCCACTACGCGGCGAACCTGATGTCAGCCACCCCGAAATCGTCATGGCCGTGGGTGCGAGCCCTGTTGCACTCGGTCTACGACCAGCCCGACACCGCCTCGGTGCACGCCCAGTTCGACCGGATCCTCGACGCCGTCGGCGAGAAACTCCCCGCCGTCGCCGAGCATCTCGACACCGCCCGCGCCGACGTGCTCGCGTTCACCAGTTTCCCGAAGGAGCTCTGGCGCCAGATCTGGTCGAACAACCCCCAGGAACGGTTGAACCGGGAGATCCGCCGCCGCACCGACGTGGTCGGGATCTTCCCCAACCGTGACGCGCTGATCCGCTTGGTCGGCGCGGTGCTGGCCGAGCAGCACGACGAGTGGATCGAAGGGCGTCGATACCTCGGCCTCGAGGTCCTCAAACGCGCCCGCGTCACCGCCGTTCCCGACCACACCGACAGCACGACCGAGGAGGTCCCGACCAGCGACATCCCGGCGCTCAGCGCCTGACAACTACAGAAGATCACGCGGCTGACCGCGAAACACCACGCCCGGGGACTTGACCATCCCACGTACTCAAGCAGCCGTCGAAGCTTTCCGATCTGCTAATCTCTACTCTCGGCGCTACCAGCTCAGCATTACTGCTCCCGCCCCAATTGCTGCGGCGGCTACAGAGGCGTTCGACAGGCTTCGGGACATGCGCGACATTATTGCAGATGGTCACGGCAATGAGTCGGATCTCTATGTGGCGTCGAGGGTCGAGTACGACGAGATGAAAGAGCAGTTGATCTCTCTCATGCGCAAAGACTTAGATCAGGCCATATAAACGCTAAGGAGATCAGTCTCCGGCCAGCGTACTGTGGCTCTCAGTGCAGCTCCGCCTGCGGCGCACTGCGGCATGCGGCTCGGGCGTACCGCGCGAAATTGTCGGAAGGTTCATTATTGACGACCAGCGGTCCGTGCATCTGATCCGTAGTTGGGACGCTGACATCCCCATACCCGGCGACGTGCGGCGCCGCCGGTCTGATGGGCATCAGTCCAGGCAGGGGTGGCACTGGTGGACGACAGTTCGTGGACCAACCCCTGGACCGAGATCAAGTGCACCAGCGGCAGATCCTCAGGTCGCCCGGGCACTGAGGTCGTCCGCTCGCTCCTTCAGCTCGCGCGCGAGGTAGCGCGCTTGCTCGAGCGACAGGCCGACCACCACCGACGTCTCCGGGTTGAGTCCGTCGATCCCGTAGGTACCGACCTCGAGGCCCACACGCCGGCGTCGTTGAGCGTCTGGGTCACGTCGCCCAGCGCCTCCGCAATGGCGGCCAGGCCGCGGGGCGCCGCAACCACGGGCTCATACATGCCCTCCAAGATCACGCGGTCCCCGACCTTGGCACGTATTCGGCACGCGGGCGGTCGGCCTGGTCTCCGGCGATCCGCAAACGTCAACTTGACGGTCTCCGCCGCATCTGCCAGTCCGTTCGCCCAGGTGCTTACTCCTCCCCCGCCCCCTTGTCCATACCGCTTTCCTCGTTGTGCCAGTCGGGCCAAGGGGCTGAAGGCATCGCGGAGCGACGGCGCAGCCGCCCTTGATGAGGCCGGCGCGACGAAGACGATTGAAGCAGAGGGAGCAGCCACGCCACAGTTGAGCCGCATCAAGGCTAACGATGTCGGGGACGAGGGCGAGTTACACCGGAAGCAGGGTTGACTCTGATACCGAAAGCCAGGTGCGCCATTTTCGAGACCGTCTCTGCTGTCATCGCGGTTCTGGCCGCTGCAGCGGCATCGGTACAAGTTGCCGTGATGCGCCGCATCGCATCAGCCGAGCGAACCAATGAACTTTTTGAACTAATGCACAACGAGCACAATCGAAAAGCTCGAGAGACGGTATGGGACCTAGAGGGGAAGCCTCGCGAACAATGGTCGGATGCTGAATTGAGTTCAGCCTTCCGAGTTGCAGCAGACTTGTCGCAGCTCGGGTTTATTCTGCGTCACGGCAACATCCCGCGCCAACCATTTCTGGACATCTGGGGTCGGCAGTCTATTAAGCTCTACACGATCATTGGACCAATGCTTGAAGATCGGCGGCAGCAGTGGGATTCACCCGAGCGGTGGATCTACTTTGAGTGGTTTGCCAGACTCGCCTCGATGGACGCAGAGCGGCGGCGACCTTGGTGGGAGAAAGGTGCCTGGGCAACCGGGGTAAAACCCCTGGTCAGAGGTGGAGCGGGCGACGGGAATCGAACCCGCGTAGCTAGTTTGGAAGGCAACCCGTCAGCCTGACGGGAAACCCCTACCTGCGCCGGTACCCACACCGGCGCACTCCGTCATTCCCACGACCATCACCGGACGGCGACGTTTCGCGCCACATGTGATGCCACGCAAGTCGGACCTCTTACGCGGTATCCGCACCCCGCTCGCCATCGACACGCGCTCGTCCGCGGGCGCAAATAGACGGCTCGGCAGTACCGTCGACCACGGGCTCGTGCCCACGAGCAGGCACGCCTCGACCGCCGGGAAATGTACGCCGTGTCGACGACCGACCCGCAACAGCCGCCCACCAGGCAGAAACTCGTCCCGTCCACCGAGGACACCTTCGGCAACTCCGCACCCCGGCACGCCGCTGAGGATCTGGCCCAGGCCGGGATCTTCGACGACGGCGGGGTCGAGGAGTTCATCGCCGACTTCTACGGCATGCGCCGCTCAGACGTCGCCTGAAAATGCGGCAGGTCGTCCTCAACACCGACGTCCCATCACAGCTCATCAACCAGGGACTGCCTGCCGAGCTGCTGCGCCAAATCGTCGGCGCCCAAGCCGGCATCACCCTCATCGCCCTCGGCGAGCTCACCGGCTGGGCCACCCTCCGCCAATGGGGAAGCCCACGACGCGCGGAACTCACCACCTGGCTGGTAGCACGCCCCAACGCTCCCCTACACCGACGACATCGCTGCGTCTTGGGGCGAGATCTCCGCACACGCAACAGGCCGCGGCCGTCCGCAGCCCCAGAACGACACCTGGATCGCGGCCTGCTGCCTGGTCTACGACCTGCCCCTCGCCACCTTGCACACCAAAGACTCCCGAGACTTCGCCGAGCGCGGAGGCCTCGTTGTCTTCGGCTCCTGAGCCTCAGTTGGCTTCGCCGAATTTGATGTCGCGATCCTTGTCCCGCCGTTTGTGCGGAGCGAGTTGCTGACCCCTCCCCGTACTGACTTCACCCCACGTGATGCGTGCATGCACGCTGTAACGACGCGGTCGCCACCAACGAATACCCAATGTACCGTCAGTCCAGGGACAGAAAAGTGGTGCAATGACGACGAGCACAATCGGGCGACGACTCATACCAATGTTGCTCGCAGTCGCCACCTTAATAGTGAGCCTGGCCCTCGTGTCAGCCTCCAACGCTTTTGCCGCTGGCACTCAGACTGGAACATCCTGGCTGCGTGCTCAGATACTTGGCTCCTCAGACTTGCCCCGCTTCACCGCCCAAGCGAACCACATTACGGACATCAGCGACGTACTACCCGGAAGCGGCGCCTACTTTGACACACTGCGTAACGGTAGGATACTTTCCGGATACGGTCGCAGCTTCCTCTCATATGACGGCGTAGAATGGGTATATGTCGACCTAATCGAATACACCAATGCCCATATCGCAACCATTCTGCAGCGCGCATGGGACAAGAGACCTGACGTAGTATTGGATCCGACCGGCCTATCTGTCCAGCATAAGCTCGACGAGGATTCCTACACCGCGCAAGCAGTAGTCACGCGAGGTCGAGTGACGGCCAAAGTCCGCCTGACTACCCGTCTCAAGAAGTCGGAATCTGTGATCGACACTGCAGCTGTCGACCATATGCTGGCTGTTACTGCTCGACAACAAGAGGCTCGGATAGATCCCTCGCCCGATGTCGATTCGTCCGCTACATTAGGGGTTGGCTCACTTCACTTCTACCTACTGTACCTAATCCTACTGTACGCGTTTGGCGGGCAGATCTTAGTCGGCTTCGTAATCGGCGTGACCGACAAAGCTACACTTGAAGCGATCTGGCGCTACATAACATCAAAACCAAAGCACCTCGACTCGGAGATCCTAGAGAATCGTGACATAAGACCTGACGTCAGGCGCCATATGATCAGGTACCGCCTTGGCGTAGTCCTCAGAGCACTCTGCATCGCCCTAGCTATTGGCGGTGCTTATCAATTCGGCCCGGGTATTATCGGAAGTATGATCATACTCGGTGTCGCGGCCGTCGGGTTCACCTCTCTACAGTTGCTATTTGCGCGACGGAAAGCTTCTCAGACGTCTCGAGTTACGTACAGCCGCTTAACATTAGCTGCAACTATCGCACTGACGTCAGCTTCTGTCGCGATTGCAACCTTCGGTGCTCTATTTGTATTTCTGGCTATTATGGCTAGATTGGCAGTGCCGCCCGACCTGACCCCTGCTGGTGCAGCACACGTTCAATTGGCGTACTTGCTCGGCGGAATTGGACTCTTCGGCGTTGCCGATGTGCCGGTTCGCGTGGGACGGCGGCTAATTATTCGTCAGGCACGCAAGCTGCTCGACCAGGATGATCGACCAATCTGCCTTCTGCTTCGCTCCTTTAGCGAAGATCGGCGAACAATTCGCGTGAGGCGGACTACTGGACAGCACCTATTCATCGAGCGACTGTCCTTGCGGCGTCGAGAAGGCTTTGAGGAACTCCTAGCTTGGTCACTCTGGCCTTGCGGTCCTGTCGTGGCAGTTGGGGAGCCGGGTACACGATTACCACCGCTCGGAGCCGCTCGCCTATATTTTAGTGACGCCAATTGGCAAGCTGAAGTCCGCTCTATGATGACGGAAGCGAAGCACGTAGCCCTCATCCTAGGCCGGGGCCCGTCGCTGCTTTGGGAGGTTGAGCAGCTCAGCAACCTGCAGCTCCTCCATAAAGCATTGTTTATCCTTCCGCCGGTATCCGCACGCGAAGCACAGTTGCGTCTCACTATCCTTAACTCTGCCCTATCTCTGCCAGACGGCACTTTACAAGAACTGGATAACGGCCGACTTCGAGTCCTAGCGATGTCAGTTCGCTCTGATGGCAGGCTCATATGCTGGACGAATAGAACTCGAACTGATGTAGCATACGAAGCAGCTATTGAAGCGGCCACTACAAGAATCCATATAGAGGAGCCGAATCCTACCGCCGCAACGTTGCGGAAGACTGTATCCGTACGCTCTAACGTCGAGCGCATACTTGTGCGCTCGCCGACAAGAGCTGCTGCACAACGAGCGCGCCTACGGCGTTTATTGGCAATCGCCCCATGGGCAATCTACCTCACACTAAGCACTCTGACCGCAATTCTTGTGCTCCCTGCACCGCCGCCCATCCCATTTCCTGGAAACAAAGTGGGAGGCGTGATGCGTATCGGGTCATTGGCCGAGATTAGCAATGGTCGATATCTCGGCGTTGGCTGGAGCGGACAGACCCTCGTATCATTTGGACAAGCCGCACCTCCGACTGCAGCATTTACCTTTGAAGGATACGGTCACCAGGTTGTTACAGACGGTGAGATGGCCTACGTCGAGCAATCGAGTCCCAACGCAATCATCGGACTGAACGAATCGTCGCGAGGTGTGTACTCCACGAAGTGGGTGACGGATCTCGATTCTCAAGCGTGGGACTTTGCCGTGTATCGCGACCACATTGTCGCGGCACTTCCGGCGCAAGATGCGGTGCTCATAATTAATAAGCGTAGCGGAAGAGTCGAGAATACCCTCCACCTTCCGGGTGGACCAAATAGCATTAGTATCGCCGGCGATCAGGTCCTGGTAGGGTCTGAAACTAATTCCACGATCTACCAGCTAAACTACGCTCTCACTGCAATTGCCAAAGCTGTCAAGATTGCGATCGCACCTTCCAGAATCGTCGAACTAGGCAATCAAGTATACGTTGCGAGTATTCTTGACTCAAGTGTCGCCGTTTACGACGCGCAGACGTTGGAACTTCTGCACACGGCGTTCGTTCCTGCGACGAACGGCGTCGTCGCTGCGACTGGATCAACGATAGTCGTTGGCACATCAGAGCGAACGCCCCGCCTGCTATACCTTACGTCGAACACTCTTGAAGTGACTCGATCCGAAGCACTACCGGAACAAATTGTCGCTCTTGTTTCGACGCCAGATGGGCCTCTAGGGACCTTTCCAGATTCTAAAGCTGTCGTGCAATTTGCAAAATAGGTACACCATCGACGCGCAGCCGGACGTTTGCAGGCCTTGCACCCTCCCTGGAAGGTCCTCGGAACGAGACGTACGGCTCCGCCGTCGGTCGGGCGTGCGTAGCAAGGCCGCGCTGGCGGT
>NZ_MKVV01000032.1:0-14715 GCF_001899645.1 Pseudonocardia sp. 73-21 | reverse complement strand
GGTGTGGCATCCCTCTGGGCGACCGATCGACGGCGGAGCCTGCCAACCACCCACACCCCCGCGATAGCTCCTCAACCCGCCCCGCTGGAGGGAGGGCCGGGGTTCGGGGCGGAGCCCTGAGTGCTTTTTGGCCGTTCCGAATCGTCGGTGGTCGGTCGCATACTCGGGTGCATGTCCACGCTGGTGCTGCCGTCGTGGGTAGTCCCGGAGTTCGACGCGGTGCGGGAGTGCGAGCGGGTCAGCGTTCGGCTGCTCGACCACCAGCCGTACGGGGCGACCACCCGCGATTCCGGCGTGGCCGCGGCGCTGGTGTGGCTGACACTGGGCGAGGTGTCGCCGATAACGCACCGGACCTGGCCGGGCGTGTTCGACCCGCCGGATCGGTCGGGCACATGGACGTCCGGCGCTACTTGGGAGGCTGCGCGGGTGGAGAGCTGGGTGGCGCTGTGCGTCGCGGCTGGTGCGCCGGCGCCTGCTGAGGACGACTGGCGGCGGCTCGGGGTCGAGCCGGCGCCGGCCGTCGTCGGCGATCCGGAGTTCGCCTACGGGGTGTGGCGGGCGCTGGCGTGGCTGCTCGGGGTGCGGGAGGACTGGCCGATGTACACCGGCTGGCATCAGGCGGCCGGCATCGCGCACGACCGCCCGCACCTGAGGACACGGCCGCGGAACGCGGCGGCGTGGGAGGCAGCCGAGCAGGCCGCGCAGGATCAGGCGCGGACGGACGCGCGCCTGTGGTGGGAGCACGTGCGCGCGCGGGTTGACGCCACGGCCTGAGCGCCGCTCGGGCCGTGGTCCGGGCGGCGCCTTCGGTCAGAGCTGGCGCGTCAGCTGCTCGCCGTCATCGGCCGTGCTCTCGGCCGCATCCCCGCTCCAGCGTGCGAGTTCCTCGCGGTGGGCGTTCTCCTCGGCCTCGCGAGCGGCGTCGGACTCGCGTCGGGCCGCGATCTCTGCGAGGGAGGCCTGCGCGCGGGTGACGAGCTGAGTGGTCTCGTCAACCGGGACGATCCGGCGACGCTGCGCCGGGTCCTGGCGCTCGGTCGGGTCGGTCGTGCTGGTCTCCCGGATGTCCGCGGGCGCCGGCGCGGCTACCGGGCCGCTGTCGTCGAGCTGCTCATCGGCGCGTTCGTCGTGCAGCTCGTACTCCTCGACGATCTCCCGGTCGCGATCGGCGGTGGTCTGCTCGATGTGGTGCTCCTCCAGCCACTCGTCGGCCGTCACCCGGTCCGCCGGGTTGTCGGGGTCGATCCCGCGCGCCCGCAGCTCCATTCCGGAGCGGTGGGCGTTTTCGCGAGTGACCGCGGTGTGCAGGAACCACTCCGCGCGGGCCTCGTCGGCCTGCTCGAGTTCGGCCGCGCGGGCGGCCAGGTCCTCGGCCTGCCGCTCGGCGGCGTCGGCGTCGGCGCGCAGTTGTGCGGCGGCGGACTCGTCGACGTCCGGCGCCTCGGCGCGTGCGGCCCAGACCGTGGCGTCAGTGCGGGCCTGTTCGGCAGCCTGGTTCAGGGCGTCGAGGTCGTCGGCGACGCTGCGCGGCGCCCACGCCTCCTCGCGCTGGAACGCGACGTAGCGGGCGCGCAGCCGGCCCTCCGTCATGCGGGCCTCGTCGGCACCGGCGTCGAGCGAGCCGAGGGCCTCGTGCGCGGCGCGGAACAGCGCCGCCTTCTCCATCAGGCCGGGGGCGGGTGCGTGGCCGAGTGGGTCGCGGTCGTCGTTGTAGCCGACCAGCTCCCGGTACGCGGCGGCCCAGCCAGCGCGGTGCTCCCACTCCTGGCGCGCCATGACGTCCTCGTCTGAGGGCACCGGCCCCAGCGTGTCGACCGCCCACGCGGGCGCCTCCTCGGCCGTCTCGGCGCCGAGTTCGTGGCGCCTGGTGTCAGCGGCGTCGGCGCGGTCACGGAGCCACGCGCCCCACTCCCGCGGGACGTCGGCGGGGATGAGGTCGCTCATCCCAGCGATGCGCGGGGTGAGGCGGCCGGCGTAGGCGTCGCTGATCCGCGCGTGCAGCACCTGCGCGAGCGAGCGGGCGCCGTGCAGGTCGCGGGCCTCGATCGCGCTCGTCAGCACGGCGTCGGGGTCGTGGCCGGCGAGTTCGGCGGTGCGCAGCAGGCGCTCCAGCGACCCGAACGCCTCGTCGGCGGCCAGGGCCTCGCGCTGGTCTGCGGTCAACGCGCCATCGGCCGTCAGCCGGTCGAGCGTGGCCGCGGTCCGGCCCGTCGTGACTACCCGGGAGACCACGTCCACGAGCCGGTCGACGTGGGTCATGGTCGACCGCGCGTCGATCTCGGCCTGTTCCTGCTCAGCCAACGCGGAGCGCTCACGCTGGTGGCCCTCCATGATGTCGGCCAGCACCGCGGCCGGCGTGCGCGGCTCGACCTCCAACGTCTGGCCCGTCTCCGCGTCGGCGGGCAGGGAGGTCGTGACCACCCACGCGGTGTTCGCCTCCCGGCCGCGGGTCAGCGGCACCAGCAGGCCGGGCAGGCTGGTGGTCTGGTCGGTGACCGAGTGGGCAGAGTCGACGGTGCGGCCCTCCGCCGCGTGAACCGTCGACGCGTAGCCGAGCGTCACCTCCGCGGCGACGTAGGAGGCGGGCAGCGCGAGCGGGTCGCCTAACACCTCCCCGTCCTGGCCGCGGGAGACGATGCGGGCGACGGTGAGCCCGCCGTCTGGGCGCAGGCCGGTCACGCGGTAGGTGTCGCGGTTGATCGGCGCTCGCTCATTGCCCTCGAACCCGATCAGTTCCCACCCGTTGCGCCGGGCCTGCACAAGATCTCCGACGCCGGCCACCACGCCTTCCCAGCCGGGTCGCCCGAGTGGGACGCCCGCCTCGGCAACCTTGCCGAGCGCGACGAGCTCGGTGCGCAGTTCCGCCGAGACGCGGGCGGCGGAGTTGTTGTCGCGCACCATCAGCAGCGACTCCCAACCGCGCAGCGTGTCCGCGAGCCACGCGCGGGACGCAGCGGCCTCGGCCTGCTCGACGGTGCCTCCGTCGCGGAGCCGGCCGTGCTTGGCGTACTCGCCGAGCACACCCACGTCACCGTCACGCAGCCGCAGCGATGCGGCGCGCTCCCACTCGCTGGTGAACCGCCGGACGTCGGCGAGTTCGTAGCGGATGCTGCGCTCGGCGAGGTCGATGAACGCCCCACCCGGACCGACGGCGCCGAGCTGGCGTGGGTCGCCGACCAGCAGCAGTTTGGCGCCCACCTCGGCGCACCGGGCCTGGACGGCGGCGAGATGGTCGGTGCTGGCCATGTTCGCCTCGTCGACCACCACGAGATCGCCCGCACGCAGCCGCCACGCCTCGTCGGCGGCGTCGACCGGGCCGCCGCGGGTGAGCCGGCCCTGCGCGCCGAGCCACGCCGCAGTGTTGGTCGCGGCGGTGACGCCTTCCTCGGCCAGGACACCGGCGGCCACCTGGGACGGCGTCAGCCCGAACACGCGCCGCTCCTCGACGCCAGCCCATGCCTCGGCGAGGGCACCAACGACGAACGACTTACCCGTGCCGGGCGCAGCGGAGATGACCTCGACCTGCGCACCGGACGTCAGGACGCCGCGCAGAGCGGCGGCCTGGTCGACGCCGAGCGTGCGGCCGGACGTGGCGAACCGGTCGAGCACCGCCTGCGCCTCGTCGGTCGAGAAGGCCACGGCGCCACGCAGGACGAGCGCGGCCCGCAGCGCGTGCTCGGCCGACATCTGGCCCTCGGTCGTGTAGAGCGCGATCGCGGGCGCGCTGTAGGGGCTCTGGCCGTTGGCGAGCAGCTCTGACTCCGGCAGGTTTGTCGTGTCCGCCGGCTCGGTCACGGGCACGGCGTGCGCGAGAGCGTCGTCGGTGAGCCCGTCCAGGAGCGGCAGGACCTCGTCGGGGCCGATCCGTAGGTTCCCCGGCAGCGCGTCCGACACCGCGCGCATGAGCGCGGAGCGGGTCCACGCCTGCTTGGCCTCAGCGACCCCGGCCAGCGCCCGCGTCACGACGTCGCGGGGCGACCAGCGCGCGGCCTCGCCCGCCTGCTGGGACCGCGCCAGGACGTCCTGGGCGACCTGCGCGAGCCCGGTCCCGATCGTCTGCCCGCACTGCTCGGTCCACCGCGCGAGCTGCTCCGCGCGGGTCTCCCCCGAGTGCGACTTCGCCGCACGGGTGGCGAGCGTGGCCTGCTGGGCGAAGTAGTAGCGCTCCGCGGGCGAGGGCTCGCGGCCGTAGGTCTGCTGGAACTCGGCGATCATCTCGCGCGTCCGCGCGGTCACCGCGCGCCGGCGCGAGGAGAACAGGTCCATGACGTCCTGCGAGACGCCGAGCACCTCGCGCGCCCGGCCATCGGGACGGGTGGCGAACTCGACGCCGAGCGACCGCGTCAGGTGCGCCTCCATGACCCGCTCGGCGATCGCGCCGGCCGCGCCGCGGAGGGCGTGGATCGCACGGGAGTCGAGCGTGCGCCACTCGCCGTCCGCGCACAGGACGCGGTTGAGGATGGCCTGGTGGACGTGCAGCTGCGGGTCCTTGTCGCGCGAGTCGTGCTGGAGGAACTGCGCGACGACGAACTCGTGCGCGTCGATCCACCGGCCGGCGCCGCCGCCGTGGTGCCCGACGCGGGAGTACCCGGCGTGCTCCTGCAGGTAGTCGATCGACGCGCGGGCGCCGGCCAGCACCGCGTCCTCGACGGCCTTGGCGTGCGCCTCCCACGCCTGCGCCGCGGTCTCGTCTCCGGCGGCGCGAGCCTCGCTAGCGGCGCGCTCGAACGCGACCGCGAGCACGGTGACGCTCTTGGGCGCGGAGAACGTGGCGTCGATGAACGCGACGGCCTGCCGGGCGGACCGCTCGGCCTGCACGCGCAGCGCGGCCCGCTCCTCCGGGCCGGCGTCAGGGTTGGCCTCCAGCAGGCCCTTGTAGACGTCCTCGGCACCGCGGTACTTGCGGTGCGCGGCCGCGAGGGGGTCGGCCTCGTCCCACGTCCGTCGTGACGACGAACGTGGGTCTCGCGGGTCGCGCAGGTGCGTGTAGAGCGACTCCATCAGCACGGCGTTCACCTCGCCGGACAGACCGAGCGCCTCAGCGCCGGCGCCGTACCAGAGCCCCGGCGGCTCGCCGGCGTCCGTGGCCTGGGTGTAGTAGTTCTCGCGGCCCTTGGCGACGGCGTCGGTCAGGTACCGCACGGAGTGTCCGGTCGAGATGCTGAGCAGGGCTCACGCTCCATAAGTTGATCTTGAGTGGCCGCGTCGAGCGAGCCCGCCAGGGCGAGCGAAGATCACCAGAGGATCAGGATGCCTCGGTGTGCGTCGTTCTTGATCTTTGCTTGTCGTCCTGGTCGTGATCGCTCGTGGCGGTTGGTTCGGTGGTGGTTCTCAGTCGCGTCGGTGGTGCTGGCGCGTGTAGTGCTCGGCTTGGTCGAGCTGCTCGTCGGTTGGTTCGGGTCGTGGCGCGATCGGGTCGGTGGCCCATGAGGTCGCGAGGGTTTCGGCGTGCTCGGCGAGCGGCGGCAGGGCCGCGGGACGGGCGTGCGGGCCGCCGCGGTGCACAGACAGCTCGCACGTCCCGATCGCGTGCCGGACACGGCGGACGACGCCGGGGCGCTGGCGTTCGTGCCAGTCCCCCACGCGCTGCCAGGAGCCGGTCTTCGGGTGGAACGCGTCGGCGTGGGCCTGGCGCAGCCACCACAGCTCCTCGATCACGTCGGGGTGCCAGAGCCAGCACGCGGACAGCGCGGCGTCGGGGTAGCGGAGGAACACCCGACGGGTCCAGCCGATCAGCTCGGCGAGATCCGTGACCGCGCGCTCCGGGTCGTCGGCCAGCAGCCACGACCGCACGGCGACCGGGGCGTCGTCGTCGGGCACCAGGACCGCGGCAGCGACCTCGGCGAGATCGCCCGCGAGCTGGCGGACGAGCCGGTCGAGTTCGCCGACGCGGCGGCCCTGCCGCTCGACGGCGCGCGCGAGGGCGGCGAGTTCCTCGGTCACCAGAACCCCGCCTCGTCCTCCACGGTTGTCTCCTCGGCGGCGAACGGCGAAACAGCCTCCGCAGCCCGCCGGTCGGTGATCGCGACGTGGGCGTGCTGGACGGCGTCGTGCGTACCCCTGACCTCTGCCGTCCTGATCTCGTCCATGTCGCTCTCGTCGAGCCCCCACTGGTGCACCGGGACACCAACCCGCTCGGACACGTCGTCGAGGTAACTGCGGACCATCCCCTCGGCGTCCGGGTGTCCCTCCGCGGCAAGTTCGCGCACCGCCTGCGCGGACGACCGGGTGAACCCCGACGTCGGGCTCGGCAGGTCGTCGGCGTCGATGCGGTCGAGGATCTCCCGCTTGTCGGCGAGGAAGCGGTCGACCTCGGCCGGGTCGGCGTCACGTCCGGCCTGGGAGAGCGTGCGCAGCCGGGCGGTGAGCGCGGCGATCTCGGCGATGGTGGGTCCGCGTCCGGCGTCGGCGGTCATCGCTGCCACCGCCGCTCGTCGCCGTCAGCCTCCGGGGGTGCGGGCGGCAAGTCCGGCACGACCCGGAGGACGGGGACCACGACCTTGCGGCGACGGAACCGTGCCCGCACCGGCTCGCACGCTGCCCAGAGCCACCGCCCGAACTGGGCCACCCATGCCAGCACCCACGCGACAGCTGCACCGATCGGAGCGGCGACGTGGCGGGCAAGCCACGCCCGCCCGGCATCCCGGCGGGCGCGCAGCCGGACGTCGAGCGCCTCGGGCACGAAGTGGGCGCGGACGTCCGGGCGCCGGTAGGCCATCTGGACCTTGCCGATCACCGGCGGCATCCCCCGGCGGAACGCCACGACGGTCTCGGCGGGCAGGTTGGCGATCTGCGCGGGCGCCAGCACCGGGACGCGGCGAGTGGTGCGGGACGCGACTCGGCCGTGCAGGTCGGTAGTGGTGATCGGCTCGTCCCGCTCGCCGCCGAGCGTCGACCAGTACTCCAGATCGTCGCGGGAGCGGGTCCCGCCGAACACCAGAACGCCCGCGGAATTGTTGAGGATGATCTCGGCCTTGGCCGGGCCGTAGCGGTCGAGCACCTGGGCCCGGGACTGGAACGCGCCGATGATCGTCACACCGCGCCCGCCCATGTCCGCCGTCCACTGGTGCAGCGGGACGGGGCAGATCAGCGCGGCCTCGTCGAGCGCGAGCGTCAGTGGTGGGTCGAGCCGGCCGCCCGGCCGGAGCGCGGCGATGCGGCGGGCCTCGCGGGCGATGTGCCCGGTCAGCGCCGAGACCAGGGGCGCCGTCTGGGTCTCCTCCGCACCGAGCAGGTAGACAGTCGCGCGGGCGTCGAGCAGATCGGCGACGTCAAACCCGGCGCCTCCGGTGCGCGGCCCGGTCGCGGCCTGCGCCGCGGCCTCGTGCATCAGCCAGCCGAGCGCGGGCATGATCGTGGAGGTGATCGACGTCCGGGTGCGGTCGTTGGTCGTGAGGAACTGCCGCGCGTCCTCCCGCAACGCCTCCTCGCCCGACTTGCGCAGCAGCGACGTCACCTCGCGCTTGGCCTCGTCCGCGTCGGCGACCCAGCGCTGCACGTCGTGCATGGTCATGCCGGCGCCGAGCGCGGCGGCGTGCAGGAGAGCAGTCAGCACGCGCCGGGCCTGCGTCTCCCAGAACTCGCGCTCCCCCGCACTGCCGGTCATGGCACCGGCGGCGAGCATGTCGGCAGCGCGCTCGGCGGCAGTGACCGGGTTGGTGCAGCCGGTGAGCGGGTCGAACGTGATCGTGGACCCGAGCCCGGCCAGGCCGACCGGGTTGAAGACGTAGATCGGCCCGCGGCGGACCCGCAGCGGCGCCGTGAGCTGGTAGAGGTCCATGCGGGTGGACGTGACGAGCACGGCACCGGGCGCGTCCAGGATGCGGCCGGCGAGCCACTGCGACTTGCCCGTGCGCGGCCCGCCGAAGATGCACACGACGTCCTCGACCGACGCCCAGACCGTCATCAGGCCGGCGCGGCAGAGCAGAACGGCGACGTCGACGGCGCGGGCCGGGCCGGAGCGCCAGCGCGATGTCGGTGCGAGCGACGGGCGGACCGTTCCGGCCCGGCGACGCATGGCCAGGCCGCTCGCCACCCGGAAGATGTCGGTCGTGGACGCGACGCCGGACTTGCGCCGGCTGCGCGCGCCCCATCGGGCGACGGTGGCCGACGTGCGGGCCCGGCGGTGCCAGAACAGCACGGCGGCCGGGACGGCGAGCACCACGAACACCCACGTCGGGGTGGTGATCCAGAGGGTGAGCGCCGGGAGGACGGCGAACGCGCCGAACCCGAAGGCGACGAGACGGGCACCGCGGCGCCAGGCGAACCAGGCGACGCCCGTGCAGAGGGCGAGAACGAGGACAGCGGAGCCGTTCACGGGGTGGCCTCCGTACCGATGTGGGCGCCGTTCGTGGCGGCGACGGGAGATGGGGTGGCGGGCCGGGCGCCGGCGAGCAGGCGGCGGGCCTCGTACTCGCTGATGTCCAGCTCGCGGGACAGCCGACGGCGGCCGGCTCCGGCGGCGATCAGCTCCGCCGCTCGGTCGGGCGCGGCGTCCTCCCAGCGGCTGGAGGTGCCGTGCTCGTCGAGCAACCCGGCGTCGTAGGCCTCACGCGTCAGCCCGGAGGTGATCGGCTCGTCGCCGCCGGCCTCGACGGGGTCGGTGCGTCCGACCAGCACGGCGAGGTGCACGACAGCGCCGAGCACGGCGGGGGCGACCGCGGAGACGATCACGACCACCCACCACGCGGGAGCCAGCCGGAACGCCTCCAGGCCGTGCCCGAGTGCATTGGCCGCGACCGACAGTCCGAGCAGGGCGAGAGCCAGGGCGCGGGCGAACCGGCGGGCGGCCTCGGTGACCGCGCCGCCGAGCCAGACGAGCGACCCGGCCGCCGCGCCGGCGTCGACAACGACCGGCAGCAGCCACGCAAGCGACGGCGTGAACCCGCACAGCAGGGCCAGGTCCCGCAGCGCCGCGAAGGAAAGGACCGCCGCCGCGGCCGCGACGATGAGCAGCAGCCCGTAGAGCGTGGCGCGGGCCCTCATGGCTGGGCCTCGATGCCGATGTGACCGATGGCGGACCAGAACTCGTTGACCGCGGTCGCGGCCGTCCGCAGCCCGGTCCGGGCCTGGCGCAGCTGCGCGACGGCGTCGGCCAGCCGCGCAGCCGGGTCGACCGTGCGCGTGTCGTCGTAGACGTGGCGGCTGGTCGCGTAGCCAGCGGCCTGACTGACCAGGACTCCGGTCAGGTCCTCGAACGCGTGCAGGGTGGAGGTCAGCTCGCCGGCCAGGGCGTAGAAGTCGGCGTGATCAGGGGTGGCCCAGCGCTGGTAGCGGGCGACGTCGGACCATGCGTCCGTGCCCTCCTCGGCGCGCGCGAGCGCGAGTGAGCGCTCGTCGTCGGGTGGGGTGGTTACGGGCGTGCTCATCTAGGATCGGTGTCCTTCCTGCGTTCGTGTCCCTGCCTGGGTGCTGTGCGTGTGGGAGGTCAGGAGGGGAGCCCGGTGGCCGCCGGTGCTCCCCTCCGCCGCGCTGGTGGCGAGCTGTGCGCGGGCGGCCCAGCGGGTGGCGGTGCGCTCGGTGACGCCGCACTGCCGGGCTACTTCTCCGACCGGTCGGCCCGCGGTGAGCAGGACCCGCCCGGCGGCCTCGCGCTCGCCTCGGTGGGCGCCCGCGCGGAGCCCGGCCTCGACAACTGCCGTGGTCTCCTGCGCGACGGGACGGCCGCGGCCGCGCCGCTCCTCCGGGGTCAGCCCGCCCGCGATCCCGTACGGGATGCGGACCAGCGCCTCGTCCAGGCACTCGGCCCGGACCGGGCAGCGCAAGCAGACGGCCTTGGCGACCGCCACCTGCGCCTCGTACGTCGGCCCCTCCGTGGCAGTCGGGAAGAAGATCTCCCCGTCCACGCCGCGACAGGCCGCCCGCGAACGCCACTCCCGCTCGACGCTCATCCGGCTGCCGTCCCGTTGAGGACCGGTGTGGCGGCGTGATCGAACGTCGAGAGGAACGTCGACAGCGCACCGGGCAGGCCGGCGCCCATCGGCGTGGAGATGAACAGGACGACGGCAACGAGGGCGAAGAAGATCGCTCCCCCGGCGAACCGCGACTTCGCGCAGATCGTCGAGCCGACGATGGCGAAGAGGATGAGGACACCCGCGCTCGGCATCGGTCACACCCCCCGGCCGTGCTGCTCGGGGACCCAACCGGCGGCGTCCACGAGGCCCTGGTCGGCCAGCGCGGCCTCGACCATCTCCTCGATCGCCCGTGCCGGGATGATCAGCCGGCCCCGGATGCGGACCGCGGGGAACTCCCCCGCCGCGATCGCCCGGTAGACGGTCATCGGCGACATGCCGAGCATGCGCGCCACCTCCGTGACGCTGTGGAACTGTCGCGGCGACGCGGTAGCCGCCTCGGTGGTCTGCTTCTTGAGGGTTCGCACTGGTGGTGTCCTCTCATGTGTACAGGTTGGGTACCTGTACTAGACATCGTAGGAATGAGTCTGCGGCTTCGTCAACCGCCGTCGTGCTGTGATGCACCGAGATTGCGGCGTGGACGACGGGCGCCGACAGATGACGTGAGGTGACGCGGGGTGACACGAGTACTCACGTCAGGGTTGATTCCTGCAGCTCAGAGCGGCATCGTGAGATCACGGCACAGGAGGGGGATCCCGTGGCAAACCAGCTCGCCCGTGTCCGTGCCGAGCGCGGCTGGACGCAGGCGCAACTCATCGCACGGCTGCGGGCGGCCGCAGCGCAGCGGAAGGTGAAGCTGCCCACCGACGAGAGCGTCAAGCGCCGCATCGCGGGGTGGGAGAACCAGCACAAGCCGGTGAGCGACTTCTACCGCCCTCTGCTCTGCGACGCCTACCGGCTGTCGGCCGTCGAGCTGGGGATCGCCGGCGAGCCCGCCCCGCCCTCTGCACAGCCCCTCGTCGTGCCGGAGCTCGCGGAGCGAGTCACGTTCTCGCGCCTCGACGGCGGCCTCGTCGAGCTGCTGCACGCCCAGACGCAGAACATCCGGATGCTCGACCGCCGGCTCGGCGGCGCGACGATCTACCGGCAGGCGGCGGCGCACGTCGAGACGCTCGACAGCCTCGTCCGCTACGCGCTGCCGGGAGCCCACCGGGAGGCCGCGGCCGACGAACTGAGCCAGGCCGCGGCGCTCGGCGGCTGGCAGGCCCTCGACATGGGTCTGACGGCGGACGCGTGGCGCCTGCACGAGATCGCTGTGGCGGCGGGCCGGGAGAGCGGCGAGACGGCGGCCCTGGCCTACGCCCGCGCGCAGCAGGCGTACATCCTGCTCGACGCCGGGGAACTCGAGCCGGCGCTCGCGCTCGTCAAGTCCGGGCAGACCCACGCCGGCCGGCGGGTCTCGCCGCTTCTGCGAGCCTGGCTCCACGCCGCAGAGGGCGAGGCCCTGGCCGCACTCGGCCGGCGCGACGCGGCACTACGCGCTCTCGACGCCGCGACGACCGCGCTTCCGGACAACGCTCAGGACGACGCGCTCCCCTACCTGATGCTCGACGCCGGCTACCTCGCCCGGTGGCGCGGCCACTGCCTCGCCCGCCTCGGCGACGGGGACGCCATCGACGATCTGACCAGCGCCCTCGGCTCGATGGGCGAGGGCCGCTACGGGCGCGCGGAGGTGAGCCTGCGCGTCGACCTGGCGCTCGCATTCCATGCCCGCGGCGACGTGACGGAGTCCCGGACGCACGCGCGCCGGGCGGCGGACCTCGCGGGCCGCACCGGATCGGAACGCCAGCGCCGGCGGATCGCCGAGCTACTCAGCGCGTGAGGCTCGGGCGTCCGGCCCGCTGAGCGCCAGGACGTGCAGCAGCCCGACGAGAGAGCCGGAGTTGGTGATGCGCCCCTTGGCGATCAGCTCCGGGACGTCGGACAGCGCGACCCACTCGAACGTGCCCTCGTTCAGCTCCGTGGCCTCGCCGACGCGCTCGACGCCGCGGGTGAGGAAGACGTGGTGGGCGTTGCGGACCATGCCGATCATCGGCTCGAACGTCACGAGGTGCTCCAGCCGGCGCGGGCGGTAGCCCGTCTCCTCCTCGACCTCGCGCGCCGCGGTCTCGGCCGGCGTCTCGTCGGGGTCGAGCAGCCCACCGGGCAGCTCCCAGTTCCACACGTCGGGCACGAACCGGTGACGCCAGGACATGAGCACGTGCTCGCCGGCGTCGTCGAGCACGACCGTCATGGCGGCCGGCTTCATCGTCACGGTGTGGTGCTCGAACCGCTCTCCCGACGGCACCTCGACGTCGGCGAGCCCGACGGTGATCCACTCGTTCTCGTAGACCGGTCGCTCGCCGTGAGAGATCCACCGGGCGTCCTGGTCCTGCGGGCGCGTCATCCATGAACCGTAACCACGAAAGGCCCGCCGGTGGATCTACCGTCAGCGTGGTGCGGGGAAAGCGCCGGCGCCGTGGCGGATGACGACCAGGCCCTCGTCGACAAGCTGGCGGTAGGCGCGTCGGACGGTGTTGCGAGAGACGTCGAACTCGGCGACGAGGTCGGCTTCGCTCGGGAGGGGAGTGGACGGTGAGACCTCGCTCGATGCCAGCCGTTGGCGCAGCATCTCCGCGACCCGTTCCCACGCAGTGCTTGGTGCGCCGGGGCCGGCCTGACCCACCACCCGCCGCCCTTGCCCGGGGACGACCTCGATCAACCCCTCGTCGACGAGCAGCGCGAGTGCAGAACGCACTGTGCCGCGAGATACGGACCGCTCCTCCGCAATCGTCAGCTCAGAGGGCACCATAGTTCCTGCCGCCAGGCTGCCGCTGCGGATGCGTGCACGTAGATCATCCGCGATCTGACGATAGGTGCCACGAGGCGCCACTTGACCCTCTCCTCCCGGTCTACTCGAATCAGCACCGTAGTGCGACCGGTGCGCCGGCGGTCGGCACACTTGCGTCCCAATGCGGACGGTACTGGCCCACTGGTAGAGCTCGGCACCGTTCCTGCTGATCGGCGGGCCGCCGCATGTCACCCCGTGCGCACCGACGTCGGGCGCGCCAATGTGCCTCGCCGGGCACTTCCTCCTTCCCACGCTGGGGCTCGTGTCGCATCCGTCGGCGCGGCGCGGCCCACGACCAGTGGTAGGCCCGCGTCACCCAGTGCCGACTGGTGCCGGGCGCGGTGGCGCCTTCCGGCACCTCCGACGTGGCTCCGCGTCATACACGTGCGGAAGCTCGTGCGACACGGCTGCATGCGGGCCGCGAAGTCTCTCACGAGCAAGCGATCAACCCAGTGCCATCAGCGATTGCCCGCGCCGCAGATACACTTGAGGCACCCTGACACAAGCCAAGATCGAGGCGACCCACATTGACGGATGCAGTACTCATGAACGACGAAGCTACATGCTTTTATATCTGCCCTATCGGACTGTCCGAATCAGCGACCAGGAAGCGCAGCGACCAAATATTTCTACATATTGTAAGCGCAACTCTCGCTCCTCTCGGGTACCAAATCTCGCGCGCAGATCAGCTCGATCAATCAGGCGTCATAACGTCGCAGATCATCGATGGACTGCTCAATAGCGATCTGGTTGTAGCAGACTTAACTGATCACAATCCGAATGTATACTACGAGCTTGCAGTACGACATGCAGTGGGTAAGCCATTCGTCCAACTGATTGCCGAGGGACAGAAGCTACCTTTCGATATACAAGGCCCTGCGCACGATTCATCTTGATCACCGCGACTTAGACTCAGCCTACGCCGCTAAGGGTACGCTGGCCGGCATGATTGAAAGCATTCGCGCCGGAAAGCCCGTAGAAACGCCACTGACGCATACTCTGGATATACAATCACTGAGACAATCTGACGACTCGGAGGCGCGAGGAATCGCCGACATTATCGCAGAGGTCCAAGAGCTTAAGAATGTCGTTCGGTCAACCCGACCGGAGCCTTCGCGAATAAGCACCGACGCTGCAGACCTTCGAGAGTTCATCCAGTTCTTAGCGGCCACGGGTCGACTGACTGCAGATGTCTTCCGTCGACTAATGAGCGCCACCAAGTCTAAAGGTCTCACACGCTGGGCATCTACCCAAATAACGGAATTCTTCGGAGCGGACGAACCGCCATTCTGATTAATCCGCCCGGCGTTCGTTCGTCGCTGGCGATGCGATCGCACCTCTTCGCCCTCCGGCCACAAGTTCATCGCCCCCTCAAGGTCACAGCACCACAATGCCGCTAACGCGTTCGACACCCGCACTGCAGCACCATTTCACCCATTTCGCCGGGCGCCTAAGGAGATCAGATGTACAACCTCATTGTAGGCGCGATTGACGGTACTCTTGCCGCCGAACGCCTGCTTGAAGTCGTAGAGGACGACCTTGAAGCTATCGTTGGCTCGGGCGCCACACCAAACATTGCCAGACTGTTATCGTTACCTACCCTGCTCATCCCCGAGGTGGGCGACTCCAAATCCGATCAAGTAGCCCAAATCGGCCGAGTGACGAACGTGTTCAGGTCAGGAAGAATTTATCAGTTCATCTTCAGCCGCGACCCATCCGTTCCAGTGATTCCGTCAGACGAGGTTCAAACTGCTGCACGGACCCTACATATCGGCGATTGGGATCTATCTCGGACACGATGGTCTGTCAAGAACAGCGACCTCTATCAAGCGCTGGTATCCGAAAATCTCCTTGGCATCCCTCGGCCAACGGTCTTCAAGCTTCCGACGGGCCGTCCCCTCCGAGGGCAAATCGCGGTAATGATGCCGTTCGCGCCTTCTTTCGACCCAGTGTGGCACGAGATTAAGGGGCTCT
>NZ_MKVV01000031.1 GCF_001899645.1 Pseudonocardia sp. 73-21 | reverse complement strand
ATGTCAAGCGCTCCGGCGGCTCAGATCGCGATGATCATGGTGGTTGTGAGGGTGCGGTAGAGCTCGCGGGTGATGTAGCGCTTGAGGCAGCGTCGGATCTCGCGGGGGGTTTTGCCCTCTGCGGTGCGGCGTGTGACGTAGGTCCGGGTCTTGTCGCAGCAGCGCATCCTGGTCAGGGCGATGGTGTGGATGGCGCGGTTGAGGGCCCGGTCGCCTCCGCGGTTGAGGCGGTGTCGCACGGTGCGCCCGCTGCTGGCCTCGAGCGGGCTGGTCCCGGACAGCGCAGCGAACGCGGCGTCGTTTCGACACCGGCCGGGGTGGGAGAAGCTGATGATCACCTGAGCGGCGGTGACCGGTCCGACCCCGCGCCGATCGGTGAGTCCGGGGGCGAGGTCGTCGACGATGCCCGCGAGCTGGGCGCGGTTCGCGGTGAGCGCGCGGGCGCCGTCGCGGACTGCGACGGCGAGACGTCGGATCTCGGCGTGGCGCACGGCGTGGGCGCGGTCGGCGCCGGCGGGGCATCGGCGTCGGGTCAGCCCGGCCAGGACGGTGTCGGTGAGTCGGGCACGGGCGATCTGCCGGTCGAGGTCGTCTCCGCCCAGCAGCAGCGCGCGGAGCCGGTTGGTCTGCGCGGTGTGGCTGGTGGTGAGGTCGTGGCGGGCACCGAGCAGGATCCGCAGCGCTTCACGGTCACCGTCCGCGCGGGGAGTGGGCAGCCGGTCGGTGTCACAGCGCAGCGCGGTGAGCACGGCCAGGTGCGCGTCGATCGGGTCGGACTTCCCGCGCCCGCGCCGGGTTTTGCGGTTGGGCTGCTCGCACTCGATGACGATCAGCCCGGCGGCGGCGATCGCGCGGGCCAGTCCGATCCCGTAGCTGCGTGTCCCCTCGATCGACACCGCCACCCTGGGGCCCGGCGCGTGGTCGATGATCCAGGCCAGCAGTTCGGCGAACCCGCCGCTGTCGTTGCTGATCGTGATCGTGGTGATCGGTGTCCCGGTCGGGAGTGCGATCTCCACCTGGTGGGTGTCGCGGTGGGTGTCGATACCGACGACGGCATCGACAACTTCTGAGAGCATGGGCAACGGCCTGTCCCCTTTCCTGGGCGCGGGCCAACGTCGGCACCGGCCTGGGTGGGATCACCGAGTGGCACATCTGTGACGGGTCACGCCCGTGGGCGGACAGGCTTCTGATCAGGCCAACTGGTGGGCCAGGCCGGTGCCGGCAACTGCGGTGGACAAGTCACGACGAAGGGCACGCCGAAGCGGCCGGATCGCTGTTGAGTCACACCGGGTTGCCGACACCGAGCCTGGAGCACCCCCACCCGGAGGCACCGCAACGACACTCACAGATCGCCGTCCGCCGCACCTGGTCGCGTCGACGGGGCGATGACGTGCGACACGGGCCGATCACCTACTCGCGGTCGTGGTGGGGCGGGCGGTCGGCCAGCAGCTGCTCGTCACCCGCGTCGAGGGTGCGTGGAGCGTCGTCGTCACGCTCGTCGCTGGTCGTGCTGGGCAGGACGTCCCCGAACACCTCTTCGAGTCGTCTGCGCACCTGATCCGGCATTTCTCCCACACCTCCATCCTGCACCGGTGCCACCATGGGCGCATGGGAATCACCGACAAGGCCAAGGAACTCGCCGATCTCGCGCTGGAGAAGGCGGGTGAGTACTCCGAGAAGGCCACCGAGCTGGCCGGCAAGGCGGGCGAGAAGGCCGCCGAGCTCACCGAGACCGCCCGGGAGAAGGCCCCCGCCTACGTCGACCGCGCCACCCAGCTCGCGGGCAAGGCCGTGGACGCCACGGCCGCCGGCGTCGACAAGGCCACCCAGGGCCGCTTCCACGACAAGATCGAGACGGCCACGGGGAAGGTCGGGGAGACCCTCGACCGGGCCCGCACGGCCGGGGGCAGCAAGGACGAGCCCGAGGCCCCGCCGTTCGCGGGCGGCCTCGGCACCCCGACGCCGGAGGCCGTGCCCGACGAGGAGTGACCGAACGGGGCGTGGTGCCGGGCCGCGGGGAGCGGGCAGGTCGACGCGGGCCCGGCGGCTCACCGGGCTTCCCGTGACCGAGCTGGACGCGCACTTCTGGCCGGCCGACCTGCGAGCGCCGTCGCCGCGGGCCGGGCGGCCGCGCTGGGTCATGAACGGCGATCTCGGCCCGTACGGGGATCCTGGCCGCGATCGCCCCGGAACGGACCGTCGTCGGTCCACGTGCTGCGCACGCCGCGCGCGGTGGAGCGGTTCGTGGCCTCAGTCGTCGTCGAGGCCGGAGAGCTCCGCGATGACGTGCGCGACCAGCGGGGTGAGGGTGGCCATCCCGTCGCGGATGGCGGCGCGGGACGGCGCGAGGTTCACCACGAGCGTGCTGCCCGAGACCCCGACGAGCCCGCGTGAGAGCCCGGCGTCCACCGCGCCGGCCGCGAGCCCGGACGAGCGGATGGCCTCGGCGATGCCGGGGATGGGCCGGTCGAGCACACCCGCGGTGGCGTCGGCGGTGACGTCGCGCGGCGACACGCCCGTGCCGCCGACGGTGACCACCAGGTCGACGCCGCCGATCACCGCGGTGTTGAGCGCGTTGCGGATGGCCACCGGGTCGCCCGGCACCACCACCACCGCGTCGACGACGAGCCGGGCCTCCTCGAGCAGCTCGCGCACGAGCGGGCCGATCGTGTCCTCGCGCTCACCGTGGCTGACGCGGTCGTCCACGATCACCACGAGGGACCGGCCGATCTGGGGTGGCGCCATCTCCATGCGCCCACCGTAGCGGGACGGGTACGGCCTACCCTTCCCCGGTGCGCATCCTGATCACGGGCGGTGCGGGCTTCATCGGTTCGCACATCGCCGACCAGCTCGCCGCCGACTGCCACGACGTCGTCGTGCTCGACGCGCTGCTCCCCCAGGCCCACGGCTCCGGCGGCGCCCCTGCGTGGACGGCCGAGCACGAGTTCGTCGAGGGCGACGTCCGCGATCCCGAGCTGCTGGCCCGGTTGCTGCCCGGCGTCGACGCGGTCTGCCACCAGGCCGCGATGGTCGGTCACGGCGTCGACCCGTCGGACGCGCCGCTCTACGCCTCGCACAACGACTACGGCACCGCGGTGCTGCTGGCCGCCATGCACGCGGCGGGCCTGAAGTGGCTGGTGCTGGCCGGGTCGATGGTCGTCTACGGCGAGGGTCGCTACGAGTGTGTCGAGCACGGGGTGGTCCGCCCGGGCCAGCGCCGTGTCGTGGACGTCGACGCCGGCCGGTTCGAGCCGCCGTGCCCGGTGTGCGGGATGCCGCTCCGCTCGGGCCTGGTGGGCGAGGACGCCCCGCTGGACCCGCGTTCCACCTACGCGGCCACGAAGCTCGCACAGGAGCACCTGGCCGCGGCGTGGGCCCGGCAGACCGGCGGCTCGGTGTGGTCGATGCGCTACCACAACGTCTACGGCCCACGGATGCCCCGCGACACCCCGTACGCCGGTGTCGCGTCGATCTTCCGGTCGGCGCTGGAACGCGGTGAGGCCCCCCGGGTCATGGAGGACGGGAAGCAGCGCCGCGACTTCGTGCACGTCACCGACATCGCCCGCGCCAACGTCCTGGCGCTCGCGGCGAACGCGGGCGAGGGCGTCCTGGTGCCGGTGAACGTCTGCTCCGGCGAGCCCCACACCATCGGTGACCTGGCCATGGAGCTGTCGTCGGCGATGGACGGCCCGCCCCCGGTGGTCGTCGGCGGAGCGAGAGCGGGCGACGTCCGCCACGTGGTGGCCGACCCGACCCGCGCCCACGAGCTCCTCGGCTTCCACGCGTCGGTCAGATTCGCCGACGGCGTGAAGGCCTTCGCCACCGACCCCCTCCGCACCTCGGTGACGACCACCCCCTGACGCCCGCGAGTCGCGCTCTCCGTGCCCGCGAGTCGGGGTCTGCGTGCCCGCGAGTCGGGGTCTGCGTGCGTCCGAGTCGCGCGCTGAGCGTCACCCTCCCGCGGGTCGGTCGCGGCCCCGGGTCGTGCCCACAGCGCGACTCACCCGCAGGGAGACACCAACTCGCGCACATCTGGACCCCGACTCGCGGGGTCAGGGGGTGGGGGCAAGGGGGAGGGTGATCTCGAAGCGGCAGCCCTCGCCGTGGTTCCGGGCCACGATCTTCCCCTCGTGGGCCTCCACCAAGCCGCGGGCGATGGCCAGGCCGAGGCCGCCGCGGGACTGGTCGTCGGGGGTGCGGGCGGCCGCGCCGCGGAAGGCGACGTCGAAGACGCGGTCGAGATCGTCGTCGCGGATGCCGCCGCAGCCGTCGTCGACGCGCAGCCAGGCCCGGTCGTCGGCCACCCCGGCCGCGACGACGACCGCTCCGTCGGGCGGGGTGTGCCGGATCGCGTTGGACAGCAGGTTGCGCACCACCCGCGCGAGCTCGGGATCGCTGCCGAGCACCACGGGCCAGTCGCCGTGCTCCTCGGCGCGCACCTCCACGCCCTTGCGCGCGGCCGCCACCCCCTCGACGGCCACGGCCTCGGACACCACCTCGTGCAGCGGCACCGCCGACAGCGTGAGCCGCAGGGCCCCCGAGGTGATCCGCGAGAGCTGGAACAGGTCGTCGACCATGCCGGACAGGCGCATCGTCTCGCCCTGGATGCGCTTCGCGTAGTCCGCGACATCGTCGGGCTCGCTGACGATGCCGTCGGAGAGCGCCTCGGTCATCGCGCGGATGCCGGCCAGCGGCGTGCGCAGGTCGTGGCTGATCCAGGCGACGAGCTCGCGCCGGGACCTCTCCGCGGCCCGCTCGGCGTCGTGGGCCTCGTGCAGCCACATGACGTCCCGGGCGATGCCCCGCCCCAGCATCATCGCGGTGGGGACGGTGATCAGCACGACCACGGCACAGACCACGACCGCCCCACCGAGCAGCGGGGTGTACATGAAGCCGCTGACCCCGATGAGGCCGAGCACCGCCGCCGCGACCGGTACCAGCACCAGCACCGTGACGGCGGCGGTGATCGAGTGGCGCCGCATCCGGTGCAGCAGCAGCCCGCCGAGCAGCGCCACCGGAACGGCGAACGCCAGCGCCACCGGCAGCACCGTCCACGCCTCGTCGATCATGACGTCAGCACCCCCGCCCCGTCGTAGCGGTACCCGACGCCCCACACGGTGGCGATGCGCGTCGGCTTCGTCGGGTCGGCCTCGACCTTCTCCCGCAGCCGCCGGACGTGCACCGTGACGGTGGACTGGTCGCCGAAGTCCCAACCCCACACCCGTTCCAGCAGCTCACCGCGGGTGAACACCTGGCCGGGACGCCGGACGAGGAACGCCAGCAGGTCGAACTCGCGCACGGTCAGGGCCAGCTCGCGGCCGCCCAGCGACGCGCGCCGGCCGGGGATGTCCACGCGCAGGTCGCCGTCGACGACCGGTTCCGTGCCCCCGTCGCGGGCGGGGATCTCGCGGGAGCGGCGCAGCACCGAGGCCACCCGCAGCACCAGCTCCCGCGGGCTGAACGGCTTCGTGACGTAGTCGTCCGCGCCCATCTCCAGCCCCAGGACGCGGTCCTCCTCCTCACCGAGGGCCGTGAGCATCACGATGGGCACGTTCACCGATTCGCGGCGCAGCCGCCGGCACACCTCGAGACCGCCGAGGCGGGGCAGCATCAGGTCCAGCACGACGACGTCGGGGACCCTCGCCGCCACGGAGCGCAGCGCGTGCTCGCCGTCGCCGGCGATCTCGACGCGGTAGCCGGCGCGGTCGAGGTAGCGGCTCACCACGTCGCGCACGGTCATGTCGTCGTCCACCACGAGCACCAGCGGGCGATCGGTCATGTCCGGGAGGTTAATCCGGACGGGCCCGGTGAACCGCTGTCGTCCCCGAACCGTAAGCCCCCAATGGAACGTCATCGATCGGTAAGCCGATTCACCCGGCGGGATTCCGCCCCCGGCCCTAGCGTTCGTTCATGATCGACGTCATTCTCCCGTGCCTCGACGAGGCACAGGCGCTCCCCGGTGTGCTCGCCGCACTCCCGCCCGGCTTCCGCGGCCTCGTCGTGGACAACGGTTCCACCGACGGCACCCCCGAGGTGGCGGCCGCCCTCGGCGCGGTGGTCGTCCACGAGTCCCGGCGCGGCTACGGCGCCGCCGTCCACACCGGGCTGGCCGCGGCCACGTCCGAGATCGTCGCGTTCGTCGACGCCGACGGTTCACTCGATCCCGGGCAGCTCCCGGCGATGGTCGAACTGCTCGACCCGGCCGACGATCAGAGGGTGGACCTGGTGGCGGGTCGACGCGTCCCGGTCGGTCGTGGCGCATGGCCGTGGCACGCCCGCGCCGGCAATGTGGCCATCGCCGCGCTGCTGCGCCGGCGGGGCGTGCCGGTGCACGACATCGCGCCGCTGCGGGTCGCCCGCCGGCAGGCGCTGCTCGACCTCGGCATCACCGACCGCGCGTTCGGCTACCCCCTGGAACTCCTCGTCCGCGCCGGTGCGGCGGGCTGGCGCATCCGCGAGATCGACGTGGCCTACCGGCCGCGCACGGGCGGGAGGTCCAAGGTGTCCGGCTCGGTGCGCGGCACGCTGCGCGCCGCGCGCGACATGGCGTCGGTCCTCCAGTGACACGGGATGTGGGGCCAGCGATCCTCGTCCTCGCGAAGGCGCCCGAGCCGGGCCGCGTGAAGACCCGCCTGTGCCCGCCCCTGTCCCCCGCGCAGTCCGCCGACCTGGCCGCCGCGGCCCTGCTCGACAGCATCACCGCGGCCTCCGGCGTGCCCGGTGCCCGGCCCGTCGTCGTCATGACCGGGACGCTGCACCGCGCGGCCCGGCGTGACGAGATCACCGCGACGCTGGCCGGGCTCACCGTGCTGACGCAGCGCGGTGGCACGCTCGGCGAGCGCATCTCCGCGGCCCACGCCGACGCCGCGACGGCCCTGCCCGGACGGCGCACGCTGCAGATCGGCATGGACACCCCGCAGGTCGACGCCGACCTGCTGCGCGACGCCGACGACGCGCTCGCCCATCCCGGGGTGGACGCCGTGCTCGGCCCGGCCGTGGACGGCGGGTGGTGGGCCCTGGGCCTGCGCAGACCGTCCGACGCCGCGCTGGTCGTCGACGTCCCGACGTCGCGTGACGACACCGGCGCCCGCACCCTCGACGCCCTGCGCGCCGGCGGGCTCCGCGTCCACCTGCTCCCCGAGCTGTCCGACGTGGACACCGCCGCCGACGCCGTCGCGGTGGCCGCGGCGGCACCCCGGTCCAGGTTCGCCGCCGCCGTCGCCGCCCTGCCGACCGGCACCCTCGACCTGCACCTCACGGGAGGACGCTCATGACCACGGCGTTCGCCCGCGCTCTCGACGGCGACCAGGCCGAGCTCGTCCGCTGCGACGGCGGCATCGTCCCGCTCGACGTCGAGCGCTGGCGCGGAGCCGTGGCCGGTGAGGACCACTGGCTGCTGGCGCGATGTCGTGGCTCCACGATCGACCTGGGCTGCGGGCCCGGCCGGTTCATCGAGGCGCTCGAGGCCCGCGGGGTGCGCGCGCTCGGCGTGGACCTGGCGCCCGAGGCCGTCGCGCAGTGCCTCAGCCGCGGCGTGTCCGTCGTGCACGCCGACGTGTTCGGCCCGCTGCCCGACGAGGGCAGCTGGGCGCACGTCCTGCTGGTGGACGGCAACGTCGGCATCGGGGGCGACCCGGTGGCCCTGCTGCGCCGCGCCGCCGCCCTGATCTGCGCGACCGGTTCGGTGATCGTCGAGCTCGACGCCACCGAGCCCGGCCTGTGGTGCGGCCACGCGCAGCTGCGCAGCAGCCACGCGATGGGCAGCCCGTTCCCGTGGGCGTCGGCGGGCACGGCGGCGCTGCCCCGGCTGGCCGGCCAGGCCGGACTGCGCCCCAGCGTGACCTACCGCGGCCGGCGGAGCTTCGCCGAGCTGGTGCCGCTGACGGCCTGAGGCCCGGGAAGAGAACCGCACCGGCGCCGGGGAGGGGGTGCCGGCGCCGGCGCGGTCCGAACAGTCCTGCTGCGGGGCACCACAGCGGGAACCCCGACAACGGAAGCACCCCGGAGTCGCCGCGTCAACAGTCGGCGACCGTCCGGTCGCTGACCGGAGCCGAAATCGTCCACTGTGGAGCGAAGTTCGGCGTGTCGCTCAGCCTGTCGCACCCGCGAGCGTGACGACGACGTCCCTGCCGTCCACCACCAGCGTGACCTGGTCGCCCGGTGCGTGCTCCCGGATCGCGGCCACCAGCTCCTTGCCGCCCGGGATCACGCGGCTGTCGATCCGGGACACGGTCTGGCCCTGACGGATGCCCGCCCTCGCGGCGGGACCGTCCGGGGTGATGGCCCCGAGCACGGCCCCGCCGAGCTCCTGACCGTTGGTGGCGACGCTGGCGCCGAGCACGGTGCGCGTGGCGCGACCCGTGGTCTCCAGCTCCTGCGCGGTGCGGCGCGCCTCGTTGATGGGGATCGAGAAGCCGACGCCGATGGAGCCGCCCTCGGCGCCGGTGGTGGCGATGGCGGAGTTGATCCCGACCACCCGGCCCTGGGTGTCCACGAGGGGGCCACCCGAGTTCCCGGGGTTGATCGCCGCGTCGGTCTGCAGGGCGTTGAGCACGGTGGAGGCGCTAGCGAGCCTCCACCGGTGGTGTCGCCACCGACACTGACGGCCCGGTCGAGCGCGCTCACGATGCCGGAGGTGACGGTGCCGCCCAGCCCGAGCGGCGACCCGAACGCGACCACCTGCTGTCCCACCCGCACCGAGTCGGAATCGCCCAGCGCGATCGGGGTCAGGTCGCTCACCCCGGATGCGCGCAGCACGGCGATGTCCGAGCTGGGGTCCCGGCCGATGATGCGCACCGGGCAGGTGCGGCCGTCCTGGAAGACGGCCGTGACGCTGCCGCCGGTGGCCGCCGCGGCGACGACGTGGTTGTTGGTGAGCATCAGCCCGTCGGCGCTGAGCACCATTCCCGAGCCCTCGCCCGACTGCGCCGGCCCGGTGACGCGCAGCTGCACCACGCTCGGCAGCACCTGCCGGGCCACGGCCTCGATCGGCCCGAGCGGCGCACCCGACGCGTCGGCGGTGGGCAGCGGGGCCCCGAGCGCGGCCGGGGCGCCGGCCGTCTGCCGCCCGACCACCCCGCCTACGGCCCCCCCGACGAGCGCGGCGGCGACCGCGACCACCAGCACGACGCCGCGCCCGGACCTGTCGTTCGCCATGCCATCACCGTTCGAGGTCGAGTCCCGACCCCAGCGTAGAAGCCCCTACTCCTCCGGCGGTCGCCGGCCGGGCAGGCGCAGCACCAGGAGCGCCCCGCCCTCGGGCGCGCGACCGGCCCAGACCGCGCCGCCGTGGCGTACCGCGACCTGCCGGACGATGGCCAGCCCCAGCCCGGAGCCGGGCATGGTGCGCGAGGTGTCGGCGCGGTAGAAGCGGTCGAACACGTGCGGGAGGTCGGCGTCGGAGATGCCGGGACCCGCGTCGGCCACCTCCAGCACCACCGACCACTCGTCCAGCTGCTTCATCTGCACCCGGACCGCGGAGCCGGCCGGGCTCCACTTCGCGGCGTTGTCGAGCAGGTTCAGCACGGCCCGTTCCAGTGCGGTGGTGTCACCGACGAGCGTCCACGGCACCAGCATGGGCACGAACTCGACGTCACCGGCGCGGCGCCGCGCGCGCTCAAGGGCCCGGGACACGACGTCGGTGAACTCGACGGGTTCGTGCACCACCGTGGGGGCGTCGTCGCGAGCCAGCTCGACGAGGTCGCCGACCAGCGTGGACAGCTCCGCGACCTGCGCCTGCACGTCCTCGAGGATCTCCGCGCGGTCGCTCGCGGGCAGCTGCGGGGCGCCGGGCACGCTCGCGGCGGCGAGGAGCTCGAGGTTGGTGCGCATCGACGTCAGCGGCGTGCGCAGCTCGTGCCCGGCGTCGGCGACGAGGCGCCGCTGCTGCTCCTGCGACGCGGCGAGCCCGCCGAGCATGTCGTTGAAGCTGCGGGTGAGGCGGGCGAGCTCGTCGTTGCCGTCGACGGGGATCGGGCGCAGGTCGCCGGTGGAGGCGATGTTCTCGGTGGCCGCGGTGAGGCGGTCCACCGGCCGCAGGCCCGTCCGCGCCACCGCCACACCGGCGATCGCGGCGAGCAGCACGCCGATGCCCCCGACCAGCGGCAACGTGAAGGCGAGCGAGGTGAGCACCTGCTGGGTGGGGGCGAGCCGCTGGGCGATCACCAGCGCCTGCCCCGCTCCGGCCGGCACGGCGACGACGCGGTAGGCGACCCCACCGACCGACGCGGTGCGCACCGACTGGTCGGCCGAACCACCCGCGACGGCGAGCTCCGGATCACCCAGGGGTGGCGCCGAGGCCTGGCCCTGCGCGGAGAAGCCGCGGCCGCTGTCGGTGACGATGGCGAGACGCAGGTCGGCCGCGCCGAACACCTGTGTGGGGAACGTGACGAGCTGCGCCGGCGTCAGCCCGCTCGACGCGGCGGCCTGCGCCCGTTGCAGCAGGTTGGTGTCGAGCGCGTCGAGGACGTTGGCGCGCACCACGAAGAAGGCCGCGCCGGACACGAGCACCGCGACCAGCGCCGCCACGCCCGCCGCGAGGATGCCGATGCGGGCGCGCAGGGAGAACCGGTCGAGCACCTCGACGCGAGGCTTCGTGCCGTCGGGGCGAACACTCACAGCGCTGACCCACTCACGGCGGGGTGTCCCTCAGGACGTAGCCGACGCCCCGGACGGTGTGGATCAGCCGCGTCTCGCCCTCGGCCTCGGTCTTGCGACGCAGGTAGCCGATGTAGACCTCCAGCGCGTTGCCGGTGGTCGGGAAGTCGTAGCCCCACACCTGCTCGAGGATCTGGGAGCGGGTGAGCACGCGGCGCGGGTTGGTGAGCAGCAGCTCCAGCAGCGAGAACTCGGTGCGGGTGAGGCTGATCGCGCGGTCGCCCCGGCGGACGTCGCGCGTGTCGGGGTCGAGGGAGAGATCCGCGAACTCCAGCGGCTTGCTCATCCCCGCCACCGACGCGGCGATCTCGTCGGGGGTGCGGCGGCGCAGCAGGGCGCGCAGGCGGGCGAGCAGCTCCTCCAGCGCGAACGGCTTGGGCAGGTAGTCGTCGGCGCCCGCGTCGAGGCCGGAGACGCGGTCGGACACCGCGTCGCGGGCGGTGAGCACGAGGATCGGGAGGTCGTCGCCGATGCTGCGCAGCCGCCGGCAGACCTCCAGGCCGTCCAGCCGCGGCATCATGACGTCGAGGACCATGGCGTCGGGGCGCTGGTCGAGCAGGTAGTCCAGAGCGGCCTGGCCGTCGCTCGCCAGCTCCACCTGGTAGCCGTTGAACGCGAGGGAGCGTCGCAGCGACTCGCGCACGGAGCGGTCGTCGTCCACCACGAGGATGCGCATGACGGCCAGTGTGGACGCCGCGTCTGAGACGCGCCTGAGAGCCTGCTGTGCGACCTACTCGAAGCTGGCCAGGTAGTTGGCCGCCATGTCGGCGTCACCGTGCCCGGCGTCGGCGGCGCGGTGGTAGCGGGCGGCGGCCGCGGCGGCGACGTCGAGCTGGACCCCGGCCCCCTGGCCCGCGGCGACGATGAGGTCGGCGTCCTTGGCGGCGTTGGTGACCGAGAAGTTGGGCGTCCAGTCCCCGGCGAGGATCGCCTTGGCCTTGTTCTGCAGGTAGGGCAGGTCGAGCGGGCCGCCCGCGACGGAGTCGAGGAACGCCTGCGGATCGACCTCGAGGCCCTTGGCCAGCGCGACCGCCTCCGCGGTGGCCGCCGTGACCGCGAGCACCCAGCTGTTGACCACGAGCTTGAGCCGGCTCGCGGGGAGCCCCGCGGCGTCGTCGGCGACCCAGGTGGTGGCCTTGCCGACGGCGTCGAACACCGGCTGAACGGCGTCCTTCGCGGTGGCCGGGCCGGCGGCGAGGACCACGAGCTGGCCCGACTCCGCGGGCTGGCGCGTGCCGACCACCGGGGCGTCGACGAACAGCAGCCCGTGCTTGTCCGCGAGGGCGAGGAGGTCGGACTGGTCGACGCCGGCGGTGGTGGTCTGCGCCCAGACCTGCCCGGCCGCGAGCCCGTCGGCCGCCCGCCCCATCACGTCGAGGACGTGGTGGCCGTCGCCGAGCATCGTGACGACGACGTCCGCGCCGCGCACGGCGTCGGACGGGTCGGCGGCGAGGGTGGCGCCCGCGTCGACGAGGGGCTGGGCCTTCTCGGGCGAGCGGTTCCACACCCGCAGGTCGAGCCCGGCGGCGAGGATGTTGCGGCCCATGCCGGCGCCCATGATCCCGGTACCCAGCAACGCGACGGTCGTCATGGTTACGAGGTTAGGCGGCCGGCGGGTTCCTCGCAGACGCAGCGTGCTCCGCGCAGGATGCGGGGACCCTGCGCGGAGCGGACGCGGTCTGCGAGGAGCGCCTCAGCGGACGCGGCGGGGGCGGGTCAGTCCTTCGTGAACGCGTCCTTCACCTTCTCGCCGGTCTGCTTGAGACCGGCCTTGCCCTGGTCGGCCTGGCCCTCGGCCTCAAGCTTCTCGTTGCCGGTCTTCTCGCCGATGACCTCCTTGGCCTTGCCGACGGTCTCCTCCAGCTTGTTCTCGGCCTTGTCGACGAAGCTCATGTGCACTCCCTGGTACGAACGAGGTGTTTTGCGGACACCCCGGGAGACACGGCGTCGTCGGCGATCGTCACGGTGGCCTGCATCACTTGCCGATACAGCAAGATTCTTTGTCGTTCTGGCGGGCCGAGGCGCACCCTCGCCCCCATGACGAACTACGACGTACTGGTGGTGGGCGGCGGGGCGGCCGGACTGAGCGCCGCCCTGGTCCTGGGACGGGCGCGGCGCCGCGTCCTCGTGGTCGACGCCGGCCACCCCCGCAACGCTCCGGCCGCCCACATGCACGGCTACCTCTCCCGTGACGGCATGGCACCCGGTGACTTCCTCGCCGCCGGACGGACCGAGGTGCGGGGCTACGGCGGTGAGATCGCCGACGACACGGTCGTCTCGATCGGGGCCGGTTTCCGGGCGCGGCTCGCCTCGGGCCGGACCGTCGGGGCCCGTGCCGTGCTCGTCACCACCGGCCTCGTCGACGAGCTGCCCGACGTCGACGGACTCGCGGACCGCTGGGGCCGCGACGTGCTGCACTGCCCGTACTGCCACGGTCACGAGGTGCGCGACCGGCCGCTCGGGGTGCTCGCGTCCTCACCGATGGCGGTGCACCAGGCGCTGATGGTGCGTCAGTGGTCCGACGACGTCACGCTGTTCCTGCACCGCGCCGGCGAGCTGCCCGACGAGGACCGTGAACGCCTCGCCGCGCGGAACGTGCAGGTCGTGGCGGGGGAGGTCGCCGGACTCGTCGTCGACGGCGACCGGCTCACCGGCGTCCGCCTGGCGTCGGGCGCGGTCGTGGCGCGGGAGGCGCTGTTCGTCGGTGGTGGCCTGCGCGCGGCCGACGGCGCGCTCGCCGCGCTCGGCGCCCGGACCGAGAGCGGCCCGTTCGGCAGCTGGGTGGCGGTGGACGCGACGGGCCGCACGTCCGTCGACGGGGTGTGGGCGGCGGGCAACGTCGTGGAGCCGATGGCCCAGGTGATCCTCGCGGCCGCCGCGGGCTCCCGCGCGGCCGCCGACATCAACGGCGCCCTCATCACCGCCGAGACCGATGCCGCCGTTCAGGAGGCCCGTCGGTGGCGGACCGGCAGGTCCGCGGGCACCCCGGTCAGTTCCTGAGTACCGCCGCAGAAGGTGGCGGTCACGGGGTCGCCGTCAATGTTATCTAGAGACAGACCAACGTCGCGGCCGAACCCATCGCGGATGGCTGCACAACTCGCGGGCTCCGCCCACACCCGACACCGCTCGGAGATCGGGGGAGTGCGCGGGACACGACGCGTGTGATGGGGCCACGAACCGGGACGCCGCGAAACCATCACGAAACCACCCGGCTGCCGGCTCCGCATCGAGGACGGGCCGAGGCGGGACACCCCCGCCGAGCAGCTAGGATCGGCCCGCACGCCCTCGTAGCTCAGGGGATAGAGCATCGGTTTCCTAAACCGTGTGTCGCAGGTTCGAATCCTGCCGGGGGCACCAGGTCAGAGCGTTGACCAGCACGACCGCAAGCTCCGCGTGGAGCCATACGTGGAGCGAAACGCCTGGTAACCTCCTTGCATGACGCCTTCTGGCTCCACGCGGAGACGGCGGCAGCGGGGCGAGGTCGAGACGCTGCCGAGCGGTTCGCTGCGCGTGCGGGTCTACGCGGGCATCGATCCGATCTCCGGTAAGCGGCACTACCTCACGGAGGTCATCCCGGCCGGCAAGGACGCGGCCAAGCTCGCGGAGAAGGCCCGTACCCGGATACAGAGCCAGGTCGACGAGCGCCGGAGCCCCCGCTCCAAGGTCACCGTGGATCAGCTCATGGACCGGCACCTGGACCTACTCGACGTCGACGTGACCACCCGGGCCGGCTACGAGGGGTAGATCCGCAACCACGTGCGTCCGCTGCTTGGCCATCTCCAGGTCGGCAAGCTCGACGGCGAGACGCTGGACTCGTTCTACGCAATCCTCCGCCGGTGCCGCGCGCACTGCGACGGCCGGCCGTTCGTCGAGCACCGCACGGCCGGCGAGCACACCTGCGACGCCAAGTGCCGGCCGCACACCTGCCGGCCACTTGCCGCGTCGTCGGTCCGGCAGGTGCACTTCTGCCTGAGCGGAGCGCTCAAGCGCGCGGTGCGCTGGCCTCCGTCTTTCACCGGGGTTGGCGACACGCCGGGCTTGATCGCCGGATAGACGAGGCGAG
>NZ_MKVV01000030.1 GCF_001899645.1 Pseudonocardia sp. 73-21 | reverse complement strand
GACAACGACATAGAGACACCCCCCCGGGGTCGTGAGCGGTTGTCAGTGCTCCGGCACCGATTTCCGCGCACGGGCGCGTCAGCGCACGTCAGGCCAGGGCGTCCAGGGCCAGGCCCGCGTACACCGCCACCCCGGACGCCATCGCCGCCTCGTCGAAGATCACCCGGTTCGAGTGGTTCGGGGCCGCGTCGTGGGGCCGGACCCCGGGCGGGCAGCCGCCCAGGAACGCCAGCGCCCCGGGCACCTCGGCCAGCACGTAGGAGAAGTCCTCGGCACCCATGATCGGCGTGGCCATCGACATCGTGCGGCCCGGGCCCAGCGTCGCGTCGGTGACGGCCTCCAGCCGTTCCGCCGCTCCCGGGTCGTTGACGGTGACCGGGTACCCGGCGTCGATGACGACGTCGGCGGTGCACCCGTGGGCCAGCGCGGTGTGCCGGCAGACGCGGTGGATCTCCTCGTGCATCTGGGTGCGGGTGGCCTCCGACAGGGTGCGCAGGGTGCCCTCCATGAACGCCGTCTCCGGGATGACGTTGTCGGTGGTGCCCGCCGAGATGTGCGCGATCGTCAGCACGGCGGGGTGGTGCGCGTCGATGCGGCGGGTGAGGGCGGTCTGCAGCGCGCCGACCATGGCGGCGGTGGCCGGCACCGGGTCGAGCGCGTCGTGCGGGGCGGACGCGTGGCCGCCGCGGCCCCGGACCGTCACCCGGACCACGTCCGCCGCGGCCATCACCGGCCCCGGTCGGGTGTGGATCTCGCCGCTGGGCACCGTCGAGGAGATGTGTAGCGCGAACGCGGCGTCGGGGCGCCCGGCGGGGCCGGTGCGGTCGAGCAGGCCCTCGTCGATCATGTAGCGGGCGCCGTGGTGCCCCTCCTCGCCGGGCTGGAACATGAACAGCACCCGCCCGGCGAACGCGTCGCGGCGCCCGGCCAGCAGGCGCGCGGCGGAGGCGAGCATGGCGACGTGGGTGTCGTGGCCGCACGCGTGCATCGCCCCGGCCACGGCGGAGGCGTACTCCAGGCCGGTGTCCTCCTGCATCGGCAGGGCGTCCATGTCGCCGCGCAGCAGCACGGTGGGCCCCGGCCGGCGGCCCTCCAGCACCGCGACCACCGACGAGACGGAGTGCCCGAGGTGCACCTGCAGCGGCAGGTCCGACAGGGCGGCCATCACGGCGTCACGGGTACGCGGGAGGTCCAGGCCGAGCTCGGGGAAGCGGTGCAGCGCCCGGCGCAGCGCGACCGTGCGGGGCTGCAGCGCCCGGGCCTCCGTGCGCAGGGCGACCCCGTCCATCGGCATACCGGTGATCCTGACATCTCCCGGACGCATCGGGAGGGTCAACTTCCGGCTGTGGTTTGGACCACAGTCGTTCGGAGGCCTACCGTAGGGTCATGGCGGTGCAGAGCGTCCCGGCCCCCGCAGGCGTGCGGGAACAGGCCCTGCCCGGGTTCGCCGTCGCGGCGATCCGGGAGGAGGGCCGCTGGCGCTGCGTCCGCCTCACCCCGGACGCGCTGCTCGATCTCGACACGGCCATCACCGAGCTGCGGGGCCTGCGGTCGCCCGGGGCGGTCCTGGGCCTGCTCGACGTCGACGACGAGTTCTTCGTGCTGCTGCGGCCCACGCCCGGCGGGGTGTCGCTGATGGTGTCCGACGCCGTCGCCGCCCTGGACTACGACGTGGCCGCCGACGTGCTGGACCTGCTGCGCGTCGAGCTGCCCCCCGACGACGACGCGCTCGACGAGCCGTGGCCCGAGGGCGATCTCGCGATCGTCGCCGACATGGGCCTGCCCGCCGATGAGCTCGAGGTCCTCGCGGGCGAGGTGGAGCTCTACCCGGACGAGCAGCTTGCCGTCATCAGCCGCCGCTGCGGTTTCGCCGATGCGCTGGCCAAGGTCGTCGACATCCGGTGACGACCGCACGTATCGGATCCGTCCCCGGTGATGCGGACGAGGTCCTCGTCCGGCGCGCGCTGGACATCGCCGCGGCCGCCCCGCGCACCGGCGACGTGCCGATCGGGGCGGTCGTCGTCGACGCCGAGGGGCGCGAGCTGGCCGCCGCCTGCAACGGCCGGGAGGCCTTCGGCGACCCCACCGCCCACGCCGAGGTCCTCGCGCTGCGCGCCGCGGCCGCGGTGCTCGGCGAGTGGCGGCTGGAGGGCTGCACGCTGGCCGTCACGATCGAGCCGTGCACGATGTGCGCCGGCGCGATCGGGCTCGCCCGGGTGTCCCGGGTGGTGTTCGGCGCGTGGGAGCCGAAGACCGGCGCCGCCGGATCGCTCTGGGACGTGCTGCGTGACCGCCGGCTCAACCACCGCCCCGAGGTGGTCTCGGGCGTCCTGGCGGGGGAGTGCGCGGCGCTCATGGAATCGTTCTTCGCCGACCAGCGCTAACGTACGGCGATGGATGGTGTTCTCGAGCAGACCAGGGTCGGCGCCTACGTGGTGTGCGTGCGGGAAGGTGCGATCCTGCTCAGCCGGTTCGCGCGCAGCGGCCGGTGGACCCTGCCCGGCGGTGGCATCGACCACGGTGAGCACCCCGAGGCGGCCGCCATCCGTGAGGTGATGGAGGAGACTGGTTACGTCATCTCGCTGGGCCCGCTCATCGGCGTCGACTCGGCGCAGTGGAAGCACGCCCACGAGGGCCGGCCCATCGACATGCACGCCGTACGCATCCTCTACACCGGCCAGGTCGTGGGCGGTGAGCTGCGTTTCGAGACGGACGGCAGCACGGACATGGCCGAGTGGGTCCCCCTGGACGACGTGCGCAGGCGCACGCACTCGAGCCTGGTGGACGTCGGCCTGGCCGCCGCCGGCGTCAGCTGAGCCGCCCCGCCGCCACCACCCGCGCCAGGAACTGCTGCGTGCGCTCCTCCGCGGGAGCCCCAGCACCTGGTCGGGCGGGCCCTGCTCCAGGATCCTCCCCGCGTCGAGGGAGCAGACCTGGTCCGACACCTGCTTCGCGAACCCCATCTCGTGCGTGGCCATGAGGATCGTGATGCCACCGCGGGCCAGCTCCCGGACGATCGCGAGCACCTCGCCCACCAGCTCCGGGTCCAGCGCCGAGGTGATCTCGTCGAGCAGCAGCAACCGCGGCGCACGGCCGGCGCCCGCGCGATCGCCACCCGCTGCTGCCGCCCGCCCGAGAGCCGGTCGGGGTAGGCGCCGGCGAAGTCGTCGAGACCCACGCGGTGCAGCAGTTCGCGGGCGCGCTCGTCGTCCCTTCTGGAGTTTCCGTGACGTTCCGTCGACCGCTGGTCCTCGTGGCTGCGCTCGCGCTGTAGGTGGGCGTGGCGCCCGCCGCCGTCGCCGCGGAACCGCTGCGCATCCACGACGTGCGGGGCGCCACGAGGCTCCCCCTACGCCGGCCAGGTGGTGAGTACCCGCCAGTCGACGGTGCTGCGCGGGTTCGTCGACAGCGTGCTGCGGCTGAACCCGACCGCGAGCATCGTGGCGCTGGGTGACCTCGACGACGTCCCGTTCTCCCCGGCTCTCGCGCCCCTGACCGGCCGCGGCGGCCTCGTCGACCTGATCACCACACTGCCGCCGGGGGAGCGCTGCAGCTACGGGTTCGACGACAACTCCCCGACGCTGGACCACGCGCTGACGTCGCACTCGATCCTGTTCCCGCAGTACGACGTGGTGCAGATCAACGCCGAGTTCGCCGACCAGGCCGGCGACCACGACCCCAGGTGGTGCGCTTCGTCCCCCTCGGTGGGCTGGCGTAGGGCTCGGGTAAGCTCGTCCGCGGTAGCGTGTCCGAGCGGCCGAAGGAGCACGCCTCGAAAGCGTGTGAGGTGCAAGCCTCCGTGGGTTCAAATCCCACCGCTACCGCCAACCTGAACAGCCGAAACGCCGGAACGGTCCACACGGACCCGACCGGCGCTTCTGCTTCTAGTCTCAGTTGTAGTCTCATTCGTCGTCCGCGGACCCGTCGCTGACCTGCCAGATCAGTCCTCCGACGCGCGACGCGATGTCACGTTGGATCGCCGACGTGACGTGCTGGTAGCGAGCCGCCATCGCCGTGTGCGACCACCCCATGATGCCCATGACCGCGCGTTCCGGGACGCCCAGCAGGAGCAACACCGTCGCCGCGGTGTGTCGGGCATCGTGCAGCCGGCCATCCCGTACGCCGGCCCGGACGAGCAGCTTCTTCCAGTCGTCCCAGTCCGTGCGCGGGTTCAACGGGCCTCCGGTCGGAGTGGCGAACATCCACCCGCCGTCCACCCAGAGCTGCGCCGCCTTCTCCCGTTCCTGGTCCTGCTCGACCCGATGAGCCCGCAGGAGCTCCACCAGCTCAGCCGGTAGCCCGATGCCTCGCCGGCCGGCGCGGGACTTGGTCTCCGCCGTCTCGTCACGCTCCGGTTGGCGCTTCGGGCAGTGGCCGGCGTACTTCCGGCCGCAGGTGCCACCGCACCCATGACGCCACCGAGGACGCAGCCGGCCACGCCGGACGAACATCGACCCGGCGTCGAGGTTGACGTCGGACCACTTCAACCCGAGCGCTTCACCCTGGCGAAGCCCGAGCGCGAGGGCGACGGCCCAGCGCGCCCCGTTTCGTCCGTCGAGCGCGGTCTTCAGCAGGAGCCGGATCTCGTCGACGGAGTACGGCTCGATCTCGTGTTCGATCAGCCGCGGAGCCTTCGCCAACGTGGCCGGGTTCCGTGCGAGGTGGCCCCGCTTCACCGCCTCGTTGAGCGCCGTCCGCAGCGTGCGGTGAGCCTGATGCGCCGTCGCCGCCGCGCTGCCGTTCGCCATCATCCGGACGTACAGCTTCTCCAGGTGCTCGGGTTCCAGCCGATCGAGGCGGTGCTTCCCGATGCCCGGGATGAGGTGCACGTTCACGGCCACGCGGTATCCGGAGATCGTGTTCTCGCGAACGAAGGGCGCCGCGATGTTCTCGACCCAGTGCGTGAGCCACTTCTCGACCGTCCATGTCGGACCCGACTTGCGAACGGTGCCGGTGTCGCGGCCCTTCTCCAGCTCGCGCACCTTGCGCGTCACGTCAGCCCGGGTGCCCATGACGTGCCGCCGATCGGGCCGGCCGTCGTCCTTCACCCCGACCGTGACGCGCCCGTGCCAGTGCCCGTCCTTCCCGAGGTAGATGCTCGACGCACCGTTCGGCGAGCGCGTCATCAGGCTGCCTCCGGACCGTGCGGGCACGTGCGCAGCCGCAAGACGTAGGAGTCCAGTGCGTCCGTCGGGACGCGCCGCAGCCTGCCGATCCGCACCGATTCCACCTCACCGGCCGTGACCAGTGCGTACATCAGCGTCCGGCCAATTCCGAGGCGTTCCGCCGCCTCCTCCACCGTGAGCACGATTCGTAACGGCCGTGCGGTTCCGGTCTCCATCACGCTGCCTCCTCGGTAGTTGCCGAACGGTTCTCGGGTGGGTCGTCGCCGGCCGCGAGTTGCGCGGCGTCGTAGTCGGCTTTCCAGCGTTGTCGCTCCGAGATGGCGGCCAGGAGCAGCGCGGGCCGGGTAGGGACGTCGGGGTCGCCGGGCTTGGTCTTCTCCCACTCGAACGGTCCGTCATCCACGGCGTAGCCGGGTCGCACGCCAGCCTTGTCGAGCAGTTGCCGAACGAACGCCGCGCGCTCGGCCCGGTGGTCATCCAGGGTCTTGCCCGACCACTTGCGCGAGACCAGGACGCGGCGGCCGGCGATACCGAGGTGTTCAGGCATGTGCGCCTTGCCCTTGCACACCCCCGGCACGGTGGCCAGGCGGGCGCCTTGGGGTTGGACGCCGTAGAGCAGCCACACCCCGCAGCGCGGCGAGCACGGCGTGATCCGCAGCTCGGCGACCAGCCGGTCACGGTGGCGGCGTTGCCGGTCCGATGCGTCGTCGGCGAGGCCGGCGGCGTGCGCGACGTCCTTGGTCAGGTACTTGGTGAGGTAGCCGATGTGCCGCCCGGCCTCCTCGGTGCCCCCGAGGATGCCCTTCACGTGGACCTGCGCCCCGAACCGCACCGTGTGCGCCGGCGCCGGCAGGTTCGCCGGGTCGGTCGCCTCCTGCCAGGTCGGCAACGGTGTGCGGGTATCGGGATCGACGAACCCCTTGCTGCGGTCGTCCCAGCGCGGCACCCGGTCCCCGCTGTAGCGGATCTCGTCGTGCGCCGGCCACCACACCTGGTGATAGGTCGCGGCCGCGATCGCGCGCAGCTCGGCGCGCGGGATCGAACCTCGGATGGCGGCGTGGAAGTGCGGGGCACCCCGGCGTTGCGGCTCGATCGTGCCGAAATACTGCACCTCCCACCCGACACAACGCCGGGTGTTCTGCCAGAACCGGTCGAGCACGGCCGGGAAGTGGATCGCGTCCCGCGCGGCGCGGCGGTAGTCGTAGCGGTCCGGGTCGAGCGCGGCCCCGTCCCCGTCCACCCGCCCGTACGAGTCGAGCGTCAGCGTCAGGAAGGTCGAGGGCCGATACTTCTCCCCGAACACCCGCCCGAGAGTCCGTTTCTCCACCGGCCGGCGGGGCAGGTTGGGCGCGTCCTGCCGCCGGCGGGTCGAGCGTTTGCGGGCGGGCCGGTCGGGTGGGTCGAGGGGTTCGAGCCGGCCCCGCACCCCGAGCCCGCGCAGCTGCCCGTCCACCACCTCGACCGCGTCGCGGATCTGGTCGCACTCGTCCTCGTCGCCGGCCAGGCGGGCGAGCTGGTAGGCGGCATGCAGGTCCGCCCGCGTAGCCATCAGCTCCTTCTGAGCGGAACTGGGATCGGCCGGGCGGGCGATGGGTTCGTGCTCGAGGTGCCAGCCTTCGCGGCACTGCACCATCCGCAACCGCCGGTTCTTCTCCGCACACGGCTTGCACAGGTCCTCCCGCCGGGCACCGCAGGGGACGGGGACCACGTCGACCTTCCCCGAGGTGAGGTCAATCCTGCGCAGCGCGAGTGGGCGCACGCACACGCCGTGCTCCTCGGCGAGCTGGCGAGCGACGTCCCCGGTGAGCGCGAGGAGGGCCTTTTGGGCGCGGGTGAGCTGGTCCTGCTCAATCCACCCCGTGGTGCCGGCCGGCGGCGGCGCCGGGTCGGTGATGTGGTCTGTGCTCATGTGAGACCTCCGGCAGGGTGGAACGCGGGGCGGGGGGCGGGCAGCGCGAGCAGCGGCCCGGCGATACCGGGAAGGGGGTCGGCGGTGACGAACGCTTCGAGGGCCTTGATGGTCTGGTCGGGCACCCACGCGGAGCGCACGCGCAGCGGTTCGCGGATGCCTTCGCCGAACAGGTAGCCCACCCCGGGTTCGTGTTCGCCGATGCGGTTGGCCCAGGCGCCGCGGTCGTAGGCGTGCTCGCCGAGCACCATCGACACGTGGGCCTTGGACGCGACGCGCAGGCAGATGCGGCGCGGGAACAGTTCCCGGACCGGGACGGTGTCCTTGGTCGGCTCCTGCACATACCCGCGCACCGAGTAGCCCAGCGCACGACCTTGTGTGGTGAGCAGGGCGATGCGTTCGATGATGGCTTCGCGCGTTTTGCGGTCTCCGACGTAGCGGACCAGGGCGCCGATCTCGTCGAACTCGACCAGCTCCAACGGGTTGTCGCGCGAGATGGGCACGACCCGCTTGCGGGTGGAGAAGCGTTCCTTCCGCTCGGTCATACCTTCGATGAGGTCGTCGAGCAGCGCCAACGCGTCGGTGCTGGTGGAGGCGTAGCGGTGGAACACCCGCCGGCCGTAGGCCAGTTCCATGCCCTTGGGGTCGATCGCGGACACGCGCACGAGGCCGTCGCGGATGGCCGGGGCCATGGAGATGATCGGCGACCAGGTGAAGGAGTTCTTCCCCGCGCCGGTGGAGCCGGCCACGAGGGTGTGGCTGCCTTCGATGGCCTGGAACCAGTCCGTGCCGTACTCGGTGCGCCCGGACCACACCCGGCGGACGTCGATGTGCTCGCCGCGCACTCCCCACAGGGCGGCGAGGGGTTGGCACTCGACGACCGTGGCGAGTCGGTCGTGGCGTTGGTAGTCGATCGAGACCAGGTTCGGGCCGAGCTCGCGGACCTGACAGCGCGCCACCCCGCGCGCCACCGCGAGCGAGCGGGCCGCGAGGTCGAAGTCCTCGGGGGTCTGCCCCGCCACCAGCCGCACCCGGACCTCATCCCACGACCCGCCGGAGCGGACACCGACCACGCGCGGGGTCTGCCCGGCGCCGGGCTTCACCTTCGGTTGGACCGCGGAGCGGCGAAACGGGTTGACCTGCACGTGCACGCCCGGGTCCCGGTCGGCCACGGTAAGGCCGCAGGCGCGCAGCCAGTGGGGCATCTTGCGGGCGTAGACCATCCAGCGCAGCCACCACCCGCGCAGCCGGCGCCCGGCCCACGGCTCGAAGGAGCCGTGACCGAGGTACCACCAGCCGAGCATCCCGAGCGCGACGGCCGCCACGGTGGCGGCCAGCGAGGGCCAGCCGAGCAGGTAACACCAGCCGAGCACGAGCGTCGTGCCGATGCTGGTGCGCCAGTGCCGCACGATCCAGCGCCCGAGCTTCCACGTGCCCTTCACCAGCAGCCAGGCCGTGACGAACACGACCGCGATCGCGGCGAGGGCTTCCAGGAGTTGGGTCAACCACTTGCCGATCTTGTGCAGCACCCACAGGGCGCCGCCCGCGACGAGGACGAGCAGGACCAGTTGCGCGGTCGACATCACGCCACCCCCGATTCGTGGCCGGCCCGCTGGCCCAGCGCTGGTGTGCGGCCTGGCGGGTGACACCGAGCCGGGAGGCGATCTCGCCCCACGAGTAGCCGGCCGCGCGGAGCCCGGTCACGGCGTCGCCGATGGCGGCGTCGAGGTCCACGGACAGGGCGGCGAGGTCGGGCAGGGCCTCGACGTCACCGGCGGCGATGCGCCGCCCGGCCGCCCGGCCGCCCGGAGGATGCGGCGGCCGAACGCGGCGAACTCGGTGTTCTCCACCACCCGCGGCGAGCGTCCGGCCGTCAAGGTGGCGTTGACGCGGGAACGGGTCCGGGCGCTCACGCGGCCACCGCCCCAGGCCGAGCCGACGAGCTGCGGCGGCCGGCGAACACGGCGGCCCGCTCGTCCGGGGTCAGGCCGGCGGTGATCCCCCACCGACGCGCCGGGTCCTCCCCCGCCATCACGTCGAGCAGACAGTTCAGCCGCACAACGCAGTCGGCGCAGATCCCGCGGGCGGCGGTGACGGCAGGGCCGATCGGGTCGAGGTCGAGCGGGTAGAAAACCTCCGGGTCCACCTCGGCGCACATGGCGTCGCGGCGCCAGTCCTGGCCGGTCGCGGTGGTGGTGGACGTGGTCGTGGTGGTGGTGGTCGCGTTCATGTGGTCACCCCCAGCTCGGCCCAGTTCGACAGGGCGCCGGCGGCGTCGGAGGTGGGGCGCTGCTCGGCGCGGGCCTGCCAGTCCGCGGCCAGGTCGCGCCAGAACCGGGCCCGGTCGCGCTCCTGGCACTCCGCAGCGACCGCGGCGAGCCGGAACACCGCGTGCACACCCGGGTCGCAATGGGTGGCCAGGACGCGCCACCAGCCCGCGGTGCGGGCGCAGATCATCGACAGCCGCTGCGCACGTTCGGCCCGCTCGGCGTCGGTGCCCGGCCGGGTCGCGGCCAGGGCGTGGAACTGTCGGTTGTAGTCGTCGGTCGCGGCGGCGACCCGATCCGCAACCGGCGGCCGGTCGATTGGGTCTGCGGTGGTGGTCAGGGTGTTTCGGGGCGTACTCATCTAGGGTCGGTGTCCTTCCGGGACTCGGTTGCCTGCCAGGGCGTGGGTTGCGTGAAGGTCAGGAGAGGAGCCCGCTGTGAACGGGCTCCTCTCCGCTATGCGGAGGGTCAGGCCGCCTCCCCGGAGTTGACGCGCGGCGCCGGCTTGCTCACGCCGACGTGCGGGGCGCGCATCGCGGCCGCGCGGAAGCTGTACGCGACGCGGGCGCGGCCGCCGTTCTCGTTGAGGTACGGCGTGACCGTCAGCCCGTCGAACTCGACCGGCCGAAACGGCATCCCCGCGATCGCCTCCGGCGGCACCGGCTGATGCGGGGCCGAGATCTTCACCGTCACCGTCTTGGCGTCCTTGCGGGCATCCGGGTCGGGGTCGAGCACCGACACCGACCACACCAACAACCCCGACTCCTTGTCGGTGGCCTGCACCGGACGCTCCCGGGTCGAACGCTCGAAATCCCGCACCGGCTCCACCTCCCCCACGACGTACGCGCCGTGCGGAAACACGTCCCCGTGGTTGACCTTGAACCTGCCGTTGATCGCCATCGTGGGCTCCTCTCGGTCCGCCCTGCGGACCGTGTCAAACTGGCTTGAGCCAGGTGACGTGAGTCAAACAGGCTTGAGCCAGTACGTCAAGCACTGGCTCAGGCCAGTGCGGATAGAGTGGCGTCGTGACGACCTCGACACCCCGGCCACGCGCCTCGCTGGGCGACTACCGTGCGATTGCGCGGGCGCTGCGCGACGAAATCACCGCCGGCCGGTACCGCCCCGGCGACCAGATCCCCTCCGAGCGCGCGCTAGCTGCGGAACACGGCGCTGCGCGGAACACGGCACGCGAAGCCATCGCAGAGCTGCGGCGCGAAGGACTCGTGATCGCCAAGCACGGGCGAGGTGTCTTCGTCCGTGACCGGCCGCGCTGGATGCGCTTCGGGCGCCGCCGCTACAGCGCAGCGATGCGCAGTTCCAGTGAGCTGGGTCCGTTCGGCGCTGAAGCCATCGCCCAGGGCCGCGCACCCCACGTCGACAGCACCATCACGCGGGCCGAGGCGGCGCCTGACGTTGCCACGAGGCTGGGCATCGAGCCCGGCGCCGCCATCGTCCGCCGTGAGAACTGGTACTTCGCCGACGGCGAACCCGTGCAGGTGGGCATCACCTTCGCACCGTGGCACATCGTCGAGGACACGCCGCTCGCCGACTCGGCCGACATGGGGCCGGAAGGCATCTACGGTCAGTTCAGCGCACGCGGACATGTGATCACCTACATCCGGGAGGAGATTTCCGCCCGGATGCCTAGTCGAGAGGAAGCCGAGCGCATGCAGATCCCCGACGGCGTGCCGGTAATAGACCTGTGGCACACCGGAATCGATGCCGCACGGCTGCCGTTCGAGGTCACCCACTTCGTGATGCGTGCGGATTCCACAGCGCTCGATTACGACATGCCAGTGGAGGAGCAGTGACCGCCGACCGCGTCGTCATCCGTCTGCGCCACGACGCAGACCTGCCCGCGCTCGCCGCGTCACTGGTGCGCGTCCATTCCGTCGACGGATACCCGGTCGAAGGCGTTGCCGACCCCGAGGCGTGGCTGCAGCACCCCCATGCGCTGCGCAGTTGGACAGCTGAGATCGCCGGGAAACCAATCGGGCAGGTGACCCTGACAAGCGCCGAACCCGACGACGAGGCGGCACAAGTCTGGCGCCGCGAGACCGGCGGCGCACTCGCGGACCTGGTCGTCCCCGTCCGCCTCTTCGTCGACCCCGACCACCGCGGCGCCGGAGCCGCGCAGCTCCTCATGAGCGCCGCAATGGAGTATGCCCGCTCGCTTCACCGTGCCGTAGCGCTCGACGTCATGGCTAAGGACCGGGCCGCCATCCGTCTCTACGAGCGCCTTGGCGCCCGTCGGCTCGACACGATCTCCCACAACCACAGCGACGGACTTAGCGAACCCGCGATCGTCTACGACTTCCCCGCATAGCTCGCGGCCGCCGGTGAGTGCCAAACTGAGCAACAATCGCCCCTTAAAGCTGCGGACGAGCCGGACGGCAACGGACGTCTGAGCTGCGGGGGGAGTGGAGCCGGAGCCACGTTGGCCGCGCCGTGCCTAGCAGCCAAGGGCCTAGCGATCCCTACCGGAGATGCCGTTCGAGCAACTCCGCGAGGCGTTCCATGCCGTTCTCGCGCAGGAACACCGCCAGGTGAGGCGAGGTGGTTGGTTGGCGCTGTAGGGCGTGCCAGACGGCCCCGTGTACATTCCCCGCGGAGTCCGGTGTAGAGCCGGTGTAGAGCCCTCCACCTGGTCCGATGTACATGCCGTCTCCGGGCCGGGTGACGTTCCCGCTGGTGAGCGCGCGCATCGCAGGCCCAGGATCAGGCGGCCTGCCTCGTCTCCCGGAAGACCTTGTGGATCTGTGTCGGGTCGCATGCGCTGCAGCATCGCGCATCCGGCACCCTTGTCAGCATGCCAGACGAGATTGAGTTGATCGGTGGGATAGAGAAGCGCGACATCGTGATCGTCGCCTATAGCCCGAGCTGGCCGGCTCGGTTCGCAGCCGAGCGTCAGCGGATCGCCGAGGCGCTGGGACCGACCGCTCGCCGGATCGACCACATTGGCTCGACATCGGTGCCTGGCCTCGATGCCAAACCGATCATCGACATCGACATCAGCGTGCAGAACCCCGACGACGAGTCCGCCTACCTGCCTGCGTTGGAGCGGGCCGGGTACCACCTTCGCGTCCGTCAACCAGGCCATCGGATGGTTCGGACGACAGACCGCGACGTACACCTCCACATCTGTCGGGAAGGCAGTGACTGGGAACGGCGGCACCTCCTCTTCAGGGATTGGCTCAGATTCAACGCCGCGGATCGTGAGGCCTATGCGGCGCTGAAGCGGGAGCTTGCTCGGCGTGAGTGGTCAGACATGAACACCTACGCTGACGCTAAGGGAGCGCTGATCGGGGCGATCACGGCTCGCGCCGAGTCCTGGGCGAATCTGGTCGACTGGCAGGTGGCGCGCCCTCGCCAGTCGGGCAATCCGGGATGACATACGAGTCTGGCGTCGTCAAGATCGACAGGGTCGAGGCAGCTAGAAGGCATCACGAGCGCACGCCCCCGTACGCTCCGACACGGTGAGCGACACGGCGACCGGACACATCGTCACCGTTCTTGTCACCGTTCTACTTCTACGCTGCCGAATCTGTCTCTATGGGATCAAGGCGCCGCCTCCGGCGGCGCGGGCCGGCTATGCCGGCCCGCCGTCCACCCCCTCTACCTCCGGCCCGGGTGCGGCCGTCGGTCCGTCCTACCCGGCCCCCTCCACGGAAGGGCGTCACAGATCCAAGAGACCAGATCAGCGCGAGCAGCAGGTGTACGCGGCGACCGTAGCTCTGCCCGACCGGCCCGCCCGTCGATGGTCACGCGCCCGCGTCTCGTGACGTCCTGCGCAGCGACTCGTCCGGCACGAAGCCCAGGCGCTCGTAGAGCCGACGGGCAGGGTTGTCATCGGTGACCGCGAGCGTCCACTCCACGTGCGAGGCACCGAGGAGAGCGCGCGCACTTTCAGCAATTAGCGCAGCACCAACACCGCGGTTCCGCCACTCCGGGACGACGATCGCGAACGCGAGCAGCAGGTGAGAACCGCCGTCGGTCACCAGGCAGGTTCCCGCGAGCTGCGGGCCATTGACGGCGACGAAGCTGGCATCCCAGAGGACAGCACCGTAGTGCCCCTGCAGGGTTGCTGCAGCCTCCGTGTGATGCCAGGCGTCATCCTCACCTGTGTCATCCATGGTGCCCCGGTAGCCATCGGCCATCAGGCGCCCAAGCAGCTCGACGTCGGACTCGGCTACGTGGCGCTGGACCAGGCCCTCGGGCAGCACATCGTGATGACTGGCGGCATCGCGCAGCTGTCCACGCATCGGTGTCGATCGACGAGCCACGGGAGCATCATCGTCCGGTCTGAGGAAAACAGCGGGCTCCGCCCACACCCGACACCGCTCGGAGATCGGGGAAGTGCGGCGGGGTGGTGATCTCCTCACGGCGCGCCCAAGGGCTACCGGACCGCGCGGTGGGGCACAAGGCGGGACTGCATGCCTTGCACCCCACCGCGCGGCCCGGAAGGGTTCCACCCGCGCCGCGAGGAGATCACCACCAGCACCCGGTGTTGGACGCGCAAGAACAAGCCAGCGGACTATGCACGGACGCGGCGGGTGTGGACGCGGCATCGCCGCAGGTCAAGGCCCGGTTGACAGCCCACTGTAAAACCGGCGGCGCATTGCGGCCACATGCAGCCGCCACCGCCGAGCCGGTCAACCAGATCGTCACATGCCAGTCAGGTGATCGGGCCATCGAGGCCGGACCAGTCGGTGGCCGTGATCGCTGCGGCGAGGTCCCACGAAGGCTGGCCCGGTGATGCCCGTCGGCCGTCTTCAGTTCGGGCCTCGATCGTGAAGCCTGCTGGCCCTCGTAGCAGCTCGATCGTGATCTCGGCCGTGTCGCCGTGCGGGCCACGCCGACGGCCGCGATACCAGTGGACGACCTGTGCAACCTCGGCGTTGCTCGCACTACCAAGTCTTGCCAGGATCTCTTCGTAGTCCTGAATGTGCAGCACGGACTCGACACTATGCCCGTCCAACGTCGCCTCGTCATCGCTTGAAGCGTGAGCCAGTCTCAGTTCCAGTTTTGGTTCGTACTCGTTCGCCGGCATTCGCTTCACGTTCGACCTGCACGATGACCACTGCGAGCATGACACCGGCCACGCCCGAACAGCCATCACCAGACTTGGAAAGCGTGTGGTCTCGCTCGACCGTCGGGCGAGACCACCGGAACGCGGTGATCATGGGCCAGTCTCAGTTCGAGTCTCATTCGCCACCGTTCGGGCAGGTCCACGGCGTGCAAGCCGGGGGAGCGGGCGCAGGTCCAGACACTCACGGGCCTGCCCGGACCCCGCCCGGCAGACCTCGAAAGCGTGTGAGGTGCAAGCCTCCGTGGGTTCAAATCCCACCGCTACCGCCATGTGATCAACAGAGGCGCCGGAAGGGTCCACGGACCCGACCGGCGTTTCTGCTTCCCGCGGTGGGAGGA
>NZ_MKVV01000029.1:0-110435 GCF_001899645.1 Pseudonocardia sp. 73-21 | reverse complement strand
GCGGCGGCGGGAACAACGGTGGCGGCAACGGCGGCGGCAACAACGGCGGTGGCGGCGGCAACGGTGGGGGCGGCGGCAACGGTGGCGGCGGCAACGCAGGTGGCGGCGGTGGGTACACCGGCGGGGGCACGTCCACGAGCAGCGGTTCGGCCACGACGACCACCGAGGAGCAGGCGGCCACGGGTGGCTCGGGTGGCTCGGGTGGCACCGGCGGAACGGGTGGCGCGGGCAGCTCCGGCGGCTCCGGCGGCTACAGCGGCGTGACGGTCATCCCGCTCGGTCACCCCGAGACCGGTGCGGGCGGCGCGTCGCACGCGGTCGACGAGGGAGCGCTCGGGCTCGGTGTCCTCGCGCTCGCCGCCGCCGCCACGACCGCGGGAGTCGGGTTCCGGCGACGCCGCTCGGCCACCGGCGTCACGCCGACCAGCGAGGACACGGCCGCGTGACGTGGACGGCGCCCGTCCGACGACCCACGTCGGGCCCGCGACGGTGGTGGATCGCCACCGCGGTGCTCCTGCTGGTCGCGGCCGGCCTGGTGGTGATCGGGGTGCGCGGCAACGACAACGCGCTGGTCGACGCGCCGGCGGCCCCGGCCGTGCCGTCGACCGGCGTCGCGAACCCCGGGGCCGCGCCGGTGGCCCCGGTCGCGGTGCGGTCGGCGCCGGTGGAGCTCCGCATCCCGGCGATCGGGCTGACGGTGCCGCTCTCCACCCTGGGTCTCAACGCCGACCGGACGGTGGAGGTCCCCACGGACTTCCAGCGCCCGGGCTGGTTCCGCCTCGGGCCGGCCCCCGGCCAGACAGGATCCGCGGTGATCCTCGGGCACGTCGACAGCTACCAGGGACCGGCGGTGTTCTTCCGCCTGCGCGCCCTGAAGAACGGCGACGCCATCGAGGTGGCGCTGGCCGACGGCGTGGTCACGCACTTCCAGGTCACCGAGGTCGCGACCTACCCCAAGACGGCGTTCCCGGCCCAGCGGGTCTACGGCTCGCACGGCTCCAGCGCCCTGCAGCTGGTCACCTGCGGCGGGGAGTTCGACCGGGTGGCCCGCAGCTACCGCTCCAACGTGGTCGTCTACACCTCCCTCGTCTCCACCACGCCCGCACCCGCCGGCGCGGGGTGACGGCCCCGGTGAACGGCTGGAGAGGCGCACCGAACGTGCGCACCATCGTGCCCCTGCAACGAGACGGGTCGACCCCCATGACCGCATCGCCGATCGCCCGCCCCCTCGCCGCCGCCGGTACCCGGCCGGTGACACCGGACGGCCCGACCACGGAGCTGCGACGGCTGCTCCTGGCGCACCTCGCGCTCGACGTCCGCCCGAGCCAGCTGGCCACCGTCGTCGTCACGCTGTGCGCGGCGATCGGGCCGATGCTCTCCCGGTCGGCCGTGTCGGTCGGGACCCGGGAGCCGCTCTCGGACCGCGAGGTGCAGGTTCTCGTGGGCATGGCCGGCGGGTCGAGCAACGCGCAGATCGGCCGGGCCCTGCACATCAGCGAGGACACGGTCAAGACCTACGCCCGCCGCCTCTACACCAACCTCGGTGTGCGGGACCGCGCCCACGCCGTCTCCCGGGGCTACCAGTGCGGGATCCTCGTCGTCGGCGACACCGGGGTGCACGGCGACGGGCCGCGGCCGCTCCACGACGTGCACGACGGGCTGACCCCGTCGTGATCGCGGTGTGGATCGGCGCGGGACTCGTCGCCTGGGTGGTGCTGGCCGTTCCCGTCGGCGCGCTGGTCGGCGCCTCGATCCGGGTCGCCGACTCCGACCGGGAGCACCGGACGGCGTCGCTCGACCCGGGTCCCGTGGAGCCCGGCCGGGTCAGCGCCCGATCGTCCGCCGCACCGACACCGCCGCCAGCTTGTCGGGATTGCGCATGGCGTAGAAGTTGGTGATCCGGCCGTCGTTGATCTCGACGGTGATGACGCCCTCCAGGTGGTCGTCGTCGTACAGCACCAGGGCCGGGGCGCTGTTGTAGACGGCCGGCTCGAAACGGCCGCGCGTGCCGGCGCCCCGCATCATCCCCGCGATCAGCCGGGCGACCTTCTCCGCACCCAGCACCGGGCGGCGGGCGGCGCTGGCCTTGCCGTTGCTGTCGGCGGTCCACGCCACGTCCGGGGCGAGGGTCGCCATCAGCTTCTCGACGTCGCCGGTGGCCGCGGCGGCGAGGAACTCGCCGGTGATCTGCGCCGACAGCACCTCGTCGACCGGTTCGAAGCGCCGGCGCCGGGCGCGGACGTGTTCGCGGGCCCGGTGGGCGATCTGGCGCACCGTCGGTGCGGGCCGGCCGACGGCGGAGGCGATGTCGTCGTAGTCGAACCCGAACACCTCGCGCAGGACGAACACCGCCCGCTCGTCGGGGCTCAACGTCTCCAGCACCACCAGCATCGCGGTGGACACCGACTCGGCGAGCACGACGTCCGACACCGGGTCGTGCTCGTCGAGCAGCAGGGGCTCGGGCAGCCACGGTCCGATGTAGTCCTCGCGCCGCCGGGCGTTGGCGCGCAGCACGTTCAGCGCCTGCCGGGTGACGACCTTGGCGAGGTAGGACTTCGGCTCGCGCACGGTCTCGAGGTCGACGTCGGCCCAGCGCAGGTAGCTGTCCTGCAGCACGTCGTCGGCCTCGGTCGCCGAGCCGAGGATCTCGTAGGCGATCGTGAACAGCAGCGGCCGCAGCGGCGTGAAGCGTTCGGCGTGGCCGGTCATGGGACCGGAACCGTAGCCGCCGAGAGCCGCTGCTGTCGCCCGCCGCCCTTGAGCCAGAAGTAGGAGCCGGGCTTGCGGGCCTCCTGCGCGAGCTGCCAGACGGTGCCCCGGCAGACGCCCTCCTTGATCGCGGCGGCCGCCCGGCCGCCGACGTAGAGCGGGAGCGCGGTGTCGTCGGTGCGGGCCAGCTGGATGGTGCCCCCGTGACGACCCAGGCTGACGCACTGCCCGACGAACGCCTGGCGGAGCGCCGCGGGCTCGGTGCCCGCGATACGGCTCAGCACCGTGTTGGCGGCCTGGGCACCCAGCGGGATCGCGGCCTGGCAGCTCATCCGGAGCGGCCGGCCCGAGGGCGCCGCGGCATCCCCGGCCGCGACGATGCGCGGGTCGTCGACGCTGGTCAGCGTCTCGTCGGTGAGCAGCCGGCCCATCGCGTCGGTGCGCAGGCCGCTGCGGGTGGCCAGGTCCGGCGTGGCGAAGCCCGCGGTCCAGACGGTGACGGCGCTGGGCAGCTCGCGTCCGTCGGCGAGCACGACCGCGTCCTCCCGGACGGCCGCGACGGCGGTGTGGAGCACGGTGACGCCCAGCGCGGCGAGCCGGCGGGCGACCGAACGGCGGCCCGGCGCGCTGAGGTAGGGCCCGAGGCCGCCGCCGCACACCAGGGTGACCGCGCGGCCCTGCTCGGCGAGCTCGGCGGCCGTCTCGATGCCGGTGGGGCCGCCGCCGACCACCGTCAGCGGCGCGCCGCGGCCCAGCTCACCCACGGCCACGCGCAGGCGCTCGGCGTGCTCGATCTCGCCGACGGTGTGGACGAACTCGGCCGCCCCCGGCACCGTCGGTGCGGCGGTGCGGCTGCCCACCGCGTAGACGAGGTAGTCGTAACCGAGCGCGTCGCCCGAGGCCAGCGCCACCGTGCGGTGCGCCGTGTCGATGGCCGTCACCTCGTCGACGACGAGCCGGACGCCCGCCCCCAGCACCGTCGCGTAGCCGACCACCGCGTCGTCGGATCCGGTGACGAGCTGGTGCAGCCGGATCCGCTCGACGAACGACGGTCGGGGGTTGATCAGCGTGATGTCCACGTCGTCGCGGGTCCGCAGGTGGTTCGCGGCGATCACGCCGGCGTATCCGCCGCCGACGACGACAACCTGGGTGTTCGCGGTCATGTCCGCTCCTCTGCTCGGTCGGTGTCCGGCCTCGGGACACCGACCGGCCCCCGGGGCGTGACAGCGCGACGGCGGGTGTGCGCCACGTCACGTCCTCGGCGGGCCCCCCGCACGGGCAGGATCGCGGCGGCCCCGGTGCCGGCGCGGACCCGGCGACCGCGTACAGCACCGGCCACGGGTCTCCTCCTCCGGCCCGTCGTCGAGGCGCACCCTCCGCGGGCCGGGAGCGGGGGCGGACACGAGCGTCGGCGCGGACTCCGTCCCGGGGTCCAGGGCCGCGCACGGTGGCCTCGGAGGGTTGGCGACCACCCGTGTCACAGGTCGACGGCGTCCACGGAGATCAGGGTGAGGCCCATGTCGCGGACCTTCGCGAGCAGCCCGTGCAGCGCCGCCTGGTCCTGGACGGCGCCGCTGAGGCTCGTGGTGCCGTCGAGGTCCCGGGTCAGGGCGAGGTCGCCGAACCACGCCGACCAGTGGTCGTCGAGGTGCCCGTCGACCCGGAGCCGGTAGGCGCGGGTCACCGGACCCGGACCCGTCGGATCACGTACTCGGCGGCCGCGAGGTTGACGACCCAACCCGCGCCCAGCATGAGGTCGATGCCGAACGCCGCGGTCCCGAGAGCCAGCGTGAACACCTGGGTGCCGGCACCCAGCGCCAGGGCGTAGGCGCGGACCATCCAGGCCCGGTGCCGGGTGACGTCACCGCGGCGGATCGCGCTCACGCCCAGGACGAGGCAGGCCGCCATGCCCGAGCCGAACCCGAGCCGCAGCAGGTACGCGAGCTCGCCGGTGCCGGGCTGGCGCGTGTAGAACAGCGTCATCCACAGCCCCGAGAACGCCACGGCCAGGCCCAGCACCACCACGACGCGCCCGGCCGACCGGTGCCAGGCCGGCCGGCGGCGGCGCAGCGCCGACGAGAACTGGAACGCGCCGAGCACCGCGTAGCCGACCGCGCCGACGATGTGCACCACCACCGGCAGCGGCGACGCGCTGATCCGGGCGTTCGCGGGCATGAGGTGCGGTCCGCCGAACACCTCGACCAGCCGCAGGGACCCGCTGACGGCCGGGACGAGGACGAGGGCGATCAGCGCGAACGGCACCCACCGGCCCGCGCGCGCCCGGACCTGGCTCGTCACGCGACGACGGTCGCGTCGAGCCGCGGGGCGGCCGGGGTGCGCTGCAGGCGCCACAGCGAGTACCCGAGGCCGATGAGGGCGACGCCCGTCGGGACGGCGAACAACCGGAAGTTCAGCTGCGGCAGCAGCGGGATCGCGAGGGAGGCGACGGTGCCGGCGGCGAGCACCACGCAGGCCCACCGGGCCAGGACACGGGCGCGGAACAGGGCGATGCCGAACAGGAGCCCGCCGCCGATGTAGCTGACGCCGGCGACCATGTTGACGGTCTGCAGCAGGCCGATGTCGCCGGTCGCGTGGCCACCGGTGGCCACGGCGAGGACGTCGGCGACGTAGCCGGGCTCGCTGCGGGCGAGCACCGGGAGGACGCCCAGCCCGACGATCTGGATGCTCAGGACGATGAGGAAGTTGACGCCGAACAGGAGGTAGCCCAGCAGGCCGAGGACGCCGGTCTGCTTCACCTGGCTCAGGTACATGCCGGTGGTCCCGGCGAGAGCGAGGGCCGCGAACACCAGCTTCATCGTCTCGCGGACCGCGTACCCGGTGGTGGTGACGAAGGTGGGATCGAGATGGGGGTGGTTGATCTGGACGGCGACGAACAGCAGGCCCGCCACGACCGCGGCCAGGCCGGCCGCGCGGGTGAGGGTGGTGGTCGAGACGGTCATGTCCGGCTCCCGGCGTCGGGGTGTCCGCCGCGGTCGCAGCGGGACGACCCGACGCTAGGGAGCAGAGGAGCGACCGGGCGTCACCACATGATGTGAGGGATCGGGGTAGAGCAGGCCGAGCTCGTGGGCGCGGCGCACCGCCGCCCGGCGGTCGGTGACGGCGAGCTTGGTGAAGATGTGCTTGGTGTGGGTGCGCAGCGTGTTCTGCGTGACGTAGAGCTCGCGCGCGATCTGCGGGCCGCTCCCTTCGCCGGCGAGCAGCCGCAGCACCTGCTGCTCCCGGTCGGTCAGGTCCGGAACCGGCGTCGGTGACCGCCCTTCCCGCGCGAGGGCGAGCAACCTCCGGATCTCGACGGCGCTCCCGGCGCGTCCGGAGCTCTCGGCGGCGTCGAGCAGCCGCTCCAGCAGCGGGACGGCCTGCGCGGCCCGGCGTTGCGCGAGGAGCAGCCGCACCAGGGTGAGATGGTCGTACTCGCGGAGGTGGCGGGCCTCGTCGGCGACGGTCACGCCGCGTTCGCGGGCCCAGTCCGCGGCGTCGGCCAGCCGGCCCTGCGTGATCCGGACCCGCGCCCGCATCGCCGGGACGGGACGCACCTCGGGGAGGTGACCCGGCAGGTGGTGCGCCTCGGCCTCGTCCAGGAGCCGGACGGCCTCGTCGGCCTCGGCGAGCAGGCTGGCGGCCACGAACCACCGGGACCGGCCCGCCGCGGTCCGCACCCGCTCGTCGAGCACCACGGCGGTGTCGAGGTGGCGCCGGGCGCTGTCGTGATCACCGGTCGCGTGGTCGAGCTCGCTCAGGGCGACGTGCAGGTCGGCGGCATCGGACGGCGCCCCGGCCACCGCCCGTTCGAGGAGCCCACGGGCTGTGTCGGGCCGTCCCGCCGCGCGCCACATGTCGGCGAGCAGGACCGTGCCGCTGAGCGCGTCGACCAGGTTGCCGCCCGTGTACAGGCTGGTCACCGACCTCCCGAACGTCTCCAGTGCCGTGGTCACGTCGCCCTCGGCCCACGCGGCGAGGCCGAGGAAGCCGTACCCACCGCCCCGGGCGAGGTGGTCGTCCGGCCCGGCCAGGGCGAGTGCGCGCCGGGCGTGCTCCGCCGTGCCGGCCAGGTCGCCCCGGGCCTGCGCGATCGATGCCCGGTAGACCGCGATCGTCGCCGGCAACCGGCGGAGCTCCGCGGAGTCCGCCGCCGGGGGAGCGGCCCGTTCCGCGTCGTCGAGCCGGCGCTCGAACGCGTCCAGGTCGCCGGTCAGCATGAACATCCACCCGCGGAAGACGCTCAGCACCGGGCTGCGGCGCACGACGTCGTCGGGCAGCGCACCGAGCCAGCCCAGGAACAGCGTGTCCTGCCGGGTGCGCCGGATCTCCGGCACGGCCAGCTCCATCAGCCGGGCGGCGCGGTCGACGTCGCCGGCGGCCAGGGCATGGCGGACGGCGTCCTCGGGCTGGTCGTGCCGCTCGTGCCACACGCTCGCGCGCCCGTGCAGCAACGGGGCCTGCCCGCCGGGCAACCGGGCGCGCAGGACGTCGGCGAAGAGGTGGTGGTAGCGGTACCACTCGCGGTGGTCGTCCAGCGGGACGAGGAACAGGTTGGCGCGCTCCAGCTCCACGAGCATCCGGGTGCCGTCGTCGCGGCCGGTGACGGCGTCGCACAGCGGGCCCGTGAGCCGGTCGAGCACCGCGGTCCGCAGCAGGAAGTCCCGCACCGCGTCGGGCTGGTGGGCCAGCACCTCCTCCACCAGGTAGTCGACGACGTAGCGGTCGGTTCCGGCGAACCGGGCGACGACGCCGCTGATGTCGGATCGGCCCCGCAGCGACAGCGCGGCGAGCTGGAGCGCGGCGATCCAGCCCTCCGTCCGTTCCTCCAGCGCCGCGACGTCGGCCGGGGCGAGGTCCGGTCCCACCGCGTCGCCGAGGTACGCGGCGGCCTCGTCGGGCGTGAAGCGCAGGTCGGCGGCGCGGATCTCGACGAGCTCGCCGCTCGCCCGCATCCGGGCGAGCGGGAACGGCGGGTCCGCGCGGCCGGCGATCACCACGTGGGCCCGCGGGGGGAGGTGCTCCAGCAGGAAGGCCATCCCGTCGTGGATCTCGGTGGCGTCGATGACGTGGTAGTCGTCGAGCACGAGTACGACGTCGGTGGTGCGGACGGCCAGGTCGTTGAGCAGGGCGGTGAGGGAGGACTCCGGCGGCCGGGACAGCGCCGTGGCCACGTAGGTCCAGAACCGCGCGGGATCGTTGTCGTCGCGGTCGAGCGAGAGCCAGGCCACGGGCCGCCCGGCCGCCGCCAGCGCGTCGGCCAGCAGCGTCGTCTTGCCGAACCCGGCGGGTGCCGAGACGAGCGTCAGGGTCACCGTCGTGCCGTCGCCCAGGAGTGCCGCCAGCCGTGGCCGCGGCACCAGTGGGCCCCGGTTCACGGGCATGTGGAGCTTGGACTCGAGCGTGACCGTCATCGGCACCAGCATGGACCTGCGGGGGCCCGCTCGTCACCCGCCGGAGCGGCCCAGGCCCGCGTGCAGGTCCGGAACGGAGTCCGCGTGAACGGACGCCACATCCCTGATGTGACGGGCCGTGTCCCTCTTTGCCAGGATCCTCGTCGTGGCCGATGCCGAGGACGTCCGGCGGATCGCCCTCTCGCTCGACGGCGTCCGGGAGATCGAGAGCGACGGCTTCGATTTCCGCGTCGGCGGCCAGGGGTTCGTCTGGTCCTACCCCGAGCGGGAGCCGGGCCGGCGACGGGTGATCCGCACGGACATCGCCGTGCTGTACGTCGGGGACGAGGCGGAGAAGCAGGCGCTGGTGCTCGGCGAGCCGGAGCTGTTCTTCAGCACGCCTTCCTACGACAGCTTCCCGCTCGTGATGGTGCGGCTGGAGCGGGTCACCGTGGAGCGGCTCGAGGAGCTCGTCACCGACGCCTGGCGGATGCGCTGCGAACGGTGAGGCGTCCGACCTGATGTCCGTAACGTCCGTGTTGCCTTCAGCCCCCGTACGACGGCGGCATGGGTGCCACGGGCCCGCCGCGACGCGCTCCTGGCCGTTGCCGACCATCTGCCCGTCCTGCGCCCCGGTGACCTGGACACGGTCACTGCGGAGTTCGCGGCCGTGGCACGGGCGTTCTCGAGGCGGAACGTGCGGTGGGGTCGGATCGCCGTCGCGTCCGCGGCAGGTCTGGCGCTCGGTGTGGCGACGATGGGCGTGGCGGCGCCCTTGATCGGCGCCGCAGTCGGCAGCGCATTGGGCCTCAGCGGCGCGGCCGCGACGTCGGCGGGATTGGCCGCGTTGGGCGGCGGATCCATGGCCGCCGGTGGTTTCGGGATGGCCGGAGGTACGGCACTGCTGACGGGACTCGGCGCGATCGGCGGTGCAGGTGCCGCCGCTGCCGGATCCCGCGTGTCAGGGTGGAGCGTCGCGCAGGTGGTCGCGCGAGCGGCCCGCAGTCGACGAGCTGCGCGCCACCCGTGCGCGGAAATCAGCGCCGGAGCACTGATATCCGCGCACGACCTTCGCGATACTGCCCGCGTGACGTACGACGCCGACATGGCCGACCGCCTGCGCGAGATCCTCGCCGTCGAGCCCGACGTGCGGGAGAAGGCGATGTTCGGCGGCCTGGCGTTCATGGTGGCCGGGCACATGGCCGTCAGCGCGAGCGGTCGGGGCGGGTTGCTGCTGCGCGTCGACCCGGCCGAGACCGACGCGCTGATCACCGATCCCCGCGCGAGCCGGTTCGTCATGCGCGGGCGGGAGATGGACGGCTGGCTGCACGTCGACATCGAGGCGGACGCGACCGACGAGGAGCTGCGCAGGTGGGTCAGGCTCGGCGTCGCCCACGTCCGGTCGCTGCCGCCGAAGTAGTGGCCGACGCCCGGCGGCGCCGCAGCTCGGCCCGGTCGTGGACGGTGAGCGCCCGCGGGTCGGTCTGACCGACGGCGTGGGCCTCGCACACGAACAGGCGCACGGTCTTCGGGCGTGGGTGCTCGAGGCGCTGCACGACCGTCAGCACCGGCTGGGCCAGGCACAGGCCGGGGGTGCCGCCGACGCGGTGCCGGACCCCGGCGCAGCCCGCGTTGTCGGGGAAGGCCAGGTCACCCGACAGCGCTTGTTCCGACATGACCTCACCGTGCAACGACGGCGCCCGGGACGCAACGTGGTTGCGTCCCGGGCGCCGTCGGCTATCCGGTCACTGCGTGAGGCGGACGTAGTCCACGAGCATCGTCTGGGGCAACGTGCTGCTCTTGATGGTGCCGCCGCCCCTGCCGCCCAGGGCGGTGTTGATGATCATGAACATCGGCGTGGTCGGCACGGCCTTCGTCTGCGTGCAGGTCGTCACGCCGTCCACCTTCCACACGAGCGACCCGGGCTTCCGGACGAGCTGGTAGACGTGCCAGTTGGTGTTGGCGTTGGACACCGTCGGCTTGCAGGTCCGAAAGTCGCTGTTGCCCGAGATGACGTTCTGCCAGTCGACGGTGGTGCTGCCCTTGAACTCGCTGACGTCGATCTCGTCGGAGCCGACCTGCGGCCGGTTTCAGCCGCCCGTGTCCTCGGCCGTGGTCTTGAACGCGGCCTGGCAGTTGGCCCCGAGCAGCCACTGCGCGGGCCAGGTGCCCGTGCCGACCGGCTGCTTGGCCCGGTACTCGAGCGTGCCGTAGGTGGAGGAGCGGTGGGGCTCGTGGGTGCGGTGGTGTCGGCCACCACGAGCGATGCCTGGTTCGACGACGCGCTCACGTTGCCCGCGGCGTCCCGCGCCTTGACGACGTCATGGTAGGTGCCCAGCGAGCCCGGTGTCGGTGCCCGGTGGCGGTGTCGGTGTCGGTGTAGGTGGTGACGGCGCCGAGGCTCTTCACGAGGGTGGCCGTCGACGGGGTGAAGGCCGCCGTCGTCGAGCGGTAGACGTCGTAGGCGGTGACACCGACGGTGTCGGTGGCCGCGGTCCAGCTCAGCGCCTGACCGGCGCCGGGGCTGCTCGCCGACAGGCCGGACGGCGCGGTGGGCGCGGTGGTGTCGGTGTTCACGGGCAGGATCTCGACGGTACCGAGGTTCCAGCGGTCGGCGGTGGCGCCGTGTCGTTGATCGTCACCGGCGTGCCGGGCGCGGCCGTGCCGGGGCTGTTCTGCCGCTGCACCCAGAACATGCCACCTGCGGTCGCGAGGTACTCGTCCACATGAGACAACTGCCGTGCCTGCTGGCCGGCGTTCGCTCACTGCGACGGTCTGTTACGAAACGTCATCACTATTGAGGAAGAACCTGGCGAACCGCTCCACGAACGGGGCGGCGGCGCCCATGATCGCGTTGTGGTCGGCCTTCGGGACGACGACGTGCCTGGCCCGCGGGAGCACCCGCGCGATCGCCGCCGAGGCCGGGGCGAAGTAGGCGGGACTGCGCCCACCGGTGGCCAGCAGGACGTCGGTGGTGACGCCGGCGTAGGCGTTCGCCGGAGCGTCGTGGGCCCGCACCTCGCGCGCCTCGGCCACCGCGCTCGGGATCATGAGCCGCCACGCGCGTCCCATCGCGGTGGCGGCGAATCCGTGGGCCAGCACCGTCAGCACGGGGACGGGCAGCCGCGACAGCGCCCCCACGGACCCGAGGCCGTGGCCCAGCACCGCCATCGCCCGTGGGAAGTCGTCGGCCGCGGCGGCGCGGGCGAACGGTTCGACGTAGGCCGACGGGAACCCGCCGTCGATCGACACCGCGGCGTCGTAGACGGCCATCCGGTCGATCGGCAGCGTCGGCGCGCCGGTCAGGGCGACCAGGCCGCCGTAGCTGTGGGCGAGCACCGTGCGGGCACCGGTGTGCCGCAGCACCGCCCGCAGGTCCTCGACGTCGGACGCGACGCCGTGCGTGGGCTCGACGGGGCCGCGGGAGCCCCGCCCGCGCCGGTCGTAGAGGTGCACGGTGAACCGGGGGGCCAGCGCGTCGGCGAGCCGGCGGTAGTCCGCCGCCGACACCGCGCTGCCGTGCACGACGACGACCCCGGGCCCGTCGCCGACGGAGTGCAGATCCATGTGACGGCCGTCGGCCGCGGCTACCTGGTCCGGGACCACGGGAGAAGTCTGCGCCCCCCGCGACGCCACCGCGACACCGCGACACCGCGACACCGCGACACCGCGACACCGCGACACCGCGACACCGCGACACCGCGCGGGAGGGTGGGCCGATGACCGGTCTCCGCGTCGACGACCACCTGCACCTCGCGCTGCCGCTGGACCGGCACGCCGAACCCCTGTCCGCGCCGGTTCGGGCGGCGGCTACGTCGACGAGGTCATGTTCGCGATGCCGGCGACCGGGTGGCCTGCGCGATGAGCTCCGCCGCGTTCCGGCCGCCGGGTGCCTCGCCCGCGCGGGCCATCTCCTCCACCACCGCGAGCAGGAGGGCGTTCACGGGCGTGGCGACGCCGTGGCGGCGGCCCAGCGCGACGATCTCGCCGTTGAGGTGGGCGGCCTCCACCGAGCCCGTGCCGCGCTGCAGGCTCTGCCAGGTGGAGCCGCCGTGGCGCACGTGCGGACCGACGGCCCGCCGCACGACGAAGCCGGCGCGGCGCTGCTTCTCCTCCGGCGCCGGGACGACGTCGATGCCGGCGGCGGCGAGGCACTCCCGGCCCTCGGCCCGCGCCGCCGCGGAGAGCTCGCGCAGGTCGGGATCGTCCGGGCCGCAGGCCGCCTCGGCGGCGTTGCCGAGGTTGACCAGCAGCTTGCCGTACTTCCACCGCATGATGGCCGGATCCGCCCGCGAGCTGAAACCGGCGGCGGTCAGGTCGGCAGCGATCGCGGTGGCCAGCTCGTCGGGTCCTCCCGGGTAGCGCCCGATGTCGAGCACGCCGGGGACCGGCCCCGAGAACGTGACGACGAGGCCGGGCTCCAGGTGCTCGCAGGGGATGATCACGCAGATCCCGAGGACGTGGGCGAACCGGGCCGCGGCCATCCGCTCGTTGGCGACGCCGTTCTGGGCGCACACGACCGGCACGTCGGGCGCCGCGTCGGCCACGGCGTCGAGCAGGTCGGCGCTGGCCTGGGTCTTGGTCGCCATGACCACGACGTCGTCGGGGCTCCAGTCGACCTCGCCCGGCGTAGCGGTGGCCGGGATGCGCAGCACGCGGGACCGCCCGGGCTCGTCGAGCTGCAGCCCCCGTGTGCGCAGAGCCTGCAGATGGGCGCCCCGCGCGACGAGCACGACGTCCCGCCCCGCCTCGTGCAGCCGTCCCCCGATGGTGCCGCCCACGGCACCTGCCCCGATCATCACGTAGCGCACGGGCCCAGCATCACCGCGCGGTCCAGCCGCCGTCCATCGAGAGTGACGCACCCGTGATCGACGCCCCCGCGGGCCCGTAGAGCACCGCCGCCAGCTCCGCGACCTCCGACGGTTCGACGAGCCGTTTCACGGCCTGCTGCACCAGCAGCACCTGCTCCAGCACCGCGTCGCGGGAGATGCCGTGGGCGCGGGCCTGGTCGTCGATCTGCTTCTCCACCAGCGGCGTGCGGACGTAGCCGGGGGAGAGGCAGTTGCTGGTGACGCCGTGCGCGGCGCCCTCCAGCGCCACGACCTTGGACATCCCCTCCAGCCCGTGCTTCGCGCTGACGTAGGCCACCTTGAACGGGCTGGCGCGGTGCCCGTGCGCGCTGGACACGTTGACCACCCGGCCCCAGCCCCGCTCGTACATGTGCGGCAGCACGCGGCGGACCAGGCGGAACGGCGTTTCCAGCATGAGGCGCAGGATCAGCGCGAACCGGTCGGGGTCGAAGTCCTGGATCGGGGCCACGTGCTGGATCCCCGCGTTGTTCACCAGCACGTCGACCTCGGCGGGCAGGGCGTCCACGGCGGCGGGGTCCGACAGGTCGCAGACGATCTGCTCGATGCCGGGCACCGTGTCCGCGAGGGCCTTGAGACCGGCCTCGTCGCGGTCGACGGCGAGCACGGTGGCCCCGTCGGCGGACAGTCGCGCGACGATCGCCGCGCCGATCCCCGACGCGGCTCCGGTGACGAGGGCGGTGCGGTCGTTCAGAAGGGGCATCACCCCACGTTAGGCGAACGGGGCCGTTCCCGGCACGAGCGTGACGGTCCCGAGACCGCCGTCGGCGTCGGCGTAGGCCAGGGCCAGGGCCAGGTCGGCCACGCCGTTGCTGTGGTTGCGGTCGAGGAACTCGGTGCTCAGCACGCCGACCGCGCGGCCGTCGGCGTCGAGGAAGCCGCTGCCGGAGTCGCCGGGCACGCCGGGCGGGGTGATCACGACCTGGTGGGAGCGGCCGCTCCCGTCGTCCGCGACGCTGCGCCCGGTCTTGACGCCGCTGCCACCGTTGTTGGGCTGGAAGCTGTAGACGGTCTCACCGGGCGTCAGGCCGTCGGTGTCCAGTCCGGTGGGCCCGCCGAGCAGCGGCACGCTCGGGTCGACGAGCCCCGCGTCGGCCGGGTCCACGGCCACCAGGGCGAAGTCGTTGTAGCGGCACAGGGCGGGGTCGTCCTCGCCGCGCTCCTGCATCGTCACCCACGAGCTGTAGGCGAGCCGGCCGGTGCTCTCCGGCCCGCCGCGGCCGCTGATCGTCACCTCGGTGCCCAGCGGCAGCGTCGGCGCGGTGCAGCCGCTCGGGTCCTCGGACCGGCCCGTCCCGGCGCAGTGGGCCGACATGCCGATGTAGAGCGCGTTCGGCCCGCGGAACACGAAGTCGGCCGTGCACAGCGACGCCGTCCTCGCGTCGATCTGCGTGCTCATCACGGCACCCGGGCCGATACCGAAGGAGGACGGTGCACGGAGCGTGACACCGGCGGCCGAGGCCGACGGCGCGAGTACCCCGCCGATCACGACCCCGACGGCCGCGACCGCCGCGATGGTGACGGCACGTGAGCTTCTCTCCACGAACGACCTCCCGACGAGTGGGTGTCGACCGTAAGGTGGTGGCCGCGGCCCGGCGGGGGATCCCACCCGACGGGGTCGCGCACGGCATCCGATCGGGCGGTCGTAACGCCTCCGGGAGGGCGGCCGAGGCCGCCTGTAGGTTCTGTTGCCGGACGACCGAGAGGACCGCCGTGCCGGACCTGCTGTCCTTCTGCGAGGCCGTCCTGCACAGCGTCTGGCTGCTCCCGTCGCTCACCGTCATGATCGGTGCCGACGGCCCGTTCCCGGTGCTGCCGAGCGAGACGCTGCTGATGTCGGCGTCGGCGTCGGCGTTCGGGCGTCACGACGGGCTCGCCGTCGTCGGGCTGTTCCTGGCCGCGCTCGTCGGCTCGGTGCTCGGTGACCTGCTCGTGTTCGGCCTCGGGCGGTCGTCGCACGGGCTGCTCGCCCGCACCGTCGACGCCGAGTGCGGGCTGTCGCTGTGGGTGCGTCGCCACCTCGTGCTGCGGCCCGGGGTCGCGCTCGTCGGGGCACGTTTCGTGCCCGGTGGGAGGCTGCTGAGCACCGCCGCGGCCGGCCGGTTCGGTCTCAGTCTGAGACGGTTCCTGCCCTGGTCGATCGTGAGCTCGGCCGCGTGGAGCGGCTACATGCTGGCCGTCGGCATGGCGCTCGGGCCGTTGACCGGCGGGAATCCGCTGCTCAGCCTGCTCGCCGGCGTCGTCATGGCGGTGGTCACGGCCGGCGCGTTCGCGATCGTGGCCCGCACCCGGCGTCGCCGGACGCCGTGGTCGGTGCACGTTCGCGCCCCGGAGCCCTTGCTCGTGGGCTGATACTGCCGGGATGGCTGAGCACCGGTGGATAGCAGATGTCGGCGAGGACAACGCGGTCTTCCTGGCCACGGAGAGCCGCACCGCGCGGCTCGCCCGGGAGTACCGCCCCGTGAACCTCGGTGACGGGAAGATCGAGTTCAACAGGCTCGCGCTGGGGGCGACGCGCGAGATGGGCGAGGAGGAGGACGGCTACGTCACCGAGGACGGTGACGGCCTGCGGATCTGGATCGGCGACGACGCGTTCGAGTTGGAGCTGCACGAGAACTGAGATGCCCAGAATCGAGAGCACTGCTCTTGACTCCGTCCATCCGGTAGGTGTTCACTGTTCTCAGACGAGAGCACTGCTCTCACCCAGTCGAGGAGAATCCCGTGACCACCCCCCGCTACATCCGCCCGGACCGCAGCACCGCGATCTTCAACTCCGTCGTCGCCGGGCTGACCCGCCTCGGCGTCAGCGTCTGGGGCAGCCGCGTGCTGGCCGTCCGCGGGCGCACCAGCGGGGAGTGGCGCACCACGCCGGTCAACCTGCTCACCGTCGACGGCGAGCGCTACCTCGTCGCTCCGCGGGGCGTCACGCAGTGGGTGCGCAACGTGCGCGCCGCCGGCGGTGGCGAGCTCCGGGTGGGGCGGCGGACGGAGGCGTTCACCGTCGTCGAGCTGGCCGACGACGAGAAGCCCGCGATCCTGCGGCCGTACCTCGAGCGCTGGAAGTTCGAGGTCGGCGTGTTCTTCGACGGCGTCGACGCGTCGGCGTCGGATGCCACGCTGCGCGAGATCGCACCCGGGTACCCGGTCTTCCGCCTGGTCTGACGAGCGGGGGTTCAACCGAAGCCGGCGGAGGCTCCCCTGTTCCGCCGGCCCCGGTCACTCCCTCAACGCGCCGGGGTTCGGTGGGTTTCGGCCGATTTCGGCCCTCCGTCGAACGGGCGGACACGGGCGGTGGCCGGTAGGGAGTCCGTTGCACGGTCAACGGTCACCATCGAGCGACCGGCGGCGACCAACCGGCGCCATGGGCGAGTCGCCCGCTCGGCGTGTCACGCGTCGAGACGGCCCGCGAAGTCGAGGATCGCCTGGTTGACCTCGGCGGGCCGTTCCTGCTGGGTCCAGTGCCCGCAGCCGGGCAGCGACACCGCCGTCCGCAGGTCGGTGACGCTGCGCCGCAGCGTCGACACCAGCCCGTCGAACGACACTCCCGCCACCACCACGTCCTGGTCGCCCGCCATGTAGAGCGCCGACGGGGTGATCGCGGCGCCGCTCCAGGCCGCCGTCAGGGCCCAGTTGCGGTCGAGGTTGCGGTACCAGTTCAGGCCGCCGGTGAAGCCGTGGCGCGCGTACTCGGCCTCGTAGGCGTCGAGGTCGGCCTCGGTGAGCCAGTCCGGCAGGCGCTCGGGCTCGGGCAGCGTGTCGAGGAACCCGCCGCCGTCCTCCACCGCGAGCGCGGGCGGGCGGTCGCCGCCCGAGGTGGCCGAGAGCAGCCGGCGGTGCGTGGCCCGCGGATCGGCCGCGAGCTCGGCGTCGGCGACGCCCGGCGTCTGGAAGTAGAGCTGGTAGTAGCCGGGCCCGAACCGCTTCTCCAGGCCGGCGGTCGGGCGTACGGCCGACCGGGGCAGGAACGGCACCGACAGCCCGACGACGCCGCGCACCCGGTCCGGTCGCAGCAGCGCGGTGTGCCAGGCCACCGGCGCACCCCAGTCGTGCCCGACCACCACGGCGCGCTGCGCCCCGACCGCGTCGAGCACGCCGACCGCGTCGCCCACCAGGTGCAGGATCGTGTAGTCGTCGACGGCGGCCGGCGCGTCGCTGCGGCCGTATCCGCGCTGGTCGGGGGCCACGACGTGGAAGCCCGCCCCGCCGAGCGCGGCGAGCTGGTGGCGCCAGGAGTACCAGCACTCGGGGAAGCCGTGCAGCAGCAGCACGACCGGCCCGTCGGCGGGACCGGACTCGGCGAGGTGCAGCGTGAGGCCGTTGACGTCGGCGGTGCGGTGCGAGATCACAGTTCGGACCGTAACCTCCACCCGTGACAGACGAGAGCGGACAGGGGGAGAGCACCCTCACCGTGCTCGTCGCGCTGGGGGCCAACGCGCTCGTCGGGGTGCTGAAGCTGGTGGCCGGGATCATCACCGGGTCGGCCGCGATGCTGGCCGAGGCCGCGCACTCCGTGGCCGACACCGCCACCGAGGGGCTGCTGCTCACGGCGTTGCGTCGTTCGGAGAAGCCGGCCGACCGCCGCCATCCGTTCGGCTACGGCAAGGAGCGGTTCTTCTGGGCGCTCATCGCCGCGGTCAGTATCTTCGTCTCCGGTGCGGTGTTCGCGATCTACGAGGGCATCTCGACGATGCTCGGCGCGTCCGAGGAGCAGACCCTGATCTGGGTCGCCTACGCCGTGCTCGGCGGGTCGTTCGTGCTCGAGGGCATCTCGTGGCTGCAGGCGTTCAAACAGGCGCGCCGGGAGGCCGCCGCCCACCACCAGACGTTCGCGGCGTTCCTGCGCACCACCGACGACCCCACCGTCAAGACGGTGTTCTTCGAAGACAGCGCCGCGCTGATCGGGCTCGTGCTGGCGCTGGCGGGCGTCGGGCTGCACCAGCTCACCGGGGCCAGCTTCTGGGACGGGCTCGCGTCGCTGCTGATCGGCCTGCTGCTCTCGGGCGTGGCCTACATCCTCGGGCGCACCAACAAGGGCCTGCTGATCGGACGCCAGGCCGACGCGCGGCTGGTGTTCGCGGTGCGCGACCGGCTCGCCGAGCGGCCCGAGGTGGAGAAGGTGGTGGACCTGCTGACGATGATGCTGGGCACCGACCGCGTCCTCGTGTGCGCCCGCCTCGACTTCGACGACGCGCTCGGCGCCGCGGACGTCGAACGGGCGTGCGTCGCCATCGACACGGTCCTGCGCGAGGAGTTCCCGGACCTCGACGAGATCTTCATGGAGCCCGTGCCGCGCACGGACGAGGGCATGCGGGCGCGGGTGCTGGAGCGCTACGGGTCCAATGCATCGACATCTAACGAATAGACGTCTACTCTTCAGGCATGACCCGTCCCTTCCGCTTCGGTGTCGTCGCCACGCCCGACGGCGACTGGACCACCACCGCCCGCCGCGTCGAGGAGCTGGGGTACTCGTCGCTGCTCGTGCCCGACGGCATCCACCTGCTGGCCCCGTTCCCGTCGCTGGCGACGGCCGCGGCCGTCACCACCACGCTGCGCGTCGGCACGTTCGTGCTGGCCTCGCCGCTGCGGACGCCCCGCGCCGCGGCCTGGGAGGCGCACAGCCTCTCGGTGCTGTCGGGCGGGCGCTTCGACCTGGGCATCGGCACCGGCCACGGCGGCGTCCCGCACGCCGCCGCGGAGCTCGGCATGCCCTACGGCTCCGCCGCCGAACGCCGCCGGCAGGTGGCCGAGACGATCGCCCACGTGCGTGCGCTCGATTCCTCGATCCCGGTCCTGGTCGCGGCGTCCGGACCGAAGATGCTCGCGCTCGCCGCCGAACTGGCCGACGTCGTCACGCTCGCGACCGACCCGCTCGCCACCCGCGACGAGGTGGCCGCGCTGGCCGCCGGCCTGCCGGACCGCGTCGAGATCGCGATGAACCTCTTCGTCGTCGGTGACGAGGTGCCGGAGTGGACGCGCGGGTTCATCGGCGCCGACGCCGCCACCCTCGTCGCCCACGACTCGCTGGTGATGCTGCGCGGCTCCGTCGCCGAGATGGCCGACGAGCTGCAGCGCCGCCGCGACGCCATCGGCGCGTCCGCGATCACGGTCAACGGGCGGTTCCTGGAGCAGTTCGCGCCCGTCGTCGAGCGGCTCGACGGGGAGTAGCCGCGGCCGAACCCCACTCGGGTCGGCGGCCGGCAGGGTCCGCAGGGGCATCGAGGGCAGGCCGGCGGTCACGATCGTCGGGGCGCGCTTCCGGCCCGGCGGACGCCGGGTGAGCGCGGTGGCGGCCGGCCGCTCCGGGCTCACCCGGGCTCGTGTCCTGGTCGCTGGTGAGCTCGGCGTCTGCACGTTCGCGCTCGTCCGATGCCTCCACCGCCCTGATCACCACCGCCCGCACGCTGCTGCCCCGGCCGGGGCGGCGGAACCGTGCGACGCACAACGATCATGACCCGCGGCCGCGGACGATGATCGCGTTCGGTCGCACGGTTGCGCCCTCCGGAGGGCGGCGAGGTGCGGTGGAGCGCGATCATGCCGCGCTGGGCCGGCGGATCGGACCGGGATCCGTCCGTGGTCCCGGGGGGGACGGGGCTGAGATGCGGTGGAGCGCGATCATGGGGAGTCCGTCGTGGGCGCAGGCCGTGATCGCGGCCGGCCGCACACTGGTGTCCCGCGGAGGGCGCTGAGGTGCGGTGGGCCGCGATCTCCGAAGCGGGTGGAACCTGGCGGGGGCGGGATCCGTCTGGTACGGGCGTGAACCTTCGCCGACCCTTCCGGGGTACCGAGGCCGTGGCGCGTGGGGTGCTGGAGGCGGTGGTGACGGTCGACGCGCTCGCGTTCCGGTTCCGGGTTCGCACCCCACGATGTGGTGCGGTTCGGCTACCGGTGTCTCGGCGCGGCCGGGAGCGCGCGGTTGCGGGAGGTGGCGGGGCTCGCGAATACCTGACCCAGGAACGGGCCACGCGCGACCTCGACCGGCAGGCCCACATCACCGCAGCGGGGTGGACGAAGATCCTCCGCCTCGGCAGGGGCCCGGTGCTGCACCGGCCGTGGGAGGTGGCGGCCGGTGTCCGCAGGGAGCTGACGGCCCGCGGTCTCCTCCGATGATCGCGACGAACCGCACCGGATCGCCCGGCCGGGGACCTCGGTGTGCGGCGCGCCGCAGTCATGACCGAGCAGGTACGGGAGCAGCGGCACCGGTCGCGTGCAACCCCGGCCGCCCGTGCGGAACCCACACAGCGATCAGAGAGCCGAACGGCCTTGTGATCGCCGCCCGCCGAACCTCACCGCCCCCGACCAGGGCGCTGTCGTCCGGCGGACGGCGATCATCGACGCTGCGTCACTCAGACCAGGGGGCGGTCCGTGGGGTTGATCGGGCGGGGGAGGACGTCGCGGCCGGTGAGGAACGCGTCCACCCCGGCCGCCGCGGCCCGACCCTCGGCGATGGCCCACACGATCAGGCTCTGGCCGCGGCCCATGTCGCCGGCCGAGAACACGCCCTCGACACTGGTCATGAAGCTCTGGTCGCGCGCGACGTTGCCGCGCTCGTCCAGCTCCACGCCCAGGTCGTCGAGCAGCTTGCCCTTCTCCGGCCCGACGAAGCCCATGGCCAGCAGCACGAGCTGGGCCGGGAGCGTCCGCTCGGTGCCCTCGACCGGGTCGAAGCCCTTCTCGCCGCGCCTGACCTCGACGATCTTGATGCCGGCGAGCTTGCCGTCGGCGTCGCCCACGAACTCGGTGGTGTTCACCGAGAACAGGCGGTCGCCGCCCTCCTCGTGTGCGGAGGAGACCCGGTAGACCATCGGGTAGGTCGGCCACGGCATGCCCTCGGTGCGCTTCTCCGGGGGCGTCGGCATGATCTCCAGCTGGGTGACCGAGCGGGCACCCTGCCGGTGCGACGTGCCGAGGCAGTCGGCGCCGGTGTCACCACCACCGATGATGATGACGTCCTTGCCCTCGGCGCTGATCTTCGGGGCGTCGATGTCGCCCTGCTGCACGTGGTTGGCCCACGGCAGGAACTCCATCGCCTGGTACACGCCCTCGAGCTCGCGGCCCTGGGCAGGCAGATCGCGCCACGCGGTGGCCCCGCCCGCGAGCACCACGGCGTCGAAGTCGGCGCGCAGCTGGTCGACGGTGACGTCGGTGCCGACGTCGACCGAGGCCCGGAACAGCGTGCCCTCGGCCTTCATCTGCTCCAGACGCCGGTCGAGGCGGGCCTTCTCCATCTTGAACTCGGGGATGCCGTAGCGCAGCAGCCCGCCGATGCGGTCGGCCCGCTCGAACACCACCACGTCGTGCCCCACGCGCGTGAGCTGCTGCGCGGCGGCCAGCCCGGCCGGGCCGGAGCCGACGACGGCCACCTTCTTGCCGGACTTCACGGTGGGCAGCTGCGGCCGGATCCAGCCCTCGTCCCAGGCGCGGTCGACGATCTCGATCTCGACCTGTTTGATCGTGACGGCGTCGGAGTTGATGGCCAGCACGCACGCCGCCTCGCACGGGGCGGGGCACAGCGTCCCGGTGAACTCCGGGAAGTTGTTGGTGGCGTGCAGCCGCTCGGTGGCCTCGCGCCAGTCGTGGCGGTAGACCAGGTCGTTCCACTCCGGGATGAGGTTGCCCAGCGGACAGCCCTGGTGGCAGAACGGGATGCCGCAGTTCATGCAGCGCCCGGCCTGCTTCTCCAGGTTGGCCCGTGGGAAGTCCTCGTAGACCTCGCGCCAGTCCATCAGGCGCAGGTCCACCGGACGGCGCTTCGGGGCCTCACGCGGGGTGGTGAGGAAACCCTTCGGGTCACCCATGTGCCGCCTCCCCCTGTGTCATCGTCGCCGCGTTCACGTCCGCCCTCATCCGTGCGCCGCTTCCATGATCGCCTCGTTCACGTCACGCCCCTCACGTTCTGCCGCCTCGCGGGCCTGCAGCACCCGCTTGAAGTCCTTCGGCATGACCTTGCCGAAGCGGCCGACCTGCTCCTCCCAGTCGGTGAGGAGCGCCTTGGCCACGGCGGAGTCGGTCTCGCCGTAGTGCTGCTCGACGGCCGCGCGCAGGATCGTGCGGTCGTCGTCGTCGAGCGGGTCGATGTCGACCATCTCGGGGTTGACGCGGTGGTGCGGCAGGTCGAGCACGTACGCCACACCGCCGGACATGCCCGCGGCGAAGTTGCGCCCGATCCGGCCGAGGATGACGACGGCGCCACCGGTCATGTACTCGCAGGCGTGGTCGCCCACCCCCTCGACGACGGCCAGCGCCCCGGAGTTCCGGACGCAGAACCGCTCGCCGACGATGCCGCGGACGAAGATCTCGCCCGACGTGGCGCCGTAGAGGATGACGTTGCCGGCGATGATGTTGTCCTCGGCCCTGAACGGCGCCGACGGGTCGGGCCGCAGCGTCAGCCGACCGCCCGACAGGCCCTTGCCGAAGAAGTCGTTCGTGTCGCCGATCAGCCGCAGCGTGATGCCCTTGGGCACGAACGCGCCGAAGCTCTGGCCGGCCGAACCGGTGAGCGTGACGTCGATCGTGTTGTCGGGCAGACCCTCGCCGCCCCACTGCTTGGTGAGCTCGTAGCCGAGCATCGTGCCGACGGTGCGGTTGACGTTGCGCACCGGCACCTCCAGCGACACCTTGTCGCCGTAGCGCAGCGCGCCCTCGCACAGCTCGATCAGCGTGTTGTCGAGCGCCTTCTCGAGCCCGTGCTCCTGCTGCTTCGTGTTGTGCAGGGTGGCGCCCTCCGGGGGGGCGGTGAAGATCGGCGAGAGGTCGAGGCCCCGGGTCTTCCAGTGCCGCACCGCCTCGTCGGTCTCCAGCAGCTCCGCGTGGCCCACCGCCTCCTCGACGGAGCGGAAGCCCAGCTGCGCCAGGTACTCCCGCACCTCCTCGGCGATGAACATCATGAAGTTGACGACGTACTCCGGACGCCCGTCGAACCGCTCGCGCAGCACCGGGTTCTGGGTGGCGACGCCGACCGGACACGTGTCGAGGTGACAGACCCGCATCATGATGCAGCCGCTCACCACCAGCGGTGCCGTGGCGAAGCCGAACTCCTCGGCCCCGAGCAGCGCCGCGATGACGACGTCGCGGCCGGTCTTGAGCTGCCCGTCGGCCTGCACGACGATGCGGTCGCGCAGGTTGTTGCGCAGCAGCGTCTGCTGGGTCTCGGCCAGGCCGAGCTCCCACGGGCCGCCCGCGTGCTTGATCGAGGACAGCGGCGACGCGCCGGTGCCGCCGTCGTGGCCCGAGATGAGCACGACGTCGGAGTAGGCCTTCGCCACGCCCGCCGCGACCGTGCCGACGCCGACCTGGCTGACCAGCTTCACGTGGACGCGGGCCGTCGGGTTGGCGTTCTTCAGGTCGTGGATGAGCTGCTTGATGTCCTCGATGGAGTAGATGTCGTGGTGCGGTGGCGGCGAGATGAGCCCGACGCCCGGCGTGGAGTGGCGGGTCTCGGCGATCCAGGGGTAGACCTTGCTGCCCGGCAGCTGACCGCCCTCGCCGGGCTTGGCGCCCTGCGCGATCTTGATCTGGATGTCGTCGGCGTTGACCAGGTACTCGCTCGTGACGCCGAACCGCCCGGACGCCACCTGTTTGACGCGGCTGCGCCGGGAATCGCCGTTCGCGTCGGGGGTCCAGCGGTCGGCGTCCTCGCCACCCTCACCGGTGTTGGAGCGGCCACCGATGCGGTTCATCGCGATGGCGAGCGTCTCGTGCATCTCCTGGGAGATGGAGCCGTAGGAGATGGCGCCGGTGCCGAACCGCTTCACGATCTCGGTGGCCGGCTCGACCTCGTCGATCGGTACCGGCGGGCGCTCGCCTTCCTTGAACGTGAACAGCCCGCGCAGCGTGGCCAGCCGGTGGGACTGCTGGTCGACGAGCTTCGTGTAGTCCTTGAAGATGTCGTAGCGGCCCTGGCGGGTGGAGTGCTGCAGCTTGAAGACCGTCTGCGGGTTGAACAGGTGGACCTCGCCGTCGCGGCGCCACTGGTACTCGCCGCCGTCCTGCAGGGCGCGGTGCGCGGCGCGCACGTCGTCGGACGGGAACGCGCGGCGGTGCGACTTGAGCACCTCCTCGGCCAGCACGTCGAAGCCGACGCCGCCGATCCGGGACGTGGTGCCCGTGAAGCAGGTGTCGATGACGTTCTTCCCGAGCCCGACGGCCTCGAAGATCTGCGCGCCGGTGTAGGAGGCCACCGTGGAGACGCCGATCTTCGACATCGTCTTGCGGACGCCCTTGCCGAGCGCCTTGACCAGGTTCTTCGCCGCGGTGGCGGGGTCGACGCCGGGGATGTCGCCGCGCTCGGCGAGGTCCTCGACGGTGGCCATCGCCAGGTACGGGTTGACCGCGGCCGCGCCGTAGCCGATGAGCAGCGCGATGTGGTGCACCTCGCGGGCGTCACCCGACTCGACGACGAGCCCCACCCTCGTGCGCGTCTTCTCCCGCACGAGGTGGTGGTGCACCGCGCCGGTGAGCAGCAGCGACGGGATCGGTGCGTGGTCCTTGTCGACACCGCGGTTGCTCAGCACGATCAGCCGGGCGCCGTCCTCGATGGCCTCCGACACCTCGCGGCAGATCTCCTCGATCCGCCGCGACATGCCGTCGCCGCCCTCGGCGACCTTGAACACGCCCTTGGCCGTGACCGAGACGAAGCCGGGGTACTCGCCGTCGTCGTTGATGTGGACGATCTTGGCGAGGTCGTCGTTGCCGAGCACCGGGAACGGCAGCACGATCGTGCGGCAGTTGGCCGGGGTGGCGTCGAGCAGGTTCTGCTCCGGCCCGAGCTGGCTCTGCAGCGAGGTGACGAGCTCCTCGCGGATGGCGTCCAGCGGCGGGTTGGTGACCTGTGCGAACAGCTGCGAGAAGTAGTCGTAGAGCTGGCGCGGGCGCTCCGAGATGGCCGCGATCGGCGCGTCGTTGCCCATCGAGCCGATCGGCTCCGCGCCGGTCTTCGCCATCGGCTTGAGGAGGATGTTGAGCTCCTCCTCGGTGTAGCCGAACGACTGCTGGCGCAGCGTCAGCGCCGAGTGGCTGGGCAGCTCGCGCTCGCGTGCGGGGAGCTCGCCCAGCCGGATCAGGCCGGCGTGCAGCCAGTCGGCGTAGGGGTGCTCGGCCGCGAGCGCGCCCTTGACCTCGGCGTCGTCGACCAGCCGGCCGCGCTCGGTGTCCACGAGGAACATACGGCCCGGCTCCAGGCGACCCTTGCGCACCACGCGGTCGGGCTCGACGTCGAGCACGCCCACCTCGGACGCGAGCACGACGGTGCCGTCGTCGGTGACCCAGTAGCGGGCGGGGCGCAGGCCGTTGCGGTCCAGGACCGCGCCGATCAGCGTTCCGTCGGTGAACGTGACGAGCGCGGGACCGTCCCAGGGCTCCATCAGCGTGGAGTGGAACTCGTAGAACGCGCGCAGCGAGGGGTCCATCTCGGCGTGGTTCTCCCACGCCTCCGGGATCATCATCAGCACCGCGTGCGGCAGGCTGCGCCCGCCCAGGTGCAGCAGTTCCAGAACCTCGTCGAACGTGGCGGAGTCGCTCGCGTCCGGGGTGACGATGGGGGACAGGCGCGTGAGGTCACCGGGGATCACGTCGGACTGCAGCAGCGCCTCGCGCGCGGCCATCCAGTTGCGGTTGCCACGCAGCGTGTTGATCTCGCCGTTGTGCGCGACGTAGCGGTACGGGTGCGCGAGCGGCCACGCCGGGAACGTGTTGGTGGAGAAGCGCGAGTGCACCACGGCGAGCGCGCTGACCACGCGCTCGTCGGACAGGTCGGGGTAGAACGCCTCGACCTGGGGCTCGGCCAGCATCCCCTTGTAGACGATGGTGCGCGGCGACAGGCTCGGGAAGTAGGTGCTCCCGGTGTCGGCACTGTGCTCGGTGCGCTTGCGCAGGCAGAACGTGAGGCGCTCCAGCTCGATGCCGCTCTCACCGTTCCGCCCGGTGACGAACAGCTGGCGGAACGACGGCATCGCCGCGCGGGCCGACGGGCCGATGTCGGCCTTGTCGGGATCGATGGGCAGCTCGCGCCAGCCCAGGACCGTGAGGCCCTCCTCGGCGGCGAGCGCGTCGATCGCGGCCACGGCCGCGTCGGCCTCGGCCCGTTCGACAGGGAGGAACGCGGTGCCGACGGCGTACGCGCCCGCCGCGGGGAGCTCGAAGTCGACCGTCTCGCGGAAGAACGCGTCCGGGACCTGGATGAGGATGCCCGCGCCGTCACCGGTGTTGGCCTCGGCGCCGCGCGCCCCGCGGTGCTCCAGACGCAGCAGGGCGGTGATCGCCTTGCGGACGATGTCGTGGGTGCGACGCCCCTGGAGATCGGCCACCATGGCGACGCCGCAGGCGTCGTGCTCGAAGTCCGGGGCGTAGAGCCCCTCCGAGGTACCTGCTGGGTTGACGCTCAACAGTGCCTCCTTGTCGTCTCGGTGCACCCCGACAGCTGGCATCGGGACGACGTGTTGATGTGGTGTCAAGAATATGCGGATGGCCCGCCCGGACGCCGGTTCTGGTCCGAACGGGTGCATGACGTAGCGCCGGAACCCGTGGATGGTGGCCAGGGTGCCGGCTGCGACGGCCACCCACCGTGGTGTGGTGCCGACCGTCGTTCGCGCAGGTGCGAGCGGTGCACGCATCATCGGGTGCGGTTCGCGCTGCACAATGTCGCACGCGGTAGTGACAATTCGCCAGTGATACCGGAGTGATGCAGGTGACCAGCCACACCCCGTCACTCCGGATCACGTAGTCGCTTGACCTGCACGGGCCCGGCCGCGGCGTCGCGCCGCTGGGCGGACCGGAACCGCTGCTGATAGGCGCTCGGTGACACCCCGAGGCGGGCCACGAACGCCCGGCGCAGCGTCTCGGGGCTCCCGTAGCCGACCCGCTCAGCGACCTCGGTGACCGTGTGGCCCGACTCCAGTGCCGACTTGGCCGCGTCGAACCGCACCGACTCGACGTACCGGGCCGGGGTCGTGCCGAGCTCGTCGCGGAACAGCCGGGTGAGGTGGCGCGGGCTCAGCGCGGCCCGCGCCGCGAGTCTCGGTGTGGAGTGGTCGTCCGCAGGGTCCGCGGCCACCGCGTCGAACACCGACCGCAGTGCCGGCGTGCGCGGACGGGGGCCGCTCAACGTCGGTGAGAACTGCGACTGCCCGCCGGGACGCTGCAGGAACACCACCAGCGACTGCGCCACCTGCCGGGCGAGCTGCTCGCCGTGGTCGTCCTCGAGCAGGGCCAGCGCCAGGTCGATCCCCGCTGTCACACCGGCCGAGCTGAACGTGCCGCCGTCGCGGACGAAGATCGCGTCGGGCTCGACGGTGATCTTCGGGTACCCCCTGCTCAACACGCCGGTGTGGCGCCAGTGCGTGGTGGCTCTGCGGCCGTCGAGCAACCCGGCCGCGGCGAGGATGAACGCCCCGGTGCAGACCGAGCAGACCCGGCCGGACCGCGCCGCCACGTCCCGGACGGCGTCGCGCAGCGGTGGGTCGACGGGACGGCCCGGGAACACGTCGCCGCCCATCACCAGCAGTGTGTCGAAGCGCAACCCGGGATCGGTGGCGTCGGCGTCGACCGGGATCGTCATGCCGGTCGACGCCGAGACCGCGCCGCCGCCCACCGCGCACAGCGTCAGCCCGTAGTCGGCGCCCATCCGGTTCGCCTCGCTGAACACCTCGCTGGGCCCGGCGACGTCGAGCAGCTTCACCCCGTCGAACACCACGATGCCGATGCGGTGCACGAGGCCCTCCTGCGGTTGTCCGTCACGTGGGAAGTCCGGAATCGTGGGAAGTATGGCCGTCGGCGCGGGGCCGGACGCGGGCGGCGGGAGCACGCTCGGCGACATGACAGAGACGATCGCCGGGATCGACATCCCCGATACCGACATGGCCCGCGAGGCCACCGAGCTGGTCCGGAAGGCCGGCACGACACTGCTGTTCGACCACTCCCGCCGCGTGTTCCTCTTCGCCAGCCTGAAGGGACGCCGTCGCTCGATCCAGGCCGACCCCGAGCTGCTCTACGTCGGCGCGATGTTCCACGACCTCGGCCTCACCGAGGCCCACCGTCGCACCGACCAGCGCTTCGAGGTCGACGGCGCCGATCTGGCCCGGGACTTCCTGCTCGACCACGGCCGCAGCGCCGCCGACGCCCGTGCGGTCTGGCTGGGCATCGCGCTGCACACGACCCCGGGCATCCCGAACCACCTCGAACCGGAGACGGCGCTGGTCAGCCTCGGTGTCGAGACCGACGTGCTGGGCATGGACCTCGACGAGATCACCGCCGAGGAGGCAGCGGCCGTCGTGGCGGCGCACCCGCGTCCGGACTTCAAGAACGGGATCCTGCGGGCGTTCCACGACGGGATGAAGGACCGCCCGGACACCACGTTCGGCACCATGAACGACGACGTGCTCGCCCACTTCTCACCCGGCTTCACGCGGGTGGACTTCGTCGACGTCATCATCGGATCGGCGTGGTCCCAGTGACCTCCACCGTGACGGCCACCGTGACCGGCTCCAGCCTGCACCCCGCCGCCACGGACGGCCGCACCCGCGAGTTCGCCGAGGACATCACGGGGTTCGATCCCGTCGCGTCCGGCTGAGCGGGCCGACGTGGAGACTGGGTCCGTGGATGTGTGCAGAGCCCTGGCGGACGTCGCCTCGTTCGGGGCGTTCTTCGCCGTCTCCACCGACCCGGCCGAGGGCGTCGATCCCACCTGGCGGCCGCTGCGCGGCCTCTACACCGACCCGCAGCCCCTGCGGGACCGCATCGCGCACGTCGGCCGGGTGCTCGGGGCGGGGGAGCGGGTCGCCGCGTCGATCACGTTCCAGGGGCTCGCGGCGCGGGTGCTGTCGGCGCCGTTCGCGACGGTCGCGGTGCACGGGGTGCTGCCCGATCTCACCGCCGCCGCACTGCACTGGCGTCCCTCGGCCACCGGGCCCTGGCCGCTGTGGTGCGCCGACCCGGGCTCCCGTGACCCCGACGAGCTGGCCGCCCTGCTCATCGACGATCACCTCGCCCCGCTGGTCGACGCCGTGCGCGCGCAGGTCTCGATCTCCGAGCGGGTGCTGTGGGGGAGCGTGGCGTCGTCGGTGGCGAGCGGGAAACGGCTGGTCGGCACCCCGCGCGCCACCGCGGTGGCCGAACAGCTGCTCGCCACCGGGCCGCTGGCCGGGACGGGGGAACTGCGCCCGCCGGCCGGCCCCGACCGGGACTGGACGTTCCGCCGCCGCTCGTGCTGTCTGTACTACCGGGTGCCCGGAGGCGGTCTCTGCGGCGACTGCGTCCTCGCTGCGCGGCCGTAGGGCCCGGGGTCCTCAGCCCAGCAGGACGTCGACGATCGTGACCCGGACGGTCACGGCGAGGCCGGTCTGGGCGGCCACCTCGGCCGCCACCTCCTGCTGCACGGTCCGGCACAGGTCGCGGCAGTTGTGGCCCAGCCGGGTGGCGATGGTGATCGAGACCTCGGCCTCCTGGCCGCGCACCACCGCGTTGACGCCGTCGGTGGGCAGCCGGGAGCGGTCCTGGCCGAGCACGCTGCCCGCCACCCCGACCAGGGTCTGGGCCAGGTCGGCGCGCAGCGCCACCACCCCGGGGACCCGGGCCGCGCGCCGGGCGGCGATGCGGGCCACCGCGCTGTCGCCCACGTTCAGGCGGACGTCCGTCACGGTTCCCCCCAGATGTCCACCACCGAGATGTCGACGCGCCGCACCGGCACCCCGAGGGTCTGCTCGCCGGCGGCCAGCACCATCTGCCGCACCCGGGCGGTGACCGAGGCCAGGTCGACCCCGAACCGTGCGGTGACGGTGATGGTGACGTCGGCGTCGAAGCGGTCGGGCACCTGCTCGATGCGGCAGCTGCGGGCGCGCAGCCCGTCCATCCGGTCGACGACGCCGCGCAGCACGCCCGCCGCGGCCGGCCGGCCCAGCCGGTTGGCGCCGTGCGGCGACTCCAGCTGCAGGACGTCGTGCGGGCGCAGCTCGCTCATCACCGCGCCCATGACGCGCTCCATGACCGACGGCGGCGGGTCGATGTCCTCGGCCGCCATCCGGTGCACGAGCGAGCTGAGCCCGGCGGCGTCGGCCCGCACGGCGGTGCAGTGCGGGCAGTCGCGCTCGTGCGCGTCGGGCGGGGTGCCGGCCTCGGCACGGTCCCAGACGACGGCGGCGTCGCGGCCGCAGGCGAGGGGCTCGAGGGCGACCTCGTCGATGGAGGTGCCACCGTCCAGAATCGGGTCTACCGCCATGCGCGCATCACCTCCGCCAGCCTCGTGCGGGCCCGGTGGATCCGGCCGCGCACGGCATCCTCGCTGGCGCCGGTGATCTCGGCTATCTCGGTGTACCCGAGACCCTCCATCTCGCGCAGCACCCAGCAGATCCGCAGGTCGTCGCCCAGTCCCTGCAGGGCCGTACCGAGCGCGGCCATGCTCGCGTCGGCCTCGGCGCTGCGCTCGGGCGAGTCGGGCGCCGGGGTGCCGTCCTCGACGTCCTCGACGGGCAACGGCCTGCGCTTGCGCAGCATCGCCAGGCACCGGTTGGTGACGACCCGGTACATCCAGGTGGAGAACGCCGAGTCGCCGCGGAAGCGGTCGATGCGCCGCCACGCGTCGAGCAGGGCCTCCTGCAGGGCGTCCTCGGCCTCGGCGTGGTCGCCCATCACGCGCGAGGCCAGCCGGTAGAGCGCGGCCTGGTGCCGTCGCGCCAGCGCCTCGAACGCGCGGACGTCGCCCTCCTGGGCGCGGACGACCAGGGTCAGGTCGTCCAGGTGGGGGCCGGGTGGGACCTCGACGCTCACCGGCGCCGGTTCCGCGAAGCCCTGCACGGGACCACGGTAGCCGCACCCGCTCCCGGCTGCGCCCGACGGTCCCGAGCCGGAAGGAGTCCCGGGATGACCCGGTCGAGGACGCCGCATCGGGCGTCGCCGACGCGTTCACGAGCTGATCGGGCACCGCACCGCCACGGGCGGTCCTCCCGGCGATGGGTTCGCGGGGACCGCTCGCCGGCGTGCCGGGAACCAGCTGATCGGGGGCGCTAACCTCGCCCCCGTGCCCGATCCCGAACCCCTCACCGACGCGGCGAAGGTCGCCGAGGCGGTGCTCGCCCACCCGGCGGTGGCCCGGCTCGACGGCGGCCCGTTCGGCACCGTCGCGTCCCTGCTCCCGGGCCGGCGGCGCATCCTCGGGGTGCGGATCGGCGTCGGCGACGAGCCGGTGGAGATCGCCGTCGTCGCGCGGCTGGGCACCCTCCTCCCCCAGCTGGCCGAGGAGCTCGGTGCGGCCGTCCGCTCGGTGCTCGGACCGGTCCGGGTCGACGTGACGGTCTCCGACGTCACCCCGGCCGTCGCCGTCGTCAGCGGGGTGGGTCGGGTGACGGACAAGGCCGTGCGCAGCGAACGCGGCCCGTTCGCCTAGACTCGCGTGATGCCCGGCGGCCGCCTCGAGCGTGCGCCGGCGTCCGAGGCTGGAGCCAGCCGACTGAGGAAGATCCACAGATCTAGGAGTACCCACACCGTGAAGAGCACCGTCGAGCGGCTGAGCCCGACGCGGGTCCGGATCAACGTCGAGGTGCCTTTCGACGAGCTGAAGCCGGACTTCGACCGCGCGTACAAGAAGATCGCCCAGCAGGTCAAGGTGCCCGGCTTCCGTCCGGGGAAGGTGCCCGCCCGCATCATCGAGGCCCGCCTGGGCCGCGGCGTGGTGCTGGAGGAGGTCGTGAACGGCGCGGTCCCGGCCAAGTACTCGGAGGCCGTCACCGCCGCCGAGGACCTCACGCCGATCGGTCGGCCCGACATCGAGGTCACCGAGATCGCCGACAACGACAAGATCTCCTTCACCGCCGAGGTCGACGTCCGCCCGGAGATCACCCTCCCCGACCTCGACTCGCTGACCGTCACCGTCGACGACGTCGAGGTCACCGACGCCGACGTGGACGAGCAGCTCGAGAACCTGCGCGCGCGCTTCGGCACGCTCACCGGTGTCGACCGCCCGGCCGCCAAGGACGACTTCGTCCTCATCGACCTCTCGGCCACCGTCGACGGCAAGGACGTCGAGGAGGCCCAGACCTCGGGCTTCTCCTACCAGGTGGGCCAGGGCGGCCTGATCGACGGGCTCGACGAGGCCGTCCAGGGCCTGTCGGCCGACGAGTCGAGGACCTTCACCTCCACGCTGGTCGCCGGCGAGTACGCCGACAAGGACGCCGAGATCACGGTCAAGGTCACCGCCGTCAAGGAGCGCCAGCTCCCCGACGCCGACGACGAGTTCGCGCAGCTGGCGAGCGAGTTCGACACCCTCGACGAGCTCACGGCCGACCTGCGCGAGCGCATGGGCAACGTCAAGCGCATGGAGCAGGTCAGCGCGGCCCGCGACAAGGTGCTCGACGCCATCACCTCGGCCACCGAGGTACCGCTGCCGGAGAGCGTCGTCGCGGCCGAGGTCGACTCCCGCGTCCACGACGCCATCCACCGCTTCGAGCACGACGAGGACGCCTTCGCGGAGTTCCTCACCACGCAGGGGCAGACCCGCGAGGAGTTCGACACCGAGGCCCGCGAGGAGTCCGAGAAGTCGGTCCGCACGCGCCTGGTGCTCGACGCGCTGGCCGACGCCGAGCAGATCTCGGTCAACGACCAGGAGCTCACCGAGCGCATCGTCTACCAGGCCCGTGAGTACCAGATGCCGCCCGAGGAGTTCGTGCGTCGCATCCAGGAGGCCGGCCAGCTCGGCGCCATCTACGCCGACGTCCGGCGCAGCAAGGCGCTCATCGCGGCGGTCCGCGCGGCCACCGTCACCGACGCGTCGGGCAACGCTCTGGACCTGTCGGACCTGCTGGGCGAGGACGAGGCCGAGGGTGACGGCATCGAGGTCCTGGAGGTCCCGGCCCCCGAGGACACGGACGACGCCCCCGAGGCCGTCGAGGGCGAGACCACCGAGAAGACGGCCACCGCCAGTTCTTGATCGCCCGTTCGGGGCGCCACGCCCAGAGCGAACATCCGGCGCGTACGCGGACGGCCCCCGAGCCGTCCGCGTAGGGTCGGTCCCAGACAACAGACGCGAGCTGACCAGCACAGAAGGCAGGGTGAAGTGAGCCCAACTGACCGTCTCATCGGAGCAGCCATGCGAGGCGGCGCACCGTCCTCGATGACGCTCTCGGACTCGGTGTACGAGCGGCTGTTGCAGCAGCGGATCATCGTGCTCGGCCAGCAGGTCGACGACGACATCGCCAACCGGATCGCCGCGCAGATGCTCCTGCTGGCGGCCGAGGACCCGAACGCGGACATCGCGCTCTACATCAACTCGCCGGGTGGCTCGGTCACCGCGGGGATGGCCATCTTCGACACGATGGAGTTCATCCCCTGCGACGTGTCCACCTACGCGATGGGCCTGGCGGCGTCCATGGGGCAGTTCCTGCTCTCCGCGGGTGCCCCCGGCAAGCGCTACGCGCTGCCGCACTGCCAGATCCTCATGCACCAGCCGTCGGCGGGTGTCGGGGGCACGGAGTCCGACATCTCCATCCAGGCCGAGTTGTTCAAGCGCCACAAGCGCGAGATGGCGGAGCTGATCGCCGGGCACACCGGCCAGTCCGTCGAGAAGATCATCGCCGACTTCGACCGTGACCGTTGGTTCTCCGCGCAGGAGGCCCTCGAGTACGGCTTCGTCGACCACGTGATCTCGCGCGCCGGGCAGCTGCCCGACGCGATCAGCGAGAACGGGAACGGGAGCAAGCAGTGAGCAGGTTCGAGATGCCCCAGTCCCGCTACGTCCTGCCGTCGTTCGTCGAGCGCACCAGCTACGGGGTCAAGGAGTCCAACCCCTACAACAAGCTGTTCGAGGAGCGCATCATCTTCCTCGGCGTGCAGATCGACGACGCGTCGGCCAACGACGTCATGGCGCAGCTGCTGTGCCTGGAGTCGGCCGACCCGGACCGCGAGATCAGCATGTACATCAACTCGCCCGGCGGGTCGTTCACCTCGCTCATGGCGATCTACGACACGATGCAGTTCATCCGCCCCGACATCCAGACGGTCTGCCTCGGGCAGGCCGCGTCGGCCGCGGCCGTGCTGCTCGCCGCCGGCACCCCGGGCCGTCGGCTCGCGGTGCAGAACGCGCGCATCCTGATCCACCAGCCGGCCACCGAGGGCTTCTACGGCCAGGTGTCCGACCTGGAGATCCAGGCAGCCGAGATCTCCCGCATGCGTCGCCTGCTGGAGTCCACGCTGGCCAAGCACAGCGGTCGTGACGAGGCCCTGGTCCGCCAGGACATCGAGCGCGACAAGATCCTCACGGCCACGGAGGCCAAGGAGTACGGGATCGTCGACGAGATCATCCAGAGCCGCAAGCTCTCCGCGGTCAGCTAGCAACCGGTGCCGGGGCCGCTCGTCGGCCCCGGCACCGACCGCCTGCCGAACACTCAGGGAAACCGGGCCGGCTGATGCTCCCCCGATGACCCGTTCGGCAGGTACCGTCACGAGGGCGCACCTACCGGGCCCGCCAGCTGGGACTGCGCTACTACGATATGGGGGTCTGCTCCTATGGCACGCATCGGCGATGGCGGTGATCTACTCAAGTGCTCGTTCTGCGGCAAGAGCCAGAAGCAGGTCAAGAAACTGATCGCCGGTCCTGGCGTCTACATCTGCGACGAGTGCATCGATCTCTGCAACGAGATCATCGAGGAAGAGCTGGCGGAGGCCGGTGAGGTCAAGCTCGACGAGCTGCCCAAGCCCGCCGAGATCCACGACTTCCTCGACCAGTACGTCGTCGGGCAGAGCCGGACGAAACGCACGCTCTCCGTGGCGGTCTACAACCACTACAAGCGCATCCAGGCGGGCGACAAGGGCCGCGGGGCCGATGGCGACGGCGTCGAGCTCGGCAAGTCCAACATCCTCATGCTCGGCCCCACGGGCTGCGGCAAGACCTACCTGGCCCAGACGCTGGCGAAGCTGCTCAACGTGCCGTTCGCGATCGCGGACGCCACGGCGCTCACCGAGGCCGGGTACGTCGGCGAGGACGTCGAGAACATCCTGCTCAAGCTCATCCAGGCGGCGGACTACGACGTCAAGCGGGCCGAGACGGGCATCATCTACATCGACGAGGTCGACAAGATCGCCCGCAAGTCGGAGAACCCGTCGATCACGCGCGACGTCTCCGGCGAGGGCGTGCAGCAGGCGCTGCTGAAGATCCTCGAGGGCACCACCGCGAGCGTCCCGCCGCAGGGCGGCCGCAAGCACCCGCACCAGGAGTTCATCCAGATCGACACGACGAACGTGCTGTTCATCGTGGCGGGGGCCTTCGCGGGTCTCGAGAAGATCATCAGCGACCGGGTGGGCCACCGCGGTCTCGGCTTCGGTGCCGAGATCCGGTCGAAGAGCGAGCTCGACACGTCGCAGAGCTTCGCCGAGACCATGCCCGAGGACCTCATCAAGTTCGGCCTGATCCCCGAGTTCATCGGCCGCCTGCCGGTGGTCGCCTCGGTCACCTCGCTGGACAAGGAGGCCCTGGTCAAGATCCTCACCGAGCCCCGCAACGCGCTGGTGAAGCAGTACCAGAAGCTGTTCGAGATGGACGGCGTCGAGCTGGAGTTCACCGACGACGCCATGGAGGCCGTGGCCGACCAGGCCATCCTCCGCGGCACCGGGGCCCGCGGCCTGCGGGCCATCATGGAGGAGGTCCTCCTCCCGGTCATGTACGACATCCCCAGCCGCGACGACGTCGCCAAGGTGGTCGTCACCGAGCAGACGGTGCGCAGCAATGTCAACCCGACGATCGTGCCGCGCACCCCGCCGCGCCGCGCCCGCCAGGAACGCTCGGCCTGACCGTTTTCGCACCCGACGCCCGGATCCCCATGGGGTCCGGGCGTCTCTTGTTGCGAGCTCACCTTTCTCGACTTAGGTTCACGCCGTCCTGTTCGTTCCCATCGGGGAAGGCGTCTGAATGCCTGCCGGTTTTCTCACTCGTGAGCGCATCGTCGCGCCGCCCGGATGGAGCCGTTGGCTCATCCCGCCGGCGGCCCTCTCGATCCACCTCGCCATAGGCCAGGCTTACGCGTGGACGGCGTTCAAGACCGCGCTGACCGCCACGATGCTCAAGGGCGACCCGAACGCCGGCGTGCTCACCGCGCTGCCCTTCCAGCTGGCCATCGTGATGCTGGGGCTCTCGGCGGCGCTGTTCGGTACGCGGGTCGACGCGCGGGGGCCGCGCTGGGCAATGGTCGTGTCCAGCTCGTGCTTCGTCGCCGGGTTCCTGATCTCCGCGCTCGGTGTCTCGATCGGGGCGTACTGGCTGGTGGTCCTGGGCTACGGCTTCGTGGGCGGCATCGGTCTGGGCATCGGCTACATCTCCCCGGTGTCCACGCTGATCAAGTGGTTCCCGGACCGTCCCGGCCTCTCCACCGGCATCGCGATCATGGGTTTCGGCGGCGGTGCGCTGATCGCCACGCCGCTGACCAACCAGCTGCTGGCCGCGTTCGGCGGCAGCGGGGCGAAGGCGGCCGCCTCCGGCGTCGCGCAGACGTTCCTCGTCATGGGCCTGATCTACGCCGTGTTCATGTCCGTCGGCTGGCTGCTGATCCGTGTGCCCGCCGACGACTGGAAGCCCGCCGGCTGGAATCCCGAGACGCAGACCGCGGGCGCGATGATCAGCACGAACAACGTCTCCGCGGCCAACGCGATCAGGACACCGCAGTTCTGGCTGCTGTGGGTGGTGCTGTGCTTCAACGTCACCGCGGGCATCGGCATCCTGGAGCGGGCGCAGGACATCTACAAGGACTTCTTCGGCGCCGGGGTCTCCCCGGCCGGTATCGCCGCTGCGGCAGGCGGTTTCGCGGCGATGCTGTCGCTGGCCAACTCCCTGGGGCGCATCCTGTGGTCGTCGGCGTCGGACCCGTTGGGGCGCAAGCGGATGTATATGATCTACCTCGGCGTCGGGGCCCTGCTCTACCTGGCGATCACGCTGCTGGGCAACAGCAACAAGGTCGTCTTCCTGATCTGCTCGATCTTCATCCTGTCGTTCTACGGCGCCGGCTTCTCCACCGCGCCCGCGTATCTGCGTGACCTGTTCGGCACCTACCAGGTCGGCGCCATCCACGGTCGGCTGCTGACGGCCTGGTCGGTCGCCGGGGTGCTCGGCCCGCTGATCGTCAACGCCCTGGCCGACGCCAACAAGGGGATCGCCGGTCCCGGCCGGTACACCACCGCGTTCATCATCATGATCGTGCTGCTGGTGATCGGGTTCGTCGCGAACCTGCTGATCCGGCCGGTGAGCGCGAAGTTCCACGAACCGGCGGAGAAGATCATCAGGCCCGAGGGAGCACAGGCATGACCACCCAGGACAAGCCCGCCGTCAACCCGGTACTGGCGGTACTCGCCTGGCTGTGGGTGGTCGTGCCCTTCGGCTACGGGTTGTACGAGCTGCTCATCAAGATCCCGGCCTTGTTCGGCAACTGACGCTGCGGATGCGGGCCGGTCGCATTAACGTGCTCCTGATGACTGAGAGCAGCGATGCGACCGCCCTGTCCGACTGGGTCACCGCCGTGGCCCGGGAACTGGGCCTCGACGAGGCGTTCGACGGGCGCGGCACCGTCGACATGGTGCTGGACCTGACCGCCGACGTCGCCCACGGCGTCAGCCGGCCCGGGGCGCCCGTCACGGCGTTCCTGGTCGGGATCGCGGCCGGCCGCGCCGAGGACCCGGCGGTGGCCGCCCGCGACTACGCCCAGAAGATCAGCAAGCTCGCGGACACCTGGAAGGACTGATCACGCGGTCATGTCCATCTGGGCGATGACCTTCGTCGGACGCAGCCGCACCAGCAGCTCGCCCGGCACGCCGTTGCGCTTCCCGAACTGCTCCGCGAGCTCGTCCCCGACGTAGCGGCGGGCGATCTCCGTGGCCGAGCGCAGCAGCTCGTCGGGGTCCTCCGAGGTCACGGCCTCGCCCTGCACCTGGACGAACCCGTAGGGCGACACCTCGGAGTCGACGCAGACCACCAGCCGCGGGTCACGCGCGATCGCCTTGCCCTTGGCGGTGTCGGCGCCGGTGTTGAAGACCAGGTCGTCCCCGTCGACGACGAACCAGATGGGGGCGACCAGCGGGCGGCCGTCCGCGGCGATCCAACCCAGCTTCCCGGTCCGGGTGGTCTCGGACAGGAACGCGCGGACCTCGGGGGACGCTCCTATGGTTCGTCAAGCCGCGCAGACGGCTGACGTGGGTGGGTTCTCGAGCTGGCGGTAGAGCTGGCGGGCGATGTAGCGCTTGAGGCATCGCTTGATCTCCCGGTCGGTCTTGCCCTTGCTGCGTCGCTTCTCGGCGTAGGCGCGGGTGTCGGGGTCGTACTGGAGCCGGGATAGCACGATGGTGTGCAGGGCGCGGTTGAGCTGGCGGTTACCGGAACGGTTGAGCCGGTAGCGCACGGTCTTGCCGGAGCTGGCGGGGATCGGGGCGGCGCCGGCGAACGCGGCGTCGCTGCGGCAGCGGCCGGTGTGTGACCAGGCGGTGAGCACGATCGCGGCCACGATCGGGCCGACCCCGCACAGCTCGAGCAGGTCCGGGCGCCAGGACCGCACGATGGTCCGGATCGCTCGTTCGTGCTCGTCGGCCTCGGTCTGCAGGGCGCGGATGCGCCGCGCCAGGGTGCGCAGCGTGGACAGCGCGGTGAAGGTCTCGATGTCGGTGGTGGCCGCGCCGGACCGGACCCGACTCGCGATGTCGATCATCTCGCGGGTGGAGTGGCCCCGGAAGCGGGCTCGTACCGGTTCGGGGACGGTGATCACCAGGGCACGTAGCTGACGCTGCGCGGTGGTCGCGGCGTCCACGGCGCTGCGCCGCGCGGTCAACAACGCCTGCAACGCCGCGCGTTCGGGCCCGGTCTTCGGGGCGGCCAGTTTCGTGCGGGCCAGGGCGTCACGGGCGGCGCGTTCGGCGTCGATCACATCGGATTTGGCCCCGGCCCGGCGCGCGGGCCGGACCGGGCGGTCGAGCTCGACGACCAGCTCGGCGGTGTCGGCGAGGTGGCGGGTCAGACCGGCGCCATAGCCGCCGGCGCCCTCGATCGCCCAGGCCCGCAGCCCGCTGCGGGTCTCGGCCAGTTCCAGCAGCTGGGCGTAGCCGTCGGCGTCCGCGGGGACGGTGATGGTGGCGAGTAGCGCGCCGCTGCCGGTGGCGACGAGCGCGGCGGTGTGGGTATCGGCGTGGGTGTCGACCCCGATGATGAGCTCGACCAGTTCTGCCAGCATGGACATCGCGTTCACTCTCCTGACCGTGGGCGGACGTGGGTCCGGTCCGGTGCGGAGCTCGGCAGGACTGGTGACGGGACACGCCAGCTGCTACTGGCGGTCATGCTCCTGATCAGGCCATCAGCTCCGGCCGGGCCGGTGCCGACAACAGCCGGTGGACAAGTCCGGACAAAGGCATCTCGCCAGTCAGATCACGGGTCACACCGACTGCTGTCACCACCAACCCACCACTACCGGGCCGGCCTGCCCACCCTCACAGTCAGTTCAGCCATCCTCGAAGCGTAGGGCGGAATGATCGGGGTCTCCGGCAGGGTTGCCCCAGGGTGACGACCGCAGTCTCCCCACGCACCCGGATCCCCCGCGTGGTGCTGGTCCTGTCCGCGTGCGTCTTCGCGCTCGGTACCAGCGAGTTCATGATCGCCGGGTTGCTGCCGGAGATCGCGTCCGACCTGGCCGTGACGATCCCGCAGGCCGGCTACCTCATCTCGGCGTTCGCGGTGGGCATGATCGTGGGCGCGCCCACGATGGCGGTCCTCACCCTGCACATGCCGCGCCGCACCACGCTGGTCACGGCGCTCGCCGTCGTCGCCGCCGGGCAGGTGGCGGGGGCGCTCGCGCAGGACTACACGCTGATGTTCGTCGCGCGGATCGTCACCGCGGTGGCGATGGGCGCGTTCTGGGCCGTGGCCGCCGTCGTCACCGTGTCGTCGGTGGGGCCGCGCGACCGGGCCCGGGCGCTGTCGGTGCTGCTCGCCGGGCTCACGGTGTCCAACGTGGCCGGCATTCCGCTGGGCACGCTGGTGGGCCAGCAGTTCGGGTGGCGCGCCTCGTTCTGGTCGGTCGGCGCGCTGGCGGCGCTGGGCGTGATCGGGGTGCTCGTGAGCGTCCGCAACCGGCCCGCCGAGGACGCGCCGCCGCGGCTCGCGGCCGAGGTCTCGGCGTTCCGCCGCGGCCGGCTGTGGGTCGCGTTCGGCACCACCGCGCTCTACCAGGCCTCGGTGGTCGGGCTGGTCAGCTACATCGCGCCGCTGCTCACCGACGTCACCGGCCTCGACGCCGTGTGGGTGCCCGTCGTGCAGCTGGGCTTCGGCGTCGGCAGCTTCGTGGGCGTGATCATCGGCGGGCGGGTGGCCGACGCGCACCCGTGGTCCACGCTGTTCGGGGCGCTGGCCGGAGTCGTGGTGCTGCTCGCGCTCGTGGGGCTGTTCGCGCCGGTGCCCGTGGTCATGGTGACGCTCGTGGTGCTGCTCGGCATGGTCGCGTTCGTCATCGCCGCGCCGCTCAACGCCCGGGTGTTCGCGCTGGCCGGGGCCGCGCCCACGCTGGCGAGCGCCGCCAACACCTCCGCGTTCAACGTCGGCAACTCGGTCGGGCCGGCCCTGGGCGGGCTCGTGATCGCCGCGGGCCTCGGCTACGCCGCGCCCGCGTGGGTGGGCGTCGGGCTGGCGCTGGGCGCGGTGGCGCTCGGGCTCGTGTCGTGGTCACTGGACCGGCGAGACGTGTCCGTCTGATCGTTTCGTCGCGTTCACCCGCCAGGTCGTCCGGGTGCTCACCGCCATCCGGCGGCCAGTTGACCGTCACGCTGCGTGGACCGGACGGGGGCGACCTGTGGTCGACCACCCCCACGGCAACGCGGTGAATCCGTAGCGTCGGCGCTCCCGCTGGGGGAGGATCGCCTCCATGCGGACGGTGTGCGGGCTGGCGAGGCGGGCTCAGACGCTGCTCGGACGGCACCGGGCCGGGTCCGCGCCCGTCGCCCCCGTGCGCCCGCTCGCCGGGGGCCGCAGCCCGCTGGTCACCGACCAGCTCGGCGAGCAGCGGCGCGGCGGCGCCCGCCTCGACCAGGTCGACGGCACCACCTGCGGCTCGGCCGTCCTCGTCGCCCTGGCGGCGTGGGCCGACCCGGCCGAGACCGCAGGCCTCGACGGCACCACGGGCGTCGCGGTCGGGGCCGGCATCGGCACGACCGTGGGGTTCGGCGCCCGCTTCGACGCGCGGCAGAAGCAGGTGCACAAGGAGTCCACGCGGTTCTGGCCGCAGGCGATCGGCACGTCGCCGTGGGGGATGGTGGCCTGGCTGCGCCGCCACGCCCCGGGCGCCGGGCCCTACCGGGTGCGGCTGGTCGACGACATGTCCGGGGCCGACGTGGCCGACGCCCTCGCCGAGGCCGGCGCGGCGCTGACCGCGGGCCGTCCGGTGCCGCTGCTCGTCGGGACGTTCGTGCCGAGGCACTACTGCATGGCCCTGGGCCGCGACGGCACGGGCTGGCGCGTCTACGAGCCGAGCAGCGGCCAGGTGCGGGCGCTGGACCTCGACGTGATCCGGAACCGGAAGCCGGCCCCCGTCCTGGGCTTCGACCGCCTCCACGCTCTCCTCCTACCCACCTGAACTAAGCTTGGTCGGGTGACCGACACCCTCCCACCGCGAACTGCCGACCTCCCCGCCCAGTGGAACCCGGGCGAGGTAGAGGCGGGCATGTACGAGCGCTGGGTCGACGCCGGCTACTTCACCGCCGACGCGCAGTCCGAGAAGCCGCCGTTCTGCATCGTCATCCCCCCGCCCAACGTCACGGGCAGCCTGCACATCGGCCACGCGTTCGAGCACACGCTCATCGACATCATGTGCCGCCGCAAGCGCATGGCGGGCTACGAGACGCTGTGGCTGCCGGGTATGGACCACGCGTCCATCGCCGTCCACGCGCTGGTCGAGCGCGCGCTGGCCGCCGAGGGCACCAGCCGCCGCGAGCTGGGCCGGGAGGCGTTCATCGAGCGCACGTGGCAGTGGAAGGAGGAGCACGGCGGCAAGATCCTGGCCCAGATGCGCCGCCTCGGTGACAGCGTCGACTGGACCCGCGAACGCTTCACCATGGACGAGCGGTCCAACCGCGCCGTCCTCACCATCTTCAAGCGCCTCTTCGACGACGGCCTGATCTACCGCGCGGAGCGGATGGTCAACTGGTCGCCCGAGATGCGCAGCGTGCTGTCCGACGTCGAGGTGGAGCACAAGGAGGTCGAGGGCGAGCTCGTCTCCATGCGCTACGGCTCCCTCGACGACGCCGAGCCGCACATCGTCGTCGCCACCACCCGCGTCGAGACGATGCTGGGCGACACCGCGATCGCGGTCCACCCCGACGACGAGCGCTACACGCACCTCGTCGGCACCGAGATCGAGCTGCCGCTGGTCGGCCGCATGATCAGGATCGTGGCCGACGAGCACGTCGACCCGAGCTTCGGCACGGGCGCGGTCAAGGTCACCCCGGCCCACGACCCCAACGACTTCGAGGTCGGGCGGCGCCACGACCTGCCGATGCCGACGATCATGGACGAGACCGGGAAGATCGCGGACACGGGCACCGAGTTCGACGGCATGGACCGGTTCGAAGCCCGCGTGAAGGTCCGGGAGGCCCTCGCGGCCCAGGGTCGGATCGTCGCCGAGAAGCGCCCGTACGTCCACAGCGTCGGGCACGCCTCGCGCGGCAAGTTCGAGCCCATCGAGCCGCGGCTCTCCCTGCAGTGGTTCGTCAAGGTCGCGCCGCTGGCCGAGGCCGCGGGCGACGCCGTCCGCAGCGGCGACGTCATCGTCCACCCCAAGGAGCTCGAGCCGCGCTGGTTCGGCTGGGTCGACAACATGCACGACTGGTGCATCTCGCGCCAGCTGTGGTGGGGCCACCGCATCCCCGTCTGGTACGGGCCGAACGGCGAGGTCGTCTGCCCCGGACCCGACGAGCAGCCGCCCGCCGGCTACACCCAGGACGAGGACGTCCTCGACACCTGGTTCTCCTCGGGCCTGTGGCCGTTCTCCACGCTGGGCTGGCCGGAGAAGACGCCCGACCTGGCCAAGTTCTATCCCACCTCGGTCCTGCACACGGGCTACGACATCCTGTTCTTCTGGGTCGCCCGGATGATGATGTTCGGCCTCTACGCCATGGACGAGAAGCCGTTCGACACCATCTCGCTGCACGGCATGGTCCGCGACCAGCACGGCAAGAAGATGTCGAAGACCGTCGGCAACACGGTCGACCCGAACGTCTGGATGGACGAGTTCGGCACCGACGCGGTCCGGTTCGCGCTGGCGCGGGTCGCCAACCCGGGCACCGACGCGCCGATCGGCGACGACAACGTCCTCGCCGCGCGCAACTTCGGCACCAAGCTGTGGAACGTCACGCGGTTCGCGATGAGCAGCGGAGCGTCGCCCGCGCTGCCGCTGCCGAGCGCGCCCACCGATGCCGACGCCTGGATCCTGGGGCGGCTGCGTGAGGTCCGCGACCAGGTCGACGCGCTGCTGGAGGACTTCCAGTTCGCCAAGGCCACCGAGGCGCTCTACCACTTCACCTGGGACGAGTTCTGCGCCTGGTACGTCGAGCTGGCCAAGCCGCAGCTCGCCGACGAGGCCACCGAGGACGGCACGCGTGCCGTCCTCGGGCACGTCCTCGACGCGCTGCTGCGCCTGCTGCACCCCATCAGCCCGTTCATCACGGAGGCACTGTGGCAGGCGCTGACGGACGGCGAGTCGATCGTCGTGGCGGAGTGGCCGGTGGCCCCGGGCGCTCCGGTCGATCCCGCCGCGGCCCGGCGCGTCACCGACGCCCAGAAGCTGATCACCGAGATCCGTCGCTTCCGCACCGAGCAGCGCGTCCCCGACAGCCGCCGCGTGCCCGCACGCCTCGTCGGGCTGGACGCGGCCGGGCTCGGCGCGCACCGCGCGTCGGTCGTCGCGCTCAACCGGCTGGAGGCGACGGCGCCCGACTTCGCCCCGACCGCCACGCTCGAGGTCGCCCTGGCCACGGGCACGATCCAGGTCGAGCTCGACACCTCCGACGCCATCGACGTCCCCGCCGAGCGTGCCCGGCTGGGCCGTGACCTCGCCGCGGCGCAGAAGGAGCTCGACCAGGCCGACAAGAAGCTGGGCAACCCGAAGTTCGTCGACAAGGCCCCGGCCGACATCGTCGACGGCATCCGGGCCCGGCGGGCGGCGGCCGAGGCCGACATCGAGCGGATCAACGCCCGCCTCGCCGCCCTGCCCCGCTCATGACCGGTCCCGAGGGAGAGGGCGAGATCCCGTCGCCCGAGGACGCGGTGATCTCGCACGTCCTCGACGCCATCCGCGGTGGCGACACCCCCGACGTGGTCCCCCCGACGTCCACGGTGGCGAGCTACGCGGAGTTCCTCGCCGTCGAGGCCGAGCTGGACAAGCGCTGGCCCGAGACGGTGATGGAGCCCTCGCTCGAGCGGATCTCCGCGCTGGTCGACGCGCTGGGCGAGCCGCACCGCGGCTACCCGGTGGTGCACCTGACCGGTACCAACGGGAAGACGTCCACGGCCCGGATGGTCGACGCGCTGCTCACCGAGATCGGGCTGCGCACCGGCCGCTACACCAGCCCGCACCTGCAGCGGGCCACCGAGCGCATCAACGTCGACAACCGCCCGATCACGCCCGAGCGCTACGTCGAGCTCTACCGCGACGTGCTGCCGTTCGTCGACATCGTGGACGCCGAGCTCGGCGGTCTCTCCAAGTTCGAGGTGCTCACGGCGATGGGCTTCGCCGCGTTCGCCGACGCGCCGGTCGAGGCCGGGGTGATCGAGGTGGGGCTCGGCGGGCGCTGGGACGCCACCAACGTCGCCGACGCCGCCGTCGCCGTGATCACGCCGATCGGGCTCGACCACGCCGAGTTCCTCGGCACCGACATCCTCGGCATCGCCCGGGAGAAGGCCGGGATCATCAAGCCCGGCTCGGTCGCGGTGCTGGCGGCCCAGGACAAGGCCGTGGCCGAGGTGCTGCTGGAGCGCTGCGTCGAGGTCGGGGCGCAGGTGGCCCGCGAGGGCGCCGAGTTCGGCGTGGCCGAGCGCGAGATCGCGGTGGGCGGCCAGCGGCTGGCCCTGCGCGGCCTCTCGGGCATGTACGACGACATCTTCCTGCCGCTGCACGGCGAGCACCAGGCGTCCAACGCCGCGATCGCCCTCGCGGCGGCGGAGGCACTGATCGGGGCCGGGCCCAAGCAGCCACTCGACCCGGATGCCGTGCGTGACGCCTTCGCCGGCGTCCGCTCGCCCGGGCGGCTGGAGCGGCTCGCCGCCGGCCAGGGCGTGCCCACCGTGCTCGCCGACGCCGCCCACAACCCGCACGGCGCCCGCGCGCTGGCCGCCGCGCTCACCACGGAGTTCCGGTTCACCCGGCTCGTCGGCGTCGTCGGGGTGATGCGGGAGAAGGACGCCCGCGGCATCCTCGCGGAGCTGGAGCCGGTGCTGCAGGAGATCGTGGTCACGGCCAACTCCTCGCCCCGCGCGATGGACCCCGACGAGCTCGGGGCGCTGGCCACCGACGTGTTCGGGGCCGACCGCGTGAGCGTCGAGCCGTCGCTCTCGCGCGCCGTCGAGCAGGCGGGGGAGCTGGCCGAGGAGGGGGGCGAGTCCGGGGTGGGCGTCGTGATCACCGGGTCCGTCGTCACCGTCGGCGAGGCCCGCACGCTGTTCGGGCTGGAGCCCGCGTGATGACGCCGGCCACGTCACCGGTCGAGGAGCGCCCGGCATGACCGAGCCCGTGCGCCCGCCCGCGACCGACCCGATGAAGGGCATCCGCGGCGTCTTCGCGGCCACCCTGATCCTCGAGGCCATCGTCGTGCTGCTGGCGCTGCTCGTGCTGTCCAAGTTCGGCGACGGCGCCACGCCGCTGAGCACCAGCCTGGTCGTCGGCGTCGCGGTGCTGATGATCGTGGGCTCCGGTCTGCAGCGTCGCTCCTGGGGCCTGACGTTCGCGCTGGTGATGCAGGCCGTCACGATCGTCGTCGGGTTCGTGTTCGTGCCGGTGCTCGGCGTGATGGGCGTCGTGTTCGCGCTGGTGTTCGGCGCGCTGATGCTCATGCGGCGCGACGTGGCCCGGAAGATGGCGCGCGGCGAGCTGCCCAGCCAGCAGGGCTGAGGCGTACTCCAGCCCGTCGGTCTGGCGCAGCCACTCCGCGAACAGGGCGCCGTCGATCCGCCCTCTCGTAGGGCGGGGAGCAGTCGCCGATACCCTGGGCGACGTGACTGAACGCACTCTCGTCCTCGTCAAGCCCGACGGCGTCGGGCGCAAGCTCGTCGGCGAGGTCCTGGCCCGCATCGAGCGCAAGGGCCTCGACATCGTCGCCCTCGACCTGCGCACCGTCGACCGCGACACCGCTGAGCAGCACTACGCCGAGCACGACGGCAAGCCGTTCTTCGAGTCCCTCCTGGAGTTCATCACCTCCGGCCCGGTCCTCGCGGCCGTCGTCGAGGGCCCGCGCGCGATCGCGGCCTGGCGCCAGCTCGCCGGCGGCACCGACCCCGTCGAGAAGGCCACGCCCGGCACCATCCGCGGCGACTTCGGGCTCGAGACCCAGTTCAACCTCGTGCACGGCTCCGACTCCCCCGAGAGCGCCGCCCGGGAGATCAAGCTCTGGTTCCCGAACCTGTGACACCCACCCTGGTGGAGCACGTGCACCAGGGGCTCGAAGAAGCACTGGTGCACCCCGACGCCCAGAGGCGCGGACGGGGCGCAGCGCTGCTCGACGCCGTCGCGGCCGATGCCCGCGGGCTGGGCCTGGAGCACCTGCTGCGCTCGGTCCGCGGCGGCACGACCCTGCCGGAGTTCTACCGCCGTCAGGGCTGGACCGAGGTCGGCCGCTTCCCGGGCGCCCTGCGCCTGGGCCCGGGCGACGTGCGCGACGGGCACTGGTTCCAGGTGCGCCTCCTTCCCTGACCGGTTCCGTCGGTGATCCCGGTTACCGTCTCCGACATGGGGGACGGACTGGTCCAGGCCCGGGGACTGCGCAAGCGCTTCGGGGAGTTCGAGGCGGTGCGGGGCGTGGACGTCGACGTCGCGCGCGGTGAGGTGTTCGGGTTCCTCGGGCCCAACGGCGCGGGCAAGTCGTCCACGATGCGGATGATCGGCTGCGTGTCGCCGCGCACCGGCGGGTCATTGCAGGTCCTGGGCCTCGACCCGGCCGCCGACGGCCCGCGCATCCGGGCCCGCATCGGCGTGGTGCCGCAGCTCGACAACCTCGACGCCGAGCTCACCGTCCGGCAGAACCTGCAGATCTACGGCCGGTACTTCGGGCTGTCGAAGGCGCACGTGCGGGAGAAGGCCACCGAGCTGATGGAGTTCGCGCGGCTCACCGACCGCGCCGACGATCCCGTCGAGCCCTTGTCGGGCGGTATGAAGCGGCGCCTCACCATCGCCCGCGCCCTGGTCAACGACCCCGAGCTGCTGCTGCTCGACGAGCCCACCACGGGGCTCGACCCGCAGGCCCGCCACCTGCTGTGGGAGCGCCTCTACCGGCTCAAGCGCGAGGGCGTCACGCAGATCATCACCACCCACTACATGGACGAGGCCGAGCAGCTGTGCGACCGGCTGGTCGTCATGGACGGCGGGGTGATCGTCGCGGAGGGCTCGCCCTCGGAGCTGATCGCCCGGCACTCCACCCGCGAGGTGCTGGAGCTGCGGTTCGATCCCGAGCTGCGCCCGGCGGCGGCCGAGCTGGAGCCGCTGGCCGAGCGGGTGGAGGAGCTGCCCGACCGGATGCTGCTCTACACGGCCGACGGCGAGCACACCCAGGGCGAGGTCCATCGCGCCGGGCACCGGCCGCAGTCGTCGCTGGTGCGTCGCTCGTCGCTGGAGGACGTGTTCCTGCGGCTCACGGGCCGGACGCTGGTGGACTGATGACCTCCTCGTTGGCCCCACCCGGTTACGGCCGCGGCGTGCTGATCGTCGTCGAGCACTTCTGGACGTGGTACCGGCGCAACTGGCGAGCGACGGCCGTGTCGTCGGTGCTGCAGCCGCTGCTGTTCCTGCTGGCGTTCGGCGTCGGCTTCGGTTCGTTGGTCGACCGCGGGGGCGGCGCGGCCGCGGCCACCGGCGGGGTGTCGTACCTGGTCTACCTCGCTCCGGCGCTGCTGGCGGTGTCGGCGGTGCAGAGCGCGGCGTTCGAGTCCACCTACCCGGTGCTGTCGGGCTTCAAGTGGCAGCGGATCTACCACGCGATGACGGCCGGGCCGATCACCCCGGGCCAGGTCGCGCTCGGCCACCTCGCCTGGGTGGCGGCCAAGATGGCCGGGTCCGGCGCGATCTACATCGTGGTCATCGCGCTGGTCGGCGGCGTCACCGGGCCGGGCATCGTGGTGTCGCTGCTGGCGGCCGTGCTCACCGGCGCCGCGGTGGCGTCGCTGGTCACGGCGTTCGCCGCCACCGTCGAGACCGAGGGCGGCGCGTTCAACGTCATCTTCCGGTTCGTGGTCATCCCGATGACGCTGTTCTCCGGCACGTTCTTCCCGGTCGACCGGCTGCCGGCGGTGGTCCGGCCACTGGCCTGGGTGTCGCCGCTGTGGCACGGCACCGAGCTGGCCCGCATGGCCGCGCTGGGGCGCTGGACGCTCTTCCCGGCCCTCGGCCACCTCGCCTACCTGTCGGCGTTGCTGGCGGTGGGCGTCGTGCTGGCCACGCGGCTGTTCACGAGGAGGCTGGCCCGGTGACGCCGTTGATCTGGCGGTTCCTGCCGGCGGGCGGTTACGCCGGGCGACCCGGTGCGCTGATCCTGCGCTCGACCACCGCGTCACGCCGGGCCTGGCTCGCGTTCCTGTCCGGGTTCTTCGAGCCGGTGTTCTACCTCGTCGCGATGGGGCAGGGGCTCGGGTCGCTCGTCGGCGCCCTGCCCGGCCCGGACGGGCGGCCGATCAGCTACGCCGCGTTCATCGCGCCCGGGCTGCTCGCCGCGTCGGCGATGAACGGGGCGGTGTTCGACTCCACCTACAACGTGTTCTTCAAGCTCAAGTACGCGCGGCTCTACGACGCGATGCTGGCCACGCCGCTCGGGCCCGTCGACGTCGCGCTGGGGGAGATCGGCTGGGCCCTGATCCGCGGGGGGCTGTATGCGCTGGGCTTCCTGTCGGTGATGGCCGGGTTCGGGCTGCTGGCCTCGCCGTGGGCGCTGCTGGCCCTGCCGGCGGCGCTGGTGGTGGCGTTCGCGTTCGCCGCGGTGGGCATGGCGGCCACGTCGTTCATGCGGTCGTGGCAGGACTTCGACCTGGTCACGCTCGCGATCCTGCCGATGTTCCTGTTCTCCACCACCTTCTACCCGCTGTCGGTGTACCCGCGGTGGCTGCAGATCGTGGTGGAGTGCCTGCCGCTGTTCCACGCGGTGGAGCTGATGCGGGGGCTCACCACCGGGGTGGTCGGCCTCGGGCTGCTCGGGCACCTGGCGTACTTCGTCGTCATGATCGGCGGCGGGGTGGCGGTGGCCTCGCGGCGCCTCGACGCGCTGCTGCTGCGATGACGCGCCGGGCTTCGACGACGCGTGGGGAATCTCGGTTGAACCTGTCAGGCGACTCGGGTAGCCCCGTTGCCCGGCCGGGTCGATGATGTGGTCATGACGGTCATCTCTCCCCGCTCCGCCCGTGTCGATCTCGTGCGGAGCTCCGTGGTGGCGGTGCTCGCCGTCGTCCAGATCGTGGTGGGTGGGCTCGGGGGGAGCGGCGCCTTCGGCGAGTCGATGGGTGTGGTGGCCAACGACTACCGCACGCCGCTGCTCGCGGCGGGCTGGGCGTTCTCGATCTGGGGGCTGATCTACCTCGGGTTCCTCGCGTACGCGGTCTACCAGCTCCTCCCGGCGCAGCGCAGCCGCGAGGTCCACCGCCGCACCGGCTGGTGGATGGCGGCGTCGGCGGTGTTCAACCCGCTGTGGATCCTCGCCTTCGGCGGGCGGGCCGTCCTCCTCGCCGAGCTGGTCATCATCGCGCTCCTGGTGACGCTGGCCGTCGTGTTCGGGCGGCTGAGCCACGAGCCCGCGGCCGACGTCCGCGAGCGGGTGCTGTTCCGCGGCCCGGTGGCGCTCTACACCGGCTGGGTCTCGCTGGCCACCGTGCTCGGCACCGCCGCCACCGGGGTGTGGGCCGGGCTGCCCGGCGACAACGCGCTCGCCGCCATCGCCGCCGTGGTCGTGCTGCTCGCCGCCGCCGCGATCGTCGCGTGGGTCGTGCTCTCGGGCACCGCGGTCGCGGCCTACGCGGCGGCCACCGTGTGGGCGCTGGCCGGGATCGCGCTCAACGACCCGCCTCCCGCCGTCGTCGTCACCGGGGCCATCGCCGTCGTGATCGTGCTGGCCGCCACGGCCCGCCGCATCACCACCGCGGGCAACCGGGTGCGCGCCGCCTGGGGCTGAGCCTCAGGGCAGGTCCACCCGCTGCAGCGTCCCCTCGTCGAACCGGACGAGCCCGCCCTCCACCGTGAACAGCGTGTCGAGGCGCGGATCCTGCGCCACCACCGTGACCGCACCGTCGGTGGTGACCGCGAGCGCCACCCCGTCGGAGACGACCACCGCGCGCCCGGACGCGTCGAGGACGATGTGGGCGCGGGGGAGCCCGAGCCGGTTCGCGGCCACGCCCTTCGCCAGCTGCACCACCACGGGCCCCGCGTCGTCGCGCCCGGTTCCCGCGTCGATCACGGGACCGAGCACCCGGTCGCCGTCCAGGGCCAGCAGGCGGCCGTCGGCGAGCACCCAGCCGCGCCCGTCGGGGCGCACGACGCCGCCGTCGATCCGCCCCGCCACCACGCGCTGCGCGATGCCTCCGTCGATCCGGAACGCGCCCCCGGCGGTGCCGACCAGCGGGGGCCGGCCGCCGAGGTCGCTGAGCAGGGCCGGCCGGTCCGGCAGGTCCACGGCGGGGAAGCGCTGCTCGGGCATCCCGGGCCGGCCGTGCACCAGCGCCGCGCGCCCATCGGTGGTCTCCAGCCACCACACGCCGCCCGTCCCGTCCGGGACGACGGGGCCGAGCTCGCCGTCCAGCCGTCGGCCGAGCGGGGTGCTCCCGCCGTCGGGGGAGAGCGCGACGATCGCACCGGTGCCGAGCCGGCCGCTCGCCCAGCGACCGGCCACGTCCAGCGGCACCCCCAACGGATCGCCCGCGGTGTTCGCGACGGGCGTGAACCGCGCCGGCGGCCCGACGGCCGGGGGAGCGGCCGCGCAACCGGCTGGCGTCACGGGCAGTGGGACCAGGGCCGCGACCGCGTCGGGCAGCCGCCACACCGAGGTCCCCGTGGCCAGCACGAGCGCGCCGTCGGGGGTGGCGACGAGGTCCGACACCGGGCCGGGCACCGGTGCCGCCACGGCCCGCAGGAGCCCGTCGGGCCCGAGGCGGACCAGCCGGTCACCGGAGGCGAACCACACCCCGCCCTGTGCGTCCGGAGCCGGCGGGGTCGCCGTGGGCAGGAAGGCGGTGCGGGGGTCGGCGGTGAGGCCGCACGTGGGGTCGAGGCCGCCGACCAGCGTGGCGACCTCGAGCGCGTTCGGCCTCGGGGTGACGCGGTCGATCCGGACGCCGCTCGTGGACGCCGTGGCGCCGATGGCGCCGCCGCGGACCGGGCGCAACGTCGTGACGTCGAGCCGTTCGCCGCTCGTGGGAGCGTCGATCGTGACCACCGGCAGGTAGGTGGCCGCGAGGTTCTGCGGCCCGTCGTAGGAGGCGAGGACGAGCCGGCGCACCGTGTCCGGCGGGTCGCCGACGGCCCGCAGCCACACCGAGCCGTCGTCGCCGACGCGCCCGGCCGCGGCCACGTCGCGGATGCGCACGGCCACCGGGTCGCCGGCGCTCAGCCCGGTGACCATGACGGCGCCGGGGGCGACCCAGCGCGCGACGCGGTTCCCGGCCACGCCGAGGACGCCCAGGGGATGGCCGCGGTCGCCGTCGGGGACGCGGGCCAGGAGCGGGGAGGGTTCGGCGGCACCGGTCAGCCCGTCGACGTCCACGACCGCCGCGGCCCCGTCCAGCACCGTCAGGGTGGCGGGGCGGTCGAGGCCGCGCAGCCTGACGAACGGGCCGTCGGCGACCACGGCGGCCTGCGGCGGCCCGGCCACCACGGTCGTCGCAGCGGCGCCGAGCACAACGGCGGCCGCGGCGACACCCCACCGCCGGATCGACGTCGCGGGTACGGCCACACCGGCTACGGCGCACACCGCCGCCCCGGTCCCGACCAGCACCGTGATCCAGGGCCCCGTGACCCAGGGCCCCGTGATCGAGAGCCCCGCGATCCCGAGGTCCGGCATCCCGGTGCCGCCCAACAGCCCCGTGACACCGGCCGCCACGGCCGAGCCTCCGGCGGCGGCCACCGCGGCCCGGGCGAACGGCCACGCCGCGACGGTCGCCACGACGGCGAGCAGGGCCGTTCCCACGACCACCCCGACCCCGGTCGGCCCGACGACCTGCCAGCCCGCCGTCGTCCCCCCGTCGAGCGCGACGGTGGGGCCCGGCACGAGCAGCACCGGCGCCCCGGCCGGGCGCCGCCACGGCAGCACCAGCGCGGCGGCGGCCAGAGCGGCGAGTCCGGCGCCCGCGAGCAGCACGGGAGTTCGGTGACGCACGGCTCCTCCTCCCACCCGGTGGGTCGACGGTAGCGGGGATCCGGCCGCTCCCGCGTACCGTTACGGCGGGGCCGCGCGGCCCGGAGCGGAGGCCACACAGTCATGATCACCGGCAGCATCGTCGCCCTGGTCACCCCGATGCGTGAGGACGGCTCGGTCGACCACGAGGCGCTGGCCAAGGTGGTCGACCGGCAGATCGAGGCCGGCACGTCCGCGATCGTGTCGGTCGGTACCACCGGGGAGTCGGCCACGCTCGCGGTCCCCGAGCACACCGAGGTCATCCGCCGCACGATCGACGTCGCCGCGGGTCGCGTGCCGATCATCGCGGGCACCGGCGCCAACAGCACGAGCGAGGCCATCCACCTGACGGAGGCCGCGAGGGCCGCCGGGGCCGACGCCGCGCTGCTCGTCACGCCGTACTACAACAAGCCCCCGCAGGAGGGCCTCTACCGGCACTTCAAGGCCGTCGCCGAGGCCGTCGACATCCCGCAGATCCTCTACAACGTGCCCGGCCGCACGGCCGTCGACATGCTGCCGTCCACCGTGGCGCGGCTGGCCGGGGTGCCGAACATCGTCGGGATCAAGGAGGCGCTGGGCGATCTCGACCGTGTCCGCGACCTCGTCGCGCTGGAACTGCCGGACTTCGCCCTCTACTCCGGTGACGACGCCACGGCCCGGGCGAGCATCCTGGCCGGCTTCCACGGCGACATCTCGGTGACGGCCAACGTCGCGCCCGCGGCCATGGCCCGCATGTGTGCCGCGGCGCTGGCCGGTGACGCCGAGCTGGCCGCCACGATCGACGCCGACATCGCGGGCCTGCACCGGTCGCTGTTCGTCGAGCCCAACCCGATCCCGGTCAAGTGGGCACTCGCGGAGATCGGGCTGATCCAGAGCGGGATCCGGCTGCCGCTGGTGCCGCTCGACGAGGCCTACCACGAGGACGTCCGGGCGTCGCTGCGCTCAGCGGGCCTGCTCTGATCGCGGCTGCGCCACCCGTGCGCGGATATCAGTGCTGTAGCACCGATATCCGCGCACGACCGGCCGTCAGGCCGGCGCCGTCGTCCGGGCGGCCGTCCGGCTGATCGCGTCGATGAGCTGCGGCCACACCCATCGCGGCAGGTCGTGGCCCATCCCCGGCACCTCCACCAGCTCCGCGCCCGGGATCGCCGCGGCCGTGGCCCGGCCACCCGAGGGCTGGATGACGCGGTCGCGCAGGCCGTGGAAGGCCAGCGCCGGCACCGTGAGCCGGCCCAGGTCGGCCGTGCGGTCCCGTTCCCCGACGCAGGCGGCGAGCTGACGGGCGCCGCCGTTGCCGTCCCCGACGATCTCCCGGCGCGCCGACCGGCGCATCGTCACGCGCACGTCGTCGTCGTCCTCGGCGGTGCGGCGCTCGGAGCCGATCCGGTGGAAGCTGCGCACCATGCCCTCGACCGGATCGGCCGACGGCGGCCGGAGGAACTCCGGGACCATCCGCAGGGCGACCTTGCCGGTGCGGCCGTCCCCGGGCCGCCCCATGACGGAGACGAGCGAGCGGGTGCGGGCGGGGTGCCGGATGGCCACCTCCTGGGCCACCATCGATCCCAGCGACGCCCCGGCGACGTGTGCGCCGTCGGGGGCCACGTGCGCGATGAGTCCGGCGGCGTCGTCGGCCATGTCGCCGAGCGTGTAGACGGGCTTCGCGCGGCGGCGGACGAACTGCAGCCCCGAGATGCCCGGGCCGGACAGGTGGGTGGAGCGTCCGACGTCGCGGTTGTCGAACCGCACGACGTGGAAGCCGCGGGCGGCGAGATCGGCGCAGAAGCCGTCGCGCCACCAGTCCAGCGACAGGCCCAGGCCCATGATCAGCAGGACGGTGGGCCGCCGTGGGTCGCCGATCGACTCGTAGCACAGCTCGACGGGGCCGACGCGGCAGAAGGACTCGTTCATCGCTGCGACGTTCGGTCGTCGCGGGTGCCCGGTTCGGTCGCATCCCCGGGTGGGCAGGCCGGCCCCCCGGGCCGGGGCTACCCTGGATCGTCGTGACAGCCTCCGTGTTCCCCGCTCTGGAAGCCCTGCTCCCGCGCGTCTCCAAGCCGGTGCAGTACGTCGGCGGCGAGCTGAACGCGCAGACCAAGGACTGGGACGCCGCCGACGTCCGCTGGGCGCTGATGTACCCCGACGCGTACGAGGTCGGCCTGCCCAACCAGGGCGTCCAGATCCTCTACGAGGTCCTCAACGAGCGCGCCGACGCGCTGGCCGAGCGCTGCTACGCCGTGTGGCCCGACCTCGAGGCCCTGATGCGCGAGCACGGGGTGCCCGCGTTCACCGTCGACACCCACCGCCCGCTCGGCGCGTTCGACGTGCTGGGCGTCAGCTTCTCCACGGAGCTCGGCTACACGAACCTGCTCACGGCGCTCGACCTCGCGGGCATCCCGCTGCACGCCGTGGACCGCACGCAGGACCATCCGGTGGTCGTCGCCGGTGGGCACGCCGCGTTCAACCCGGAGCCCATCGCGCGTTTCGTCGACGTCGCGGCGATCGGCGACGGCGAGGAGGTGGTCGGCGACATCACCGACGTCGTGCGCGGGTGGAAGGCGGAGGGCCGCCCCGGAGGGCGCCACGAGCTGCTGCTGCGCCTCGCCGCCACGGACGGCTGCTACGTGCCCGCGCTCTACACCGTCACCTACGCCGACGACGGCCACATCGCGTCGGTGACGCCGTCCGAGGACCGCGTGCCGCGCACCGTCACCAAGCGCACCACCACCGAGCTCGACGAGTGGCCCTACCCGAAGGCGCCGCTCGTGCCGCTGGCCGAGACCGTGCACGAGCGGGCGTCGGTGGAGATCTTCCGCGGCTGCACCCGCGGCTGCCGCTTCTGCCAGGCCGGCATGATCACCCGTCCGGTCCGGGAGCGGTCGCTGGAGGGCATCGGCAAGATGGTGGACGCGAGCGTGCGCGCCACCGGGTTCGACGAGGTGGGGCTGCTGTCGCTGAGCTCCGCCGATCACTCGGAGATCGCCGAGATCACCAAGGGCCTGGCCGACCGGTACGAGGGCACCAACACCTCCCTGTCGCTGCCATCCACCCGCGTCGACGCGTTCAACATCGACCTCGCCAACGAGATCAGCCGCAACGGTCGCCGCTCCGGGCTGACCTTCGCCCCCGAGGGCGGCTCCGAGCGCATCCGTCGCGTGATCAACAAGATGGTGTCGGAGGAGGACCTCATCCGCACCGTCTCGGAGGCGTTCGCGCAGGGCTGGCGGCAGGTGAAGCTGTACTTCATGTGCGGGCTGCCCACCGAGGAGGACGAGGACGTCCTGGAGATCGCGGGCATGGCCCACCGCGTGATCAAGGCGGGCCGCATCGCGTCGGGCCGCAACGACGTGCGCTGCACCATCTCCATCGGCGGGTTCGTGCCCAAGCCGCACACCCCGTTCCAGTGGGCGGCGCAGTGCCACCCCGACGTCGTCGACGACCGGCTGCGCAAGTTGCGCGCCGCCGTCAACACCGACCGCAAGCTGGGGCGCAACATCGGCATGCGCTACCACGACGGGCAGCCGTCGCTGATCGAGGGACTGCTGGCCCGCGGCGACCGCCGCGTCGGAGCCGTCATCGAGCGAGTGTGGCGCGAGGGCGGCCGCTTCGATGGCTGGAGCGAGCACTTCTCCTACGAGCGCTGGACGTCGGCGGCCGCGGCGGAGCTGGAGCCGCTGGGCGTCTCGTTGGCGTGGTTCACCACCCGCGAGCGCGGTCAGGACGAGATCCTGCCCTGGGACCACCTCGACTCCGGCCTGGAGCGCGACTGGCTCTGGGACGACTGGCAGGACGCCCTGGCGGGCCGCGAGCAGGACGACTGCCGCTGGACGCCGTGCTTCGACTGCGGCGTGTGCCCGTCCACCGGCACCGACATCGAGGTGGGGCCCAGCGGGACCACGCTGCTGCCCCTGACCGTGGTGAACCCGCTCACCGGTGGCTGACAGCGACTTCACGATCCGGGTGGCGGACGAGCGCGACATGGCCGCGCTCGCCGCGCTGCGCCGGTCCTGGCTGGAGGAGCGCAGCGGCCGGTCGGTCGACGATCCGGGGTTCGAGGCCGCGTTCGGGCAGTGGTGGCGGATGGAGCTGCCTCGGCGCACGTTCTGGCTGGCCGAGGTGGGCACCCCGCGGCAGGGGTTCACCGCGATCGGCTCGATCAACGTGGTCGAGATCGTCCACATGCCGCGGCCCGGTTCGCGCGGAGGTCGGATCGGGCACGTCGGCAACGCGTTCGTGCTCGCGTCGTTCGCCGACCGCGGCGTGCCCGGCGCGCTGCTGAACGCAGCGGTCGAGCACGCCCGCGAGCGTCGCTACCGGCGCCTGCTGCTCGCCCCGACGGCCGGCAGCGCCGCGTTCTACCGCCGCGCCGGGTTCGTCTCGGCGGGGGAGTCGCTGCTGTCGCTGGACCCGTCGGCCTCCTGAGCCACCCAGAAGTGGCTTTCCCGGCGAAAGCGGACGAAACTGGCGCCATGCCCGAAGTGGACGAGGACGTCGCGCTGCCGGTCCGGGTGCTGGGCCGGTTCGGGCTCGTCGCGTACGGCGTGGTGCACGTGCTGATCGCGGCGCTCGTCGTGCAGATCGCCTTCGGCGACCGGGAGCGCGCGGACAAGAAGGGCGCGCTGGCCGAGATCGGGTCCACGGCGGCCGGGGTGGTGCTGCTCTGGGTGATCACGGTGGGCCTCGCCGCGCTGGTCGTGTGGCAGCTCGGGGAGGCGGTGCTCGGTCACCGCGGCGTCCCGCCGGGGCAGCGGGCGCTGCGCATCGCGATCAACCTGGGCGAGGCCGTGATCTTCGGGGTGCTCGCGTACTCGGCGGCCTCGGTGGCGGCAGCCGGGGGAGAGGCCACCCCGAAGCCGTCGTTCGCGCAGGTGGTGCTGGCGCTGCCCGGCGGATCCTGGCTCGTCGGGCTGGCCGGTGCCGGGCTGGTCGTCGGCGGCGGGTACGCCGTGTGGCGCGGCGTCACCCACGGGTTCCTGCGCGAGCTCGACCTGCGCGGCGTGGGCCTCAACCGGTCGCGGCTGGTGACCCGGGTCGGGCAGGTGGGCTGGGTCGCCCTCGGTGCGGTCTACGGCATCCCGGGCGTGCTGCTGGTGGTGGCGGCCGTGCAGCACGACCCGGCCCAGCCCGTGGGTCTGGACTCCGGACTCAAGGCGCTGGCCGGACAACCGGTCGGGCCGTTCCTGCTGCTGGTCCTCGCGGCGGGGCTGGTGGCCTTCGGCGTGCACTGCCTCTTCGACGCGCGCTACCGCCGCGGCTAGTCACCGCCGCGCATCACCCGGGACAGCCGCACGCCCTACTGGGAGGGCGAACGACTCGACCCCGACCCGATCCTCGACCGTCTCCTGCCCCGCTTCCGGTCGGCCGCGGCCTGAGGAAGGATCGCGTTCCGCGGAACGCGGTCGCCGGCTAGCGAATCGGGCGCGGCGGACGATACCCACTCAGACGAAGGCTCCCAGGAGGTCTGCAGTGCTCGTGCGCGAGATCATGACGCCCTATCCGGCATACATCAGGATGGGGGCCGACATCCGCCGGGCCGCCGAGATCATCAGCGTCTCCGAGGTCAGCCACCTCATGGTGCTCGACCACGACGACACGTTCGTCGGTGCGCTGTCGGAGGACGACCTGGTGCGCGCGATGCTGCCGCGGTTCGACGACGTCATGGGCGGCGGGGGCACGATGGGCGACGCGTTCCGGATCTTCCTGGAGAAGGGCCGCGAGATGGCCGGCCGCTCCATCGACACCCTGGTGGAGCGGGACGCGATCACCGTCGCGTCCAGCGAGCAGGTCGCGCGGGCGGCCGTCGTGATGACGGAGCAGCGGCTGCGCCGCCTGCCGGTCGTCGACGCCGGGAAGCTGGCCGGCACGCTCTCGCGCTCCGACATCTGCCGGGCGGTGATCTACCATTCGTGACCAGCCGATCCGCCTCGTCGTCACCGTCCGCGACACGGGTGAGCGCACCGAGCACCTCTGCCCGTTGCCGGTCGTGCTGGGCCGGGCGGCCGAACCCGACATGGTCGTGCTGGCCGACCGCGCCGTCTCCCGCCGGCACGCGCGGCTGGAGCGGGCCGGCGGCCACCTGGTCGTCACCGACCTGGGCAGCGCCAACGGCAGCTACGTCGACGGGGAGCCGGTCACCACCCGTCCCCTCGCGATCCGCGACGTGCTGCGGATCGGCCCCTACGACATCACCTGGTCCTTCCACGTCGTCGACCCCGACGCGACGAACCTCGTGCCGCCGTCGGAGATGCGCGCGCTGCGCCGGTCGACCGACACCCCCGCGGCCCCGGCCCGCAAGGTCGTGCTGGCGGCCGAGGCCCACAACCGCTCGGCCGGTCACGAGCTCGACGGCTTCCTGTCGATCGAGCACGGGTTCCTGCCCGTCGAGCCCCCCTTGCGGGCGCTGCCGGCGTCGCACCGGGCGTGGGACGAGATGGTCGGGCACCTGCCGGAGCTGTTCCGGCGCACCACGTTGCGCTCCGCGTTCGACCGGCTCCCCGTGCTGGACGCCGGGGCCGGGGCGCTGCCCGACCGCTACCTGCTGCGCGCATCGGCGATGCTCGGGGCGTTCGCGCACGCCTACCAGTACGTCACCACCGCGCCGCCCGCGGCACTGCCCGAGGCGGTGCTGCGCCCGTGGACCGAGGTGTCGCGGCGGCTCGGCAAGCCCGTTCCCGCGGTGTCCTACACCGACCTGTTCCTCTACAACTGGCGGCTGCGCGACCCGTCGGGGCCGCGGCGTCTCGACAACATGGACCTGCTCGTCCCGGCCTGGGACAACGCGGCCGAGCGCGTGTTCTACCTGGTCACCACCGAGTTCGCGATGGCCCTGACCCCGGTGCTGGAGGCGATGCTGCGTGCCCAGGAGGCGGTGCTGGCCGACGACCCCGCCGCGTGCGAGTCGGCGCTGCTGGACATCCACGACCAGCTGAACCACGCCACCCAGGTGATCTACCCGCAGATCGACCCCAACCCGCGCGGTGCGAACTTCCTCGACCAGGTGCTCTGGGCGAAGACGGTCGGCACGGCCGGCGTCCCGATCTTCGACGGCGCCCCGAGCCCGGCCGGCACCGCGCAGCCCCAGATCCACGCCATCGACGCGTTCCTGGAGCGGCGGTCCTACCGCTCGCTCGTGGGGCAGCAGAGCGGGCTGATGGCGGGGCACTTCCCGCGGCACTGGGTGGAGCTGGTGGCGGCGCTGCGCGAGGTGTCGGTACGGCAGTACGTGACCGACAGCGGCCGGCCCGCGCTGCGCGGCGTCTACAACGCGGTGCTCGACGCCTACGCCGGCGACCGGGGCTGGATGGGCCTGCACCGGATCAAGGCCTACGGATTCCTGGAGGTGGCGTTCAAGGTCGGCCGCGAGGTCACGACCGGGGCGAAGTTCACCGGCCTGTTCAAGGACCGCACCTGGGACCACATCGACGACGAGCTCGCCGTGGTCCGCGACGAACGGCGGCCCTCGGTCGGCCCGCCCGTGGCGTTCGGCCGCCCGCGCAGCGGCCGCGTCGTCGAGACCCGTGACGGCTGGACGTGCCACGTCGATCTCGACGTCGCCGGGCAGGGCGTGCACCACCAGCCGGGCGACCGGGTCGGCGTGCTGGCGGAGAACGACGACGACCTGGTCCGCCGCACGCTGCGGGCGCTGCAGGCCACGGGGGACGAGATCGTCGCGCTGACCCCGAACTGGCAGAGCGCGGTCCGCCTGCGCGCCGGCTACACCCACGACACCGAGGTGCTGCCGCTGCGCACCGTGCTGACGTTCGCCCGCATACGCCCGGTCACCCGCGAGGTCGCGAAGCGCCTGCTCGCGCTGTCGCCCACCGGGTCGCTCAAGCGGATCGTCGACTCCCGCATGGAGGACCAGTGGGAGCTCTGGGACGTACTCAACCTGCTGCACTCCGCGGGCTACGACGTCACCCGCCTGTGGAAGGCCGACGCGGGTGAGCCGGAGGCGCTGTGCGCCGTCGTGCCGCCCGAGGACTTCCGGCTGTACTCCATCGCCTCGGCCACGGACGAGGGTGCGCCCGCCGAGACGCTGCGGCTGGTGGTCGGCGGGCTGCGCTACACCTCGGCGCGCACCCCGTACTCGTACGCGCGGGAGCGGCTCGGCAGCGCGTCGAACTTCCTGCGCCGCATGGCCACCGAGCCCCGCCACCGCGACCGGCAGCTCTCGTTGAAGATCGTGCCGACGCCCCGGTTCCGGCTGCCCGTCGACCCGTCCGCGCCCGTCGTGATGTTCGCGGCCGGATCGGGCATCGCGCCGTTCCACGGCTTCGTGCGCGCCCGCGCCGGCGCTCCCGGGGAGAACCTGCTGTTCTACGGCGCCCGCACCGCGGGGGAGTTCACCCACCACGACGACCTCGCCGACGCCGCCGCGGGGGGCCGGCTGGAGGTGCACACCGCGTTCTCCCGGGAGGACGTGGTCACCCGGTTCGACGCGGCGACGGGCCGGTTCGTGACCGAGCCCGGGGCCCGGCGCCGGCTCGCCGCCCTGATCACCGGGGACGAGCACGCCGAGCGGCTCTGGGCGCTGCTGCGCGACGGCTCCGACGGAGGGCGCGGGGCGCACGTCTACATCTGCGGCAGCGCCGGGTTCGCCGTCTCGGTGCTCGACGCGCTGCTGGCCGTGGTGCGCCGCCACGTCGCGTCGGAGGAGGAAGCCCGGGACGTCGTGCGGGAGCTGGCGGCGCGCGGCCGGCTCAGCCAGGACGTCTTCACCACCTACAGCGGCCACGCACAGCTCGGCACGACCTACGACGTGTCGGACCTGGTGCTCCACAACTCGCCCGGCGAGGGCCTGTGGATGGCGGTCAGCGGCGGCGTCTACGACGTCACCGAGTTCGCCCACCTGCACGTCGGCGGCGCGCACATCGTCCGCAACCACACCGGTCTCGACGCCACCGCCGCCTACCGCAAGGTGCTGCACCACGTGCACTCCGAGGTGGACGCGCTGCTGGGCATGTACGCGATCGGGTCGATGCGGCGGCTGCGGTTCGGCAGCCGGTGGGGCGTCGTGCTGACCCCGGACGGGCTGCGCCACATGGCCCTGGAGCAGCTCTGGACGGCCTGGGTCCGCTACCTCTACCTCGTCGTCGCCATGGAGAACGCGCTGGCGGGCGACCACGGGTTCGTGCACTCCACCGCCACCCGCGGCGAGGACCCGCGCGAGCTCACCCCGTTCAAGGCGCAGTACGTCGTCGAGGGCCACCGGCGGTTCCTCGTCAGTTTCCTCGACGGCCTCGTCGACGACGACCTGCACGAGGTCTGGACGGCCACCGTCGGGTTCTGCGCCGACGACGTCGACCTCCGGACGCTGGGCGCGGCCGTCGCGGCGCTGCGGGCGCGGCCGGAGTACCTGCTGGTCCGCAACTCCGTGGCCCACGTCCGCGGCCTCGTGCTCGCGGCCGACCCGCGGACCGACGGGCTGTGCCGCGTCTACGCCCGGGAGGACGCGCGGGTGCTGCGGGAGATGAAGCTCGCGCTGGGCGAGGGCGTTCTCGCGTTCGAGGAGCACGAGTCGGACGTCGTCGCGCGCGGCGGTGACCGGCTGCTGGCGTCCCTGCAGAAGGTGCTCGAGACGGTCGGTGACTACTACCGGAGGGTGGCGGCGGGCACGGCGGCGCTGGGGATCACGGCCGACCTGTTGCCGGCGGAGGTCGTCGACGAACCGGTCCCCGACGACCCCGGGCTACCCGGGCACGGCAGCCGGATCTAGGCTTTCTGTCTACCGTGCGCCCCATTCCAAGGGCGACGTGTGGTCGGACCGCGGGGCTGGACATGCCGGCTGTCTACCGTGCGCCCCATTCCGAGGGCGAGGTGTACTGAACAATATTGAACAGCCGCTTCTGCACCGTCGCGATCTCGCGCACCGACTGGGCCACCAGGCTGCGGTCCAGCGGCGCGAGCCGCCGCATCCACACCATGTCGGTCACCGGTTCGCCGCGCTCGAACTGCGCCAGCTGCTGGCGCAGCCGCACCCGCTGCAACACCTCGAACACCTCGATCAGGGTCTTCGCCTGTTCGGCGGGCAGCAGCATCGAACCGGACGCGGCCGCCAGCCGGGCCCGGGTCGACAGCTCCGACGAGCGCACCGACAACGCGGCCCAGCGGGCGATCTCGACGATCGGGCGCAGGGCGTGGCCCTTGAGGTCGAACGTGCCGCCGCGGCCGACCAGCACGTCGCGGACCGACCGGACCTGGGCGCGGTGCGACAACGACTCCCGCACCAGCAGCTTCATCGTGCCGGGGTGGTCCCGGACGTCGGCGAACACCTCGTTGACCACCGGCTGGGCCGGGTCGCCCTGGATCGGCCGCCCGTCGAGCAGCAGCGACGCCATGAGCATGCCCTGGTTGTCGAGCGGGCTGTCGAGCCACAGGTGGGCGGCGGCGCGCCACTGCGACCGGGTGCGGGAGAACGTGGGCGAGCTCGGGGTGGCGCCGTGGCTGTCGACGCGCAGCCCGGCGCGGCGCAGCACGTCGGCGACCTCGGCGAACGCCGCGCGGTAGGCGGTGGCGCGGGCGGGGCTGTCCACCGACTCGGCGAACACCACGGCGGAGTCGATGTCGGAGCCCAGTGTCGGCTCGCGGCGGGCGTTGCTGCCCAGCAGCATCCAGGTGACCTCGGCCTCGTCGAGCGCCGCGCGCCCGGCCAGCACGAGCGACAGCACGCGCCGCTGCACCGCGTCCACCACCGTCGAGTACACCGCCGTGGTCTCCGACGCCTCGCGCCGCTGCCGGACGAGGTCGCCCAGCAGCACGGGCAGCTGCCGCCCCAGCGCCACGACCTGGTCGATCGACTCCGCCCGCCGGACGTTCTCGCGCAGCATCATCCCGGCGCCCGACGGCGAGGTCAGGAAGTCGGCGGGGTCGACGGCCCCGCGCAGCGCGCCCGACACGTCGACCACCAACAACTGGTCGAGGCGGTCCTCGGCGAACCGGTGCAGCACGTCGGCGGTGGGCGTACCGGTGCGGGCGGTGGCCGCGCGCGGGATCATGACGTCCTGCACCGGGGTGTCGGCCGACCGGCCGGCGGCCAGCACGTGCTCGCGCAGCACTCCGTCGGTGACCAGGCCGAACTCGCCGTTCCCGCGGGGGACGGCCAGGTAGCGGCTGGACCGCTCGGTCATCACGCGCGCCGCGTCGGCGACGGTCATGCCGGCGTGCCCGAGCACCGGCGCGGAGACCACCAGGTCGTCGACGGTGCGGAACCGGGCGGGGGCCGCCGCGCGGACGCGGTCCTCGGCGAGGTCCTGGGCCAGGAAGCGGACGCCCTCGGGCGAGGAGAACGCCGCCGCCACGGCCGCGCGGGGGATCTCGACGAGCCGCACCGGCCCGAGGGCCACCGCGCGCGGGCCGATGGGGGCACCCGTCAGCGCGGTGGTGTGCCCGAAGACGCAGCCCCGGCCGACGATCTCGTCGGCGGGCTCGTCGGCGCCGCCGTCGGTGGTCCAGAGCTCGACCTGCCCGGCCATGACGACGAACAGGTCGTCGCCGGCCGAGGCGAAGGCGTCGACGATGAGCGCGCCGGCCGGGTGGTCCACCACCCGGGCCGCCGCGGTCACCTTCTCGAGATCGGGGTCGGCCAGTGAGCAGAACGGCGGGTTCGACCCCAGGAACCTCGCCAGACCGTCCACTCAGCCGACCCCCTCGTTCCGTATCAGGCCTTCGGCGCCCTGGGTCAGGCCTTCGGCTCCGACGGGTACGTCGGGCCGGTGTCCGACCACACCGCCCCGATCCTGCCACCCGTGTTGGCGACGACCTTGTCCCTGACGAGGAACCACCCGCCCGTCAGCAGCGCCGCGATGATCGGGATCCCGAAGACGACCACGAGGAAGTTGGTCTTGTGCCAGAACTCGTCGGAGCTCTGCCAGCCGGAGATGCCCATGCCGACGATGATCAGGGCCAGGAACGCCAGCCCGACGTAGCTGGTCCACGGCGAGCCCGGCATCTGGAACGTGCTGGCCGGCACGACCCCCTTGCCGACCAGCTGCCGCAACCGGATCTGGCACAGGAAGATCGACGACCAGGTGAACACGACCCCGATGGAGGCGGCCTCCAGCGCGGTCTCGAACGCGTCGGGGTCGATGGCGTTGAGGATCGCGCCGAACACGTAGATGACCGAGGTCAGGACGATACCGGCCCACGGCACGCCCTGGGGGCTCATCCTGAGGGTGAACTGCGGCGCCTCCTTGCTCATCCCGAGGCTGCGCAGCACGCGCCCGGTGGTGTAGAGCCCGGAGTTGAGGCTGGACATGGCCGCGACGATGAGGATCGCCTGGATCACGTCGCCCATCCAGCCCAGACCCAGCCGGCCGAACACGGTGACGAACGGGCTGGTGCCGCTGGTGTACTCCGAGGTGGGCAGCATGCAGACGAGCAGCAGGATCGGGCCGCAGTAGAAGACACCGATCCGGAAGATCACGGCGTTGACGGCCTTGGGCACCTCGGTCTTGGCGTCGGCCATCTCGCCCGCCGCGACGCCGACCATCTCGATGGCGGCGTAGGCGAACACGACGCCCGACATCACGAGGATGGGGCCGTACCACGCGAAGTCGCCGGATGCGGGCCAGAAGCCGCCCGGGTTCTCGTAGAGGTTCTGCACGCCGGCCTGGTGGCCGCCGATGTCGAACTGCCCGATCACCACGACGAGGCCGATGACGAGGAAGACCACGATCGCGCCGACCTTGAGCACCGAGGCCCAGAACTCGAACTCGCCGAACGCCTTCGCCGAGAGCAGGTTGACCACCAGCACCACCGCGAGCGCGATGAGCACCGTGGCCCAGCTCGGCATGTCCGGTAGCCAGTGCTTGACGTAGACGGCGACGGCCGAGAGTTCGGCGATGCCGGTCAGGGCCCAGTTGAGCCAGTACATCCAGCCGGTGACGAACGCGGCCTTCTCCCCGAAGAACTCGCGCATCCACGACACGAACGCGCCGGAGGTGGCGCGGTGCAGCACCAGCTCGCCGAGGGCCCGCATGAGCAGGTAGGCGATGACGCCGACGAACGCGTAGCTGAGCACCAGCGCCGGGCCGGTGCTGTGCAGCCGGGACGCGGAGCCGAGGAACAGGCCGGTGCCGATCGCCCCGCCGATGGCGATCATCTGGACCTGGCGCCGGCCCAGGGACTGCTTGTACCCCTCCTGTTCCGCATTGAGGCTGTCGCTGTGGCTACTGCTGACGGTTTCCGTCATCCGTGTCCCCGATCACCCGCTGTGATGTGCGCGACGTCTGCTGCGCGGCGTGAGGGGAGGTTAGGCGGCGGCAAGGCCGCAGGCCCGCCGGATGGGGAAGACTTGAGGTTGAGCGCTTTGCCGAGACCGATATGTCCGAAATAACCTGTCCCCGGGAAAGGTAGGGGTTCCGGTGGGTAATGAATCCCTCACATACTCGTGGCATGCGCTCGATGCGGAGGTCGCGGTTCGTCGTGCTGGTGGCCGCGAGCCTGGTGACCACCGCCTGCGCCACCACGCCCGATCCGGCGGTGGACCCGTCGTCGTGCCGCGGTGACTCCGGCCCGCTCACCATCGCCACCGGCAACGCCACCGGCGTGTACGCGGCGCTCGGCAGCGCGCTCGCCAAGGCCGTCTCCGCGGGCAGCCCGATCCAGGCCACCGCCGTGGAGACCGGCTCCACCCTGCGCAACGTGCAGCAGCTCAGCACCGGCGAGTACGACATCGCCTTCGCCCAGGCCGACAGCGCCGCCGACGCCGTCCGCGGGCAGGGCGTGTTCGCCGAGCCGCAGAAGATCCAGGCCCTGGCGCGCATCTACTCCGACTACACCCAGGTCGTCGTCTCCACGGGCTCCGGTATCACCACGATGGCCGACTTCAAGGGCCGGCGGATCTCCACCGGCTCCCCGGCGTCGGGCACGGAGCTGATCGCGGACCGGCTGCTGGTGGCGGCGGGGTTGGACCCGAAGAAGGACGTGCAGCCCCAGAGCCTGGACCTCGCCGCCTCGGTGGCGGCGATCAAGAGTGGTTCGATCGACGGATTCGTGTGGCCGGGCGGGCTGCCGACGCAGGGCATCGGCGATCTGTTCGCCTCCGACGGGTCGACGGTGAAGCTCCTCGACGTCAGCGGCCTGCTCCCGGCGATGCGGAAGTCCGACGACGTCTACGCGGCCGGCACCATCCCCGCCGCCACCTACAAGACCTCCGGCGACGTCGCGACGATCTCGCTGCCGAACCTGCTGGTCGTGCGCGACGACTTCTCGCAGGCCGACGCGTGCGCCGTCACCCGGATCCTGTTCCAGCAGAAGGCGGCGCTCGCGGCCGCCGTCCCCGCGGCGTCGGGGCTCGACCCGAAGACCGCCACCGACACCGGCCCGATCCAGCTCAACGCGGGGGCCCGCGCGGCGCTCGCGCAGCTCACCGGCTGAGCTGCCCCGCCCATCAGAAGTGGGCATCAGAAGTACGTCCGGACCAGGTCGACGACCACCGGATCGGGCGACGACCAGTCGGCCACCATCGGGATCCACCGCCACTTGTCGAAGGCGGTGCACGGATGCGACAGGCCCAGCCGCACCACCTCGCCCACCCGCAAGGGCGCGGTGGTCCGCAGGAACGCGTGCTGGTCGTTGACGGCGGTGATCTCGCCCGCGAGCGGACGGGTCGGGCCGCCGAGGTGGTCGGCCACGAGCTGCGGTTCGGGCAGCCCGTCGTCGTAGGGGACGTCGCGCTTGCCCGCGTCGAGCAGGGCCAGGCCCGGCTCGGGCTGCGACACCACGCGGCACCAGGCGTGCATGGCCGACCGGAACGGGGCCCCGCCGTCGCGGGCGAAGGGGGAGATGCCGCGGTAGAAGCCGTCGTCGTGGACGAGGTAGGCGCCCGAGCGCAGCAGGACGTGGCCCGAGGTGCCCGCCCGGAGGATGTCGACGACGTCGTCGAAGTAGGCGCTCCCGCCCGCGGTGACGACCGACCCGCTCCCGAGGCCGAGATCCCGGTGCAACCCGGCGAGGTCGCGCAGGTAGCCGCGCACCGCGTCGAGCGCGGCGGGGAAGGCGTCATGGGCCAGCGCGCCCTCGTACCCGGCGACCCCGCCCAGCTGCACGTACGGGCTCGCCCGCACCGCCTCCCCGACCGCGACGGCGGTGCGCCGGTCACGGGCGCCGGTGCGCCGGCCCGGGGCGCCCAGCTCCACCAGCACCGTGAGCGCACGGCGCGGCGCGAGCGAGTCGAGCACCGCGTTCATCACGGTGACCGTGGACGGGGAGTCCGCCCAGCTCAGCACCTCCAGGTCGGGGTCGGCGTCGAGCGCCCGGCTGACGTCGGCGATCCCGACGGGGTCGACGAGCGCGTTCGCCAGCTGGATCCGCCGCACCCCCGCGGCCAGGGCCACCCGGAGCTGGCCCGGTGTGGCCACCGTGATGCCCCAGGCTCCCGCGCGCAGCTGCCGGTCCCACAGGGACGGCGCCATCGTGGTCTTGCCGTGCGGTGCGAGCCCGACGCCGCGCTCGGCGCACCACGCGGCCATCCGGGCGATGTTCGCGTCGAGGGTCGCCGAGGCCAGCACGAGCAGGGGGGTGGCGAACGACGACAGGCGCGGACGGGTCGCCAGGAACGCGGCGGCGGTCAGGCCGTCGGCCGCGGCGGGCAGCGACTTGTCCAGTGCGCTGAGTGGAGCGTCGGTGAGCATCGGGATCCTCCTGTGAGCCTCGTTCCCGGCACCACCGTGCGCCGGCCGCGCTCACCGTGCCCGCTGCGGGGCGGGCCCGGCGTGAACACCGACCGGCCGGTGCCGGCCTACGTCCCGGGTGAGCACTTCCCGTTCCGGGACGCCTAGGCTGCGCCCATGGCCCGACCTCGTCCCGGCGAAGCCGCGAACCCCGCTCCACCCACGGTGCAGCGCGTGCGGCTGCGGTTCGCCAAGCGGGGGCGGCTTCGGTTCCTGTCCCACCGGGACGTGGCACGCAGCTTCGAACGTGCCGTGCGCCGCGCCGGCGTGCCGGTGTCGCACTCCCACGGGTTCAGCCCCCACCCGCGCCTGTCCTGGGTGGGGGCCGCCCCCACCGGATCGGCCAGCGAGGCCGAGTACCTGGAGATGGGTCTGACGCGCGAGGTCGACCTCGCGGAGCTGGTCACGGCCCTCGACGCCGCCCTGCCCGCCGGCATCGACATCGTCGACGCCGCGATCGCCGACGGCGCGTCCCTGCCCGACCGGATCGACGCCAGCCGCTGGACCATCGAGCTGCCCGGCGTCACCCCCGACGCCCTGCGTGCCGCCCTCGAGGTGCTGCTCGCGCGGGAGTCGGTGGTGGTCGAGCGGGTCACGCCGTCGGGCCGCCGGCAGATCGACGTGCGGGCCGCGATCGCCTCGGCCGTGGTCGAGGCGAGCCCCCCCGACTCCGACGCGCCGTCGGCCTCCTCACGTCCGAGGGACGCCGGGTCGGGCGAAGTCTGTGCGATAATGACGGCGGTCGTGCGGCAGACGACACCCGCCGTTCGACCCGATGACGTGTTGGGTGCACTCGACGTTGTCGCAGGCCTCACGCTTCCGGCGCCCCCCAAGGCCACCCGGACGGCCCAGGGCCTGCTCGACCACCGAGGCGACCTGGCCGACCCACTCGGATCCGCACGGGTCACCACCCGGGCGTGATCCGGAGGTCGGTTCTCACACGGCTGGAGCGGGACAAGGATTGCTCGCCGCGTACCGCGCGGTGAGAGAACTGCACGTGCCCCTGCGCGGCCGCCTTCCTCGAGGGCGCCCGGGGGCGGAGGAGCTGGATGTCGAATATGGAAACGCCCGCCGGCAATCCCGGCGGGCCGGTCACCGTACCTGCCCTGGACGAGCTGCCCGAGAAGATGCGGGTGCACGCGCTGGCCAAGCTGCTGGGCCTGACGAGTCGCGAGGTCCTCGCGGCGCTCGGCGGTCTCGGCATCGAGGTCAAGGGGGCCCAGTCGAGCATCGACCGCAAGATGGCCGAGCAGGTCGTCACCGCGCTCGTGCCCGGCGGGGACGCCTCCGCTCCGGAGGCGCCACCCGAGTCCGAGGTCCTGCACTTCGATCCCGATCCCGTCGTCGACGCGCCGAAGGTCGCCGCCGCGCTCGCCCCGGTGTTCGCGCCCCCCGCACCGCTGTTCCAGGCCCCCACCCGGCCCAGCCGCAGCCGGCGCGCCGAGGCCGAGCCGGTGTCCGAGGAGCCCGAGGCCACCGCCGACGAGCCGGAGGAGAAGGCCGCGCCCACGCGGCGCACGCGCTCGCGCCGGTCGGCCGAGCCCGTCGCCGAGGACTCCGCCGAGGAGACCGCCACCGAGGAGGCGGAGGGGTCCGCCGCCGACGATGACACCGACGACACCGACGACACCGACGACACCGACGACACCGACGACACCGACGAGGACGGCGCCCGCCGCCGCCGTCGCCGGGGACGCCGGGGCCGTGGTCGCGGCCGCGGTACCGACGACGAGGGCAACGAGGAGACCGACGACTCCGGCGCGTCCGACGACGCGTCGTCCGAGTCGTCCGAGTCCTCGGAGTCGTCCGACTCCGAGGACAACGAGGAGGGCGACGACACCGACGACGAGGGTGCCGCCTCCGGCACCTCGCGTCGCCGTCGCCGGCGCCGCCGTCGCGGGTCGGGCGAGGACGCCGCCTCCGACGACGACCCTCCCGGCACCGTCACCCGGGTCCGCCAGCCCCGCGAGCGCAGCGCCGCCACCAGCGAGGACGGCGACGGCGTGCAGAGCGTCCGCGGGTCCACGCGCCTGGAGGCCAAGCGCCAGCGCCGCCGCGACGGCCGCGACGCCGGTCGTCGCCGCGTGCCGATCCTGTCCGAGGCCGAGTTCCTGGCCCGCCGCGAGTCCGTCGACCGCACGATGGTCGTGCGCGAGCGCGGCGACCGCATGGAGATCGCCGTCCTCGAGGACGAGATCCTCGTCGAGCACTTCGTCGCGGATCGAGGCTCGGCCGGGTCGTCCATGGTCGGCAACATCTACCTGGGCCGCGTCCAGAACGTGCTGCCCAGCATGGAGGCCGCCTTCGTCGACATCGGGCGCGGCCGCAACGCCGTGCTCTACGCCGGCGAGGTCGACTGGGACGCCGCCGGGCTCGGCGGCAAGGCCCGGCGCATCGAGCAGGCCCTCTCCAGCGGCGATCCCATCCTCGTGCAGGTCACGAAGGACCCGGTCGGCCACAAGGGTGCCCGGCTCACCACGCAGATCAGCCTGGCCGGCCGCTTCCTCGTCTACGTGCCCTCGGGCGGCGCCGCGGGCATCAGCCGCAAGCTGCCCGACGTCGAGCGCAAGCGCCTCAAGGACATGCTCCGCGAGATCGTCCCCAGTGAGGCCGGGGTGATCATCCGCACCGCCTCCGAGGGCGTGAGCCACGAGGCGCTGGAGCGCGACGTCCGCCGCCTGCAGGCGCAGTGGGAGGTCGTCAAGGAGAAGTCCGAGAAGACCGGCCCGAACAAGCCCAAGGCCCCGGTGCTGCTCTACGAGGAGCCCGACCTGCTGGTCAAGGTCGTGCGCGACCAGTTCAACGAGGACTTCTCACGGCTCGTCGTCCAGGGCGACGACGCGTGGGACACGCTCAACAACTACCTCGGGCACGTCGCCCCGGAGCTCGCCGAGCGCATCCACCGCCACGTCGGCACCACCGACGTGTTCGCGGAGCACCGCATCGACGAGCAGCTGCTCAAGGCGCTGGACCGCAAGGTCTGGCTGCCCTCGGGCGGCACGCTGGTGATCGACCGCACCGAGGCCATGACGGTCATCGACGTCAACACCGGCAAGTACACCGGTTCCGGGGGCAACCTCGAGGAGACCGTCACCCGCAACAACCTGGAGTCGGCCGAGGAGATCGTCCGCCAGCTGCGGCTGCGCGACATCGGCGGCATCATCGTCATCGACTTCATCGACATGGTGCTGGAGGCCAACCGCGATCTCGTGCTGCGGCGCCTCACCGAGTGCCTGGCGCGCGACCGCACCCGCCACCAGGTCGCCGAGGTCACCTCGCTCGGCCTGGTGCAGATGACGCGCAAGCGCGTCGGCGGCGGGCTCCTGGAGCACTTCTCCACGCCGTGCGAGCACTGCCGCGGTCGCGGTGTGCTGGTCAGCGCCGAGCCGGTCACGCCGAAGGCCGACGTCTCGTCCGAGCAGCGGTCCCCGGCGCCCGAGGGCAACGGGCGCCGGTCCCGTGGCGGACGCGGCGTGCGTCGCGGCGAGGGTGACGTGCGCCGGGTCGAGGCTCCCGCGGGCGGGGTCCGCAACGGTCTGGCCGACGTCGTGGCGGCCACGCTCGACGCGGGCGCGCCCGCGGTGGAACCGGCCCCCGCGTCCGGGATCCCCGCGTCCGGGATCGAGGTGTCGCCCGCCGGATCGTCGGTGGACGTCGCCGCCGAGGCCGCCGAGGCCGTCGAGGAGGTCGTCGCGGAGAAGGCGGTCGCCGTCGAGCCGCTGGTGCCCGTCGACGCCCCCCGCACGCAGGAGGAGGTGGCCGACGCCGAGCCGCCCAACGGGCGTCCGGCGCGCCGCCGCGGGCGGGTCACCCGCACCGCGGGGGCCCCGGCCGCCACGGACGGCGACGCCCCGGCGGTCACGGTCGTCACGGTGGCCAAGCCGGCCGAGGACTCCGCAGCTCCCGAGGCCCCGCAGCCGGAGCCGGTCGCGGTCGTCTCCACCCCCCGCCGGGCCCGTCGCACGGCAACGCGACCTGCGGGTCCGCCCGTGGCCGAGGCAGGTGGCGACCCGGTTTGACCCTCCCCATCGGCGTTGTCGTACCCTAGGAACCCTGCGCCGCGCTCTGTAGTCCTGAGCCGCGGCCCGCGTGGGACCACCACCAACGAGGCGATCCCACGCTTCGTCCCTCGAGCTTTGGAGCAGTGCGTCGATGTACGCAGTCGTCAAGACCGGCGGTAAGCAGTACAAGGTGGCCGTCGACGACGTGCTCACCGTTGAGAAGATCAAGGGTGAGCCGGGCGCCAGCATCACGCTGCCCGCGCTGATGCTGGTCGACGGCGACAACGTCGTCACCGACGCCGCGGCGCTGGCCGGCGCGTCCGTCACCGCCACGGTCGTCGAGCACACCAAGGGCCCGAAGATCCGCATTCACAAGTTCAAGAACAAGACCGGGTACCACAAGCGTCAGGGGCACCGTCAGCCGCTGACGAAGGTCCAGGTCACCGGCATCGCGAAGTAAGAGGAGACGCAGCCATGGCACACAAGAAGGGTGCGTCCAGCTCCCGCAACGGTCGCGACTCCAACGCCCAGCGCCTCGGCGTCAAGCGCTTCGGTGGTCAGGTCGTCAACGCCGGTGAGATCATCATCCGCCAGCGCGGCACCAAGTTCCACCCCGGCGTCAACGTCGGCCGTGGTGGCGACGACACGCTGTTCGCCCTCGCGCCCGGCGCGGTGGAGTTCGGCTACTCGCGCGGTCGCAAGGTCATCAACATCGTTCCGGTCGAGGTTCCTGCGGAGCCGGTCTCCGTCTGAACGACGCTTTCCCGGACGGCGGGCCGCCCCTCGTGGGTGGTCCGCCGTTCGTCATGTAACCCAGGAGTAGTTGATGTCGAAGTTCGTGGACCGCGTGGTGGTGCACGCCACAGCGGGGGCGGGCGGCAACGGCTGCGCCTCGATCCATCGTGAGAAGTTCAAGCCCCTCGGTGGCCCCGACGGCGGCAACGGCGGCAAGGGCGGCAGCGTCGTCTTCGTCGTCGACGCCGGCGTGCACACGCTGCTGGACTTCCACCACCGCCCGCACGCCCTCGGGCGCAACGGCAAGCAGGGCCAGGGCGGCTGGAAGATGGGCGCCAACGCCGAGGACATCGAGATGCTCGTCCCCGACGGCACCGTGGTGTTCTCCACCGACGGCGAGATCATCGCCGACCTGACCGGCCCGGGCACCCGCTTCGTCGCCGCCGAGGGCGGCCGGGGCGGGCTGGGCAACGCGTCGCTCGCGTCCCAGTCGCGCAAGGCGCCCGGGTTCGCGCTGCTCGGCGAGCCGGGGGAGAGCCGCGACCTCGTGCTGGAGCTGCGCTCCATGGCCGACGTCGGGCTCGTCGGGTTCCCGTCGGCGGGCAAGTCCTCGCTGGTCGCGGCGCTGTCCGCGGCCCGACCGAAGATCGCCGACTACCCGTTCACCACGCTCGTCCCGCAGCTCGGCGTGGTCACCGCGGGCGCCGACGTCTTCACCGTCGCCGACGTGCCCGGGCTGATCCCCGGCGCGTCCGAGGGCCGTGGCCTGGGCCTGGACTTCCTGCGCCACATCGAGCGCTGCTCGGTGCTCGTGCACGTCGTCGACTGCGCGACGTTCGAGCCGGGCCGCGATCCGGTCGCCGACATCGTCGCCCTGGAGGACGAGCTCGCCCGCTACACCCCGGCGCTCGGCGGCGAGCTGTCCGAGCGGCCCCGCATCGTCGCGCTCAACAAGATCGACGTGCCCGACGCGCGCGACATGGCCGAGCTCGTGGCCGCCGACGTGAAGGAGCGCTTCGGCTGGCCCGTGTTCGCGATCTCCACCGCCAGCCACGCCGGCCTGCGCGAGCTGACGTTCGCGATGGCGCAGGAGGTGCGCGAGTACCGCGCCGCCCAACCCGTCGTCGAGGCCACGCGCGTCGTGCTGCGGCCCACCGCCGTCGACGACGAGGGCTTCACCGTCGAGGCCGACCCGGAGCTCGACGGCGGCTTCATCGTCCGCGGTGCGCGCCCCGAGCGCTGGATCCGCCAGACGGCCTTCGACAACGACGAGGCCGTCGGCTACCTGGGCGACCGGCTCGCCCGCGCCGGCGTCGAGGACGCGCTGGCCAAGGCCGGGGCCCGCCCGCACTGCCCGGTCACGATCGGCGACGTCACGTTCGAGTGGGAGCCCAGCACCCCCGCCGGCATCGCCGCGATGATGACCGGCCGCGGCACCGACATCCGGCTGGAGCAGAGCGACCGCGTGCCCGCCCACGAGCGCAAGGCCGCCCGCAACGCCCGCCGGATCCCGCGCACCGACGCCGAGCTCGCCATCGCGCAGATGCAGGCGTCGGAGTCCCCTTGGGCTGAGCCGTTCGCTGAGCCGTTCGCTGAGCCGTTCTCGGATGGGACAGAGGAGGGCTAGACACACGTGGACGCCCGGCTCCAGCTCGCCGCGGCCCGGCGCGTCGTCGTCAAGGTCGGGTCGTCGTCGCTCACCAGCCTCGACGGTGGGCTCGACCCCGTCCGCCTCGACGCGCTGGTCGACGCGCTGGCCAAGCGGCGGGCGGCCGGCAGCCAGGTGGTGCTCGTCTCGTCGGGGGCGATCGCGGCCGGGCTGGCCCCGTTGGGGCTCACCAAACGCCCCCGCGACCTCGCCACCCAGCAGGCCGCGGCATCGGTCGGGCAGCTGCAGCTCGCCCAGGCCTACGGCGCGTCGTTCGGCCGCCACGGCCAGGCCATCGGCCAGGTCCTGCTCACCGCCGACGACATGATCCGCCGCGCTCACTACCGCAACGCCCAGCGCACCCTGGAACGGCTGCTCGGCCTCGGGGTGCTGCCGGTGGTCAACGAGAACGACACGGTGGCCACCGACGAGATCCGGGTCGGCGACAACGACCGCCTCGCCGCGCTGGTGGCCCACATCGTCGGTGCCGACGGGCTCGTGCTGCTCTCCGACGTCGACGGCCTCTACGACGGCGACCCCCGCAAGCCCGGCTCCCGGTTGCTCCGCGACGTCGACGCACCCTCCGACCTCGACGCCGTGCAGATCGCGCGTCCGGGCCAGGGCAGCCTCGGGACCGGCGGCATGGCCACCAAGATCACCGCGGCGGCGATGGCCACCGCCGCTGGCATCCCGGTGCTGCTCGCGGCGGCGGCCGACATCGACGGCGCCCTCGACACCTCCGCCGACGGCCCGGCGGTGGGCACCGCGTTCCGCACGTCGGGGCGGCGGATGTCGGCGCGCAGGTTCTGGCTCCGGCACGCCGCTGACGTCCGCGGCCGCCTCGACCTGGACGCCGGTGCGGTGGCGGCGGTGATCGAACGCCGCCGCTCCCTGCTGGCCGCCGGCATCCACGGCATCTCCGGCGAGTTCGTGGCCGGTGACGTGGTGGACCTGGTCGGCCCGCACGGTGTGGTCGTCGCCCGCGGCGTGGTGGGCTTCGACGCCGCGGAGCTCCCGGGCCTGATCGGCCGGAGAAGCCGGGACCTGCCGACGGAGCACCGCCGCGAGGTGGTCCACGCCGACGACCTGGTCGCTCTCTGAACCGACGAACGGCACTCTCGTCGGAACCGGCAGGCGGCGCGCCGGTGACGACGATGGTCGGGGAACGTGGCTCTGATGTTGTCGGGCACCCCGGTCGCGGCCACACTCAGGCCGATGACCAGCGCCCATCTCCTCCGATCCGGGATGGTCGACGCCCTGGTCACCGGCGGTCGGGTGCTCAGCCCGGCCGTCGAGGACGCGTTACGGGCCGTGCCGCGGCACCTGTTCCTGCCCGGCGTCGACGTCGCGGACGCCTACGCCGACGGGGCCGTGCCCGTCCAGCACGTGGACGGGGCGGCCACCAGCTCGGCGTCGCAGCCGTCGATGGTGGCGATCATGCTGGAGCAGCTCGCGCTGCGGCCGGGCCTGCGCGTCCTGGAGATCGGGGCCGGCACCGGCTGGAACGCCGCGCTCATGGCGCGGATGGTGGGACCGGCCGGCCACGTCACGTCGGTGGACATCGACCCCGGCCTGGTCGCCTCCGCCGCCGTCCACCTGGCCGCGGCCGGTACCGGGGACGTCGAGCTGGTGTGCGCGGACGGCGCGCTCGGGCATCCGCCGGGGGCGCCCTACGACCGGATCGTGCTCACGGTCGGCAGCGCCGACGTCCGCCCGGAGTGGGTGGCGCAGCTCGCGCCCGCCGGCCGGCTGCTGGTGCCGCTCGGGGTGCGGGGGAGCCAGCTGTCGATCGCGTTCGACCTCGGTCCCGACGGCGTCCTGCGCAGCGACTCCGTGCGCGGCTGCTCCTTCATCCGGCTGCGCGGGATCGGGGCCGAGCGCGACGCGGTGGTGCCGCTGCCGGGCGGCGGGGCGGTGCAGGTGCCTGCCGACGGCCCGGGGGTCGACGCCGAGGCCGTGGCGACGGTCCTGCTCGATCCCCGCGACCCGCTCACGGCCGGCGCGGCACTCGGCTATCTGACGCTGGGCCCGCAGGACGTGTGGGACGGCTTCGGGCTGTGGCTGGCCCTCACCGACCTCGCCGCGGCGCGGCTGCTCCCCACCGGATCCGGACCGGTCGCCGGGTTGGACCTCCCGGTATCGGCCCTGGTCAGCCCGCCCGGAGCGGAGCCGGGGCTGGCGGCGGCCGTGCTCGCGGAGCCGCGGGATTCCGGTGTCCGGACCGCGCTGGCCGTTCGCCCCTTCGGGCCGGCGGGGCACCCGCTGGCCGTCCGGCTCCTCGGCGCGCTGCGGGCCTGGTGGGCGGCCGGCTGCCCCGGGGCCCCGGCCTGGCGGATCACCGTGTGGCCGGAGGACGGCTCCCCTCCGGCGCCGGGGGTGGTCACCGTGCGCACGTCGGCGCACCGGCTGCTCCTGGACCTGCCTCCGGTGGCCGCTGCTCCCGAGCTCAGGCCACCGGGTCCAGGATGACCAGGGGGATCTCGCGCTCGGTCTTGCGCTGGTAGCCGGCGTAGTTCGTGAACCGCTCGGTGATCTGCGGCCAGAGCCGGGCCCGCTCCTCCGGCGTGGCGATCCGGGCGGTCATCGGCTGCTTCGGGCCGCCCTTGAGCGCGACCTCCACCTTCGGGTTGTCGCGCAGGTTGAGGAACCAGGCCGGGTGCGCGTCGTCACCGCCCCGGGACGCGACGACCACCCGGCTGCCGTTCTCGGCGACGGGCGAGGTGAGCATGACCGAGCGCGGCTGGCCGCTCCTGCGCCCGATCGTGGTGAGCTCCAGCACGGGCATGCCCATGGCGTCCCAGCCGAGCTTGCCGCCGGTGGCCTTGAGGACGAGCCGGTGGACGCCGTTCATGGCCTTCATCGCGATGTCGGATGGCATGGCCGAAGGCTATCCCGCCTGGCCCAGCGCGAACGGCAGGACCGCGGAGGCCCCGGCCCGGCGCAGCAGCCGCGCGGCCACCGTCATGGTCCAGCCGGTGTCGATCAGGTCGTCGACGAGCAGGACCGGGCCCGCCGGCACCGGGAACGCCGGCTCGTCGAACGCGTTCCAGACCGCGGCCAGGCGCTGCGCGGAGTTGGCGTGCGCACCGGGCCGCGCCCCCGCGGACACCAGCGTGCCGAGCAGCGGCAGCCGGCCGATCTCGGAGATCCGCCGCGCGAGGTGGTCGAGCTGGTGCGGACGGGTGCGCGACCCGATCCCGACCACGCCCACCGGCCGCTCCTCCCAGCCCCACCCGGCGAGGACCCGCACCACGGCGTCGAGGACGTCCTTCGGCACGGGCAGGTCGGTGGCCGACACCGGCTCGCCGGTCTCCGGGTCGATGTCGGGTCCGAGCTCGTCGTCGGGGGCGGGCGCGGGATCGAGCAGCTCGCGCAGCCGCGGTCCCCATCCGATGTCGGACAGCCTTCCGATCACCCGCCCCGGCTCCGCCAGCTCACCCGCCGGGATCTTCCCCGACGCCGGCACGTCGAGCTCCTTCATCCCCGACGGCCACTGCTTGCGCGGCGCCACCTCGACCCCGGGCCGCTGGATGCGCTCCGCGGCCGCGGCCGACGCCGCGCCGTCGACGTCGGTGCTCCACGCCGCGCCCGCGCAGTTGTCGCACCGGCCGCACTTCTCGGCTCCGGCGTCGTCGAGCTGGTTGCGCAGGAACACCAGCCGGCACTCGCGGGTGTCGATGTAGTCGAGCATGGCCTGCTGCTCGGCCTTGCGCGCCGTGGCGATGCGCCGGTGGCGTTCCTCGTCGTAGAACCAGTCCTGCCCGGTGGCCACCCACCCGCCCTTGACGCGCTTGGCGGCGCCGTCGGAGTCGAGCACCTTGAGCAGCATCTCCAGCCGGGTTCGCGAGAGGTCGACGCGCGTCTCGATGGCCGCGGTGGACAGCGTCTCGTCACCCAGCACCCGCAACGTCTGGCGTACCACCGGCTCCGACGGGAACGCGAGCGAGGCGAAGTAGCGCCAGATGTCCTGGTCCTCGTGGCCGGGCAGCAGGATCACCTCGGCGCGCTCGACGGCGCGCCCGGCGCGTCCGATCTGCTGGTAGTAGGCCACCGGTGACGCGGGTGCCCCCAGATGGACGACGAACCCCAGGTCGGGCTTGTCGAAGCCCATGCCCAGCGCGCTCGTGGCGACCAGCGCCTTCACCCGGTTGGCCAGCAGGTCGCCCTCCGCCGCGAGGCGCTCCGCCGGGTCGGTCTTGCCCGTGTAGGACGCCACGGGGTAGCCGCGCTCGCGCAGGAAGTCGGCCACCTCCTCGGCCGCGGCGATGGTGAGCGTGTAGATGATGCCGGCGCCCGGCAGCGCGTCCATCTGGGCGGCGAGCCAGCCCAGCCGGTCGGCGGCCGTGCGCAGCTTCACCACCGACAGCCGCAGGCTCTCGCGGTCGAGCGAGCCGCGCAGCACCAGCGGCCGGCCGGCCTGCAGACCTAGCTGCTCGGTGACGTCGACGACCACGCGGTCGTTGGCCGTGGCCGTGGTGGCGAGCACCGGGATGCCGTCGGGCAGCTCGGCGATGAGCGAGCGCAGGCGGCGGTAGTCGGGCCGGAAGTCGTGGCCCCAGTCGGACACGCAGTGGGCCTCGTCGACGACGAGCATGCCGGCGCTCGCGGTGAGCCGGGGGAGCACGCGGTCGCGGAAATCGGGGTTGTTGAGCCGCTCGGGGCTGACCAGCAGCACGTCGACCTCACCGGCGTCGACCGCGTCGTAGGTGCGCTCCCAGTCGCCCGTGTTGGCCGAGTTGACCGTGACCGCCCGGATACCCGCGCGCTCGGCGGCGTCGATCTGGTTGCGCATCAGCGCGAGCAGCGGCGAGACGATGACCGTGGGGCCCGCGCCGGCCTCCCGCAGCAGAGCGGTGGCCACGAAGTAGACGGCCGACTTGCCCCACCCCGTGCGCTGGACGACCAGCGCCCGCTTGCGCAGGGCGACCAGCGCGTGGATGGCCGTCCACTGGTCCTCCCGCAGCCGGGCGTCGGGGCCGGCGAGGGTGGCCAGCACCTCCTCGGCGCGGGAGCGGAGGTCCTGCTCGGTGGTGGTCATGCCCCCATGGTGGACGAGGGCACCGACAGTTCCGCGCGGGGGCGGTCCCGCGCCCCCGACGGCCACACCCCGTCCTTCACCCGGTTCCCGGGATGACGGCACACGCGCCGTGGGGACCGCGGCGTCAGGACGCCGGTGCAGCCGCGAGGATGGCGGTGCGGTGGGGTGGGGTGGGTGGATGTGCTCGATCGGCCACGAAGCCGCGGGTCCGCACGGCGATCACGGACGGCGCCCACCTCCGGTCGCCCGACCCGCGCCTGCGGAGGCGCGAGGCCAGGCACGCGCTCCTCGTGGCGGCGGCCGTCCCCCGGGTGGCGCCCGATTCGGTGATCAGCCACGTCCCGGCGGCGGTGCAGCACGGCCTCCCGATCTGGAACATCCCGCTCGACCGCGTCCACACCAGCCGACCACGACGATCCGGGGGGCTGCGCACGGGGCGGCTGCACGTCCACACCGCACCGCTCGGGGAGGTGGATTTCGCCTGGCCGGAGCTCGGCAAGGTGGGGGAGTCCGGTGGACGGCACCCCGGTCAGAACGTCCGTGCGGTCACCACGACGCTTGTGTGATCTACCGCTCGGGCAGAACCGGTGCGCGTCATGCAGGATGACCAGCGTGAGTGAACTCCAGTCGCCCCTCTTCGGCTCCGTCTCCGACGTGGCCGAGCGGCTCGCCGGCGTGGGGTACCTCGCCTCCACCGCCGTCGCCACCACGGTCTTCCTCGCCGACCGGCTGGGCAAGCCGTTGCTGGTCGAGGGGCCCGCGGGAGTCGGCAAGACCGAGCTGGCCAAGGCGGTCGCCGAGTGCACGGGGTCGGGGCTGGTGCGCCTGCAGTGCTACGAGGGCATCGACGAGGCCCGCGCGCTCTACGAGTGGAACCACGCCAAGCAGCTGCTGCGCATCACCGCCGGCCGCAACGACGAGTCGTGGGACGAGACGCGCGACGACGTGTTCTCCGAGGAGTTCCTGCTGCCGCGCCCGCTGCTCACCGCGATCCGGCGCAGCGACCCCACCGTGCTGCTCGTCGACGAGATGGACAAGGCCGACGTCGAGGTCGAGGGGCTGCTGCTGGAGGTCCTGTCGGACTTCCAGGTCACCGTTCCGGAGATGGGCACGATCACCGCCACGCGCCGCCCGTTCGCGCTGCTGACGTCGAACTCCACGCGCGAGCTGTCGGAGGCGCTCAAGCGCCGCTGCCTGTTCCTGCACCTGGACTTCCCCGACGCCGACCTGGAGCGGCGCATCGTCGCGAGCCGGGTGCCCGAGCTGGCCCAGAACCTCGTGGACGCCCTGGTCCGCACGGTGCGGGTGCTGCGCGGGCTGGAGCTGCGCAAGTCGCCGTCGGTGGCCGAGACCATCGACTGGGGACGCACGCTGCTCGCCCTGGGCCTCGACACCCTCGACGACGACGCCGTGCGCGCCACGCTGGGCGTCGTGCTGAAGCACCAGTCCGACGCGGTGAAGGCAGCCGCCGAGCTGCGGCTCAACTGACGCGGCGGATCCGGTCGGGCAGCCGCGGCGCTCCGCGCCGCACGCCGTCGGCCATCCGCGCCAGCACGTTCTCCTGCCGGTCGGTCCAGCGCAGGCCCAGCAGCTCGCGCAGCGCCGGGTCGAGCGTGCCGACCGCGAGGAAGTGGGCCACCTCCCCGAACGGCCGTCCCACCGCCGGCCACGCCCACCGCAGGCCCGATGGCCAGCGGGGCAGCGGCACCGGGCTGGTGCGCAGGACGTGCAGGAACGCGTGGACGGTCGGGTGGTTCTCCAGCACGTCCGCCGTCATGTGCTTCAGGTGGGGCCACACGGCGGGCTCGTCGGCGGGCAGGTGGTGGCGGCGGATGCCCAGCGCGTCACCCAGCTCGAGGAACTCGGCGTAGAGCCGCGCCTGGTCCACCGGCGGGCCGAACAGGCGCGACATCGTCACCAGCCGTTCGTAGAGCGTCAGGTGCACCCACGCGTACGCCTCGGGATGCAGTGCGCTGTAGCGGTGGCCGCGGTCGTCGACGCCGCGGATCTCCCGGTGCACCGCGCGGAGCCGCGCCCCCTCGGCGGCGGCCCCGGGACCGCCCCGGGCGAGCGTGAGCATCGAGTCCAGCGAGTGGAACAGCCGCCCCCACGGGTCGGCCCTGAACACCGAGTGCGCACCCACGCCCGCCCCGACGACGGGGTGCGCCACCTGCATCACCATCGACCCGGGCAGCACCATGATCAGTCGTCGGTCGCCCGCGAGCTCCCAGAGGAGGCCATCCTGCACGTCCCGATCGTCGCAGCCGCGAGGTCCGCCCGCGCCCCGGCCCGGCTCAGGTTCGTGCTGCGCCAGCCGCCCTCCTCGACCGGGCCCAACCGGGCCGCGATCGGGGCCAGCGCGCAGGACCGCAGCGGTTCGGGCAGCCGTTGCAGCGCCGGCACCGCGTCGGCCGAGAGCCCCGACAGGTACTCGACGTCGATGCGTCCGGTCGCGGCGTAGCGGTCGACGTTGTGCTCGGCGACGAACCGCTCGGGGTCGAGCACGGCCAGGGCCAGCAGCGCGCCGATCCCCGCGGCCAACATCCCGCGCGCGTACCGCACCGGTCGCAGCCGCAACACCGACACCAGCATCATGACGAACCCGGCGCCCAGCCACAGCTCGCAGGTGAGCACCAGCAGCCGGAGCACGGTGAAGCCGTAGACCTGCTGGTAGAGCCACATCCGGGTCAGCGCCGACGCGACGATGACGAGGGTGAGCCCGGCCAGCGCACCGAGCAGCCCGCGCGTCCACAGGGGAGCAGCCGGCGGGGCCCAGCGCGACCCCAGCACGATCACCAGCAACGACAGCACGGTCACCGTGAGCAGCTGCCAGAAGCCGCTGCGGGCGTACTCGGCGTAGGTCAGCCCGCTGGTGTCGCGCACGTGGGCGTCGAGCCCGAACAGGCTGGGCAGCGTCGTGGCGACGTAGAGCGCGAACAGCCCGGCGAGCAGCCCCACCGGCAGGCCCCACTCCACCGTGCGCAACCGGGAGACGCGCTCCGGTGGTGGAGGCGCCGTCGGTGGCGCGGCCAGCAGGAACCCGGCCCCGACCACCCCGGCCGCGCCCAGCCCGAACCGGACGACCCAGCCGGGCACCGCGCCCCCGTCGAGGGTCGGGACGAGGCCGGCCAGCACCTCGCCGAACGCCGGGTCGGCCGAGGCCAGCAGCGGCCCGAACACCGCGAGCAGACCCAGCCCGACCAGCAGCGACGCGACGAGCCGCAGCCCCCCGGTGGTCCGGCGCATCGCGCGAAGACCGCGACCCACCCAGAGCGGGCTGCGCAGCGCCCCGAGCGGGACGGCGACCGCGCCCCGGACGACCGAGCGGAACGACCGACCCGCCACGGCCAGCGACCCGGCGGCGCACGCGGCCAGCATGCAGAACCCGACGAGCCAGCCCGCGTCGCGCACCGCGGCGACCCCGGACAGCGCGACGGCCACGGGCATCCACGCGGTCTCGACGACCGCGACCCGGTGCGGCAGCAGCTCACCCGGCGGGCGCAGCGGACGCCAGCCGATCGCCAGGACGGCTCCCACCAGGAGCAGGCCCGTCACGAGCCAGCCGACGCCGTCGCGTCCGTCCGGGATCGCGACGGCCGCGCCCACCCCCGTCGCGGCTGCCACCCCCAGGAGCCGCCGGGACGGGGGCAGCAGCGGCCCCGGCCAGTGCTTCCCGAACACCGACACGGGCGGCGGGACGGGCTCGTGAACCATGCCCAGCTCGGCTGATCTCACCGGGGCGCTCACGGGAGCGTCACCCGGATCCGGCAGCCCGGCCCGCCGGTCTCGACGACGCCGATCCGGCCGCCGTGCAGGTCCACCACCCAGCGCGCGATCGCCAGCCCCAGTCCCGTACCGCCCCCGGCGGCCCGCTCCCCGCGGGTGAAGCGGTGGAACACCCGCTCGCGGTCGGCCCGCGCGATCCCCGGTCCCTCGTCGGACACGTCGATGACCAGCCCCTCTTCCCGGTGTCGGGCGTCGATGCGCACGGCGGAACCCGGTGGGCCGTGCCGTGCGGCGTTGTCGAGCAGGTTGACCACCACCTGGTGCAGGCGGTCGCGGTCGGCGTGCACCACCGCGTCGGGCGGGGTGACGTCCACCTGGAACCCGACGCCCCGGTCGGTGAGCGACACCTCCGCGACCGCGTCGGCCAGCAACGGGGCCAGCGCGAAGGGCTCGCGCTCGATCGCCAGCACCCCGGCCTCCATGCGGGAGAGGTCGAGCAGCTCGGCGACCAGCGTGCCGAGCCGCTCGGTCTGGGCCAGCGCGGTGCGCAACGTCGTCGGATCCGGTTCGGCGACCCCGTCCACGACGTTCTCCAGCACGGCCCGCAGCGCCGTGATCGGCGTGCGCAGCTCGTGGGAGACGTTCGCGATGAGCTCGCGACGGTGCTGGTCGGCGGCCTCCAGATCGGCGGCCATCCGGTTGAACGCCGCCGCGAGCGCGCCCACCTCGTCGCGGGAGGTGGCCCGGACCCGGCGCGTGTAGTCGCCCTGGGCCATCGCCCGCGCGGCCGCCGTCATCTCCCGCAGCGGGCGCGTCATGCCGTGGGCCAGGACCTGGCCGGTGACCAGCACGATCGCCACCGCGACCAGCGTGACCGTCAGCGGTGGCACCCAGCGGTAGGTGTACCAGAGGTAGGCCAGCCCGGCCGCGGCCGAGACCGCGTAGAGCACCGTGATCTTGAGCTTGATCCAGGGGATGCGGTCGAGCGGGCGAGGCAGGAGCTCCACGACGGTCATCCCCGCACCTCCAGCGCGTAGCCGACGCCGTGCACCGTCCGGATCAGGTCCGCCCCGAGCTTGCGACGCAACGCCTTGACGTGGCTGTCCACCGTGCGCGTCGTCGTGCCGGCGGCCCAGCCCCACACCTGCTCCAGCAGCACCTCCCGGGCGTGGACGTCACGCGGCCGTGCCGCCAGGTGGGAGAGCAGGTCGAACTCGATCGGCGTCAGGTGGGCGGGCTCGCCCGCGCGGGACACGCGGCGCTGCGCCGGGTCGATCTCCAGGTCGCCGAGCCGGACGGGCGTGCCGGTCGCGCCGGGCTCGGTCATCCGGTCGATCCGCCGGAACAGCGCATGCACCCGGGCGGCGAGCTCCCGGGGCGAGAACGGCTTGGTCATGTAGTCGTCGGCGCCCACGCCCAGCCCCACCAGGAGGTCGGTCTCGGCGTCGCGTGCGGTGAGCATCAGCACCGGGACCGGACGGTCGGCCTGGATGCGCCGGCACACCTCCAGCCCGTCGTAGCCGGGCAGCATGACGTCGAGGACCACGAGGTCGGGCGGGTCGGCCCGGACGCTCTCCACGGCGGACGGGCCGTCGTGGGCGATGTCGACGCCGAACCCCTCGGCGCGCAGCCGGGCGGCCACGGACGCCGCGATGGTGGGCTCGTCGTCGACGACCAGTACCCGTCGCTGTCTCCCGCTCATGGGGCGAGCGTAGGGGCGAGTTGTGCAGGTGGCCGGTGGTCGCTGTGGAGGTTCTGTGAAGATCGGATCCCGGCCGTCATGGAGATCGGCGGGCCCCCCGGGGCATCATGGGGACATGGCGACGGTGGAGCGGATCGGGTCGGAGCACGGGTTGTCGGGCCACCTGGTGGATTTCGTCTCCGCGCTGCGCACCCACGGTGTGGCCGTCGGCCCGGGCGAGACCATCGACGCCGCGCGCGTGCTCGGCGCGCTCGACATCATCCACCGCGAGCACCTGCGCGAGGGTCTGGCTGCGGCGCTGCTGCGCCGCTCCGGCCAGCGCGCCCAGTTCGACACGCTGTTCGACCTCTTCTTCCCGGCCGCCCTCGGCGCCGGCAGCTCCGAGGTGGAGGTGCCCCGCGTCGGTGACGAGAACGGGGACGCCGCCGACGGCCCCGTCGACGTCGACGCGCTGCGCGACATCCTCGCCGACCTGCTCCGCGACGGCGACGACAAGGCGCTCCAGGAGCTGGCCCGCGCCGTCGTCGACGCGCTGGGCACCTCCGGCGGGGCGGGCCAGGGCATCCGCGGGGCGGGCGGGCAGCCGAGCTGGTCGGCCTACCAGGCGCTGCGCATGCTGTCCCCGGAAACGCTGCTCGCCCGGATCATGGACGACCTGAAGGTCGCGAACCCGGACGAGGCCGGCGACTTCTCCGACGAGATGCGCCGACGCGAGATTCGCGACCGCATCGCCGCCTTCCGGAAGATGGTCACCGACGAGGTGCGCCGCCGTACCGCGGAGATGCGCGGCCGGGAGCAGGTGGCCAAGACCGCCGTGCCCAAGCAGGCCGAGCAGGTCGAGTTCCTCTCCGCCTACGCCGAGCAGCTCACCGCCCTGCGCCGCACCGTCCACCCGCTGGCCCGCCGGCTGGCCGCGCGCCTGGCGGTGCGCCGCAAGCGGGCGAACCGCGGCACGCTCGACATGCGGCGCACGCTGCGCCGCTCGATGTCCACCGGCGGCGTGCCGATGCGGCCCGCGTACAGGACGAAGCGGCCCGGCCGTCCGGAGCTGGTGATCCTCTGCGACGTCTCCGGCTCGGTGGCCGGGTTCAGCCACTTCACGTTGCTGCTGGTCCAGGCGCTGCGCGAGCAGTTCTCCAAGGTGCGCGTGTTCGCGTTCGTGGAGCGCGCCGACGAGGTGACCCACCTGTTCGAGCCGGGGGCCGAGCTGTCGGGCGTCATGCAGCGGGTGCTGCGCGAGGCCGATCTCACCGCGTTCGACGGCCACAGCGACTACGGCGGCTCGTTCGGCTCGTTCGCCGAGTTCTGGGCCGAGGCCATCACGTCCAAGACCTCGCTGCTGATCCTCGGCGACGCCCGCAACAACTACCGCGACCCCAACCTCACGGTGCTGCGCCGGCTGGTGGGCGCGGCCCGCCACGCACACTGGCTCAACCCGGAGCCGCGCAGGCAGTGGGGCACCGGCGACTCCGCCGCCCTGCGCTACGCCGACGTCCTGCCGATGCACGAGTGCCGCACGGCCGCCCAGCTGGCGGACGTGGTGGAGGCCCTGCTCCCGGTATGACCGATGTGGTTCTCCGGGTGCTCGGCCCGCTGCGCGCGGACGTCGACGGCCACCCGGCCGATCTCGGGGGTCGTACGCGGCGGGCCGTGCTGGCCCGGCTCGCCGTCGCGGGCGGCGAGGTGGTGTCCACCGACGCGATCGTCGACGACCTGTGGCCCGGTGAGGCCCCGCCACGGGCGCTGAGCGCGCTGCAGGTGCACGTCTCGCACCTGCGCCGCGCCCTCGAACCGCACCGGCCGCCCCGCGCCCCGGCCACCGTGCTGCTCAGCGTCCCGCCCGGCTACGCGCTGGCCCCGGGCTCGCTGGACAGCCTCCGGTTCACCGCGCTGCTCGACGCTGCGGCCTCTTCGGAGCCGCTCGTGGCCGTCCGGCACCTGCGTGACGCGTTGGCCTGCTGGTCCGGTGCGGCGTTCGCGGAGTTCGCCGCCGAGCCGTGGGTGGTGCCCGAGGCGGCCCGGCTGGAGGAGCTGCGGCTCGTCGCGGTCGAGCGGTCGGCGCAGGTGCGGCTGGCCCTGGACGACCCCGCCGCCGCCGTCCCCGACCTGGAGCGGCTGCTGCACGACCATCCGCTGCGGGAGGGTGCGGTGCGGCTGCTCGCGCTGGCGCTCTACCGCACGGGTCGGCAGGGCGACGCGCTCGCGGTGCTCGCCCGCGCCCGCCGGACGCTGGCCGACGAGCTCGGCGTCGATCCCGGCCCGGAGCTGCGCGCGGTGGAACGCGACGTGCTGGGACACGTCGACCACGTCCTGCCCCGGGCGGTGGCCGCGCCGGTCGTCCCGGCCGCGCCGGTGCCGGCCCCGTCGGACCTGGTCGGGCGCGCGTCCGAGCTGGCCCGGCTGCGCGCCGCCGCCGACCTGGCAACCGCCGGGGCGCAGGTCGTCCTCGTCGCCGCCGACGCCGGCGGCGGCAAGTCCGCGCTCGTGGCCGCGTTCCGGGCCGAGCGTGCCGGCGCCGGGTGGGGCACCGCGGTCGGCCGCTGCCCCGAGGTCGACGGGGCGCCGCCGGCCTGGGCGTGGCGCGAGCTGGTGGAGGAGATCCTCGCCGCGCATCCCGCCGCCACCGACCCCGACGGACGGCTCGCCGCGTTGCGCGCCGGGCCGACGTCCGCCCAGGAGACGTTCTGGATCGCCCGCGCCGTCGTCGACCTGCTGCGCGGGGCCGCCCGCTCCGGCCCGCTGCTGCTCGTGCTCGACGACCTGCACCGCGCGGAGGGGGAGACGCTGCAGCTCCTGCGTTCGGTGGTGGAGGGGTTGGCCGGGTCACCGGTGCTGGTCGTCGCCACGGTGCGGCCCGCGGAGGTCGGACCCGACGTCGAGGCCGCGCTCGCCGCGCTGGCCGACCCGACCGCCGACCGCATCGAGGTGGGCGGACTCGGTCCCGACGAGGTCCGTGCGCTGCTCGCCCGCCACGGCGTCGCCGACGCGGAGCCCGCCGTCGTCGCCCTCGTCGCGGACCGCACCGGGGGCAACCCGCTGTTCGTGCGGGAGCTGGCGCGGCTGATCGCCGCGGAGGGCATCGCCGCCGCCGGGCACGCCGTGCCGGCCGGGGTCCGCGACGTGCTGCGGCGCCGGCTGGCCCGCCTCCCGGGGCCGGCACAGACGGTGCTGCGCCAGGCGTCGGTGCTGGGCCGCGACATCGACGTCGACGTCCTGGCACAGCTCACCGCCGACGAGGACGCCACGCTCGACGCCCTGGAGCTGGGCGTCCTGAGTGGACTGCTGGCGGAGCCCGCGCCCGGGCGCGTCCGCTTCACGCACGCACTGGTCTGCGACACGTTGTACGCCGACGTCCCACGGTTGCGCCGCACCCGGCTGCACGCGGCGACGCTGGACGTCCTCGCGACGGCCAGGCCCGACGACCACGCCGCGCTGGCCCATCACGCGCTCGCGGCGGGGCCGTCCGTGCCGGCTGGGCGGGCGGCGGAGTACGCCGTCGCCGCGGCGGAGGCCGCCGACCGTTTCGGGGCCCGTCGCGAGGCCGCCCGCCTGTGGGGTGCGGCCGTGGAGCTCGCCGTCGGCGCCGGGGTGGGCGTCGAGCGGGAGGTGGCGTTGCGGTGCTCGCACGTCTCGGCCCTGGCCAACGCGGGTGAGAGCATCGCCGCGGTGCGGGCCCGGCGGGTGGCCGTCGACCGGGCCCGGGACCGGCCTTCGCTGCTCGTCCGGGCGCTCACCAGCTACGACGCCCCGGTGTCCTGGACGATCCGGCCCGACATGGGGGTGGACGACGAGCTGGTGGCGCTGATGGAGACCGCGCTGGTGGCCACCCGTGACCCCGCGACGCGCTGCCGCCTGCTGGCCGCGATGGTGTTCGAGCTGGAGAGCCACGACGACGAGCGGGTGCGCACGGCGAGCGCGGAGGCGATGGAGCTCTCGGCCGGTCTCGATGACCCGTTCCTGCGCTGCACGGCGCTCAACGCGCGGTTCTTCGCCGCTCTCAGCCCGGACCTGTGGCACGAGATGGAACCGGTCGGCACGGAGCTCGTGACCACGGCCCGCACGGCCGGGCTCGCCGGCTACGGGTCACAGGGCCACCACCTGCTGTTCATGGCCAGCATCTCGCGCCACGACCTCGCCGGCGCGCAACGCCACGCCGACGCCGCGATCGCGTCGGCCACCGGCGGCCAGCTCGGCCTGACGCTGGGCTGGGCCGCCATCTTCACGGCGCTGCAGGCACTCGTGCGCGGCGACCTCGACCGGGCCGAGGCCATGTACGCGGCGCTGAGCGCGCGGCTCGTCGCGGCCGGCGCGGTCAACGGCGACCTCATGGGCGTGGCCGGCCGGTTCGCCGTGCGCTACGCCCAGGGCCGCACCGCCGAGCTCGCCCCCGAACTGCTGGAACTGATGCCGCGGCTGCCCGTGACGATGGTCGACTACGTGGTGGTGGCCCTGATCGCGGCCGGGCGCACCGACGAGGCGAGAGCGCTCTGGCGCCCGGACGTCCCGCTGCCCCGCAACTACTACTGGCTGCTGTGGACGGTGCTGCGGGCGGAGATCGCCGTCGCCTTCGCCGACCGCGTCCAGGGCGCCCGCCTCCACGCCGACCTGCTGCCGTGGGCGGGCTCGTTCGCCGGGCTGTCGAGCGGGTCGATCACGCTCGGCCCCGTCGACCTCGCCCTGGCCGATCTCGCGACGCTGCTGGGCCGGCCGGCCGCCGAGCGGGAGGCGCACCTGCACACCGCCGCCCGGATCGCGCGCGAGATCGGCGCCATCCACTGGGAACGCCGGGCGCTGGACGCCCTACGCACCTGACAGCGCTGGGCCCGTGACAGCACCGCGGTCGTGACGCCGATCAGCCGAACACGAGCCGCTCGCGGCGCCGGTGGCCCGGGCGCATCAGCCGGGCCAGCACCGCGGGCACCGGCCCGGCCACGGCCCGCATGTGCGCCCACTCGTCCGGGCTCGCGACGTCGGCCATGCGGGGCAGCACGAACTGCGCGCCCGGCCCCTTGCGGCGCACCTGCTCCTCGATGCGCGTCCACTCGGCCGCCGGGACGTAGCGCTCGATCACCGGGAACAGGCCGGACTCCTCCGCGTCGAGGTGCTCGTCGATCTCGTCGCGGACCCGGGCCAGCCGCTGCGCCAGTTCTCCCGCGGCCGGGCCCCGGGAGCCGGTGGGGGCCGTGGTCAGGCCCCGCACGGCGGAGCGCACCTCGTCGAGCAGCGGGTCGAGGGCGTGGTGGTCGTCGGTGAGGACGGCGAGGTCGACGGAGCCCGCGGCGTACCGGGCGATCACCGGCCAGGCGATCTCGTCCTCGGAGGTGTGGTGGTGGTGGATCTCGTCGCACAGCGTGTTGATCCAGGTGGCGATGGCGGCGGCCCGGCGGTCGGTGCAGCCGCTTGCGCCGGCGGCGATGCGCCCGGCGACGTCGGTCAGGCGGTGCAGGTCGGTGCGCATCATGCGGTGCGCGAGGGTGATGCCGAGCAGGTCGGGGCCGTCGGTGCGGGTGGTGGTCACAGTGGGTTCCTCTCGTCGGGAGCACCACCGTCGCCGAACCCGCTTTCCGCCGACTTGCTCCCCACTTCCTCAGCTGTTGTCGTTGCGTCCGCCGAACCGCCCCAGCACTCCGAGGTCGCCGGTGACCGGCAGGTCGGCCGCCAGGCGCCGGCCGTGGAGGGCGAGCAGAAGCCACCGGTGAGGTACTCCTCGATGCCGTCGGTGGCCACCACGGGGTCCAGCGCGTGCTCGCGCCCGGCCGCCCGTTCAGCGTCGCCACGGTGCACGCGCGCGGACCGGCTCGCAGGTCGGCGGTGAGCTGCCCGTCGGCCGGACGTCCGGTGCGCACCTCTCCGTCGGGATCCTGCAGGCGTCCACTCGGACATGTCGGCACCCGCGCGGCGGGGTTGCCCTCCGCGGCTTCGGCGAGCGCCACGCTCCCGGCCGCGGTACGGGCGAACGGGTCGTGGTCGGCGATCAGCCGTAGTCGGTCGTGGTGCCGACGGTAGCGGCGGCCACCGACAGAACCCTCTTGACCGGCCGGTCAGTCAAGGAGTAGAACGGGGGTGTCTTCAGAAAGAGGGAGGTGGTCTCCGTGACCAGCAAGGCATGGACCCGCTGGCAGGACTGGGCGGCTCTCGTGATCGGCGTGCTCGCGGCGCTGTCCCCGCTCGTGGTGGCGACGTCGGCCGCGGCCGCGTGGGCGCTCGTGGTGCTCGGCGTGCTCATCGCGGCGGCGGCGCTGTGGTCGCTGGCGGCACCGGGATCGGTGGCGAGTGAGTACGCGCACGTCGTGTTCGGTGTGCTGCTGTTCGTCTCGCCGTGGGTGTTCACCTACAGCGACCTGAGCGGGGCCGCGTGGACATCGTGGGTCGCCGGTGTGCTCGCCGTGATCGTCGGTGGAACGGCCGTCCCGGCCGCCTCGGCCCGGCACCGGAGCATCGCCGGTCAGAACTGATCCGTCCCGAACCGTGGCCGCGACGCTCCTGCGCCGCGGCCACTCTGCGTCCGCTGGAGTGAGCATGACCGAGGAACCCGCCCGCGAGCGCATCCTGACCGCGGCCGAGGAGCTGTTCGCCGAGGCCGGCTTCGACGCCACGCCCACGTCGCGCATCGCCGAGCGCGCGGGCGTGCCGAAGGGGCTCGTGCACTACTACTTCACGCGCAAGCCCGACCTGCTCGAGGCGCTGGTGGAGCGCCTGCCGGAGGAGTGCATCCCCACCGAGCAGGTGGTGGTCGCCGGTGACGTGGGGGAGAGCCTGCACCGGCTCGTGGACGTGCTGGACCGCACGCTGGAGCGTTCCGCCACGCTCTCGCACCTGCTCTGGCGCGAGGCCGACACCCACCCCGCCGTGCTCGACGCCCTGCAGGCCCGTTTCGGCCGCATCGTCGGCCAGATCCGCGCGGTGATCGCCGCGGCGCTGCCCGCCGGCGGCCACCCCGACATCGAGAGCGCGGCCCACCTCCTCGCCCTGGCCGTCAGCTACCGCCACTCCACCGCCCGGCACGCGGAGAGCGCCGGGCTGCGCCGCGAGCTGGACTTCATCGCCGCCGCCCTGACGTGATCGTCACCGAACCCCTTGACGCCGATCGGCGCCATCGCCACTGTCAGCCGGTAGAAGTTCGAACGCCTGTTCGGTACTGTCGGCGGGATGACCGATCTCGCCTGGCAGCCGCCCGACGTCCTGGAGCTGGATCTCGGCGGTCCCCGTCGCCGGCATCTGGCCGGGGGAGCGTGGGTGGACGTCCAGCCGGGCTGGTGCCACGACGCCGACGGTCTGTTCGCCCGGTTGCTCGCCGGCACGCCGTGGGGCCCGCAGCGCACGGTGCGGATGTACGACCGGACCGTGCCCGAGCCGCGTCTCACCCACCGGTGGTCGCTCGACGACGCCCCGTCCGAGCTGGCCGCGATGGCGCGGGAGCTGTCCGGCCGCTACGGCGTGGCGTTCACGCAGGTCGGCGCCAACCTCTACCGCGACGGCGCCGACAGCGTCGCCTGGCACGGCGACCGCGTGGCCCGCGAGCTGCCCGAGGCCGTGGTGGCGCTGGTGTCGCTGGGTGCGGTGCGCCCGTTCCGGCTGCGCCCCACCGGAGGTGGGGAGAGCGTGTCCCTGCTGCCCGGTCCCGGCGACCTGCTCGTGATGGGTGGGTCGTGCCAGCGCACGTGGCAGCACGCGGTGCCGAAGTGTCATCGGGTGTCCGGCCCGCGCATCAGCGTGCAGTTCCGGCACGCCTACGGGCACTGAGTACTCTCCGCTGGTGCATCGCAAGATCGGCGTGATGGGCGGGACGTTCGACCCGATCCACCACGGCCACCTGGTGGCCGCCAGTGAGGTCGCGGACCGGTTCGGCCTCGACGAGGTGATCTTCGTGCCCACGGGGCGCCCGTGGCAGAAGGTCGACCGCGTCGTGAGCGAGGCCGAGGACCGCTACCTGATGACGGTGGTGGCCACGGCGTCCAACCCGCGGTTCACGGTCAGCCGTGTGGACATCGACCGCCACGGCCCCACCTACACCGCCGACACCCTCGCCGACCTGCACCGCCAGCTCCCCGACGCCGACCTGTTCTTCATCACCGGCGCCGACGCACTGGCGCAGATCCTCTCGTGGCACAAGATCGAGGAGCTGTTCGAGCTCGCGCACTTCGTGGGCGTCACCCGGCCCGGCTACGAGCTCACCGAGGAGCACCTGCCCGACGGCGCCGTCTCGCTGGTGGAGGTGCCGGCCATGGCGATCTCGTCCACCGACTGCCGGTGGCGCGTGCTGGAGGGGCACCCGGTCTGGTACCTCGTGCCGGACGGGGTGGTCCAGTACATCTCCAAACGCAACCTCTACCGCCCCCGAGCGGAGTAGGCCTCCGGCTGCTGCGAGCCCGCCGACCGATGAGTTCGGGTCGTGGCCGGGGTCCGCACCCCATGACGACCCACACGCTCGCGACCCCCGAGGTCGACCTCGCCTACGACGTGCACGGCCCCCTGCCCACCGCCGACGGGCGCCCGCCGCTGTTCATGATCGGCCAGCCCATGGACGCGTCCGGCTTCACCGCACTGACGTCGCAGCTCCCGGACCGCACCGTGATCACCTACGACCCACGTGGCATCGGGCGCAGCACGCGCAAGGACGGGCGGGTCGACGCCGTGCCGGAGGTCCAGGCCGGCGACGTGCACGCCGTGATCGAGGCGCTCGGCGCGGGTCCGGTCGAGATGTTCGCGAGCAGCGGTGGTGCGGTCACCGCGCTCGCGCTGGTGGTCGCCCACCCCGGCGACGTGACCACGCTGGTGGCCCACGAGCCGCCGCTGATCCCGGTGGTGCCCGACGCCCCCGCCGCCGAACGCGCCCAGGCCGGCTACATGGACGCCTACGAGGCCAAGGGCTTCGGCGCCGGCATGGCGGCCTTCATCGCGATGACGTCGTGGCAGGGCGAGTTCACCGAGGAGTTCTTCGCCCAGCCGGTCCCGGACCCCGCCGCGTTCGGCATGCCCACCGAGGACGACGGCAAGCGCGACGACCCGTTGCTCACCGGGCGGGCGCTGGCCATCACCCACTACCGGCCCGACGCCCGGGCCCTGGCCGCGGCGCCGACGCGGATCGTCATCGCCGTCGGGGAGGAGTCCGCCGGCACGTTCACCGCCCGCGCGGCCGAGGCCACGGCGGCACTGCTCGGGCAGGAGGCGACGGTGTTCCCGAGCCACCACGGTGGCTTCCTGGGCGGCGAGTCCGGCTATGCCGGCCAGCCGGAGGCCTTCGCGCGCACGCTGCGGACGGTGCTCGGGTAGCCGGTCGTGAACTCGGGTGCGCCCGGGTGGTGATCGCGCTGCTGGTCGGCTCCGCGTTCTCATGATCCTCAACGAGACGATCATGAGCGTCGCACGGCCCGCGCTGATGGTCGACTGCCGATCGGATGGTGGGCCCGAGTGTTGATGTCGGCATCTTGCGGTGCAGTAAATCTCCAGCTATCATTGCAGATATCCGAGAGTTGCGACCAGATATCTGGTCGACCCCCGGAGCATCGCCGCCTTGTCGTTGATCATGAGAGGAGTGGCCCGCGATGCTGATGCGAACCGACCCCTTCCGTGAGCTGGACCGCCTGACCCAGCAGGCGTTCGGAACCGGCCCCGGCACGTGGTCGCGCCCCACGGCCATGCCGATGGACGCGTACCGGTCGGGTGAGCAGTTCGTCGTCTCGTTCGACCTGCCCGGGGTGGATCCGGACGCGATCGAGATCGATGTGGAGCGCAACGTGCTCACGGTGAAGGCCGAGCGCAGGCCGGTGTCCGCAGGCGAGCACGTGGAGATGCAGGTGGCCGAGCGCCCGCTCGGCGTGTTCTCCCGCCAGCTGTTCCTGGGCGACACCCTCGACATGGAGCACATCGCCGCGAGCTACGAGTCGGGCGTCCTGACGCTGCGGATCCCGATCGCGGAGAAGGCCAAGCCCCGCAAGATCGCCATCACGTCGGCCGGTGACGATCGGAAGACGATCGACGCCTGATCACTGCTCGTCCGGCGCCGCGTCGGGCCCGCCAGCCGGGCCCGACGCGGCGTTTCCGTGTTCGAGCTGGTCGATGCGGCGGTGTGCGGTGCGGAGCTGGTCCTCCAGGCCGACGATCCGCGCGGCCGCGTCGAGGGTGAGCCCCTCGTCGAACAGGGCACGCAGTCTCGCGGCGAGGGTCAGCTGTCGGCGCGAGTAGCGGCGGTGTCCGCCCTCGGAGCGGTGCGGGGCGAGCACGCCGGCCGCGTCGAGGCTGCGCAGGAAGGCCGGCTGCACCCCGAGGAGCTCCGCGGCCTGTCCCATCGTCACCGAGGGGTAGTCCTCGTCGTCGAGTCGATCGACACCCATCGGCGCCCTCCCGCAGGACGTGATGCGGGGCCCGACCTGATCGGCCGGGCCCCGCTGCGAAGGATTATTGATGATCCAGATGTTCGGGGGCTGTCCTGATGTTCACCCTCCGTAGTCTCGACCGGTCGCCATCCCTGTGGCGTTCTGCACTTCGTTCTGCAGTCACCTTACATCGGTGACTACAGGTTTTGTCAAGCGCCGGCTTCGCGTGCGGCGGCCTTCTCGGTGGTCGCGCCCGCCGAGCCGAGCGACCCGTCGGAGCTCTCCAGGTGGGCCCGCACGAACCACTGGTACTGCTCGAGCTCGCTGGACTGCGCGATGAGCATGTCCTGCGTCACCGGGTCGGCGTCCTCGGTCGCCTGGATGGCCTTGCGGTGGTCGCCGACGACCCCGGTGTAGACGAGGTTGAGGGCCCCGAGGTGGGCGATGGCGTCACCGCGGCCGACCGAGTAGTCGTCCCACGTGCGCTCCTTCACCAGCGCGCCCGGCGTGCCCACGGGCGACCCGCCGAGGGTGGCGATGCGCTCCGCGACGTCGTCGACCATGACGCGCACGCCGTCGACCTGCGGGTCGAGCATCGTGTGGACGGCGATGAAGTTCGGCCCCACCACGTTCCAGTGCACGTGCTTGAGGGTGAGGGCCAGATCGTTGAGGGCGTGGAGACGCTCCTGCAGGAGCTCGATGACGACGTCGGCGTCCTTCTCCTCCATGCCCGGAACGGTGTAGTGGATGGATCCCTGCTCGGTGTTCATGGTGGAGGCGTACCCAGCTCGCACAAGGTTTGAACAAGTCGCTGGTGAGACGCGTACCTATGGGCCCGGTGCTGCTTCGCTCAGGTAGCTGTGGCCGGTGGGGGTGGTGGTGCGCACGGTGTGTGGTAGCTGGCCGAGCCCGTCGTCGATCACCTCGACGTGCCAGCCGGGCACCTCCCGGACGTAGTTGCCACGGGCGCAGGTGCCGCGGCCGTTGGCGAAACCCGTGGGGCCGCCTGCTCGGCGGCGGTCGATGTGGTCGAGGTGTCGGATCGGGGCGTCGCAGAACGGGTCGCGGCAGCGGCCACCGTCGCGGATGGTGATCAGGTGGGCGAGGACGCCGTCGAACCGGCGCCGGCGCGGGTCGCAGCCGACCAGTGGTCCGCCCGCGGGGGCGGTGAACAGCCGCCGCCACCACAGCTTGCCCTCGGTGGAGGCCAACAGATCCCGGGCGATCCCGGCCGGGATCGGACCGTGCCCGACGATCTCCGCACTGCCGCCGTCGTCGGGGTCGAGCAGCGATTCGAGGGGCATCACGATGCCGATCTCGACGTTCACATCCGCCGCGGTGGCCTGCCCGGTGACCCGTTCGATCAGGGTGTCGGCCATGACCTGGTCCCGGGTCCGCTCATCCCCGGCCGCCAGGACCGCATCGGCGTGGGCCCGCAAGGCCGCGAGACACGCGACCCCCTGCTCGACGGGCAGGAACCCCGACAGCACGCTCATCGTGTCCGGGGCCGGCCGCAGCCCGACCCGGCGGTCCCTGCGCGCAGTGCGGCCGCGGGCGACGTATCCGGCGCGGTCGGCGTCGTAGGCGCATTGCTTGATCAGGTTCTCGGCCCGCCGCAGCGACAGGTTCTCCAGCCCGCCTGCGGCGAGCTGCTTGTCCACCCGTTGCCGCTTCTCGGGATCGAGGTGGGAGGTCTGCGATACGACGATCTCGGCGATCTGTTCACTCATCTGCCCTGCGGCGAGCAGCGCACCGGCACACGGCAGGTCGCTGTCGAGGGCTCGGGCGATCCCGAGTCGGCGTGATCCGCGGAAGGGCGAGACCTTGCAGGCGAGGGCGATCTGGTCGGCGATCCCCCGCCCGAGCGCCACCGGGTCGAGTCGGCCGGTCTCGACGAGGGCGATCTGTTCCTCGACCTGCTGGCGTCCGAAGGCGACCATCTCGGCGTGCTGGGCGGCGGCAAGCGCAGCCCGGAGCTGTTCGAGGACGGCGATGCGGTCGATCCGTGCGGCGCTGGTCGCGGGGCCGGGATCGGTGGCGTGCGCGGTCATCTGGGCGAGCGTGCACAGCAGCGCGGCGGTGCGGTCGTCGACCGGTTCACCTGCTCGCACCTTACTCGCTCGCATGTTCGAAAGTATACCGGTGAGCACCGACAATACCGGGCCGTTTCGCTCAACCTGGCTGCGCGTCCGACGTCGAGCGCACCCGGTGCAGACCCGCGACATCCACCTCGTAGTAGGTCATGACCGTGAGCGGAGGGGAGTAGGCGTGCACGCTCACCGCGGGCGCCGCCGAGACGTTGACGACGTCGTGCACGTGCCCGAGCCGGAACCCCTGGCTGCACCCCGACCGCAACGGCCGGCTGCGGATCCCGCCTCGGTGCGGGGCCCAGCGCTGCTCGGACAGGACCCCGGACACCACGGTCATCGCGCCGAGCGACCTGCCGTGGTCGTGCAGCTCCGTCGCCTGGCCGGTGGCCCAGCCGATGAGCCAGACGTCCACATCGCCGTCGTCGCGCAGCTGCCGGTACCAGCGGCGGTCGGGATCGATCGGCACCTCGTGCCACCCCGCCCGGACCTCGGCCGCGACCAGCCGCGTGAGTGCCGTGAGCGGTCCGAGGCCGAGCCCCGCGACCGTGGACGTGCTGACCCCTGGCACAGCTGCGCCGCCTTCGTCGAAGAGGTGAGCGGCGAGGGAGCACGAGGTCCGGATGGGCCCAGGCGCGCTGGAAGACCCATTCTCGCACGTGATCATGGAGGAGTGGCCCGATGGCGCACACGTCGCGGCGCTCGCCCTCGACCCCCGCTACCCCGGCTCGTCGTCACCGAGTCGCGCCGCCACCCCGAACTACCGGGGCAGGAGTTCGTCGGCGGCCACCCGTTAGCGGCCGGTCGTCCCGTCGATCTGCTCGCGCAGGATGTCGGCGTGCCCGGCGTGCCGGGCCGTCTCGCTCGTCATGTGCGCCAGGACCCACCTGAGGCTGAGCCGGTCCTCGTCGGACCCGACGGCCACGGCCTCCGGATCGCCCACGGCCGCGATGGCCTCGTCGCTCTCCCGCGCGGCGGCCGCGTAGTCGTCCACGACCTCACGGGTGCTCCGCCCCGTCGGAACCTCCGTGCCGAAGTCCCACGGGGTGCCCTCGTGCGTGCCGACGAGGAAGTGGCCGAACCAGTACCGCTCCGAGACGGCCAGGTGGTGCACGAGCCCCAGCAGCGACGTTCCCGAGGGCACCAGTACGCGGCGGACCTGTTCGTCGTCCAGCCCGTCGGTCTTCTTGACGACGCACTGCCGGGCGAACCGGAGGAAGGCGAGGGCGGTGTCGAGCTCGCCGGAGTCGTTCAGCGGGACGTGCTGGCGCTGGGTCTCGGCCACGGCCGCGACCGTAGTCAGACCCGCCTGAGCGGGCCCCGTCACCCGGCTGGGACACTGACGCCCAGGTAATGGGCCAGCCCGCCGGGCAGGCCGGGAGAGGTTCGTGATGTTGAGGTTCGCGCAGTGACGGCCACCGATCAGGCCCTCGCGATGGCCCAGGTGGCGGTGGCCGCGGCGGCCGACAAGCTGGCACAGGACATCGTCGTACTCGACGTGTCCGAGCAGCTGGTGATCACCGACTGCTTCGTCATCGCGTCGGCGCCCAACGAGCGCCAGGTGCAGGCGATCGTCGACGAGGTCGAGGAGAAGCTGCGGCTGCACGGCGCCAAGCCGACCCGCCGCGAGGGCACGCGCGAGGGGCGCTGGGTGCTGCTCGACTTCGTCGACGTCGTCGTGCACGTGCAGCACACCGAGGAGCGCGGGTTCTACGGCCTGGACCGGTTGTGGAAGGACTGCCCGCACATCGACTTCCCCGAGATGCACCAGCCGGTGCACCCCGACGAGGACGGCGCCGGGTGACGCTGCGGCGGCTGGCCCTGCTGCGCCACGGCCAGACCGACTACAACGTGACGGGCCGGATGCAGGGCCACATCGACTCGGTGCTCACCGAGGCCGGGCAGGCGCAGGCCGTCGCGGTGGCGCCCGAGGTCGCGCGGCTGGGTCCCGACCGTCTGATCAGCTCGGATCTGCAACGGGCCGTCGACACCGCCGAGGCGGTGGCCGCCGCCACCAGCCTGCCGGTCAAGCTCGACAGCCGGCTGCGCGAGACGCACCTCGGCGAGTGGCAGGGCCTCACCGTCGCGCAGATCGAGGAGCAGTGGCCCGGCGCCATCGCGGCCTGGCGGTCGGACCCCGCGTACACCCCGCCCGGCGGCGAGTCGCGCATCGAGGTGGTGCGTCGCTCCCGGCCCGTCGTCGACGAGTTGGACGAGGAGTACGCCGACAACCCCCGGGGCATCGTGGTGATGGTCGCCCACGGCGGCATGATCGCCGGGCTGGTCTGCGGACTGCTGGGCCTGCCGACGTCCACGTGGCCGTCGATCGGGGGGATGGGTAACGCGCGCTGGGCGCAGCTCGCGCGGCGTGATGACCATCCGCGGTGGCGGTTGGCCGGCTACAACGTCGGGCTATGACATCGGACCATGGGACGCCGACGGTCCTGTTCCTCGCGGACTCCCTGGCCTTTCACGGGCCCGAACGCGGCGAGCCCGCCGACGACCCGAGGCTGTGGCCCAACATCGCCGCCGCGGCGCTCGGCGGCCGTGCCGAGCTCGTCGCCGGCATCGGCTGGACGGCCCGGCACGCCTGGTACGCCCTGTGCCACGATCCGCGGGTGTGGGCGGTGATGCCGCGCGTCGACGCGCTGGTGCTGGGCGTCGGCGGGATGGACACGTTGCCGTCGCCGCTGCCCACGGCGTTGCGCGAGCTGATCCCGGCGCTGCGGCCCGACCGGCTGCGTCGGGCCGTGCGGTCGGGCTACCTGCGCGCGCAGCCGAAGCTCGCCAGGGGGTTCGCGCTGGTGCTGCCCGGCGGCGGACCCGTCGCGATGCCGCCGCACCTCACCGTGCGGCACCTGGAGCTGTGCCGCTCGGCCGTGCTGGCGATCCGGCCCGGTATCCCCGTCGTCGCGATCCTGCCGCCGCTGCACCGGGCCGCCGACTTCGGTGCTGTCCACAGTGGACGGCCAGCCGCGGAGCGCGCCACCCGGGCGTGGGCGGCCGAGCGGGGCGTCGCACTGCTCGACCTGCCGCCGCTCGTCGGCGAGCACGTGCTCTCGGGGCAGGGCAACCCCGACGGCATGCACTGGGGTTGGGCCGGTCACGCCGCGGTCGGCGAGACGTGCGCCGACGTGCTGCGACCGCTGCTGCGCACGTAGGGTCCGCGATCGTGCCCGTTGCTGTCGTGACCGACTCCACCTCGTACCTCCCGTTCGGTGTCGCCGAGGACCGCGGGATCAGGATCGTGCCGCTCGAGGTGCGGCTGGGGGAGCGCGTCGGGCGGGAGGGCGTCGACGTCGACGCGGCCGCGCTGCGCGTCGCGCTGGCCGACCGGCGCCTCGACGTGCAGACCTCCCGGCCCACCCCCGCGGAGTTCGCCGCCTGTTACCGCACGGCGCTCGACGCCGGTGCGGACGGCGTGGTGTCGGTGCACCTGTCGCGCGAGCTGTCGGGCACGTGGGACGCGGCGCGGGTGGCGGCGGAGGAGGTGGGTGCCGACCGGGTTCGGGTCGTCGACTCGCGGGCCGCCGGGATGGGGCTCGGCTACGCCGTGCTCGCTGCTGCGGACGCCGCCGTCGCCGGGTCCGACGGGGCCGCCGTCGAGGCCGCTGCCGCGGACGTGGCCGCCCGCTGCCGCATGTTCTTCTCCGTCGACACGCTCGACCGGCTGCGCCGCGGCGGGCGCATCGGCACCGCCGCCGCCCTGTTCGGTACCGCGCTCGCGGTGAAACCGCTGCTGCACGTGGCGCAGGGGAAGATCGTGCCGCTGGAGAAGGTGCGCACCACCGCCCGCGCGGCCCAGCGGCTCGTGGAGCTGGCGGTGAAGGCGGCCGGTGACGGGCCGGTCGACCTCGCGGTGCATCACCTCGGCGCCGCCGGCCGTGCGGAGGACGTGGCGGCCCGGTTGCGGGAGCGGCTGGACGTGGCGCGGTTGCTGGTGTCGGAGGTGGGGGCGGTGATCGGCGCGCACGTGGGCACCGGCCTGCTCGCCGTCGTGGTGGTGCCGAAGGGGTGAGGGGGTCGGGCGCCGCCCCCCGGTGACCAGTATGGCGCGGGGGACCGACGGTGTCGGCGATCGAGGGGCCGACGGGGGAGAGTTGTCCCCATCGTGGGTCGGCCATCCACAGATCCGCAGCTCGTCGCGGCGGAGGCCGTGATCCGTCCTAGCGTCGGGATGTGGCCCGATCCGACCCCTCACCGCCGCCCGGACGGCTGACGACTCTGCTCGGGCCTCCCGCGTTCGGGCAGCCGCCGGTGCCGTGGACGCCGCCGGGGCGGGTGCGGGAGGTGGAGGATCCGCCCACGCAGCCGCTGCCGGTGGTGCCCGTGCGCCGGCGGTCGCCGGCGCGGTTGCTGCCGGAGTCCTGGCGTGCGGCCCGGATCGATCCCGGGCGGCCGGGTGCCACGGCGCTGGCTCTCGTGGCCGCTCTGGCGGCGGTCGTCGCCGCCGTGGGGGTGTGGAGCGAGCGGCCGCGGGCCGAGCCGGTGCCGGCGCTGCCCGCGGTCACCGTGGGCGACACCGCTGCGCCTGCCGCGAGCGCGGCGCCGGCCGGTCCGCTCGTCGTCAGTGTGTCGGGAAAGGTCCGCAGGCCGGGGCTGGTGGAGGTGCCCGACGGCTCCCGCGTCGCCGACGTCGTGAAGGCCGCCGGTGGGGCGCTGCCCGGCGCCGATCTCACCGGGCTCAACCTCGCCCGGAAGGTCACCGACGGCGAGCAGATCGCGGTCGGGGTCCCGGCCGCGCCCGACGCCCCCTCGGGCGGTGCGGCGGCCGCGCCGGCCCCGGGCGGGCCGGCACCAGGAGGGAAGATCGATCTCAACTCCGCCACGGCCGCCCAGCTCGACACCCTGCCCGGCATGGGCCCGGTCACCGTACAGAAGATCCTCGACTGGCGCACGAAGAACGGGCGGTTCGCCCGCGTCGACCAGCTCCGCGAGATCGACGGCATCGGCGAGCGCCGCTTCGCCCAGCTGCGGGAGCTGGTGACGGTCGGATGAGGGCGCCGCCGGACGACCTCTCGCACCCACCCGACCTGCGGCTCGTCCCCGCGGCGCTCGCGGTGTGGGCGGTGGTGCTGCTCGGCCTGGGCCTCGGGCCCTGGGCCGGGGCCGCCGTGGCGGTGGCCGGGACGGTGGCCGCCCTCCTCGCCCGGCGCCGCGCCGGGCTGCTGGCGGTGGCCGGCTGCGCGGCCGCCGCCGGTGTCGTGATCGCTGCCCACACCGTGCTCGTGGCCACCCATCCGCTGCACGAGCAGGCCCAGCGCGGTGCCGCGGCCACGCTGCGGGTGGTGCTCGGCGACGATCCGCGCCCGCTTCGCGGATCGGCCTACGGCTCGCAGCCGGGCGGCGCCACGCAGGTGCTCGTCGCCGCCACGCTGGAGGACGCCACCGCCGGTTCCGGCCGGTGGACGGGCGGCGGGCGGGTGCTGCTGCTGGCCCCGGTCGAGGGATGGGCCGGGCTGCTGCCGGGCCAGGCCGTCACCGCCGAGGGTCTGCTGGCGCCGCCCACCCGCTCCGACCTGGTCGTCGCGGTGCTGCGGGTCCGTGGCCCGCCGTCGGACGTCACGCCACCACCGTGGTGGCAGACCGCCGCGGGCGGGCTGCGCTCCGGCCTGCGCGAGGCCGCCACGGCCGCGCTGCCGCAGGCGGAGGCGGGCCTGCTGCCCGGTCTCACGGTCGGTGACACGGCTGGGCTCACCACCGAGTCCGAGGATGACTTCCGCGCCGCCGGGCTCACCCACCTGCTGGCCGTGAGCGGGGCGAACCTCGCCGTCGTCAGCGGCGTGCTCATCGCGGTGCTGCGCCGCTTCCGGGCCGATCCGCGGCTGGTCGCGGCGCTGGCCGGCGCCGCGGTGGTGGGGTTCGTGGTGCTCGCCCGGCCGTCGCCGAGCGTCGTGCGCGCGGGCGTCATGGGCGCCGTGGTGCTGCTGGCCATGGCGTCGGGCCGGGCCCGGTCGGCGTTGCCCGCGCTGGCCACCGCCGTGCTCGTGCTGCTGCCGCTCGACCCGGCGCTGGCGCTCGATCCCGGGTTCGCGCTGTCGGTGATGGCCACCGCCGCGCTGGTCCTGCTCGCGCCGGGGCTGGCCCGGGCCCTGCGCAGACGCCGGGTACCGGGATGGGCGGCGGAGGCGCTCGCGGTGTCCACGGCGGCGTTCGTGGTCACCGCGCCGATCGTGGCCGGGCTCAGCGGCCAGGTCGGGCCGGTCTCGGTGCTGGCCAACCTCCTGGCCGCCCCCGCCGTCGCGCCGGCCACGGTCCTCGGGGTGCTCGCCGCGCTGGTGTCACCCGTGGCCGCCCCGGTGGCGCAGGCGCTCGCCTGGACGGCGGGCCCGTTCGTGGGCTGGCTGGTGCTCGTGGCCGACCGCAGTGCCGGGATCTCCCGTGCGGCGATCCCGTGGCCGACGGGCGTCGGCGGGGCGTTGCTGCTGCTCGCCGTGCTGGTGGGGTTGGTCCTGTTCGGACGCTCGCCGCGGCGGCGGGCGCTGCTGTTCGCGGTGCTGCTCGGGCTGGCGCTGGTGCTGGTGCCCACCCGGCTGGTGCCACCGGGCTGGCCGCCCGCGGGGTGGGCGGTGGTGGCGTGCGACGTCGGGCAGGGCGACGCGCTGGTGCTGGCCACCGGCCGTCCGGGCTGGGTGGTGCTCGTCGACGCCGGCCCCGACGACGGCCTGGTCGACGCCTGCCTGCGCCGGCTCGGGGTGGAGGGCATCGCGCTCGTGGTGGTCAGCCACCTGCACGCCGACCACGTCGGCGGCCTGGCCGGGGCCCTGCGCGGGCGGCCGGTGAGCGCGGTGGCCGTGGGCCCGGTCCGGGTGCCGCAGTGGGCGCTGCGGGAGGTCGCGCAGCTCGCGGCCGAGGCCGGTACCCGGGTCGTGGCGCTCGAGCGTGGGCACCGGCTCAGCTGGCCCGCACTCGCCCTCGACGTCCTCGGGCCGCCGCGCCCGTCCGCGACGGTCGACCCGGACGACGGCACGCAGGTCAACGACGGCTCGGTGGTGCTGCGCGCCACCACCCCGGCCGGCACGGTCCTGCTCCCCGGCGATGCGGAGCTGGCCGAGCAGGCCGACCTGATGGGCAGCGGCGCCGACCTGCGCGCCGACATCCTCAAGATGCCCCACCACGGCAGCCGCTACAGCAGCACCGCGTTCCTCTCCGCGGTCGCGCCACGGGCGGTGCTCGTCAGCGTCGGGGCCGGCAACGGCTACGGCCACCCCAACACCGCGCTGCTCGACGAGCTCGCGGGAGCCGGCGCGGTCGTACGCCGCACCGACACCGGCGGCGACGTCGCGGTGGTGCCGCAACCCGACGCCGACGGCGACGGCCGTCCGGACCTGAGCGTGGTCACCCGGGGCGACCCGCTCCCGGCCCGGCGGCGTCGTCTGCTGCCTCCGCGGGAAAGCGCACGTCGGAGGTGCCGATCGCTCAGCGGTTCCCCAGCGCCTCCCGCACGGCCCTGCTCGTCGACGGCACGGTGGCGGTGGGGCCGACGTGTCCGGCCACGGCGTCGAGGGTCTTGAGGCCGTCGCCGGTGATCAGGATGACGGTCTCGGCGTCGGGGTCGATCCTGCCCTCGGCGATGAGCTTCTTCGTGGTGGCCACCGTGACACCGCCCGCGGTCTCGGCGAACACGCCCTCGGTGCGGGCCAGCAGCCGGATGCCCTCCACGACCTCCTCGTCGGACACGTGGCCCACCGCGCCGCCGGTCCGGCGCACCGCGTCGAGGACGTAGGGGCCGTCGGCGGGGTTGCCGATCGCCAGCGAGCGGGCGATGGTGTCGGGCCGCACCGGGCGGATCACGTCGTGGCCCTCGGAGAACGCCTGCGCCACGGGCGAGCAGCCGGTGGCCTGGGCGCCGAAGATCTTGTAGGGGGTGGCCTCGACGAGACCGAGCTTGCCGAACTCGGTGAAGCCCTTGTCCACCTTGGTCAGCTGCGAGCCCGACGCCACGGGGATCACGATCTGCTCGGGCAACCGCCAGCCCAGCTGCTCGGCCACCTCGTAGCCGAGCGTCTTGGAGCCCTCGGCGTAGTACGGCCGGACGTTGACGTTCACGAACGCCCAGTCCTCGTGCTCCGCGGCGAGCTCGGTGGCCAGCCGGTTGACGTCGTCGTAGTTGCCGTCCACGGCCAGCAGCGTGCCGCCGTACACGGCGGTGGTGAGCACCTTGGCCTGCTCGAGCGACTTGGGGATCAGCACCACGGAGTCCCAGCCCGCGCGGGCGGCCGCGGCGGCCACCGCGTTGGCCAGGTTGCCGGTGGACGGGCAGCACAGCACGGAGAACCCCAGCTCGCGGGCCGCGGCGAGCGCGACGGCCACCACCCGGTCCTTGAAGGAGTGCGTGGGGTTGCCGGTGTCGTCCTTGATCCACAGGTTGCGCAGGCCCAGCTCGGCGCCCAGGCGGTCGGCCTTGATCAGGCGGGTGAGGCCGGGCTCGGTGTTGGGGATGTCCTGCACCCCGCGCGGCACCGGCAGCAGGTCGCGGTAGCGCCAGATCGACGTGGGGCCGGCCTCGATCGACTCACGGGTGATGTCGCTGAAGTCGTAGGCGATCTCGAGCGGGCCGAAGCACTCGGCACAGGCGAACTCCGCGGCGAGCGGCGTCTCGTGGCCGCACTCGCGACACGAGAGTGCGCGGGCGGGGCCCAGATCGAGAGCAGTCGACGTACCGAGAGGGGTCGACAGAGCGTCAGAGAGCAGCGTCATGTTGAAGATCTCCTCATCTTCCCCGCGCCGTGCGGGTCGGAATTGGCACCGTGATCAGCGCACGCAGAACAGATCTGCGCAGTGTGCGTCTGCCGGTTGCCGGGGCTTCAACGGGCCGTTCCCTCTGCCCCTCTGGATGAGCCATCTGAAGTTGTGTAGCGGCCACGGTACGACACGACCGCTGTCCTGCCCAACCCTGATCCACCATCTGGGAGCCGGGTCACGGACTGTCGGTGCCGTGCGTCAGCATGGTGGGCATGAACCCAGCCCCGGTCCAGCTCGTCCTCGGGGAGGAGGAGCTGCTGGTGGAGCGCGCCGTCGAGGACGTGCTGGGGCAGGTCCGTGCGGACGATCCCGCGGCCGAGCTCCGTCGCTACCGCGCCTCCGAGCTCACGCCGGTGGAGCTGGCCGACGCCCTGTCGCCGTCCCTGTTCGCCGAGGCCCGGGTGATCGTCATCCAGTCCGCGCACGAGGTGGGCAAGGACCTGGCCGAGGCGATCGTGGCGCAGTCCGCCGATCCGGCCGAGGGCATCGTGCTGGTCGTGCTGCACGCGGGTGGGGCGCGCAACAAGGGGCTCGCCGACGCGCTGCGCAAGGGTGGGGCCGCGGTCACCACCTGCGAGAAGGTCACCCGCCACGAGCAGCGCAGCGATTTCGTCAAGGCCGAGGTCCGCCGTGTCGGCGGCCGGATCGCGCCGGCCGCCATCGGCGCGCTCATCGAGGCCGTCGGTTCCGATCTGCGGGAGCTCTCGGCCGCCACCAGCCAGCTCGTCTCCGACACCGGCGGCACCGTCGACGAGGCCGCGGTGCGCCGCTACCACCGCGGGCGCGCGGAGTCGTCGGGGTTCGCGGTGGCCGACCAGGTGGTGCTGGGCGACCGCGCGGGGGCGCTGGAGGCGCTGCGCTGGGCCCAGGTGCTGGGGGTGCCGTCGGTGCTCATCGCCGACGCGCTCGCCGATGCCGTGCGCACGCTGGCCAAGGTGGGTGCGGCGGGCCGGGGCGACCCCAACCAGCTGGCCCAGCGGCTGGGCATGCCGCCGTGGAAGATCCGCAAGGCCCAGCAGCAGGTGCGTAACTGGCACCCCGACGGGCTGGCGGAGGCGTTCGCCGCGGCCGCCCAGGTCAACGCCGACGTCAAGGGCGCCGCGGCCGACGCCGACTACGCGCTGGAGCACGCGGTGCTGCGCATCGTCGCCGCCCGCGGCCGTCGCTAGACACACGAACGGCGCCGGCCCCGGAGGGACGGCGCCGCTGTGGAGTGGATCAGGCGGAGGGGGTGAGCCGCTTCGCGATCGCCGACTTGCGGTTGGCGGCCTGGTTCTTGTGGATGACGCCCTTGCTGGCGGCCTTGTCGAGCGCCCTGGACGCCGCGCGCTGCAGCTCCACGGCCTTCTCGGTGTCGCCGGCCTCGACGGCCTCACGGAAACGGCGCACGGCGGTGCGCACGGACGAGCGGACCGACTTGTTGCGCTGACGCGCCTTCTCGTTGGTCTTGACCCGCTTGATCTGGGACTTGATGTTGGCCACGCGAATGCCTCGAGTTCCTCTTGCCGCTGGGTGTCCTGCTGAATCTCAGTCCTGCTGTTCAGGCTCCGGCGGCGGTGGATCGTGCGAGCACGCCGGGCGCTCGGCTGTCCATGCTACAGCGCCCTGCGTCGCACCCGGACATCCCCCCGTGGTGCGCAACCCCGTAACACGCCCGTAGCGCGTCCGACTGGTCCCCGACCGGGGCGTTGGGTGAGTATGACCCCGAGTTCGGCGGCCCCGCCGCACCCGGCCGACGAGGAGGCTCTGTGGTTCGAGCGGTGCAGGACCAGGTGGACGCGGAGGTGGGCGCTGACGCGGCCACGGAGGAGGCCTCCGCCGGATCCGCGCTGTTCGACGGCTACCTGGAACCCGACCGTCCGCACGCGGGCGCCTACGACGAGATGTTCGCCCCCGACGGCACGGTGCGCACGCCGTACCGGGCGCTGCACGACGCGATCGCGCCGACGGCGGTGGCCGACCTGACGGTGCGCTCCGAGGCGCTCGACCGCGCCTACGTCGACCAGGGCATCACGTTCTCCCTGTCGGGCCAGGAGCGCCCGTTCCCGCTGGACATCGTGCCGCGGGTGATCTCGTCGGGGGAGTGGGGCCGGCTGCAGAAGGGGATCGTGCAGCGGGTCAAGGCGCTGGAGGCCTTCCTCGCCGACGTCTACGGCGACGCGGAGATCATCCGCGACGGGGTGCTGCCGCGCCGGCTGATCACCAGCTGCGAGCACTTCCACCGGGAGGCCGCCGGCCTCGTTCCGCCCAACGGGGTGCGCATCCACGTGGCCGGCATCGACCTCGTGCGCGACGAGCAGGGCACCTTCCGGGTGCTGGAGGACAACCTGCGCAACCCGTCGGGCGTGTCGTACGTGATGGAGAACCGCCGCACGATGGCGCGGGTGTTCCCCGACCTGTTCACCCGCCAGCGGGTGCGCGCGGTCGGCGACTACTCCACCCACCTGCTGCGCGCCCTGCGCTCGGCGGCGTCGGTGAACGAGGCCGACCCGAACGTCGTGGTGCTCACCCCCGGCGTCTACAACTCCGCCTACTTCGAGCACTCGCTGCTCGCCCGGCAGATGGGCGTGGAGCTCGTCGAGGGCCGTGACCTGTTCTGCCGCGACAACATGGTCTACATGCGCACCACCGAGGGTGAGCAGCAGGTGGACGTGATCTACCGGCGCATCGACGACGAGTTCCTCGACCCCTTGCAGTTCAACCCCAGGTCGGTGCTCGGCATCGCCGGGGTGATCAACGCGGCGCGCGCGGGCAACGTCGTGATCGCCAACGCCGTGGGCAACGGGGTGGGCGACGACAAGCTCGTCTACACCTACGTGCCCAAGATGATCGACTACTACCTGGGCGAGAAGCCGTTGCTGCCCAACGTCGACACGTTCCGGTGCTGGCTCGACGACGAGAAGTCCCACGTGCTCGAGCACCTCGACGAGCTCGTGCTCAAGCCCGTGGAGGGCTCCGGCGGCTACGGCATCCTCTTCGGACCGAACGCCACCGCGAAGCAGCTCGCGTCGGCGCGCAAGGACATCAGGGACGACCCGCGCGGTTGGATCGCCCAGCCCGTCGTGCAGCTCTCCACGGTGCCGACCAAGGTCGACGACCGGCTCGTGCCGCGGCACGTCGACCTGCGCCCCTTCGCGGTGAACGACGGCGAGAGCGTGTTCGTGCTGCCCGGCGGGCTCACCCGCGTCGCGTTGCCGAAGGGCAGCCTGGTGGTCAACTCCAGCCAGGGCGGTGGCAGCAAGGACACCTGGGTGCTCGCCCCGAACCGGGCCCCCGACGTGGAACGCGAGCTGGGGGAGAAGGGCCTGGCGCTGGCCGCCCCCGCCGGGTCGCCCGCGGCCGAGCACGGACCGGAGCTGACGATGAGCCAACAGCAGCAACAACAGCAACAGCAGCAGCAGGCGGGGGACGCGTAATGCTCGCCCGCAACGCCGAGGCGCTCTACTGGATCGGCCGCTACGTCGAGCGCGCCGACGACACCGCCCGGATCCTCGACGTCTCGGTGCACCAGCTGCTCGAGGACGCCACGGTGGACGCCGACCTGGCCGCGCGCACGCTGCTCGGGGTGCTCGGTGTCGAACCGCCCGACGACGGGGTGCTCGACGCCTGGTCGCTCACCGAGCTCGTCGGCTACTCCGAGGAGACGTCGGCGTCGATCGTGTCGTCGGTGGCCAGCGCCCGCGAGAACGCCCGCGGGGCACGGGAGGTGGTCTCCGCCGAGATGTGGGAGTGCCTCAACGTCACCTGGAACGGCCTGCCCGAGCGGCAGCGCTACGCCCGCTGGGTGGGCCCGCACGCGTTCTTCGCCTACGTCGAGGACCGCGCCGCGATGCTCAACGGTCTCGCCGCGTCCACGATGAGCCGCGACGACACCTGGCGGTTCTACCTGCTCGGACGCTCCGTGGAGCGCGTCGACATGATCGTGCGGCTGCTGCTGTCGCGGGTGTCGGACCGGATGAACTCGCCGGGCTGGCTCACGGTGCTGCGCAGCGCGGGTGCCGCCGACACCTACCTGCGCACCTACCGCGGCGCGCTCGACGCCGCGCGCGTCGTGCAGTTCCTGCTGATGGACAAGCTCTTCCCGCGCTCGGTGTTCCACGCGCTGCGCCAGGCCGAGACGTGCCTGGTGGACCTGGACCTGCGCCCCACCGCCCGCATCGGCGCGAAGGCCGAGGCGCTGCGGCTGCTGGGCCGGGCACGTTCGGAGCTGGAGTTCCTGCGGCCCGACGAGCTGCTCGACGACC
>NZ_MKVV01000028.1:44352-207038 GCF_001899645.1 Pseudonocardia sp. 73-21 | reverse complement strand
CACCGATCCGAACCTGGACCGATTACCCGGCCAGGGCTGCGTGACAAGCCACTAGACAGCGCCCGGCGCCGGCCACAACCACACCACGATCCGCCCCGCCACCGCGCCCGGCGGCCCCGCGCCGAAGCGCCGCGAGTCCACCGACTCACCGCGGTTGTCGCCCAGTACGAACACCTCGTCGGCCGGCACCACGAACGGGCCGAGGTAGACGCCGTCGAGGTTCCGGCTGTCCTCCCAGGGCGCGTCGACGCGCGACCCCGCCACGACGAGGACGCCGTCCTCGATCGCGACGCTGTCGCCGCCCACCGCCACGATCCGTTTCACCAGCAGCCCGGAACCCTCGGGGTCGCCTGGATCGAGACGGCGGCGGGCTCCTGGCCCGGCGGCGCCGGAGGTGCTCGGTCCTGAGCCCTCCGGAGAAGTGAGATCCAGGGCACAATCGTCGGCATGGACGCCCGTGACCTCTCCGACGCCGAGCTGGAACGGCAGGGCACCCGCGCGCACGCCACGCGCAACTGGGTGTTCCTGCACGGCACGGCCGACCAGTTCCGCCACCACACCGAGCGGATGCTGGAGCTCGAGCAGGAGTACCTGCGCCGCCACCCCAAGCGCACCTGGCAGGGGGCGGGTGGGGACGCCGCACCGGTCGACCGGGTGGAGCAGATCCGGCACCTGCTGCGGACGTTCGGCAGCCAGATGGAGGGCCTGCTGGCGGAGCTGGCCGAGGCCCAGGCCGGCGCGTCCAGCGCGCCGGCGCCGCTCGCGGCGGAGGCGGGCCTGCTCGCGCGCTTCGCCGCGGCGCCCGACGGGCGGATGCACAAGCTGGAGGCCCACCAGGCCGCGCGCGAGCTCGGCCTGCGCCCCGCCGACGTGGCGCGCCTCTACACGCAGCAGCCTCCGCTGCTCGCCACGGCCGGACCGGACCGGTTCCTCACCGAGGACGGCCGTCGCCGACTCGCTGACCTGCAGGTGTCACCCGTATAGCTGATCCCGGTCACGGGTTACCGAACGGCAGCTGCGGGTGTCTCGGGCTCGTAGTTCCGCATGTGCGGATAAGGGCAGCCTGCCTCGTGCGCTCTGACCTGTGGTCTTGTCGATCCGTGATCGACGGCGATTCCGCACACGCGACGTAACGTCCCCGCCGGAACCGGGACACGAGCTGGTCGTCGGCGGCACGGTCGGCGTGCCTCGCGGGTGGTGTCAGTCCAGGCCCGCGGAGAACGTGGAGTCGGTGTCGGCGCTGGAGTAGGAGCGGAAGGCGATGTGGGTGTCGGTGCGCTGCACCCCGTCGACCTTGCTGAGCCGGCCCGCGATGACGTCGGCGAGCTGGTCGTGCTGGGCCACCTTGACCACGGCGATCAGGTCGACGTCGCCGGCGCAGGAGTAGACCTCGCTGACGCCGTCGAGGTCCGCGATGGCCTGGGCGGTCTCCGGGATGCGGTCGGCGGCGGTGTGCACCAGGACGATCGCGGTGATCACGTCGACTCCTCGGGGTAGGTCGGCTCGAGGGCCCGGACACTAGTCCACGTCGAGTTCCGCCGGTCGGGCCCGCGCCGCCCAGCCCGCCCACGATCCGGCGCCGCGGGCGGGCTCGGCCCAGGGCGGGTCGCTGTGCACGAGCCGGGTGCCGCCGCCGGACAGCCAGCGGTGCAGCAGGCCCACCTCCTCGGCCGACGCGCCCTGCAGCGGCCCGGGCTCCGGCAGGATCGTCTGCGCGCCCAGGCGCAGCGCGTCGATCACCGGCATGGGCGCCACCCCGCGCCGGGCCACCCCCGCCGCGGCCAGCCGCCCGAACCGCACCACCGCCACCTCCCAGCCGCCCCGGCCGTCGGGCCGCGCCCCGACCAGCTCCGGCACCGCGGCCAGCGCGGCCAGCCGCTGGGCCCGGCCCAGGGCCAGGACGAGCGCGGCGAGCCGGTCGCGGTGCTGCGCGGCCGTCTCGTAGCGCTGCTGCTCGGAGAAGCCGTCGATCTCGGCGGCGAGCAGGCGCAGCGGCGCGTCGTCGGATCCGGTGACGAGCGCGGCCGCGGCGGCGACGGCGGGTGCGTACTGCTCGGGCGTCTGCAGGCCCGCGCACGGTGCTGCGCACCGGTTCATCTCGTGCAGCGCGCACGGGGCCGCCGAGGCACCGCGGGCGGGGATGCGCTGGGTGCAGGGCCGGACCGGCACGACGTCCAGGACGGTCTCGACGGCCGCCACCGCCGCCTGCCGCGACCGGAACGGCCCGAACGCGCCCTCGCGCGGCGTGGCCACCACCGACAGCCGCGGGAACGCCTCGGCGGTGGGCGTGACCCACCAGGCGCGGTGCGGCCGCCGGGAGCGCCGGTTGTAGCGGGGCTGGTGGGCCGCGATGAGCCGCAGCTCCCGGACCGACGCCTCCAGCGCGTGGGCGCACACGACGGTGTCGACGCGCTCGGCCAGCGCCACCATGTCGCGCACCCGCCGCCGGCGCTCCCCGGCGGTGAAGTAGCTGCGCACCCGGCGGCGCAGGTCGCCGCTCGTGCCGACGTAGAGCACCTCGTCGCGCGGGCCGCGGAACAGGTAGACCCCCGGCGCCGACGGCACGTGCTCGGCCAGGCGCCGCTTCTGCCGCTGCCCCTGCGTGGGCCGGTGCGGCGCCGACTCCCGGGCCAGGCCGAGCAGCTCCTCCAGGCTCTGGACGCCGAGGTTGCCCACGCGCTCCATCAGGTGGTGCAGCACCTCCACGGTGGCGCGGGCGTCGGACAGGGCCCGGTGGTTGGGCGTGGTGGCCGTGCCGAACAGCCGGGCCAGCGCCCCCAGCCGGACGCTCGGCGCCTCGTCGCGGCTCAGTACCGCGCGGGCCAGCCGGGCCGTGCACAGCACCGGCGGCTTCGGCCACGCCTGCCCGTGGCGTTCGCAGGCCGCCCGCAGGAACCCCGCGTCGAACGGGGCGTTGTGGGCCACCAGCACCGATCCGCGCAGGAACTCCAGGATCGTGGGCAGCACCTCGGGCAGCCGCGGCGCGTCGGCGATCATGGCCGTGGTGATGCCGGTGAGCGCCACGATGTGGGGCGGCACGCCCGTGCCGGGATCGACGAGCGTGGCCAGCTCGGCCACCTGCTCGCCGCCCCGCACCTTGACGGCCCCGACCTCGGTGATCGCGTCGGTGGTGGGGGCGCCGCCGGTGGTCTCCAGGTCGAGCACCACGAACGTGACCTCGCGCAGGGGCGTGCCCAGCTCGTCGAACGAGAGCTGCGGGGAGCGGGGAGCGACCACGTCGCGGAAGCTAGCGGTCGCCACCGACAGAATCGGCGGCGTCGAGGGGCGACCGCAGGCGGGCGCAGAGCGCGGCGCTGTCGGCGTCGTCACCGCGCACGGCCCCTCCGGTCGTCGCCCACGTGCCACGGGACGTCGCGCGGGGTGCCCTCGGTGCGGACGAAGACGCGCTGGTGGAAGTGGGCAACGGCGGCCTCGTCGTCGGTGAGGTCGGCGAGGCGGGGGGCGTGGCGCAGCGGCGGGATGTGGAGGTGCCCGGCGCCGGGCCGCGCCCGCGATGCTCGGCGCAGAGCGGGCACTCCCGCGGTGATCCGCCCGACGCGCCGCCTGTGCCGCGGCCGGATCGCGGATAACCTGGTGCGATGTCCGCGACGCCCGGCTCCCCCGACGGGCTGCCCCCTGCGGAGTGGGCCCGTCTCCCGGATGCCGTCCGCGCCCGGCTGGCCGAGATCGCGGCCACCGCCCTGGGGGAGATGCCCGCCACCGAGGTCCCGGTGCCGCTGCGGCGCTTCGCCCGGTTCGCCCCGGCCAAGCGGGCCAAGCTCGCCGGCCCGGCCCTGACCGCCGAGCTGGCGTCGTCCACGGTGTTCCGCTCGGCCGTCGTCGCGTGGTGGGAGGAGCACCGCACCGGTGAGCTCGTCCCGACCGCCGACGACCCCCTGACCGCCGCCGCGGCCGCGATCCTGCTGGGAGACGCGTCGGCCCCCGAGGCCGTGGCGGTCGCCGCCCGCCGCGGTGAGGTCGTCGAGCTGCGGGCGGAGCGGGACGAGGCGCTGTCGCGGGTGGACAAGCTCACCGTCGAGCTGGAACGGCTGCGCGGCGAGCTGACCGAGGCCCGCGCCCAGGCCCGGACGGCGGGCGAGACCCGCGACGTCGAGTACCAGCAGCTGCGCCGGCGGGTCTCCGAGCAGGGGGCCACCCTGCGCGCGGCGCTGGACGCCCGGACCGCCGCCGAGCAGGCCGTCGAGGACGTGCGCCGCGAGGCCGCCGCGGAGCTCACCGCCGCCCGCGAGGAACGCGACCGCGAACGCGGACGCGCCGAGTCCGAACGTCGCCGGGCCGACCGGGCCGCGGCCGAGGTGGCCGCGGCCCGCCAGGCCGCCCGCGAGGCCCGCCAGGCCGACGAGGTGCGGCTCGCGCTGCTCGTCGACACCCTCGGGGGCGCGGTGGCCGGGCTGCGCCGCGAGCTGGCCCTGGGCGGCGGCGGCCCACGGCCCGGCGATCTCGTCGCCGGGGCGCAGCAGGGCCGTGGCGGTGCGGCCGTCGACAGCGTCTCCGGACTCGACTCGCTGCTCTCGGTGCCCACGCTGCACCTCGTCGTGGACGGCTACAACGTCAGCAAGACCGCCTACCCCGAGCTCACCCTCGCCGACCAGCGCACCCGGCTCGTCGGCCAGCTCGCCGCGCTCGCCGCCCGCACGAGCATCGAGATCACGGTGGTGTTCGACGGGGCGGGAGTGGTGGTGGCGCCGATGCGCGGCTCCCGCGGGCTGCGCGTGCTGTTCAGCGACAAGGGCGTGCTCGCCGACGACGTCATCCGCACGCTCGTGGCCGCCGAGCCCCAGGGCCGTCCGGTGGCCGTGGCCACCTCCGACCGCGCCGTCGTCGAGTCCGTGCGGCGCCGCGGCGCCTACTCGGTGCCGTCGGCGGTGCTGGTGAAGCGGCTGGGGCGGCCGTAGCGCCCGGGGCCCGGCGGGATCCCCCCGTGATCGTCGTGTGTCGGACGCGAGCGTCCTCGCCGGGGCGGTGAGTGCGATGCGCGCTGATCACGGTGGACGGGGCGGCCGGTGATCGCTTCGCGCCGCCCGCGAGCGCCCTCCCTCACGGCGTCGTCGTGCGGCCCGCACCGATCGTGCTGGAGCGAGCGCGTCAAGAATGTCGGTGGGTGCTCGTAACGTCCGCCGTGCCCGGGAGAACACCCCACGGTCGACAGGAGCAGAGATGATCATCGAGTGCGACAGCTGCGAGGTCCGCGGTCACGCCTGCGGCGACTGCGTCATCGGCGTACTGCTCGGTACCCCGGCCCCGCGGGAGTCCGACGTCGAGGACGAGAACGGTATGCCGTCCGGCGCGCCGATCGTGCAGCTCGACGCACCGGAGCAGCGTGCGTTCGACGTTCTGGCCGAGCAGGGCCTCGTCCCCCGGTTGCGTCTCGTCGCCACCCGTACGCGGCGCGACTCCCCGGAGCAGAACGGAGGGCGACCCGTCCGTGACGCCGGGTGACAAAACGCCGTCGCGTAACGAGTAGTCGTGGTCACGCGGTTCCGGAGAGTGACACTCCGGGTGGCGACGCGCCGGGGGAGGGGTGATGTGGACGCCGTGACGGGGGCTCCGTAATCTCCGCGAGACCTTGTGGTCGCTAGCCGCTCCCCCGATCGGCGTCGCAGGGTCGGCACGCACCGCTCCGGCACGCAGCTCCCCGCCGGGCGGCGTGCGGATCGTGGAAGGAGTTCCAGCCGCGTGGTGTCGCCTCGGCGTAACCCCTCCTGCAACCGCCCTACGGTGTGGCGGGTGATGTCCGGCAGCTCCCTCGCCGTCGTCACGCTCGTGGCGGGGGTGCTCATCGTGAACCCCGCGTCCGCCGACCCCCCGCCTCCCGTGGACCCGGCCGCCGCGGCCGCGGCCCTGGCGGCTCCGGCCACCACGCCCGCGCCTCCGCCCAGGCCCACCAACGCCACCGACGCGGCCGCCCAGCTCGACCAGGTCCAGCGCGAGGCCGAGGCGCTCACCGAGCAGTGGCACGCGGCGCAGGACGCCCTCACGGCGCGCCAGCAGGACGTCACCAACTTCCAGAACGCCGTCGGGCCCGCGAAGGCCGCGGTCGACGTGGCGAAGGCCAACGAGGAGAGCTACCGCAAGCAGGTGGACGCGGTCGCGATGGCCACGTTCGAGAGCGGCAACCTCGACCAGTTCAACGCGCTGCTCGCCAGCGGCTCCCCGCAGGACTTCCTCGACCAGATGTCGGCGCTGGAGAGTCTCTCCTCGCAGTACAAGGAGGCGCTCGGCCAGCTCAGCGCGGAGGTCGACAAGACCACCGCCGCCCAGTCCGACGCCGACGCGGCCGTCGCCCGCGCGCAGGCCGCCGTCGCGCAGGCCACGAAGGCCGAGCAGGACCTCGGGGCCCGCAAGAAGGACGCCGAGATGCGCATCGACGAGGCCGAGAAGCTGCTCGCGCAGCTCTCGCCCCAGCAGCGCCGCGACCGCAACGGCCCCGGTGCGGACGCGCCGGACATCACCGGCTCCGGCGTCGGCGTGGAGGCGCTGCGCGCCGCGGCCACACAGCTCGGCAAGCCCTACGTGTGGGGTGCCGAGGGCCCGAACAGCTACGACTGCTCCGGCCTCACGTCCTGGGCCTTCAAGAAGGCGGGCGTCACGCTGCCGCGGTCCAGCAGCCAGCAGGCGCTGGTGGGCAAGGCCGTGTCCTGGGATCAGCTGCAGCCTGGTGACCTGGTCTTCTACTACAGCCCGGTCAGCCACGTCGGCATCTACGCCGGCAACGGCACGTTCATCGACGCCCCGCAGAGCGGTGACGTCGTGAAGTACCAGAAGGTCTCCCGGAGCGCCTTCACCGGCGCGCGGCGCGTGTAGCGCCCCACGGATCACGTCCGCTCCCCGGAGCACGGGCGGCGCCCGGCCCTCAGGCCGGCCGCCGCCCGTCTCCTTATAGCGTCACGGCGTGCCGCGCACCCTGCTGGTCACCAACGACTTCCCGCCCCGCAACGGCGGCATCCAGAACTACCTGCACGCCCTGGCCGACCGGCTGCCCCCGGGTGAGCTCGCGGTCTACGCGCCCGCCTGGCCCGGCGCGGCGGCCTTCGACGTGGCCCTGTCCTATCCGGTGCACCGCCACCCGACGTCGCTGATCCTGCCGACGCCCGGGGTCGCCCGGCGGGCCGCGGAGCTGGTGCGCGAGCACGGCGCGAGCACGGTGTGGTTCGGCGCCTCGGCCCCGCTGGGGCTGCTGGGGCCGTGGCTGCGCCGGCACGCCGGCGTCGAGCGCGTGGTGGCGAGCACGCACGGCCACGAGGTGGGCTGGTCGATGGTGCCCGGCGCGCGACAGGCCCTGCGCCGCATCGGTGCCGACGCGGACGCGCTCACCACCATCTCCCGCTGGACCCGGGGCCGGATCGCCGCGGCCTGCGGGCCCGATGCGGCCCTGGAGCCGCTCCCGTCCGGGATCGACACGGACACCTTCCGGCCCGACCCGGCGGCCCGCGCCGAGCTGCGCCGCCGCTACGGCCTGGGCCAGGCGCCCGTCGTCACGTGCGTGTCCCGGCTGGTGGCGCGCAAGGGCCAGGACGTGCTGATCCGGGCGCTGCCGCGGATCCGGGACCGCGTGCCCGGCGCCCGGCTGCTGCTCGTGGGCGACGGCCCCGACGGGCCGAGGCTGCGCCGGCTCGCCGCCGAGCACGGCGTGGCCGGCCACACCGTGTTCGCCGGGGCCGTCCCCGCGGCCGAGCTACCGGCCCACCACGCCGTCGGCGACGCGTTCGCGCTGCCGTGCCGCACCCGCGGCGGCGGGCTGGACGTCGAGGGCCTGGGCATCGTCCTGCTGGAGGCCGCGGCCGCCGGGCTGCCGGTGGTGGCGGGCGACTCCGGCGGAGCCCCGGAGACGGTCCAGGACGGCTGCACCGGCCACGTGGTGCCCGGCCGTGACGTCGACCGGCTGGCCGAGGCGGTCACGGCGCTGCTCGCCGACCCGGCCCGGGCGCATGCGATGGGCGAGGCCGGTCGCGCCCGGATGCAGGCGGACTGGACCTGGCCCGGCCGGGTGGCCCACCTGGGGTCGCTCCTCTGACCCGTCGGGAGGGGCCGGGGTCAGGCCGGCTGCTTGCTGCCCGCGTAGATGCCCGCGATGTCGTCGGCGAAGTGCTCGGCCACCACCGCGCGCTTGACCTTCAGGGTGGGGGTGATCTCGCCGCCGGTCTCGGTGAAGTCGACGGGCAGGACGCGGAACTCGCGGATCTGCTCGGCGCGGGAGACGGCCTGGTTGGCGTCGTCCACGGCCGTGGCCACCTCGGCCCTCAGGTCGGCGTCGTCCACCAGGTCGGCCACGGAGGTACCGGCGGCCTTGCCGTGGTTCTCCAGCCAGGCGGGCAGGGCCTCCTGGTCGATGGTGACCAGCGCGCCGATGAACGGCTTCGCGTCGCCGACCACCATGCACTGGCTGATCAGCGGGTGGGCGCGCAGCCGGTCCTCCAGCACCGCCGGGGCGACGTTCTTGCCGCCGGCCGTCACGATGATCTCCTTCTTGCGGCCGGTGATCGTGAGGAAGCCGCCGTCGTCGAGCACGCCGATGTCGCCGCTGTGGAACCAGCCGTCCTCGATCGCCTCGCCCGTGGCCTGCTCGTTCTTCCAGTAGCCGCGGAACACGACCGGGCCCTTGAGGAGGATCTCGCCGTCGTCGGCGATGCGGACCGCGTGCCCGGCCACCGGACGGCCGACGCTGCCGATGCGCGTGGCCTCGAGCGTGTTGGCGGTGATCGCCGCCGTGGTCTCGGTGAGGCCGTAGCCCTCCAGGATGGGCAGGCCGATGCCGCGGAAGAAGTGGTTGAGCCGCTCGCCCAGCGGCGCGCTGCCCGACGCCGCGGCCACGACGTTGCCGCCGACGGCCGCCCGCAGCTTGCCGTAGACCAGCTTGTCGAACAGCGCGTGCTTGGCCTTGAGCGCGAGCCCGGCTCCGCCCTGGTCCTGGGCGCGGCTCCAGGCGATCGCCGTCTCGGCGGCCGCGTCGAAGATCTTGCCCTTGCCGTCGGCGTGAGCCTTCTGCCGGGCGCCGTTGTAGACCTTCTCGAACACCCGCGGGACGGCCAGCAGGAAGGTGGGCTTGAACTCGCCGAGGTCGGACAGAAGGTCGGAGACGTCGGCGGTGTGGCCGATGATGCCCCGGCTGGCGGTGGCCCCGCACTGGATGGCCTTGCCGAACACGTGGGCCAGCGGCAGGAACAGCAGCACCGAGCCGCCGTTGCGCAGCAGCTCCGGGAACGCCGCGATCACGGTGCGGACCTCGGACTGCACGTTGCGGTGGGTCAGCTCGCAGCCCTTGGGGCGGCCGGTGGTGCCCGAGGTGTAGATCAGCGTGGCGAGGTCGTCGCTGCGCACCGCCCTGCGGCGGGCGTGCACCTCCTCGACGGTGGTGGCGTCGCCCAGCAGCGCGAGCTGCTCGACCCCACCGGGCTCGCCGGCCTCGGGCTCGATCTGCCAGATCCGCTTCAGCGCGTCCAGGTCGTCGCGCACGCTGTCGACCAGCGCGCGGTGCTTCGGGGACTCGACGATCACGGCCACGGCGCCGGAGTCCGACAGGATCCAGCGGATCTGGTCCGCCGAGGAGGTCTCGTAGATCGGCACCGTGACGCCGCCGACGGCGAGGATGGCGTAGTCGAGCAGCGTCCACTCGTAGCGGGTGCGCGAGAGCAGCCCGACGCGGTCGCCGGGCGCCACACCGGCGGCGATCAGCCCGCGGGCGGCCGCGACGACCTCGTCCGCGAACGTGGCGGCCGTGATGTCGACCCACACCTTGTCGGCGCCGCGCCGCCGATACGCGACCTCGGACCCGTACGACGCGGCATTGTCGAAGACGGCGTCGACGATGTTCTCGTCGTCACCGACCCGGGTGGTGGCGGGAACGCTGTACTCGCGCACGGTAGTGGACCTCCTGCACCGGCATTGGTTCCGGCAAACCTACTCCCTGGTAGCTCGTTCGGGCAGGGTCCGGGCGTGTCCGTTTTGGTCCGAGTTGAGGTCGGTCCGCGGCGCCCGGCAAGCTGCACGCCATGCCTTCCGTCGACGTCGTGGACGAGACGTTCGTGGCCGTGGCGCCCGCGGTGCTGGCCGCCGAGTTCGCCCGTCCCGCGCAGTGGCGCGGCCTGTGGCCCGACCTGCGCCTGGAGGTGGTCACCGACCGCGGTGACCAGGGCTTCCGGTGGACGATCACGGGTGCGCTGGTGGGCAGCATGGAGGTGTGGCTCGAGCCGGTGCTCGACGGCACGGTGCTGCACTACTTCCTGCGGGCCGACCCCGCGGGCCCCGACGGCGGCCCCGCCCCGGCGCCGTGGCGGCGGGGGATGGCCGAGGCGAGCAGGCGGCAGCGGGCGGCCAAGGCCATCGCGTTCGCGTGCAAGGCACGGCTGGAGTGTGGCCGGGCGCCGGGCGAGCCACCCGAGCCCCGGGTAGCTTCGTAGGCATGCGCGTGCACGTGGTCTCCGACGTCCACGGCAACGCGGAAGCCCTGGCCCGGGCCGGCGACGGCGCCGACGCGCTCGTCGTGCTGGGCGATCTCGTGGACTACGTCGACTACGCCGACCCCACGGCCGGCATCCTCGGCCGGGTGCTCGGGCCGCAGGTCAGTGCCGAGTTCGGCCGGCTGCGCACCTCGGGCCGCCCGGGGGAGCTGGTGGCCTACGTCCGCGCCGCCTGGGCGCGCATCGACGATCCCGCGGCCGTCGTCGAGGAGGCGGTGCGCGAGCAGTACGACCGGGTCTTCGCCGCGATGACCGCGCCCACCTGGGCCATCCCCGGCAACGTCGACATGGTCGAGTACTGGCCCGACTACGCCCGTCCCGGCGTCTGCCTGGCCGACGGCGACGTCGTCGACATCGGCGGCCTGCGGTTCGGCTTCGTCGGCGGAGCACCGCTGCCCCCGGGCATGCAGCCCCGGCGCGGCGGCCCGTGGACGCCCCACCTCCGCCTCGCCGAGGAGTACACGACGGCCGTGGGCAAGCTCGACGAGGTGGACGTCCTGTGCAGCCACGCGCCGCCGGGCGTCCCGGAGCTCGCCTACGACGTGGTGTCGCGGCGCGAGGAGTCCTCGTCGCCGTCGCTGCTGGAGAAGATCCACCGTGACCGGCCGCTGGCGTCGCTGTTCGGGCACATCCACCAGCCGCTCGCGCCGCGCGTGCGGGTGGGGCGCACCGAGTGCGTCAACGTCGGGCACTTCCGGCGTACCGCCACGCCCTACGTCCTGCGCTGGTGAAGCGCGCGGCTGTGGGTAACCTGCCGCCATGGCCGACGCGACGTCCTCCTCGATCACCATCGCCGCCCCACCGGAGCAGGTGATGGCCGTGATCGCCGACTTCGAGGCCTATCCCACGTGGGCCGAGCAGGTGAAGAGCGTCGAGGTCCTCGACAGCGACGCCGACGGCCGGGCGGAGCGCGTCAAGTTCCAGATGGACGCGGGCCCGATCAAGGACTCCTACACGCTGGACTACCGGTGGTCCGGTGACGGACGGTCGGTGAGCTGGACGCTGGTCAAGGGCCAGATCCAGAAGGCCCAGGACGGCTCGTACGCGCTCGAGGGCGGCCCCGACTCCACCACCGTCACCTACTCGCTGGCCGTCGACCTGAACATCCCCATGATCGGGATGCTGCGCCGCAAGGCGGAGAAGGTGATCATCGACACTGCCTTGAAGGGGCTCAAGCGTCGGGTCGAGAAGGGCGCCTGACGTGCGCATCGCCGACTCGGGCCGCGGGGTCCGGCGATTCGAGCGACGAGTCGAGAAAGGGGCCTGACAGGCCCGCACCCGATCACGCCGATAGGCTGCGGCGTTGTGCGGGTCGTGCTGTTCACGGGCAAGGGTGGCGTCGGGAAGACGACCCTCGCCGCGGCGACCGCGGCGCACCTCGCCCGGTCCGGACGCAAGGCGCTCGTGGTCTCCACCGACCCTGCGCACTCCCTGGGTGACGCGCTCGAGGCCGAGCTCACCGGGGAGCCCACCGAGATCGAGAGCGGCCTGTTCGCCGCCCACATCGACACCCGTGCCCTGCTCGACTCCTCGTGGGGGCAGCTGCAGGGCCACCTGCGCACGGTCCTGGCCGGCGCCGGAGTCGACGAGCTGGTCGCCGACGAGCTGACGGTGCTGCCGGGCATCGAGGACCTCCTCGCGCTGGGCGAGGTCCGGCGCCTGGCCGAGACCGGGCTGTGGGAGGTGGTGGTCGTCGACTGCGGCCCCACCGCCGAGACCCTGCGTCTGCTGGGGCTGCCCGAGGCCATCTCCGGCTACATCGAGCGCCTGTTCCCGTCGCACCGCCGGGCGGTCCGCGGGCTGCTGGCCGGGCTCGCCGGGGCGGGGAAGGCCGACGGCCCGGGCTGGGACGCCACCGTCGACGCCCTCGACGCGCTGGCCGAGCAGCTCGCCGGGCTGCGGGTGATGCTCGGTGACCACACGCGCACCTCGATCCGGCTGGTGCTGACCCCGGAGCGCGTGGTGGCCGCCGAGACCCGCCGCACCGTCACGGCGCTGGCGCTGCACGGCCTGGCCGTCGACGGGATCGTCGTCAACCGGGTGGTGCCGGGCCCGCCGCCGTCGCTGCGCGGCCCGGCCGCCCGCTGGCTGCGCGAGCGCCACGACGAGCAGCAGTCCGTGCTCGCGGACCTCGACGGGCTCGGGGAGGTGCCGCTGCGCGCCGTCGACCACACCGCGGCCGAGCCCACCGGCATCCCCGCGTTGCTGGAGGTGGCCGCGAACCTCTACGGCGACACCGACCCGGCCGCGCCCGGCGAGCAGGGCCCGCCGCTGCTGCACGTGCGGCGCACCGCCGGCAGCGGCACGTCGCGGGACTCGGAGTTCGAGCTGGTCCTGCGCCTGCCCGGGGCCGCGGACGGGGCGCTGGACCTCGCCCGCGTCGGCGACGAGCTGGCCGTGGCCGTGGGCCCGGTGCGCCGGATGGTGGCGCTGCCGTCGGTGCTGCGCCGCTGCGGCGTCACCGGCGCGCGCCTCGACGGCGACGACCTGTGCGTCGTGTTCACCCCCGACCCCGCCCTCTGGATCAGCCGGTGACGGGCTGCGCGGGGCACAGCGGCCTGAGCTCCGACCTGCGGGCCGTGGTCCTGCTCGCGCTGGACCGGTTCGAACCGGTGCTGGAGCGGGTGGGCAGCGAGCCCGCGAGCGGGCCGAGCTCGTGCGCGTCCTGCCCGCTCTGCGCGGTGCTGGCCGCGCTGCGGGGCGAGCGGCCCGAGCTGGCCGTCCGGCTCGCCGAGCACGCCACGGGCCTGGTCACCGCGCTCCGCGCCGCGCTCGAGGAGGACGCCGTCCCCACCCCGTCACCCGCCCCGGCACGTCCGGTGCAGCGCATCCACGTCGAGCGTGTGGGGGCGCAACGATGACGCGACCCGGTCGCACCCGGACCCCGACTCGCGCGCTCGCACACCCCGACCCGCGGGGGTGGGGCGCGTGCTGACCGTCGGGGTGGACGTCGGCGGCACCTCCGTGCGGGCCGGCGTCGTCGACGTCGAGGGCAACGTCCTCGACACCGCACGCACGCCCACGCCGCGCAGCGAGGCCGCGCTGGAGGCCGCGCTCGCCGGGGTGATCGGTGAGCTCGCCGCCCGGCACCCCATCAGGGCGGTCGGGCTGGCGCTGGCCGGGTTCATCACCCCCGACCGGCGCGGGGTCCGGTTCGCCCCGCACCTGTCGTGGCGCGACGCCCCCGTGGCCGACCGCATCGCCGAGCGGATCAAGCTCCCCGTCGTGGTCGAGCACGACGCCAACGCCGCCGCGCTGGCCGAGCGGCACTTCGGCGCTGCGTCCGGTGCGGCCACGGCCGTGTTCGTGGCCCTGGGCACCGGCATCGGTTCGGCGCTGCTGCTCGACGGCAAGCTCTACCGCGGCGCGTTCGGCGTCGCCCCGGAGCTGGGCCACATCCGCGTCGTGCCCGACGGCCGCCCCTGCCCCTGCGGCAAGACCGGCTGCTGGGAGCGCTACTGCAGCGGCACCGCACTGGCCACCACGGCCGTCGAACTGCTGGCCCGCGACCCGGCCCGCTCACCGGTGCTGCGCAGGCTCGTCGACGGCGACCCCGGGCAGGTCACGGGGCAGCGGGTGGCCGCCGCCGCCCGTGAGGGCGACCCCGTCGCCTGCGCGGCCATGGACGAGCTCGCCCGGTGGCTGGGCGAGGGCCTCGCGCTCGTGGCCGACGTCTTCGACCCCGAGCTGATCGTCATCGGGGGAGGGGTGTCGGAGTCGGCGCCGCTGTACCTCGACGAGGCCCGCGAGCACTACGCACGGACCGTCACCGGGGGTGCCCGGCGTCCGCTCGCCCGGATCCGCACCGCGCAGCTCGGTGAGGCCGCGGCCGTGGTGGGGGCCGCCCAGCTGGCGCGCGAGGTCAACGGGCACTGAGGGAGGACCTCAGAGGACCGCGCCGTCGTCGTCCTCGTCGAGCCCGTCGTCGTAGGAGCCGTCGGAGTGGTCGGAGTGGTCGGGCCACAGCCGCAACACCAGCCAGCCCAGCCCGGACGCGATGCTCACGAGGCCCAGCGGCACGCCGTACGGGGTGGGCACGCCGATCCAGCCCGGGGCCGCGATCAGGACGATGCCCAGGACGATCAGGGTGAGTCCGACCAAGGCCGGCGGGCCGATCCGCGGCAGCGGCGGCGGCTCGGGCGGGACGAAGTGCTCGTCCTCGGGCTCGATGGACGCAGGTTCGGGCGAGGCCGCCGGGGGTGGGGTGGCAGGGGGGTCGAACAGGGGGGCGGCGAGCCGTTCGACCTCGGTGTCGAGGGCGACGTCGAGTCGGGGGTCACCGGGCTCGGGGTGCTCGCCGTCGGGTTCGTCGGGCCACCGGGGGACGTCGCCGTCGGCGCGCCACCCGGCCACGATCGCGTCGAACTCGTCCAGCGGGGGATCGGGGACGAGCCGGTCGTCGGGGAGCTCGGGGCCGTCCGGATCGGGCTCGCGGTGCACGCCGCCTCCTCGACCGATCGGCCCCGACCGGAACCGGCCGCAGGGTGCGCCCGCCCCGGCGTGAGGGCCCGGGCGCTGGCCCCATCCTGGCACGCGCGGGCCCGGAGGGCAGCACGCACTCCGGGTGTCGGCGTCCGGTGTGTCACGGCCCGTTGTCGTCGCGGGCGGGCCGTCCGTAGTCTGACGCGGTCGAGCCGGAGGGGGCACGCCCAGGTGCTGTACTGGTGGTCCAAGTTCGTGCTGCTCGGTCCGTTGCTGCGGATGTTCTGCCGGCCCACCATCGAGGGGCTCGAGAACGTCCCGGAGCGGGGCGGTGCCATCCTCGCGAGCAACCACCTCGCCGTCGTGGACTCGTTCTTCCTACCGCTGCTCGTGCCGCGGCGCATCACGTTCCTCGCGAAGCGGGAGTACTTCACCCAGCCCGGTCTGATCGGGGCGTTCAAGCGGATCTTCTTCTCGGGCGTGGGGCAGGTGCCGATCGACCGCTCGGGCGGGTCGGCCGCGCAGGCGGCGATGGCCACGGCGGTGCGGCTGCTGCGCGAGGAGAAGCTGCTGGGCATCTACCCCGAGGGCACCCGCTCGCCGGACGGGCGGCTGTACAAGGGGAAGACCGGCGTGGCCCGCATGACGCTGGAGGCCGAGGTGCCCGTCGTCCCGGTGGCGATGATCGGCACCGACCGCGTCAACCCGATCGGCTCGCGCATGTGGCGCCCGCGCAAGGTGCACATCAAGATCGGCGAGCCGCTCGACTTCTCCCGCTACGACGGCATGGCCGGGGACCGCTTCATCGAGCGCTCGATGACCGACGAGATCATGTACGCGCTCATGGAGCTCACCGGGCAGACCTACGTCGACATGTACGCCGCGTCGGTCAAGGAGCGGGCGGCCGCGGCCCAGAAGGCGGCCGCGGTCGCCGACCAGCAGGACCGACGGGCGAGCTGATTTCACTCGTTCGGGGCAGCGGTAGTTGCTGTGTGTAATGCCTGGCGTCCGGCGCCCGATGATCCGGTGTGCTCCCCAGCGCTGACGGTTCCCCCCTGCCCGGCGGACCGGACGACCGCACCCGGTTCGTCCCCCGCACCGACCACCTCGACGGACGCACCACGGTCGTCCCGGCGGCGGGCCGCGTCGACGGCCGCACCCGGATCGTCCCGCCCGCCGGCCTCCTCGACGACCGGACGACGATCGTGCCGATCGTCCGCCGCCCCAGCCGGCTGCGCACGCTGCTGCCCTGGGCCGGGTTCGGCCTGGTGGCGATCGTCGTGGTGGCCGCGACCACGGCGTGGGCGTCCACGTTGCGCGGCGCCGAGGGCCCGCTCCTGGCCAACGCGACGCCGCCCCCCGTCGTCGTCTCGCAGATGCCGGTGCCGGCCGGGTCGTCGCTCACCGCCACGCCGGCGGAGGAGACGCCGGTTCCCGCCGCCGCGACGCGGAAGGCGAGCAGGCCGACCCCGGCCCCGGCTGTTCCGCCGAAGCCGGCGCCGACCCTGGTCGCGACCACGACGGTGAAGCAGACGGCCGCAGCGGCGACGACGACGAAGGTGGCCGCGGCCGCCACGACGACGAAGCCGAACGGGTTCATCGACCTGACCCCGGCGCAGGGATGCACGCCGTCGGCGACCACGTCGTGCCCCGCGGCGAACCAGGCGGGCAGCACGGCGCGGAACCCGACGCCGCCGCAGTGACACCCAGCGCAAGGACACGCAAGGACACGCAAGGACACCAGCGCAGCGGCACTCGGCGCAGCGCCGCGTTGCCCGTGTCCTGGGCCCGCCGGCCGGTTGGTCGGCGGTGGCGCCCGCGGAGTCCTTCGTGAGCTTCTCCGCGTCAGGGTCGCCGATCGACGCCGGCGGCGGCCACCATCGCCGTGTTGTAGAACAGCGCGCTGCGCCCGTCGGTGAGCGCGGGCACGCCACGGACCTTGCCGTTGCGCGCGTACTGCATGACCGCGGCGGGCAGCCGGCCCGCCTTCTCGTCGGGGAGAGGTGTTGAGCCAGCAGATGTCGTCGGCGTTGCCACCGGAGACGTCGAGCGGAAGGTTCGTGAAGTAGCCGGGGCGCCAGGTCGGGCTGCACCCTGATGTCCGGGTAGGCGGCCCGTCGTCGCGCGGGGCGGGCGAGCGCGCCGCCAGCGCCGGCAGGGCCGTGACCCCGGCGGCCCGGCACGTTCTTCTCGTTCGGGCCCCCACCCGGCGACGAGAACGTGGGAGGAATGTACTGGAGGTCGATCACCGGATCACCTCGGAAGGAGTGCGGCATGCGCGCGGACCCGCCTCGTCCGCAGGGACGGCGACGGCCATGATCACGGGTTCGGGACGCTCAGCCGTCCGTGATGCGGTCCGCGGTCCCGGGGCGATGATCACCGCGCCGGCGGCCGTCGACCACGATGCCCGGCGGGCCGCGTCCCCGGGGCGGATCACCCGCCCCGTGATCGCGACGGGGCGCACCGTACGGCCCCGACCGGGGCGCAGGGGTGCGGCCCGTGCGGATCACGCCGGCCGGCCCGCTGCCGTGGTCGCCTCCGGCCGCACGTGGGAGAGCCGTCGTGCGACGCGTGGCGAACCGGGGACGGGATCGTGACCGCCCCGGTCACCCTGCGGTCGATCGCACCGTCGGTGTTCCTGCCCGCGCTGGTCTTCGAGATCGGCAACGGGGCGATCGCGCCGGTGATCGCGCTGACGGCGCTCGATCTCGGCGCCTCGGCGGGCACCGCCGGGTTCATGCTGGCGCTGCTGGGCATCGGCCAGATCCTCGGCGACGTGCCGGCCGCGCGGCTGGCCGACCGCATCGGCGACCGGCACGCGATGCTGCTGGCGGCCGGCGTGGCGCTGGTGGCCCTCGTCGCGTGCTTCCTCGCGCCGTCCCTGCTGGTGCTGGGCCCGGCGCTGCTCGTGATCGGCGCGGCGAACTCCACCTACTACCTGGCCCGCCAGTCCTACCTCACCGAGGTGGCGCCGGTGACGCTGCGCGCGCGGGCGATGTCGACGCTCGGCGGCTCGCACCGGATCGGGCTGTTCCTCGGGCCGTTCGTCGGTGCGGGGGCGATCGCGCTGGTCGGGCTGCGCGGGGCCTACGTGGTGGCGATGGTCGCCGTCGTGGCCGCCGCCGTGCTGCTGGTCGTCGTGCCCGACGTCGCGCCGCCGGCCGGGTCGCGGGCCGTCCGCGGCGGAGTCGGGGCAGCGACGATGCTGCACCGCTACCGCCGCCTGTTCGCCACGCTCGGGCTGGCTGTGCTCGCCGTCGGGGCCGTGCGCGCCGCGCGCCAGACGGTGCTGCCGCTGTGGGCCGAGCACCTCGGGCTCGACGCGGGCCAGACCAGCCTGATCTTCGGCATCGCCAGTGCCGTGGACATGGCGCTGTTCTACCCGTCGGGCAAGGTCATGGACCGCTACGGCCGGCTCGCGATCGCACTGCCGTCGATGCTGGTCCTGGGCGCGGCGATGATGGCGATCCCGCTGACGCACGGCATCGTCACGTTGACGCTCGTCGCGATGATCATGAGTTTCGGCAACGGCATCGGCTCCGGGATCATGATGACGCTCGGCGCCGACGTGGCCCCGGCCGACTCCCGCGCGCGGTTCCTGTCGGTGTGGCGGCTGTTCTCCGACTCCGGCAACGCGGCCGGGCCCGTCGTCGTGTCGGTGGTGGCGCTGTCCGCCGGACTCGGGGCCGGGATCGTCGCGATCGGGTCGGTGGGGCTGCTCGCGGCCGCGCTGCTCGGGGTGTGGGTGCCGCGCTGGTCGCCGTTCGCGACGCCGCGCTCCACCCGGGCCCACCGCGACGAGGGGATCACCCGGGAGGGTCCCGGTCGTCCACCAGATCGTCGAGCGTGACGAACGCGGCCGCGTCACCGCGCGCCACCAGGGCGCGCGCCCGGGCCGCGATCCGGGGCAGCTCCTCGGCCGACACCACCCGGGTCTGGACCACCCCACCGTCGGCGTCGGTCAGCGTGACCGCGACGAGACCGGTACCCGGGTCCTCGGAGATCGACAGCGGCACGACGCCACGCCAGCGGAACCCGGTGATCGTGATCGACCGGATCACGATGCCGCTGGAACAGCAGGAAGACCACCAGCAGCGGAGCGGCGGTTCACGTCGAGAGGTCGTAAGTCGTGCGGCGGGCGAACCACCGCTGCTGCACCAGCGTGACGGCCACGAGCAGCACGAACAGCACCACGGCCATCACCGCCGCCTGCCCGCCCGCCCGGTTCGGGAACGCCTCGTGGTAGATCCGGCCCGCCACCACGTCGGTGACGCCCGCCGGCCCACCCTCCGGTGTGAGCGCGTACACGGCGTCGAACGTCTGGAACGTGGAGATCACGCCCGTGACCAGCCCGACCAACAGCGTCGGGCGCTGCAGGGGCAGCGTGATCGCGCGGAAGGTCTGCCCCGGCCCGGCGCCGTCGAGCAAGCACCGACGGCCGACGGCGGCCACGGCGTCGGGCCCGACGAACGTGCAGCACCGGGAACGTGGCCACCCCGAGAGGACCGGGAGCGAACAGCAGGTAGGGCCGTGCGTGTGCTCCTCATGGCTCCCCGAACCGCCGGGCTAATCTCGGCGTCGTGCGTTTTTTCTACGATACGGAATTCATCGAGGACGGTACGACCATCGACCTCGTCTCGATCGGGGTGGTCGGCGAGGACGGGCGTGAGTTCTACGCGGTCTCCACGGAGTTCGACCCCGACCGCGCGGGGTCCTGGGTGCGCGCCAACGTCCTGCCCAAGCTCCCCTCACCGGCGGACAAGGCGTGGCGCTCCCGGGAACGGCTGCGTACCGACCTGCTGGAGTTCCTGACCGGCGCGCCGGGCGAAGTCGAGCTGTGGGCGTGGATCGCCGCGTACGACCACGTGGCGCTGTGCCAGCTGTGGGGCGCAATGCCCGCACTGCCCCGGTCGCTGCCGCGGTTCACCCGTGAGCTGCGGCAGCGCTGGGAGGACGCGGGCAGGCCCCCGCTGCCCCCGCCCACGTCCGACGCCCACGACGCCCTGGCCGACGCCCGGCTCAACCGGTCGCGGTGGGACGTGATCGAGGCGGCCGTGGCCGCCCGGTAGATCGTTCCCGGTAGATCAGGTGAAGATGCTCACGCCGCCGGGGCCGACGAGGAGTCCGACGATGATCAACACGGCGCCCCAGAGCAGCTGACGGCGGAAGAGCGCGAGGATGCCGGCGATCACGAGGACGACGGCGATGATCCAGAGAATGGTTGACATGACGGGGGGTTCCCGGCCACTCCACAGTGGAATCGGGCCGAACGGGTGACGCTGCGTGTCCGGCGTCCGCCGGAGCGCCGGGGTCTGCGGCCCGCCGGCGGCCCCACGGCATAGTCTGGCCCCGTGAACTGGACCGTCGACGCCCCGGTCGAAGTGTTGCCCGAGCTGCCCCCGCTGCCGTCCGAGCTGCGCGAGCGTCTCGACCACGCGCTCGCGCTGCCGGCTGCGCAGCAGCCCGACTGGCCCGACGCCGCGCACGTCGCGCACGTCCGTACGGTGCTGGAGAGCGTTCCCCCGGTGACGCTCCCGCCCGAGGTCGACCGCCTGCAGGACCGGCTCGCCGACGTCGCGAACGGCAAGGCGTTCCTGTTGCAGGGCGGCGACTGCGCCGAGACGTTCGTCGACAACACCGAGCCGCACATCCGGGCCACCATCCGCACGCTGCTGCAGATGGCCATCGTGCTCACCTACGGCGCGTCGCTGCCCGTTGTCAAGATCGGGCGCATCGCGGGCCAGTACGCGAAGCCGCGCAGCTCCGGCATCGACGCGCTGGGCCTGCCGTCCTACCGCGGCGACATCGTCAACGCCCTGACGCCCGACGCGGCCCTGCGCGTGCCCGACCCGTCGCGCATGGTCCGCGCCTACGCCAACGCGAGCGCCGCGATGAACCTCGTGCGCGCGCTGACCGCCACCGGCATGGCCGACCTGACGATGGTGCACGACTGGAACAAGGACTTCGTCCGCACCTCGCCGGCCGGCGCGCGCTTCGAGGCCATCGCGTCGGAGATCGAGCGCGCGCTGCGGTTCATGGACGCCTGCGGGGTGGACGACCACGCCCTGCACAACGTCGAGTTCTACGCCTCCCACGAGGCGCTGCTCGTGGACTACGAGCGCGCGATGCTGCGCATGGACGTCCGCGACGAGGCCAACCCGCGCCTCTACGACCTCTCGGCCCACTTCCTGTGGATCGGCGAGCGCACCCGCCAGCTCGACGGCGCCCACATCGCCATCGCGGAGCTGCTGTCCAACCCGATCGGCCTCAAGATCGGCCCGGGCACCACGCCGGAGCAGGCCGTCGAGTACGTGGAGCGGCTGGATCCCCGCAACACCCCCGGCCGGCTCACGCTGATCAGCCGGATGGGCAACGGCAAGGTCCGCGACGTGCTGCCCGGCATCATCCAGAAGGTCGAGGCCTCCGGGCACAAGGTCATCTGGCAGTGCGACCCGATGCACGGCAACACCCACGAGTCCACCACCGGTTACAAGACCCGCCACTTCGACCGCATCGTCGACGAGGTGCAGGGCTTCTTCGAGGTGCACGCGGCGCTGGGTACCCACCCGGGCGGCATCCACGTCGAGGTCACGGGCGAGGACGTCACGGAGTGCCTCGGCGGGGCGCAGGAGATCTCCGACGCCGACCTGGCCGGTCGTTACGAGACGGCCTGCGACCCGCGCCTGAACACCCAGCAGAGCCTGGAGCTGGCGTTCCTGGTGGCGGAGATGCTGCGCGGCTGACCAGGCCGGCTAGAAGAAGCCGGTGTGGAGAGTGATCGTGGTGCCCGGGGGGACCTGGCTGCCGGGTTCGGGGTCCTGGTACTGCACGCGGCTGTCCCGGCCGCCGAGGAAGCCGGAGTCCTGCTCGGCGTCGAGGCCCAGCTTCTGCAGGGTCTTCGCGGCGTCGCCGAACCTCTTGCCCGTCACGTCCGGGACCGCGACCTCCGCGGGCGGGGGAGGGGGCTCGGCGCCGCGGCTGAGCACCAGGGTGACCGCGCCGCCGCTGGGCAGCGGGGTGCCGGCCGCCGGATTCGTACGCACCACCGCACCCTGCGGCACCGTCGCGCTGTACTCGGCCGCCGTCGTGGACTGCACCGGGTTGAGCTCGGCGTTGCGGATGGCGGCCTGCGCGTCGGCGACGCTGGTGCCGGGCGCCACCGCGGGAACGACGGGCCGCCCGCGGGACACCACGATCTGCACGGTGCTGCCCCGCAGCAACCGGGCGTCGGGTCCGGGGTCGGTCTGCGCGACGAGGCCGGCGGCGAGCGAGTCGTCGTAGCTGTCGGTGGAGGTGGGCACCAGGTCGGCGTCGGCGAGCAGCTTCTCGGCCGCCGTCTGCTGCAGGCCCACGATCGACGGCATGGCCGTCCAGCGCCCGGCGCCGAGCCACCACGCCGACACCCCGACGGCCAGCGCCAGGACCAGCACGATCGCGATCCACACGGCGAACACGCGGCGGCTGCGACGCCGGGCCGCCAGGTGGGTCGGCGGCTCCTCCGGCGGGGCGGCCGCGCCGCGCTCCAGCATCCGTGTGCCGTTCGAGCGGGCCGGTGACCGGACCGGCGCGGCCGGGACGGTGGCCTGCTCCTCCACCGGGCGCGGCGGCGGCCCGGGCGGCGGCACCCGTGGCACCTCCAGGGCCGCGGCCACCCGGCGCAGCTCGGCGAGCATCGCGGTGGCGTCGGCGGGGCGCGCCGCGGGGTCGCGGTGGGTGGCGCGGCGCACCAGCGCGTCGAGCTCGGGCGGGACGTCGCCGGCGATCAGCGACGGCGGCGGCACGTCGGAGTTCACGTGCCGGTAGGCCACCGAGATCGCGGTGTCGCCGCTGTAGGGCGGGGTGCCCGTCAGCATCTCGTAGAGCATGATCCCGGCGGAGTAGACGTCGCTGCGGGCGTCGGCCGCGCCCGTCGCGACCTGCTCGGGGGAGAGGTACGCGACCGTGCCCATGATCAGTCCGGCGTGGCTGAGCCCGGCCTCGGCCGCGGCGACGACGAGGCCGAAGTCGGCGACCTTCACCTCGCGCGCGGTGCTGATCAGCACGTTCTCCGGTTTGACGTCGCGGTGCACCATGCCGAGGCGGTGGGCCTCGGCCAGGCCGAGCAGCACGGGTTCGAGCACCGCCAGCGCGGCCGGGACCCCGAGCGCGCCGCGCTGGCGCAGCACGTCGCGCAGGGTGCAGCCCTCGACGAGCTCCATGACGAGGAACAGCGTGTCGCCGTCCGGTCCGATCTCCGCGCCCTGGTCGAAGACGTCCACGACGGCCGGGTGGTCGATGCGGGCCGCCGAGCGGGCCTCACGCTCGAACCGCATCCGGAACGCCGGGTCGGCCGCCATCCGGGGGTCCATGATCTTCACGGCCACCGGGCGGTCCAACCGGGTGTCGGTGCCGCGGTAGACGGTGGACATGCCGCCCCGGGCGATGACCGACCCCACCCGGTAGCGCGCGTCCAGCAGCGTGCCTGCGCTCGGAGGGGCGTTCACGCCCCGACGGTACCGTCCGCTTCATTGTGGTCCCGGAACGCCCGCAGGTGTGGCATCGTGTGCCGTCGTGAACGACGTGTCCGTGCTGTCCGAGGACGTGGCGACCCTGTCCGCCGAGGATGTCGCGCAGCTCCTGTCCATCCCCACCTCCCGCGTGGCCCAGCTGGTGCGCGACGGCCAGCTGCTGTCCTTCCGCCGCGACAAGGACGTGGTGGTGCCTGCGGACTTCTTCGACGGCGAGGAGATCGTCAAGGGTCTGTCCGGCACCATCATCCTGCTGCGCGACGGTGGCTACACCGACGTCGAGATCCTGCGCTGGCTCTACGAGCACGACGAGTCGCTGCCGGGCACGCCCGTCGAGCAGCTGAAGGCGGGCCGGCACCGGGAGGTCAAGCGCCGAGCGCAGGCGATGGCGTTCTGAACTGACGCGCGCCGGGGACGTTCCCTGGTCGTCGACGTCACCGCGCGATCGTCACCATCTCGCCGGGCACGTCGCGCCGCACGATCCCGGGGTCTATGCGGCCAGAAGTCGGCGCTCACCATGCTCTCGGCGGTGGTGCGGGCCGGCTCATGGGTGGCGGCGTCGTTCATCCGTCCGGCCCGTCGACGAGGTCGACGAGCCGGCGGCCGACGATGACGGCGCCGGAGCGGGCCGTCGCCTCACGAGGAGGCGGCGCTCGTCGGGGTCGTCGGAGAACGCCCGGGCGTGCAGGGCCTGGCCGCTGGTGCCCGGACCGTTGTCCGAGCCGGGGTCGGGGCCGGTGACGAATCCGTCGAGGGTGACCGGGATTCGGCGATGATTCAGATCATGCCAGGGCAGACCCGACCCACGGCCTGGACTCATCGAGCGCCGAGATTGTCGGTGCTCGCCGGTACTCTTTCGAACATGCGAGCGATACGGAACGAGCGGGTGAGGCGGTCGACCACGTCGCCGCCGGGCTGCTCGGCACGCTCGCCGAGCTGACCGCCCATGCCACGTCGCCCGCCCCGGCCACCGGGGCTGAGCGGATCGACAGGATCGCGGTGATGGAACAGATCCGGTCCGCGCTCGCCGCCGCGCAGTACGCGGAGATGGTGGCGTTCGGGCGTCAGCAGGTCGAGGAGCAGATCGCGCTCGTGGGGTCAGGCCGGCTCGATCCCCGTCGCGCTCGGGCGGGGTATCGCCGACCAGATCGTGCTGGTGTGCAAGGTGTCGCCGTTCCACGGATCGCGGCGCCTCGGGGTCGCCCGCGCTCTGAACAGCGACCTGACCGGGGTCGGCGCGCTGCTCGCGGCGGGACGGATCAGTGAGCGCATCGCCGAGACGGTGGTGTCCCAGACCTCCCACCTCAGTTCAGAACAGCGCGGCGACGAGGAAGCCGGCCCTTTCCGGGCTGGTTCGTCCAGATCCCCAGGCTGTCCAGGGCCGCGGCGTCGGCCGTGCCCTGCGGGGTTGATGTTGGCGGCCATGGACCGGGCCATCAGAGCCAGGGACAGTCCGACCGCCTGCCACACACCCAGTTCCCGCCGCAGCGTGGTCGTCATCGGCAGATGGTCCCCTCAGAAGACCTCGAAAGTCACGGCCCGTACCGCGTCGTCGCCCATCTGGGCGCAGCGGGCGTACTCGGAGCGCCGCGTGGCCAGGATGCAGCGGGTGAGCAGGTCGCCGAGCCCGACGGTGAGCACGGTGTCGGCCTCCAGTTCGGCCAGGGCCTGCAGCTGGGTGGCCGGCAGCGACCGGAACCCCGGGAGCGACGCCGGGTCGTGCGCCGCGGGTTCGGGCAGCTCCAGCTTCCGCTCCAGCCCGTCCAGCCCGGCCAGGATCAGCCCGCCCAGGGCGAGGTGCGGGTTGCTGCTGGCGTCACACGTCTTGAGCTCGGCGTTGGCGCTGGCCCGCTCGCGACCGCGGAACGGCGACGCGACGCGCAGCGCGGCCTCGCGGTTGTCGAACCCCCAGGAGACGGTGGACCCGGCCCAGGCGCCGGGGCGCAGCCGAGCGTAGGACAGGTAGGACGGACAGGTGAGCGCGACGAGGGCGGGCAGATGGTCGAGGACGCCGGCCAGGAACGCCCGGGCGGTGTCGGACAGTCCCTGCGGATCGTCCGCGGGCGCCATCACGTTCTCCCCGTCGGCGTCCCGGAGCGAGAAGTGCAGGTGGCAGCCGCTGCCGATCGCGTCGGCCCACGGTTTCGGCGCGAACGACGCGAGCAGGCCGTGACGCACCCCGGCGATGCCGCGGACGGTGTCGCGCACGCGGAGCTGGTTGTCGGCGGCGCGCAGCGCGTCGGCGTGGCGGATCGAGATCTCCTGCTGGCCGGGCCCGTACTCGTTGATCGCCTGCTCCACCTCGATGCCCTGCTCCACCAGCGCGTCGACGATGTCGTTGACGACGGGCGCGGCGCGGTCGAGCCCGGCCGAGGAGTAGACGGGCCCGTCGCCCCACGGCTTCGGCCCCGACGGGGTGCGCTCGGCCAGGTAGAACTCGTTCTCGAACGACGCCTGGACGCTCAACCCGGCCGTGCCGGCCCGGCCCACCGCCCGCTTCAGGAACGACCGCGGGCAGCCGCCCCAGTCGGTGCCGTCGTGGCCGACCTGGTCGCAGAACACGCTCCCGACGCCGTCGAGCCACGGCAGCGCCTGGTAGGTGTCCATGTCGGGCACGATCCGGATCTCACCGACCGGTTCCATGCCCTCGACCGGCACGAGGTCGTCGAGGACGTTGATCGCGTTCTGGGCGCGGGTGAGACCGAGCCCGGAGACGACGGCGTCGTCGAAGCGGGAGCGGTGCACCTGCTTGCCGCGGATGACGCCGCTGGGGTCGCCGTAGAGAAACCTGACCAGTCGTTCCGTCACAGGCGGTAGACCCTGGTCGCGTTGCCGCTGCCGATCATCTCGGCGACGCGCACGGCGTCGGCGGCCGACCAGTCGCCGTCGGCGACCCACCCGCCCAGCACGTCGGTGACCGCGCGGCGCCACAGCACCGCCCCGAGGTGGTGCAGCTCCGGCGGGCCCAGGGCGTCGGAGGAGAAGAGGACCTTGCCGAACGGCGCCACCTCGAGCGTCTCGGCGAGCACGGCGCGGCTGCGGGCGCCGGTGTAGTTCATCGCCAGCCCGACGTCGAGGTACACGTGCGGGAACGCGCCGGCGAGGTACGCGGCCGTGCGGTGGTACGGGTAGCAGTGCAGCAGCATGACCGGGACCTGCACGGCGCGGATGAACGGCGTGAGCAGCGACGGGTCGCAGCGGTGCAGCGTGAGGTCGGGATCGCCGTAGCCGACGTGGAACTGCAGCGGCAGCCCGTGCTCGACGCCCGCCCACAGCAGATGCCGCAGCAGCACCGGATCGGTGAGCCGCCCGCCCGCTTTGAGCCACCGGCCCGCCGCGCGGAGGACCTCGAGGGGCGTCGGGCGGGCCGGGTCGACGTCGAGGCCGTGGCGGTAGGCGATCACGGACTTGAGCCCGACGGCCGTCCGGGCCCGCTCGGCGAGCGCGGTGGCGAAGGCGTCGGCGAAGCGGCCGGCGTCGGGTCGGGCGGCGGCGACCTCCTCGGCCACCGTCTCCAGCCGCACGACCTCGGCGGTCTCCCCGCCGACGACGGCGGCCATCTGCGCCGGGCCGAGGACCTGGTCGGGCAGGTACCCGGTCTCCACGAGGAACCGGCCGATGCCGCTGGCGGTGAGGAAACGACGCGTCACCTCGGCGGTGCCCAGCTCGTGGCGCCGGGCCAGGTAGGCCGGGAGGTCGACGTGCGGTGGGAGCTCGAGCACCGGCGCGCACCAGCGGCGCACGGCGAACCCCACCTGCGAGTCCAGGTGCGACGTGCCGGGGGCTGCGGGCCAGGGCGACTCGGTGAGCCCGTCCTCGAACGCGGCGGCGTCGAGATCGGCCGTCGCCGCGCCGTGCACGTGGTGGTCCACGAGCCGCAGCTCCCGTACGACGTCGGCCAGCGGTCCCTCGTCGACGATCACGGCGCCAGCAGACCGCGCCCCACCCCTGCCGTCAAGACCGGCCCGCCCGCCCACCCCGCGAGTCGGCACTTTCGCGCGCGCGAGTCGGCAGTTCCGCGGGCGCGAGTCGGCACTTTCGCGCGCGGGTCGGCACTCCGGCGAGAGCGGGAATCTGCCGACTCGCGGGCGGGATTCTGCCGACTCGCGCGCGGGAAACCGCCGACTCGCGGGGTCAGGTTCGGGTTCTCGCCGCCAGGGCCTTCGCGAGGCCGGGGAGGGCCACCGCCGCCCGACGGCGGGACGGGACCGACACGCGCCTGTGGAGCACGTGGTAGTCGGCCGCCTCGATCTCGTCGAGGATGCCGCGGTAGAGGGTGAACGCGCAGGACACGCAGGCGCGGGAGACCGGCTCCAGCATCCCGATGCCCGGCTCGGCCCGTCGGTAGACCGCGCGGGTGTGGGCCACGAGATGGGACAGGGCCCGGCGGACGCGGGGGTCGGGGCGCCGGGTGCGGCGGCACCAGGCCAGCAGGTCGCGGTCCACCCCGAACGCCGCCAGCTCGTCGGAGGGCAGGTAGACGCGGCCGCGGTCGAGGTCCTCCCCGACATCGCGCAGGAAGTTGGTGAGCTGGAACGCCACCCCGAGCGCCGACGCCGGCCCCTCGGCCTCCGCGCGCGGCACGGTGGTGCCCAGCACCGGGAGCATCTGCAGGCCGATCACCGAGGCCGACCCGTGCACGTAGACGCCGAGGTCGTCGAACGTGGCGTAGGAGGTGACGTCGATGTCCATCCGCATCGACGTCATGAAGTCGGTGAAGTGGCGGTGGTCGATGGCGTACCGGTCGGCCGTGTCGGCCAGGGCGGCCAGCACGGGGTGGGCCGCGGGCCCGCCGGCCAGCGCCGCGTCCATCTGTGCGGTCAGGGCGTCGATGCGCAGCGCCCGCTCGGCGACCGGCGCGCCGTCGGCCAGGTCGTCGACGATCTCGTCGGCGTAGCGGGCGAAGCCGTAGAGCGCGTGCACGGCGGGCCGGCGACCCCGGGGGAGCAGCCGGGTGGCCAGGAAGTAGGTGCGGCCGAAGCGGGCGTTGAGCTCCCGGCACCCCCGGTAGGCCTCCCGCAGCACCGGATCGGTGATGCCGGCGGCGTCGAGCTCAGCCTGTCCGGGCGGCGACACGGGCTGTGACGCGGGTGGTGGAGCGGGCGCCGGGGCGCAGCCGCAGGGGGTCCTCGCGCAGCAGCGACACCGCGGCGAGCGCCGCCACGGCCGCGCAGGCGGCGAGGTAGCCCCAGTTGTAGAGGCCGTCCTCGCCGTTGGGGTAGTAGACGACGATCAGCATGACCGAGGCGAACACCATGTACTGCAGCCCGCGGGCGGTCCACGGGGTCATGGCCAGCAGCGCCATGCCCCAGCTGACGTACCAGGGCAGCGTGGCGGGGGAGAGCACCGAGACGGCGAACAGCACGATGCCGGCGCGGCGCACGGCGTCAGGTCCGCCGTCGCGGGCGGCCCACCACTGGCGGCCCGCCAGCGCGAGCAGCACCGCGATGCCGATGCCGCGGAAGATGTTGATGAACAGCTGGTAGTCGGCCCCGAACAGGCTCAGGATGCCGCCGACGATCTGCCCGGCCGCGGTGGGGATCGACATCCAGTTGACGATCATCGACGGGGCGCTGAGCGCGGGCAGCCAGCCCAGGTCGACCCCGGCCACCAGGGTGCACACCGCGAACACGACGGCGAACACGGCGACACCGGCGGCCGTGGCCTTCACGATGCGCACGAGGCGCGAGCCGGTCATGTGCGCGGCCCAGATCAGCACGGCGAACGGCAGTGCGACGCCGGCGCTGGCCTTGACCGCCATCGCCAGGGTGATCAGCGCGATGCCCAGCGCGTGGCCGCCCCGCAGCCCGTCGCCCGCCCGCAGGGCCGCCAGGAACCCGACGGCCAGCAGCCCCACCACCAGCAGGTCGTTGTGCCCGCCGCCGATCATCGTGATGACCATCATGGGGTTGGCGACGGCGATCCACATCGCCAGCGGGACACGCCCGCCGAGGCGGCGGGTGAGCTCGGGCAGGGCCCAGACCAGCAGCAGCAGGCCGGGCAGCAGCGCGAGCCGCATGAGGATGACGCCGAGGATGATGTTGTTGCCGATCAGCCAGGCGATGCCCTTGGCGATCAGGATGAACAGCGGCCCGTACGGCGCGGGGGTGTCCTGCCAGAAGTAGTGGACGTTGTCCGACAGGATGCCGGGCATCGCCTCGGGGCCGACCGCGTACGGGTCGAAACCGTTGAGGGGCAGGGCGCCCTGGGCGAGGTAGCTGAAGATGTCGCGGGTGAACAGCGGCGGTGCGAACAGCATCGGCACGATCCACACCAGTGCGGTGGTGAGCACCGCGCGGCCGCCGATCCGCTGCGCGAGCACCTCGCGGCCGAGCCGGATCCAGGCCCACGCCATGAGGGCCACGCCCGCGTACATGAGGAACGCGGCCAGGTCGTGGCCGTGGCCGTAGCGCCAGAAGCCGACCGCGGAGTTCGTCATCAGGGGGTCACGGATGAGCACGCCGCCGGCGCCGAAACCGCCGACGACCAGCATGACGGCGGCCGCGAGACCCATCAGCAGCGGGCCCCGGGGCGGGTTGCCGAAGCGGGCACCGAAAGGTCCCGCCGGCACCGGGCGCGGGGCGGGTGGGGGGTCGGGCAGCGTCGGTTCTTCGACGGGTGCAGTGGTGCTCATGACGCGATCCATGCTGCCACGGCCGGTGTGGGGGAGATCTGGGGCCCCTGCTTCACACCGCTCCCGTGATCCGCAGCCCCGTTATTCTCTGGGCTGCGAGCCTCCCCGACAGCACCACCGGCGGGATCCCGACGCCGGGCGTGGTGCCGCATCCGGCCAGCACCGCGTTGTCCAGGCCGCGCACCAGGTTGCGGGGCCGGAACGGGCCGGTCTGGGCGAAGGTGTGCGACACGGAGAACGGGGTGCCCGCCGCCATGCCCTCCGCGGCCCAGTCGGCCGGTGTGACCAGGCGCGACACCTCGATGTCGCCGGCCACGTCGCCGAGGCCGGGGTGCCCGCGCGCCTCGAGGACGCCCAGCAGCTCGTCGCGGTAGGCGGGGCCGACCCGGGCCCAGTCCAGCGGCCCGGAGTCGAGGTTGGGGCACGGCGCGAGGACGAACAGCAGGTCGGAGCCCTCCGGCGCGAGCCCGGGGTCCGACGCTGTGGGCCGGGTGATCAGCAGTGACGGATCGCTCATGAGCCGGCCGTCGCTGATGATCTCGCGGAACGTGCTCTCCCACGCCGCACCGAACGAGATGGTGTGGTGCGCGACCTCGGGATGCGCGTGGCGCAGCCCGGCGTGCAGGACGACCGCGCTGGGGGAGTAGCGCAGCGGGACGGCCCGCCGCGGTGCCCGGCCCACCAGCTCGTGGACGATCGGGAGGTCGGGGGTGAGCACCGCGACGTCGCAGGCCAGCCGCTCGGTGGCGCCGTCGGGCTCGGCGGTGGCCCGGTGGCGCAGTGCCGTGATCCGGCCCGCTCCGCGTTCCAACCCGGTGACCGTGCGTCCGTAGTGGATGGTGGCGCCCGCGGCGACGGCCGCGTCGGCCAGCGCCTGGCCGATCGAGCGCATCCCGCCCCTGGGGAAGAACACGCCCGCGACGGTGTCCATGTAGGCGATGACGCCGTACGCGCCGAGCGCGGTCTGCGGCGGCACGCCCGCATAGAGGGCCTGGAAGGAGAAGATCCGCCGCAGCCGCTCGTCGGGCAGGAACGAGGCCACCTTCGGCCCCAGCCGGCCGAACCCGCCGAGCGTCGCGAGCTTGACGAGGTCGCGGCCCAGCAGGTCGAGCGGGGAGTCGAAGTTGGAGCCGATGAACGTGTCGATCTCGGCCTTGTAGAGCTCGGTGAGCCACGCGCGCATCCGGACGTAACCCGCGGCGGCCTCGGGCCCGCACACCGCGCGGACCTCCTGCTCCATGGCCGCACCGTCGGTGTGGACGTCGATGGTGGAGCCGTCGGCGAAGTGGGTGCGGTAGCCCGGGTCGAGCTCGACGAGGTCGAGCCGGTCCACCAGCTTCTCCCCGACGGCCGCGAACGCCTCGTCGAACAGGCTCGGCATGGTCAGGACGGTGGGCCCGGTGTCGACGTGGAACGTGCCCCGCTCGGTCTGCAGGTCCAGGCGTCCGGCCCGGCCGCCCGGGTGCCCGCCCCGCTCGACGACCGTGACGCGACGGCCGGCGCCCAGCAGGTGCAGCGCGGCCGTCAGTCCCGCGAACCCGGCTCCGACGACCACGACGTGGTCGGTCGGGCCCTTGACGGTGCGGAGCGTCATCGGTGCCGGCGGGTGGCCGTGACGGCCAGGTCGGCGAGCCGGGCGGCGGCGGGCTCGGCGATGTCGGCCGTGCCGAGCGCGTCCAGCGCCGACCCGGTGAGCGACGCGATCCGCTGCTCCACGGCCTGCACGGCACCCAGCTCCGTGAGCAACCCGCGCACGGCCTCGAGGCCGTCGGCGTCGAGATCGGGGTCACCGACGGCGGCGAGCACGGCGTCGCGGGCGGCGGTGTCGCCGCGCTGCTCGGCGCGCTCGACGGCCGTGGCGATGAGCACGGTGCGCTTGCCCTCCCGCAGGTCGTCGCCCGCCGGCTTGCCGGTGACCTCGGGGTCACCGAAGACACCCAGCAGGTCGTCGCGCAGCTGGAACGCCACGCCGATGTCGGCCCCGAACCGGCGGTATGCCGCGATCACGTCGGGCCCGGCGCCGGCGATGGCCGCGCCCAGGTGCAGCGGGCGCTCGACGGTGTAGGCGGCGGTCTTGTAGCGGTCCACCTGCAGGGCGGCGCGGGTGGAGGTGTCGCCGGTGGACTGGTTGAGCACGTCGAGGAACTGGCCGCCCAGCAGCTCGGTGCGCATCGCCTGCCACGGCTCGGCGGTGCGGTCCAGCGCCGTGTGCGGCAGCCCGGAACCGCGGAACATGTCGTCGGCCCACACCAGCGCGAGGTCGCCGAGCAGGATCGCCGCCGCCGCGCCGAAGCGCGCGGGCCTGCCCTGCCAGCCGGCGTCGGCGTGCCGACGCGCGAACGCGACGTGCACGGTGGGACGCCCGCGCCGGGTGGCCGAGGCGTCCATCAGGTCGTCGTGGATCAGGGCCGCGCCCTGCAGCAGCTCCAGCGCGCTGACGGCGCGCAGCACGGCCACCGCCTCCGGCGCGTCCGTGGCGCCGCCCGCACCCCGCCACCCCCACCAGGCGAACGTGGGGCGCAGCCGCTTGCCCCCGCTGAGCACGAAGTCGGCCAGCGACTCGGTGGCCCGGCCGAACGCGGGATCGATCGCGGACGTGTCGGCGAGGCGGCCCTCCAGGTAGACCGACAGGGCTGCCTCGATGCCGGTCGTCAGGCCCCCGTCGGTGGCGCTGGCGGGTGGTCCGTCGGTGCCTACGGTGCGGGTCACGCCCCGAGGGTATCGGCGGCGGCCGAGGTCGGCGCGCTGACCGGGGCCCCCGTTACCCTGTGATCGTGAAGGTCACCCAGCGGATCGACCAGGACCGGCCCGTCTTCTCGGTCGAGTTCTTCCCGCCGAACGACGAGAAGGGCGAGGCCGAGCTGTGGCGGGCGATCCGACGGCTCGAGCCGCTGGACCCCGCGTTCGTCTCGGTGACGTACGGCGCGGGCGGGTCCAACCGCGACCGCACCATCCGCACCACGGCGCGGATCGCCACCGACACGACGCTGGTGCCGATGGCGCACCTCACGGCCGTCTCGCACACCGTCGCGGAGCTGCGCCACGTGATCGGCGCGTACGCCGCGGCGGGCATCAGCAACGTGCTCGCGATCCGGGGCGACCCTCCCGGCGACCCGCTGGGCGAGTGGGTCGCCCACCCCGAGGGCCTCACCTACGCCGACGAGCTGGTGTCGCTCGTGCGCAGGCTGGGGGACTTCTCGGTGGGCGTCGCGGCGTTCCCGTACGGCCACCCGCGCTCCGGCGACCCCGACGAGGACCTGCGGCGGCTCGTCGCCAAGATCCGTGCCGGGGCCGATTTCGCGATCACCCAGCTGTTCCTGGAGCCCGACGGCTACCTGCGGTTGCGCGACCGCCTCGCCGCCGTGGGCTGCGACGTGCCGGTGCTGCCGGGGATCATGCCGCTCACCACGGTGCGCACGCTGCACCGCGGGCCGGAGCTGTCGGGCGCGCCGGTGCCCCCGGCCCTGCTGGAGCGCCTGGAGCCCTACGCCGACGACCCCGCGTCGTTCCGGGCCGCGGGGATGGACGTCACGGCCGAGCTGTGCACCCGGCTGCTCGCCGAGGGCGTGCGGAACCTGCACTTCTACACGCTGAACCGGTCCCTGGCCACGATCGAGCTCGTGGAGCGGCTCGGGCTGGGGACGCGACGGGCCGTGGTCAGCGGATAGGGGGACCGATCGGCGGGTTGCGCACCCGGCGGGCCAGCAGCACCACGGTGAGGGCCACCAGCGCGACGACCGCGGCGAGCCCGAGCGTCCAGTTGAGGACGGAGGGGGCCCCGGGGTCGGCGTAGGCCACCACGGCGGTGACGTCGGCGGCCTTGCCCGCGTCGAACGTCCAGCTGACGGTGCTGCCGTCGATCTCGCCGTTGGACTCCACGACCTGGCCCGGGAAGCTCATCTTGAGCTGGAAGTCGGCCTTGTCCACCGAGACCGAGGTGAGGTCCACCGATCCCGTGACCAGCACCCGCCCGCCCGCGCGGCGCAGGCTGAACTGCACCGTGCTGCCGGCCGGGCCCATCGCCGAGCTCAGGCGGCCGACCTGGTCGAAGCTCAGCCCCGAGAACGTGAGCACGGAGCCGGTGTAGCCCTCCTGACGGTAGGGGGCGACGTCGAGGTCCGATGCGAGGTCGGGCGGCAGGGTGACCGTCGGACCCTTGTCGTCGGGCGACTTCTCCGGGGTGGCCAGCACGATCTCGCCGGTGACGGTGTCGTCGGGCTGCACGGCCAGCGCGGTGCGGACGCGTGCACAGCCCCCGAGCAGGCCGCCCACCAGCAGCACCAGGATCAGCAGGAACGGCAGAGGTCGTCGGGGGCTCCGGCGCGTCGGTGGCACGTCGGTCATCGTGCCATCCGATGCCCGTTGTGCCCGACAAGCGCGGCTGGCGCGCCCGGCTCACCGGGGTGGGACGGGCAGTTCCCGGCCGAGCACGGCGAAGGGACGGGAGTCGCCGGTGAACCGGTGCTCGCGCAGCACGTCGCGGAAGCCGGTGCGCCGGTAGAGCTGCCACGCGCGGCCTGGGGGCTGGGTACCGTACTCCGGGGTGGAGAGCAGCACGTGCGAGCGGTCGGTGCCGGCCAGCAGGGCGCGCAGCAGGCCCTCGCCGAGCCCGCCGCCCTGCGCGTCGGGCCGCACGTGGAGCTCCGTGAGCTCGAAGTAGTCGCCGAGCCAGCTCTCGGTCTCGCCGCCGCGGGCGCGCAGACCGCGCCGGACCTCCTCGAACCACCACTGGCCGGGGCCGCCGGTGTAGCCGTAGGCGACGCCGAGCAGCCGGTCGGCCGCGTCCACCCAGCCGACGGCGCGCCAGCCCGGCCTGCGCACGTGGTCGAGCCAGAGCGCGCGCCGCTGGCGGGCGGTGCTCGGCGGGTAGCCCATCGCGGTGACGTAGACGTCGAGCGCCTCGCTCAGCCGTTCGGTGATCTCGCCCGGTCCGAGCTGGACGAGGTGGCGAGCGGGGGCCGTGGTCACGTCGTCCATCACACCACGAGGAGCCCTCCGGTGCGGAACACGACTTGACGTCGGCGCCGCTCCGGGTTCTACTGGAACCCGATCGAACATGTGTTCGATCATCAGGGTGCCCCGGTCGGTGGGGCGGGGGAAGCGCCCCGCCACCGGGTGCGCCGGCCGTGGAGGGAGTGCCGGGGATGAGTGCCTTCAGCCGGGTGTTCGGACGTCAGCCGACCCCGATCCAGGTGCGCTGGCAGGACGGGGAGCCCGTCGAGTTCCAGCGCAGGCCGGCCCGCCGCGGCCCGCGGTTCCTGGTCACCGACGTGCGGGAGCGGTGGATCGAGGAGTCGCCGTGGCCGTTCCCGTCGCCGATGCCGGTCGGGGGCGACCGGATGCGGTGCTGGCGCGTCGTCGCGCAGTCCACCGACGAGCCGCAGGACTCCGGACGCGAGTTCGTCCTGCGGATGCGGGCGGGGCCCGGGGTGTGGGATCTCGTCCGGGTGGCGGAGTAGTGGGCCCGAGACTGTCGGTGGTCCCGTGCATGATCGCGGTGAAGAGCGGAAGGAGCCTTCGATGACCGTCACCACCAGCGCGCGGGTGCCCAGCCCCCGAGCCGCGCCCACGTCCCGTGCGGCTCTGGGGCTGCTCCGGCAGGCCACCGACGGGCTCGCCGACGCCCACCGCCACACCGACCCTCTGCTGCGCTACCCGGCCGCGTATCTGGCGGCGCTGCGGGCCGCCGCGGCCGTGCTCGCGGTGCGGGCCACGCCCCAGCCCCGCCGGGGCGCCACCCGCAACGCCTGGCAGCTGCTCGGCGAGGTGGCGCCGGAGCTGGCGGAGTGGGCGGCGTTCTTCGCGGCGTGCTCGGCCACCCGGGCCGCGGCCGAGGCCGGCATCGCCCGGCTCGTCGGTCAACGCGACGCCGACGACCTGCTGCGGCAGGCGGAGCAGTTCGTGGGGATCGTGTCGGAGTCGATCCCGCTGCGCTGATCTCCCGGCGTCAGCGCGTCGCGGGCGGGGCGCTCGGCTCCACGCGCACGCGGCGCGGGCGGTCGCTGCGCAGGACGCGGCCCAGCAGGGTGGTGAACACGGCCGACACCTCGCGGGCGCCGGGGGTGTCCCAGCGCTGGATCGGCAGGCAGGCGCCCTGGGCCTGCTGGATGGCGGAACGGTCGGGGATCACGCCGGAGAGCACCAGCGGGCCGAACAGCTCGCGCAGCTCGGCGATCCGGAACTCGTGCTCGGTGTTGCGCGGACGCACCCGGTTGATCAGCACGCCGAGCGGCTGCAGGTCCGGGTTGGCGCGCTGGCGCTCGGCCTGCACGGCGTCGAACGCGCGCTGCACGCCCGACACCGCGAACATCGTCGGGTCCGTCACCAGCACCGCCCGGTGGGCGGCGGCCAGCGCGCTGCGGGTGAGCTGGCCCAGCGACGGCGGGCAGTCGACGATCACCAGCCGGTAGGGCTCGTCGGTCTCGTAGCCGTCGTCGGGATCGTCGGCGTCGGCCGGGTCCAGCCGTTCCAGGGCCCGGACCAGCTTGTTGAGCTGCTTGCCACTGGGATCGGGATGGTTGTGCCGTTCGGTCTGCTCGGCGCCCACGAGCACGTCGAGGCCCTCGCCCCAGCCGCTTGGGGCGATGGCCCGCCGGATCACCGAGCGGGCGGGGTTGTCGAGCACCTCGGCCACGGTGGCGGCGGTGGCCCCCACGTCGAGGGCGATGGTGGCGTTGGCCTGGGGGTCGAGATCCACCACCAGGGTGCGCACACCGTGCTGCTGGGCGGCGCCGGCCAGGCCGAGCGCGACCGTCGTCTTGCCCACTCCGCCCTTGAGGCTCAACGTGGCGACCACCTGCACGTCGATCAACCTACCCCCAGGTGGGGCCCACTACGCTCAGCGGCATGTCTGTGCTCACCGCCGCCACCACCATCACGGCTCTCGTCTCCGCCGCGCCGTCGGTCGGGAGCACTCGGTGACCGAGAACACCGCCACGGTTCCCGGCTCGGGAGACGGTGCCGTCCGCCGTGCCGTCGCGGCGGAGCTGGCGGCGGTGCGGGCCCGGGCGGCCGCCCGGGCCCCACGCGTGCTCGACGTCGGCGGGGGCAGCGGCGCGTGGGCGGTGCCGCTGGCGCTCGCCGGCTGCGCCGTCACGGTCGTCGACAGCAGCCCCAACGCGCTCGCCGCGCTGCACCGCCGGGCGCGGGACGCGGGCGTGGCCGGGCTGGTCACCCCGGTGCAGGGTGACGTCGACGCGCTCGCCGACGTCGTCGCCGAGGGCGGGGCCGACCTGGTGCTCGGGCACGGCCTGCTCGAGATCGTGGACGACGCCGCGGCGGCGCTGGCCGCCCTGCGCAGCGCGGCCGCCCCGGGCGGCGCGGTGTCGGTGCTGGTGGCCGGGCGCTACGGGGCGGTGCTGGCGCGCACGGTGGCCGGCCGGCTGACCGAGGCACGCACGCTGCTGACCGACCCGGACGGCCGCTACGGTCCGGGTGACGTCGTGCGCCGGCGGCTGGACGCCGCCGCGCTGAAGGCGCTGCTGGCCGCCGACGGCTCGCTGGTGCTCGAGCTGCTGCAGGGCGACGGCGTGCTCGAGGGCTGGGTGCCGGGCTCGGTGCGCGACGGCGGCCCGGCCGGGGCCCGCTCCGTCGCCGATCTCGAGGCCCTCGCGGCGGCCGAACCGGCCCTGCTCGACCTCTCGGCGCGTCTGCACGCGCTCGCCCGGCGGTCGGGATGACCGCCTGATTCGGGCGGTGCGTCGCAGCTCACACCCTTTCGGCCCTCTTCTTCCGAAAGATCGGCCCGTCCGCTCGACGAGTCCGGGTAGTCGTCGGGCCGTGAGACTCGTATCCTCTGAAGCAGGCGCCCACTCCCGGGCGGTTGTCGCGTCGTTCCGGCACCATGGAAGATGACCCGACAGGAACGAACACAGTGCCGGAGGCGAAGCCATGCCCCTCTCCGAGCACGAGCAGCGGCTGCTCGAACAGATCGAGCGCGCTCTCTACGCCGAGGACCCGAAGTTCGCATCGACCGTCCGTGGTGGCCGGCTGCGCAAACCCACCCGTCGGCGTCGTGTGCAGGGCGTCGCCCTGTTCGTCGTCGGTCTCGCTCTTCTCGTGCTCGGTATCGCCGTCCCGGCGCTCCTGACGCTCGTACCGGCGATCCCCGTGGTCAGCGTGGTCGGCTTCGTCGCGATGCTCGGCGGGGCCGTGCTCGCGGTCACCTCCGTCGGAGCGTCCTCGGCCCCGGGCCAGGCGCCCGCGGCCGAGACGGACAAGAACGGCTTCACCGGCCGGATGGAAGAGCGTTTCCGCCGCCGGTTCGAGCAGGAATAAGGCAGTACGCGACGAGCCGCCGCCACCCTCGGGTGCGGCGGCTTTCGCGTGGTCACACGCTGGTCCGCTTCCTCCGGGTCACCGAGCGCGGGAGCAGACGTTCCCGCAGGCTGAGCCGCCGATCGGTGGCGATCGCCGTGCGCACCGTGCCCAGGGGCCCGGCGAGCTCGCCGGGGGCAGGCTGCTCGCCGCCGTACCAGCTGGCCTCCACCGCGCCCACGAGGTCGCGCAGGGCCTGCTGGGCGCCGCCGTCGAGCTGGTGCTCGTGCACGAGGCGCCGTGCGCCGGACCGGACCGTGTCGCTGGGTGGGGTCGGCGCCCCACGGTCCTGCGACTCGGCCATCAGCTCGGCCCACGCGGCGGCGGCGGCGTCCGGGCCGCCGCCGTCCACCGCGGCCAGCCGCCTCCGGCGGTCCCGGACGCGCAGGCCCGCCGGTACCAGGGCGGCGCCGCCGAGCAGCAGCACCGCGGCGAGAACGACGAACGGCCAGGCCGGCACGCTGGAGGTGGTGGCCGGATCGGGCGCGGTGACGTCGGGGGCGACCGGGTCCGGCGCGGCCGGCGCGGTGGTCGGCACCGGCCGCTGACGGGCGTCCTGCGTCGCGGGGTCCTGGCCGTCGGTGCCGCCCGGGTCGGCCTGCGCCTGCGCCTCGGCGACGTAGGGCGGGGTGATGGTGCGGCCGTCGGCCAGCGGGGTGGGGTCGAACGTGGTCCAGCCGATGCCGGGGAACCAGGCCTCCACCCAGGCATGGGCGTCGGCGGTGGTGATCGAGCGGTAGTCGCCCTTGACGACGCCACCGGTGAACCCGACGGCGACCCGGGCCGGCACCCCGACGGTGCGCAGCATCACCGCCATCGCCGACGCGAACTGCTCGCAGTAGCCCGCCTTGCCGACCGTCAGGAACTCGACGAGGGCGTCGTCCCCGCCCCCGGGTGCGGTCTGGAGGCTGTACCGGAACTGGCTCGTCGGCCCGGCGAAGTAGTCCTGCAGGGCCATGGCCTTGTCGAACGCGGTGGTCCGGCCGGCCGTCGTCTCACGGGCGAGTGCGGTGACCCGGCGGTCGACGCCGCCCACGTTGAGGTACTCGTTGCCCGGGCTGCCCGGCCCGTCGGCGGCGCGCAGCTGCTCGGCGGTGGGCTGCGCGAGCGACGCGCGCTCGCTCCACTGGCCGTCCTCGCGGGGGCGGGAGGTGTAGGCGGTGCCGCTGCTCTCGTCGTACGCCCACTGGCCGGCGGGCAGGCCGGTGACGGCGACCGGGACGCCGTAGACCGGGAGCCAGTAGTCGCGGAAAGCCGTGTTCTCGATGTCGATCGTGGTCTGCGGCCCGCCGAAGGACGGCAGGACGGTGCCGGGCAGGGCCGGGCCCGGGTCGGGGCGGGTGGCCTTCCACCCGGCGTTGGGCACGTAGTCGCGCAGGGTGAGCGCCCGCAGGTAGGCGGCCTGCGGCAGGCCCCGTACCCGGAACAGCTCGGTGGGGGTGTTCTGGCTGAGCTGGCCGCGCAGCGCGGTGAACGGGCTCAGCCCGATGGAGCCGCCGCCCCCGCCGCCCCCGGTGCCCTCGAAACGGCCGGTGGTGCCGATGAAGCTCGCGGCCGCCCCCACCCCGAGCGCGACCACGACCGCGCCGGCGACCAGTGCCGAGCCGCCCGCGAGCTCGCGGCGGGCGCCCTCGCGGGCGAGCAGGAGCAGCCCGAAGCCGGCCGCGGCCCCGACGAGGGTCCACCACGGCAGCAGGTCGTCGGCCAGCGCGGCGGGCACGGCGAACATGGCGAGCAGGGGCACCCCGCCCGCCGCGGGGGCGTGGGCGCCGACGGCGGCGAGCTGCACCGCGATCGCCACCAGCCCGAACGCGGCCGAGACGAGGAAGAGGATCTCCGGGGTGGGCGCCACGGGGGCGACGCCCACCGAGATCTGCTCGCCCGCCCCGGCGACGAGCCCGCCGAACTCGCCCCACGCGGCGGGCCCCGGGACCACGCCGGCGATGCCCGACGCGGTGAACCGGGCGGTCAGGACGAGGAGGACCGCGACGAGCTGGCCGGCCGCCACCACCACCGCCCCCGCGCGGTGCAGCAGCAACCCCACGATCACGACCGCGCCGACGACGAGCACGGCGTCGCCGACCCAGGTGGCGCCCTGCACGACGGCGCTGACGGGGACCCCGGCCAGCAGGACGGCGACGCCGGCCGCGATGGCGGTGGTCCACGGCAGCGGAGGGCGGGCCGGGGGAGCGGAGGCCGGAGCGGGGGTGCGGGTCAGGGTGGTGTTCATGCGGCCGGGTGCTCCTGAGCCGGTGGCGCGGCCGGAACGGGGGCCGTGATGGTGGTGGGCGTCACAAGACAGTCACCTGCATGCCGTCCGGGGCGGCGCCGGAGGTCAGCGCGCCCCACACGACGTCGGGGGCCGACCCGGCGCCGGCCACGGTGACCTGCCAGCCGGCCCGGCGCAGCACCGCGGCGGTGCCCGCCGTCGAGCCGGCGCCGCGGGGCGCGGGCACGGCGTCCCAGGTGGGGGTGTCGAGCAGGATCGCGTGGCCGCCGGTGGGCCGGCGGGCCAGCAGCCCCTCGACCTGGCCCGGCGCGACCGCGCCCAGCACGGCCAGCACGTCGGTGTCGCGGGAGAGCTCCGGTCCGCCCAGGTCGGTGCGGGCCGAGGGCCGCAGCGCGGCGAGGGCGTCGAGGACCGGGTCGAGCCCGGGGACCTCGGACGGGCCGGTGAGCGCGGCCCCGTCCTCCGTGACCACGGTGACGGGTTCCCCGCGGGCGATGAGGTGGGCGCAGATGCTGGCGGTGAGGCTGACGGCGAACTCGAGGCTGGACGCCGCGCCGAGGCCGCGGTGCGCGGCGTCGCGACGGTCCAGCAGCACGGTGATGCCGCCGCGCCACGGCCGTTCCTCGAGACGCACCATCAGCTCGTCGTAGCGGGCGGTGCTGCGCCAGTGCACCCGGCGCAGCTCGTCGCCCTGGCGGTAGGGCCTGGTCAGGACGTCGGAACTGCCGTGGCCCTGGTGGGCGCGGGCGGCACCGGGGGTGCCGTCGCCGGAGCCCAGCGCCGCGGGCAGCCCGCGCAGGGTGACCACCCGGGGGAGCGCGACGAGCTGGTCGGGGCCGGCCAGCGCGCGATCGAACTCGGCGAGCCCGAGCGGGTCGGTGGCGCTGCCGAACAGCGGTCCGACGGTGTGGACACCGCGCAGCACGGGGCGCAGCGGGTAGGTGATGACGGCGGAGCCGCGTCCGGTGAAGCGGTGGACGGTGAAGCGCGGCGGGGCCGCAGGCTGGGGGCCCGCGGCGTCCGGGACGGTGTCGGCGAGGCGCATCGACCCCAGCAGCGCGGCGCCGCGCAGGTGCAGCTCGACCGACACCTCCGAGCCCACCGACACCCGGGCGGGGGTCAGGACCCGGTCGACCCGCAGGGTGCGCCGGGTGCGGGCGGAGAGCAGCAGCGCGAACAGCGGCAGCAGGGCGACGAAGGCGCCGACCCGCAGCAGGTCGCGCTCGTTGAGCACCACCGAGCACGCGGCGGTGGCCAGGCCACCGGCGAGCAGACAGCGACCGCGGGTGGTGAGGCCGGAGAAGCGGCCCTCCCGGCCGGCCACCGGCGTCAGGCTCCGGCGCGGCCCGGCGCCGGGACCGCCTGCCGGCCCAGCAGGCTGCGCACGATGTCGGTGGTGCTGCGGCGCGCGGCCACCGCGTCGGGGGCCAGCAGCAGGCGGTGGGCCAGCACCGGCACGGCGATGGCCTGCACGTCGTCGGGGACGACGAAGCCGCGGCCGGCCAGTGCGGCCTGGGCCTTCGCGGCCCGGACGAGCTGCAGCGTGGCGCGGGGGGAGGCACCCAGGCGCAGCTCGGGCAGCCGGCGCGTGGCGCTGACCATGTCGACGCAGTACTGCCGCACCTCCGGGCCCAGGTGCACCCGGCGCACGGCCTCGACGACCGCGCGCACGCGGCGCGCGTCGGTGACCGCGCGCAGGTTCTCCAGGGGGTCGGCGGTCGCGTGCTCGTCGACCATGGCCAGCTCCGCCGCGGCGTCCGGGTACCCGACGCTGACGCGCGCGGTGAAGCGGTCGCGCTGGGCCTCCGGCAGCGGGTAGGTGCCGTCCATCTCGATGGGGTTCTGCGTGGCGACGACCATGAACGGCGCGGCGAGGGCGTAGGTGGCGCCGTCGACGGTGACCTGGTGCTCGGCCATGCACTCGAGCAGCGCCGACTGGGTCTTGGGCGACGCGCGGTTGATCTCGTCGGCGATGACGACGTTGGCGAACACCGGCCCCGGACGGAACTCGAACTCCGTGGTCTGCCGGTTGAACACCGACATGCCCGTGATGTCGCCGGGCAGCAGGTCGGGGGTGAACTGCACGCGGCTGACCGAGCAGTCGATGGACCGCGCGAGCGCCTTGGCCAGCGACGTCTTGCCGACGCCCGGCACGTCCTCGACGAGGAGGTGGCCCTCGGCGAGCAGCGTGACCAGCGCGACGCGCACGACGTCGGGCTTGCCGACGATGACGCGCTGGATGTTGGTGGCGATGCGGCCGGCGAGGTCGGCGACCTCCGCGAGGCCGACGGCCCCCTCCACCCCGGGGTACTCCATACCGGGGCGGCTGCTCGTCGCGGTCACCCGAACTCCTCGCGGTCGTTGCTTCGTTGTCGTCCTTGCTGGGTGCCAGAACGGGACCATTCTGTCAAAGAGCGACCGGTGGGTTCCCCGGTCGGGTGGTCGCGCCCCTCGGTGTCCATCCCCTCGGTGTCCATCCCCACTGTGCCCCACCCCGGCAGGGGCGTCCTCCCCACGGATCCCCCACTACGCCCCCCACCGCCCCGACTCCGGCCCCGGCAGGCCTGGATGTGCGCTCTGCGTCACCGAACCGTCGGCTTTCGTCGCCCTCCGCGACACGGAGCGTGTAGCGCGAGTGGGTGGAGCGTTGTCGCCCCCCACTTCCCTCCACCCGCTCTGAGCTGCAGTGATGCGGTTCGAGGCGGCCGCACGCCGGGTCAGGAGTTGTTGACGGTGGAGGGAAGTGGGGTAGTGTGGTGATCGCTGGGGCACAACGGGGCTTCGGGTGGAGGTGGAGCCGGTGTTCCTCGGCACCTACACCCCGAAACTCGACGACAAGGGGCGGCTCACGCTGCCCGCGAAATTTCGCGACGAGCTGCGAGGCGGACTGATGATCACGAAGGGGCAGGACCACTGCCTGTACGTGTTCACCAGGGACGCCTTCGGCGAGCTCGCTCAGAAGGTGGCGTCCGCGCCGCTCACGAGCGAGTCGGCGCGCGTGTTCCAGCGCAACCTGTTCTCCGGTACCGACGAGCAGAACCCCGACTCCCAGGGTCGGATCGCCATCACGCCCGAGCTGCGCCGCTACGCGGGGCTCACCAAGGAGTGCGTGGTGATCGGCGCGTTCACGCGCGCCGAGATATGGGACGCCGAGGCCTGGCAGCGGTACCAGGACGAACACGAGGACACCTACGCCCAGGCGCAGGAGGAGGTGCTGCCCGGCCTGATCTAGGCCGGCGCACCGCAGGACGTGCCGCCGGTGTCCCCACCCGGCAGCCCTGGCGCACCTTCCCCGGTGCCAGGTCTGCCGGGTGGGGACATCGACGGCGGCCCGGCTGGGGCTCGGGTCGGGTGCTGGGCAGCTCGGCGACACGGGGCAGGGAGGTGGGTGACTGTGGGGCAGCACCCCGAAGGGAACGGGCCGGCTGGGGCCAGGCACGTTCCCGTTTCCCTGGCTCGCGTCGCCGAGCTGCTCGCGCCCGCGCTGGCGGACCGGCCGGCCGTGCTGGTCGACGCCACACTCGGCCTCGGCGGCCACGCCGCGGCCCTGCTCGCCGCCCACCCGCAGCTCACCCTGGTCGGCCTCGACCGCGATCCCGACGCGCTGGCCATGGCCGGGCGCAGGCTGGCGGCGTTCTCCGACCGGCTGCACCTGGTCCACACGGTCTACGACCGCATCGCCGACGTCCTCGCGGAGCTGGGGCTGCCGCGCGTCGACGGCGTGCTGTTCGACCTGGGCGTCTCGTCGCTGCAGCTCGACGCGGACGAGCGCGGCTTCTCCTACTCGCGCGACGCGGACCTCGACATGCGCATGGACCCCACCACCGGGCCCACCGCCGCCGAGGTCCTCAACACCTACCCGGTGCCGGCGCTGGCCCGGATCCTGCGCGAGTACGGCGAGGAGCGCTTCGCCGGTCGCATCGCCTCCGCGGTCGGCCGGCGGCGCGAGCAGACGCCGTTCCGCCGCAGCGGCGAGCTGGTGGAGCTGCTCTACGAGGCCGTGCCCGCGGCGTCGCGGCGCACCGGCGGCCACCCGGCCAAGCGGACGTTCCAGGCGCTGCGGATCGAGGTCAACGGCGAGCTCGACGCGCTGGAGACCGCGATGCCCGCGGCCGTGGACGCGCTCGCGCTGGGCGGGCGGATCGTCGTGCTCGCCTACCAGTCGCTCGAGGACAAGATCGTCAAGCGGGAGCTGGCGGCCCGGTCCACGTCGACGTCACCGATGGACCTGCCGGTGGAGCTGCCGGGTCACGGCCCGGAGCTGCGGCTGCTGGTGCGGGGCTCGGAGCAGGCGGGCGAGGACGAGATCGCCGACAACCCGCGGGCCGCCTCGGTCCGCCTGCGGGCGGCGGAGCGCATCCGGGAAGCGTCATGAACGTCGTACGAGGGGGACAACGATGAGTGCATCGGTCAAGGAGCGGACGGCCACACGCACCCGCACCGCCACCATCCCGGCCCAGCGGACCGCCGCGCCGCGCGAGACCGTCGGCACGTCGACGAAGAAGGCCTACGCGCGCCGCGACGACCGGCTCAAGCGGGTGCTGGGGACGGGCCGCGTGCGGTCCACCCGGCCCGCCGCACCGGCCGGCCGCGCCCAGTTCGTGCTGCTGGTGATGGTGCTGCTCACCGCCGGGCTCGTGGCCACGCTGTGGCTGTCGACGGCCGCGGCGTCGGACTCCTACCGGCTGCAGGACGCCCGCGCCGCCGCACAGGCCCTCACCGCGCAGAGCGAGCGGCTGCACCGCGACGTCGCCCAGATGAGCTCGGCGCCGGCGCTGGCGGCGCGGGCCGCCCAGCTGGGCATGGTGCCGGTGCAGGACCCGGCGCGGCTCGTCGTCGACGCGTCCGGGGCCGTCACGGTGGTGGGCGAGCCGAAGGCCGCCGTCGCCCCGGTGCCCGTCGCCCCGCCGGCCGCGAAGCCGGGCAGCACCCCGGCGGCCCCCGTCGGCGTCACCGCCGTCACCGACGTGACCGACCCGAACGCCGGACCCGGCGGTGGCGCACCGGCGGCGGCCCAGGCCGGAGGGGCCCAGCCGCCCGCCCAGCCTGTTCCGCCCGCCCACTCTGCTCCGGCCACCCAGTCTGCTCCGGCCGCCCAGTCTGCTCCGGCCGCCCAGTCTGCTCCGGCCGCCCAGTCTGCTCCGGCCGCCCCGCCTGCTCGGTCTACTCCGCCCACACCGGCGGCCCGGGCCACCGGCACGGGTAACGGCTGATGACGACGGCACCGCCACGGCCGCGGTCCCGGCCGTCCGGTGCAACCCGCTCCGGCGGGCCCCCGCGACGACCGGCTCCGCCCCGGGGCCGGCTCGCCCGGGCCGACAACGCCCGTTACAAGATCGGCCGGCTGGTCCTGGTGGCGGTGCTCGCGGTGGCCACGCTCAAGCTCGTGGTCGTGCAGACGGTGCAGGCGCCGGCGCTGTCGGCGGCCTCGGCCCGTCAGGCCCAGACCAAGATCCCGCTGCCCGCCGAGCGCGGCCCGATCCTCGACCGCAACGGCAACGCGCTGGCGTTCAGCGTGGAGTCCAGCGCGGTGGTGACCAACCCACGGCAGATCCGGCAGGTCCACCCCACGGACGCGCCCGCCTACACGGCGGCGATCGCGGCGGCGGTGGCGCAGGCCGCGGGTCTCCAGCAGGCCGACGTCCAGGCTCTGCTCGACAAGGACGCGGCCTACGTCGTGCTTGCGCCCAACGTCGACCCCGACGTCGCCGCGGGGCTGCGCAAGAAGTTCCCGGAGCTCGCGCTCGAGCGCCGTGAGGACCGGCAGTACCCGGCGGGCGACATCGCGGCCAACATCGTGGGCTCCTCCACGTGGAACCTGGACACGACGCCCGCCCGGCTCTCGGGGCGGGTCGGTCTGGAGTACTCGCAGGACAACCTGCTGACCGGGGTGGACGGGCTGCGCGTCGTCGACACCCCCGAGGGCAGCAACAACGTCATCCCGGGCAGTCAGTCCTTCGTCCGTCCGGCCGTGCAGGGCTCCACCCTGCAGCTGACGCTCGACTCCGACCTCCAGTACCACGTCCAGCAGTCTCTGAGCGCCTACATCCAGAAGTCAGGTGCGAAGCCCGACTCGTCGGTCGTCGTCCTGGACCGGAGAACCGCCCAGGTGCTCGCCCTGGCCACCGGCGAGACGTTCGACCCGAAGAACCTGGGCGCGGCCACCCCCGCGCAGCTGTCGAACCCGGCGGTCAGCAACCCGTTCGAGCCCGGTTCGGTCAACAAGATCGTCACGATGTCCGCGGCGATCGAGGACGGGATCGCGAAGCCGACCGACGTGCTGGACGTCCCGGGCAGCATCAAGGTGGCCGACCGCACCATCCACGACGACTGGGTGCACGGCCTGGACCACTACACGCTCACCGGCGTCCTCGCGAAGTCGTCCAACATCGGTACCATCATGACCGCGCAGAAGCTGGGGGAGCAGCGCTTCGCCGATATGCTCACGAAGTTCGGGCTCGGCCAGCCGACGGGCGTCGGTCTGCCGGGCGAGAGCGCCGGTGTCGTGCCACCCCTCTCGACGTGGTCGGGCTCGACGTTCGGCAACCTGCCGATCGGGCAGGGCCTGTCGATGACCATCCTGCAGATGGCCGGCATGTACCAGGCCATCGCCAACGACGGGCTGCGGATCCCGCCGCGGATCATCGAGTCCACCACCGGGCCGGACGGGGTCCGCGTCCCGACGCCGCAGCCGCCGGGGGTGCAGGTCGTCTCGCCGCAGACCGCGGCGACCGTGCGCCAGATGCTGATGGCCGTCACCCAGAACGCGCCGGGGCAGAAGGGCACCGGAGCGGCCGCGGCGGTGCCGGGCTACCACGTCGCGGGAAAGACCGGCACGGCGCAGCAGGTGAACCCGGCGTGCGGGTGCTACTACTCGTCCACGTACTGGATCACGTTCGCCGGGATGCTGCCCGAGCAGAACCCGGACTTCGTCGTCGGGATCATGCTCGACGCCCCGGGCGGTGGCACCAGCGCGGCGCCGCTGTTCCACGACATCGCCAGCTACCTGGCCCAGCGCGACAAGATCCCGGTGTCACCGGACCCCACCCCGATCCAGACCCTCCAGATCTGGCCGTAGGCCCACCCGCCCACCAGCCCGCCCGCGCGCATGCAGGGCCCGACTCGCGGGGATGGGGGATCGGTGGGTGGGGGGTTTGTCGCGGTGACCGGGCTTGGGGGTCTGTGGGCTGGTTGTCCGCTGATCGGGTGAACGTCCTCGCGGTCATCGGTGGGGTCCGGGCGATCATCGGTGCTGGTCCGGACGTCGGGGAGGGCGGTGTTCGCCGACCGGACCGACGGGTGCGCCGGGCGGCTCCCGGTGATGACGCGCGGGGGGCGGTGCGGGCACGGGCGGTCCGGTCGTCGCCGGTAACCTCCGGCCCATGTCCCCCGCAGGCCCCGCCATCGCCGCCGCGCCCCCGCGGCCGCGCACGACGCGCCCGATCGGGTTGCGCGCGCTGGCCTCCGCCCTGGACGTCGCCCCCTGGTCCGGGGTGCAGCCCGCGGTCACCGGCGTCACCCTGCGCGCGGCCGAGGTGCGGCCCGGCGACCTGTTCGCGGCCCTGCCCGGCGCCCGCGCCCACGGCGCCGACTTCGCCGCCGACGCCTTCGAGGCCGGCGCCGTCGCCGTGCTGACCGACCCCGACGGCGCCACGCGCGCGGGCCTCGCCGGGGTGCCCGTCCTCGTGCACCCGCGCCCGCGCGAGGTGCTCGGCGCCGTCGCCGCCCTGGTCTACGGCGACCCGACGGCCCGGCTGTCGGTGCTCGGCGTCACCGGCACCAGCGGCAAGACCACCGTCGCGCACCTGTTGGAGGCCGGGCTGGCCGCGGCGGGGCGCACGACGGGCCTGCTCGGCACGGTCGGCACGCGCATCGACGGGCGCACGTTGCCCAGCGCGTTCACCACGCCGGAGGCGCCCGACCTGCAGGCGCTGTTCGCGGTGATGGCCGAAGCCGGGGTCACCGACGTGGCGATGGAGGTCTCCAGCCACGCGCTGGCGCTGGGCCGGGTGTCGGGCACGCGGTTCGCGGTGGGGGCGTTCACCAACCTGTCGCAGGACCACCTCGACTTCCACCGCGACATGGACGACTACTTCGAGGCCAAGGCCAGGCTCTTCGACGGCCGCGCCGAGCACGCCGTCATCTGCGTCGACGACGAGTGGGGCGGCAGGCTGGCCGCGCGCACGCCGTCCGCGGTCACGGTGTCCACCACCGGCGACGCCGACTGGCGGGCCACCGACATGGTCACCGGCGCCGACGGCACGCAGACGTTCACGGTGCTCGGGCCCGGGGGAGCGCTGCCGGGCCGGCTGCTGCTGCCCGGCGCGTTCAACGTGGCCAACGCGCTGGTCGCCCTGGCCTGCCTCGACGCGGTGGGGGTGCCGGCCGCCGTGGCGCTGGAGCGGATCGCCCGCGTCACCGTGCCGGGTCGGATGCAGCGCGTGGAGGCCGGCCAGCCCTACCTCGCCGTCGTCGACTACGCCCACAAGCCCGCCGCCGTCGCCGCCCTGCTCGACACGCTGCGCGCCGAGGTACCCGGCCGGCTGCTGGTGGTGCTCGGCTGCGGCGGCGACCGCGACCGCGGCAAGCGCGCTCTGATGGGCGCGGCCGCGGCGTCGCGGGCCGAGCTGCTCGTCGTCACCGACGACAACCCGCGCACCGAGGACCCCGCCGAGATCCGCGCCGCCGTGCTCGCCGGGGCGCAGGCCGCGCCGGGTCGCGGAGAGGTCCTCGAGATCGGCGACCGCCGCGCCGCCATCGCCGCGGCCGTCGCGGCCGCGCGCCCGGGTGACGCGCTGGTCGTCGCGGGCAAGGGCCACGAGACCGGCCAGGAGATCCACGGCGTGAAGCACCCCTTCGACGACGCGGCCGAACTGGGTACAGCGCTGGCCGCCCTGGGTGCGCGGTAGTGCCCCAGCGAGACATGATCGGATGGCAACCGTGATCCCCATGCGGCTGGCCGACGTCGCCGCCGTCACCGGAGGCCGCCTGCACGGGGCGGACCCCGACGCGCTGGTCACGGCCGTCGAGTTCGACTCGCGGAAGGTCGGGCCCGGAGGGCTGTTCCTCGCGCTTCCCGGCGAGCACGTCGACGGCCACGACTTCGCCGCCGCCGCGGCCGACCGGGGCGCGGTGGCCACGCTGGCCGCCCGCGAGGTCGACGGCCCGGCGGTGGTCGTCCCGGCCGTCGCCCGGGTGGCGGGCACCTACCTCGCCGACGCCGATCCCGACGGCTCCGGCGCCGCCGTCCTCGCCGCGCTGGCCCGCCTCGCGTCGCACTCGGTCGGCGCGCTCACCGGCCTCGCCGTCGTCGGGATCACCGGCAGCTCCGGCAAGACGTCCACGAAGGATCTCCTCGCGGCGCTGCTGGCCCCGCTCGGCCCGACGGTCGCGCCGCCGGAGTCGTTCAACAACGAGCTCGGCCTGCCCTGGACGGCCCTGCGCGCGGGCCCCGACACCCGCCACCTCGTGCTGGAGTTCTCCGCCCGCGGCGCGGGCCACATCGCCGCCGCGGCCGCGGCCATACCTCCGCACATCGGCGTCGTCCTCAACGTCGGCAGCGCGCACCTCGGCGAGTTCGGCTCGGTCGACGGGATCGCCCGGGCCAAGGGGGAGCTCGTCGAGGCCGTCCCCGCCGGTGGTCTCGCGGTGCTCAACGCGGACGACTTCCGGGTCGCCGCCATGGCGTCGCGCACGCGGGCCCGGGTCGTCACGTTCGGCAGGGCGCCCGACGCGACGGTGCGCGCCGAGGACGTCACCCTCGACGCCGGACGCGCGCGGTTCCGCCTCGTCGCACCCCAGGGCTCGGCCGATGTCGCGCTGGGCCTGGTCGGCGAGCACCACGTGGGCAACGCCCTGGCGGCCGCCGCCGTCGCGCTGGAGCTCGGGGCCACCCCGGAGCAGATCGCCGCCGGGCTCGGCGCCCTCGCCCCCGCGTCGCGCTGGCGGATGGACGTCACCGACCGGGCTGACGGCGTCACCGTCGTCAACGATGCCTACAACGCCAACCCCGACTCGATGCGCGCCGCCCTCCGCGCGCTCACCGCGCTCGCCTCCGGCCGGCGGACCTGGGCCGTCCTGGGCCCGATGGCCGAGCTCGGGCCCGACGGCGACGCCGAGCACGCGGCGATCGCGGCGCTGGCCCGCGAGCTGGGCGTCGACGAGCTGGTCGCGGTGGGCAGCGACGGGTACGCCGACGCCCGCCGCGTCGCCGACGTCGACACCGCCGTCGCGCTGCTGCGCGCCGAGCTCGTGCCCGGTGACGTGGTGCTGGTGAAGGCGTCCCGCTCGGCCGGCCTGGACCGGATCGCCGCACAGCTACTGAGAGACGAGTTGGTGTCGCCGTGAGGGGCGTGTTCATCGCCGCGGGGGTCGCACTGGCGGTCTCCATCCTGCTCACCCCGTACCTGATCCGGTTCTTCGCCCGGCAGGGCTTCGGCCAGGAGATCCGCGCCGACGGCCCGCAGAGCCACCAGGCCAAGCGCGGCACGCCCACCATGGGTGGCGTCGCGATCATGCTGGCCATCTGGGCCGGCTACCTGATCTCCCACGTGCTCACCGGCGAACCGATCACCCCCTCGGCGCTGCTGGTGCTGTTCCTCACCACCGCGCTGGGCGTCGTCGGGTTCCTCGACGACTTCATCAAGCTGCGCCGCGCCCGCAACCTGGGCCTGAACAAGACCTCCAAGATCGTCGGGCAGGTCCTGACCGGCACGGTCTTCGGGATCCTGGCGCTCCGGTTCGCCAACGCCCAGGACCTGACGCCGGGCTCGACGAACCTGTCGTTCGTCCGCGACATCACGGTGCTCTCGTTCGGCGTCGTGGGGTTCGTCCTGCTGGCCAACCTGATCATCGCGGCCTGGTCGAACGCCGTGAACCTCACCGACGGTCTCGACGGGCTGGCCGCCGGCACGTCGGCGATCGTGCTGGCCATCTACGTGATCATCGGGTTCTGGCAGTTCCGCAACAACTGCGCGCTGACGCTGGCCGCCGGCTGCTACCAGGTGCGCGACCCGCTCGACGTCGCGCTGGTCGCCGCCGCGGCGATGGGCGGCTGCATCGGGTTCCTGTGGTGGAACGCCGCCCCGGCCCGGATCTTCATGGGCGACACCGGCTCGCTCGCGCTGGGCGGGCTGATCGCGGGGCTGTCCATCGTCACCCGCACCGAGCTGCTGCTCGTGGTGATCGGCGGCGTGTTCGTCGTCGAGGCGCTGTCGGTGGCGCTGCAGATCGCGGTCTTCCGCACCACCCGCCGGCGGGTGTTCCGGATGGCCCCGTTCCACCACCACTTCGAGCTGGCCGGGTGGGCCGAGACCACGGTGATCATCCGGTTCTGGCTGCTCGGCGCGATGTGCGCGGCCCTGGGCCTGGGCCTGTTCTACAGCGAGTGGCTGACGGCGGCGTCGGGTCAGGGATGACCAGCGCCGCCGCCCCCCACCCCACTCCGCCACATGGTCACCTGTGGCGGTGCGACGGGGCCCCGCGACAGCCGCACGGGACCGTGTGGAGGATCCGGTGATCGCGTTGGCGGGGACGCGGGTGCTCGTCGCCGGCGCCGGGGTGTCGGGCCTCGCCGTCGCGCGGGTGCTGGTCGAGCTGGGGGCCGTCGTCGCCGTCTCCGACTCGCGGCCCACGGCGCTCACCGATCTCCCGGACGGCGCCACCGCCGCTCCCGACCCGGACGCGGTCCCGGCCGGCACCGAGCTCGTCGTCACCGGGCCGGGACGGCGCCCGGACCAGGCGCTCGTCCTCGCCGCGGCCGCCGCGGGCGTGCCGATGGTGGGGGAGCCGGAGCTGGCGTGGTGGATCGGGCAGACCCTGCCCCGGCCCCCGGCCTGGCTCGCCGTCACCGGCACCAACGGCAAGACCACCACCGTGGGCATGCTGGAGGCCATCCTGCGCGCCGCCGGCCGCGACACGGTGGCCTGCGGCAACATCGGGTTCCCGCTGGTCGAGGCCGTGCGAGGCGGGCACGAGGTGCTGGCCGTGGAGCTGTCGAGCTTCCAGCTGCACTGGTCGCCGTCGGTGGTGCCGGCGGTCGGCTGTGTGCTCAACGTCGCCGACGACCACCTCGACTGGCACGGCTCCATGGCCGCCTACGCCGCCGCGAAGGCGCAGGCCCTGCGCGGCCCGGTCGCCGTCGCCGGGGTGGACGACGCGGCCGCGGCGGCCCTGCTCGCGGCGTCGCCCGCCGCCCGCCGTGTCGGGGTGACGCTGGGGGAGCCCGGCGCCGACCAGCTCGGCATCGTCGGCGGTGTGCTCGTCGACCGGGCCTTCGGCGGCCCGACCGGAGCGGACGCGGAGGGCGAATCGGCGTTGGAGCTCGCCGACGTCGCCGCCGTGCACCCCGGCGGGCCCTCCGGTCTCACCGACGCCCTCGCCGCCGCCGCGGTGGCCCGGGCCCACGGCGTCGGGCCCGACGCCGTCCGGTCCGGGCTCGACGACTTCCACCCCGGCCCGCACCGCAGCGCCGTCGTCGGGGAGGTGGACGGCGTCACCTACGTCGACGACTCGAAGGCCACCAACCCCCACGCCGCCGGCGCCGCGCTGGCCGCCCGCGGTGAACCGGTCGTGTGGATCGTCGGCGGGTTGCTCAAGGGGGCGTCGGTCGACGCGCTCGTCGCCACCCACGCCCGGCGGCTGCGCGGCGCCGTCGTGATCGGCACCGACCGCTCGGAGATCGTCGCCGCTCTCGCGCGACACGCGCCCGATCTCCCCGTCGTCGAGGTCGCGACGGGCGACCATGAGGTCATGACGACTGCCGTGCGGCGCGCCGCAGCCCTCGCCCGCCCCGGCGACGTCGTGGTCCTGGCCCCGTCGGCGGCGTCGATGGACCAGTTCGTCGACTACGCCCACCGGGGGCGCGCCTTCGCCGAGGCGGTGGTGCAGCTGTGACCCGCACCGCCCGGAAATCCCCGCCGCCCGGCGCCTTCCGCACCGCCGTGGGCCGCACCGGCACCGCACTCGGGCTCTGGCTGCGCCGGCCGTTGACCTCGCTGCACCTGATCCTCGGCGTGTTCGGGCTGCTGACGCTGTTCGGGCTGGTGATGGTGCTCTCGGCGTCGGCGGTCGAGTCCTACACCGCCGACGGCTCCACCTACTCGGTGTTCACCCGGCAGGTGCTGTTCTGCGTCCCCGGGCTGATCATGTTCTACGTCGGGCTGCGGATCTCGCCGCGCCGGCTGCGGGCCCTCGCGCCCGGGCTGCTCGTCATCGGTGTGGTGCTGCTCGTGGCCGTGCTGTTCGTCGGGGTGGACCGGGGCGGGTCGCGCGGCTGGTTCGCGATCGGTTCGTTCTCGGTGCAGCCCGCGGAGGGCGTCAAGGTCGCGCTCGCGCTGTGGGGCGCCCACGTGCTCGCCGCGCGCCGCGCCGTGATGCACCGCTGGAAGTACGCCCTGTCGCCGGTGGTGCCGGTCGCGCTGCTGTTGCTCATGCTCGTGGTGCTGCAGCCCGACCTGGGCGGGGCCATCACGTTGGGCATCGTGCTGGTGGCGCTGCTGTTCTTCGCGGGCGCCCCGATGCGGCTGATCCTCGCGCTGTCGGGCGGCGCGCTGCTGGGTGCCGTGGTGCTCGGGCTCACCGCCAGCTACCGCCTCGCCCGCATCACCTCGTTCCTCAACTCCGACGGCTCGGACATCCAGTCGTCGGGCTTCCAGGCGCAGCAGGCTCTCTACTCGCTCGCCGACGGCGGGCTGTTCGGCGTGGGGCTGGGCCAGGGCAACGCGAAGTGGGACTACCTGCCCAACGCCCACAACGACTTCATCTTCGCCATCATCGGTGAGGAGCTGGGGTTCCTGGGCGGGTTCGCGGTGCTCGTGCTGTTCGCGACGCTCTCCTACACCGGGTTCCGCATCGCCGCCCGCAACGCCGATCCGTGGCTCAAGATCGTGGTCGCGGTGTCCACCACCTGGCTGGTCGGCCAGGCCGCCATCAACATCTCCTACGTCGTGGGGCTGCTCCCGGTCACCGGGCTGCAGCTGCCGCTGATCTCCTCGGGAGGCACGTCGCTCGTGGTCACCATGTTCGTGTTCGGGGTGATCGCCAACGCGGCGCGCCACGAGCCCGAGGCCATCGCCGCCCTGCGCCAGCACGGTCAGGGCCGGGTCGCCCGGCTGCTGGCCCTGCCGATGCCGCAGCCGTACAAGAAGCCGGCGGCCGTGCGGCCGCCCGCCCAGCGGGGTGCCGTCCGATGACCCTCTCCGTCGTCGTCGCCGGGGGTGGCAGCGCGGGCCACATCGAGCCCGCCCTCGCCCTCGCCGACGCGGTCCGCCGCCTGCGTCCCGACGCCCGCGTCACGGCGCTGGGCACCGAGCGCGGCCTGGACACCACCCTCATCCCCGCCCGCGGCTACGACCTGCGGCTCATCCCGCCGGTGCCGCTGCCGCGCAAGCCCTCGGGTGACCTGCTGCGGCTGCCGCTGCGGGTGCGCACCGCGGTCAACCGGGTGCGCGAGGTGCTCACCGACGTCCGGGCGGACGTGGTGGTGGGCTTCGGCGGCTACGTCGCGCTGCCCGCCTACCTCGGCGCGCGCGGCCGGGTGCCGATCGTCGTCCACGAGGCGAACGCACGGGCCGGCATCGCCAACAAGGTCGGCGCGCGCTTCGCCGCCCGCGTGGTCGCGGCCGTCCCCGGCAGCGGCCTCGACGCCTGTGTCGATGGTCGGCTCCGCGGGAAGGACCACGTCGCCGTCGAGGTGCTCGGCATCCCGCTGCGCCGCTCCGTCACCTCGCTCGACCGCCCGGCGCTGCGGGCCCAGGCCCGCGCCGCCTACGGGCTGCCCCCGAACGGCCCGGTCCTGCTGGTGTTCGGCGGGTCGCAGGGCGCGCGCACCCTCAACGCGGCGGTCGCCGCCGCCCTTCCCGGCCTGCTCGGCGCGGGGATCGCCGTGCTGCACGCGCACGGCAAGGGCGGTACCCGGGCCGGCCCACCGCAGCTCGGCTACGTGCCGTTGCCCTACATCGACCGGATGGACCTCGCCTACGCCGCCTCCGACGTCGTCCTCGGGCGGGCCGGGGCGATGACGGTGGCGGAGGTGTCGGCCGTCGGGCTGCCGGCCGTCTACGTCCCGCTGCCGCACGGCAACGGCGAGCAGGCGCTCAACGCCGGGCCCGTCGTCTCCGCGGGCGGGGGAGTGCTCGTGGACGACGCCGACCTCACCGGCGACCGGGCGCTGGCCGAGCTGCTGCCGATACTCACCGACCCCCGCCGCATCGCGACGATGGGCGCCGCCGCCCGCGCCTCCGGCCACGCCGACGCCGACGAGCGGCTGGCCCGGGTGGTGTTCGAGGCCGCAGACGGTCGTGCGCGGATATCAGGGTCGGGGCACGGATATCCGCGCACGGGCGGCGGAGCCGCTGTATGAACGGGCCCCCCACCGTCACGGCTCTCGTCGGGGCCGCCTGCACCGTCCGGGAGCACGCGTCATGACTCCTACCGACCCCGTCGAGCTGGCCGACCGCGTCCACCTCATCGGTATCGGGGGTGCCGGCATGAGCGGCATCGCCCGCATCCTGCTGGCCCGCGGCGTCACGGTGTCGGGCTCCGACGCCAAGGACTCCCGCGCGGTGCTGGCCCTGCGCGCACTGGGCGCCCGCATCGAGATCGGCCACGATCCCGCGCACCTGCCCGAGGCCCCGGCCACGGTCGTGGTGTCCACCGCGATCCGCGCCGCCAACCCGGAGCTGGCCGCCGCCCGCGAGCGCGGCATCCCGGTGGCCCACCGCGCCCAGGCCCTCGCCGCGCTGACGCGGGGCCGCACGCTCGCCGCCGTCACCGGCACGGCGGGCAAGACCTCCACCACCTCGATGCTCACCGTCGCCCTGCAGCACTGCGGGCTCGACCCGTCGTTCGCCATCGGCGGCGACCTCGCCGCGTCCGGCTCGGGCGCCCACGAGGGCACCGGCGAGATCTTCGTGGCCGAGGCCGACGAGAGCGACGCGTCGTTCCTCGCGTTCTCCCCGACGGTCGCGATCGTGACGAACGTCGAGGCCGACCACCTGGACCACTACGGCACCGCCGAGGCCTACGTCGCCGCGTTCGGCACGTTCCTCGACCGGATCGTCGCGGGTGGGGCGCTCGTCGCGTGCGCGGACGATCCGGGATCGGCCCAGCTGGCCCGGGACGCCGGGAGCCGTGGGATCCGGGTGCGGCGCTACGGCCGCGACACCGGGGCGGACGCCGTGCTCCTCGACTTCCGCCCCGACGGCCCGGGTGCCCGCATCGTGCTGCGCCACGACGGTGTGGAGCACCGGCTGCGGTTGTCCGTGCCCGGCGAGCACATGGCCCTCAACGCGCTGGCCGCGCTGCTGGCCGGGGTCGAGCTGGGCGCGCCGGTCGAGGGGCTGCTCGAGGGGCTCGCCGCGTTCGACGGCGTGCGCCGCCGCTTCGAGTTCCGCGGCCGTGCCGCCGGCGTCGCGGTCTACGACGACTACGCCCACCACCCCACGAAGGTGGCCGCCCAGCTGCGCGCGGCCCGCGACGTGGTGGGCGCCGGCCGCGTCGTCGTCGCGTTCCAGCCGCACCTGTACTCCCGCACCCGTGACTTCGCCGTCGCGTTCGGCGAGGCGCTCGGCATCGCCGACGAGGTGGTCGTGCTCGACGTCTACGCCGCCCGCGAGGACCCCGAGCCCGGGGTCAGCGGTCAGCTCGTCGTCGACGCCGTCACGCTGCCCGCCGACCACGTGCACTACGTGCCGCGCTGGGCCGACGTGCCCGCGGTGGTGGCCGGGTTGGCCCGCGCCGGTGACCTGGTGATCACGATGGGTGCCGGTGACGTCACCGTGCTGGCCCCGGAGATCCTGCTGGAGCTGGAGAAGCGGGAGTGACCAGGCCGGCGGCCCGTCCGACGGAGCCGGTCCGGCCGTCGGAGCCGGTCGGGCCCCGCCCGCAGCGGCGGCGGCCCAGCCCCGCCGCGCGGACGCCGCGGCCGTCGACGGGCACCTACCGCAGACGCCGGCTGATCGCGGCGCTGGTCGTCGTGGGGATCCTCGTCGGGATCGGGTTCGGTGTACGCGCCCTGCTCTACTCCGGGCTGGCCGACGTCCAGGACGTGCAGATCACCGGGCTCGCCACGATCACGTCCGCCGACGTGCGGCGCGCCGCCGCCGTGACCACCGGAGGCCCGCTCGCCGACGTCGACACCGCCGCGATCGCCGCGCGCGTGGCGGCGCTGCCGTCGGTGGCCACGGTGTCGGTCGGGCGGAGCTGGCCGCACACCGTCACGGTCGCGGTCGTCGAGCGCGTCCCGGTGGCGTCGGTGGCCACACCGAAGGGCGTGGCGCTGGTCGACGCGGGTGGCGTCGTCTACCCGGGCACGCCCGGCCCCGGCCTGCCGCGGCTGACCTTCGGTGCCGTCGGGCCCGACGACCCCGCCACCCGCGCGGCCGTCACCGCACTGGCGACCCTGCCCGAGGCGGTCCGCAAGCAGGTCCAGACGGTGTCGGTCGCCGTCACGGCCGGGGCACCCGGGCAGGTCACGTTCGGTCTGACCGACGACCGTCAGGTGCTGTGGGGCACGGTCGAACGGGCGGCCGACAAGGCCGCCGTGATCGTGCCGCTGCTCACCGAACCCGGCCACGTCTTCGACGTGACCAGCCCGGATCTGCCGACCATCCGGCGTTAGCACGCTGCCGTTCGCTTCGCCGACCAGGAGCGCACGCCCGGTTAGGCGCTTCCCACACACGGCGCGCCTGCTGGACCGCAGCCATTACGCGACCTAGCGTTCGAACCGCTGGCCCGGACCTCCGGGAACGGACCCGAGCTCGACTGGAAGGTGCGCCCCATGACGCCCCCACACAATTACCTGGCCGTGATCAAGGTCGTCGGCATCGGCGGCGGCGGCGTGAACGCCGTCAACCGGATGATCGAGGTCGGGCTCAAGGGCGTCGAGTTCATCGCGGTCAACACCGACGCCCAGGCCCTCCTGATGTCCGACGCCGACGTCAAGCTCGACATCGGCCGCGAGCTCACGCGCGGCCTCGGCGCCGGCGCGAACCCCGAGGTCGGCCGCAAGGCCGCCGAGGACCACCGCGAGGAGATCGAGGAGGTCCTCAAGGGGGCCGACATGGTCTTCGTCACCGCGGGGGAGGGCGGCGGCACCGGCACCGGCGGCGCGCCCGTCGTCGCGTCGATCGCCCGCAAGCTCGGCGCGCTGACCATCGGCGTCGTCACCCGCCCGTTCACCTTCGAGGGCCGCCGTCGCGCGGGCCAGGCGGAGGAGGGGATCGGCGGCATGCGCACCGAGTGCGACACGCTGATCGTCATCCCCAACGACCGCCTGCTGCAGCTGGGTGACGTGGGCGTCTCGCTGATGGAGGCGTTCCGCTCCGCCGACGAGGTGCTACTCTCCGGTGTCCAGGGCATCACGAACCTGATCACCACCCCCGGCCTCATCAACCTCGACTTCGCCGACGTCAAGTCGGTCATGTCGGGTGCTGGAAGCGCCCTCATGGGCATCGGCTCGTCCCGCGGGGAGGGCCGCGCCGTGCAGGCCGCGAGCAAGGCGATCAACTCGCCGCTGCTCGAGGCGTCGATGGACGGCGCGCAGGGCGTACTGCTGTCCATCGCGGGCGGCTCGGACCTCGGCCTGTTCGAGATCAACGAGGCCGCGTCGCTGGTGCAGGAGGCCGCGCACCCCGAGGCCAACATCATCTTCGGCACGGTGATCGACGACTCGCTCGGCGACGAGGTGCGCGTCACCGTCATCGCCGCGGGCTTCGAGTCCGGTGGGCCGACCCACAAGAAGCTCGAGCCGCAGGCGTTCGGGTCCCGGTCGTCCGGCGCCATCGCGCCCGGGGTCAGCGGCACCACGACGGCACCGTCGTCGACGCCGTCGTCGGGCAACGGGAACGGCAACGGGTCCGCGCCGCTGTCCACCAACCTCCCGACGGCCAGCGCGAGTGTGCCCAACCAGACCGGCACCCTGCCGCCGGCCGCCCCGGCGGCGGCGTACCAGCCGCCGGCCCCGCGCCAGCCCGAGCCGGCCCGCGTCGTGGAGCAGGCTCCTGCCGAGCCGCCGCTCTACACGCCGCCGACCCCGCCGGCCGCCCCGACCGCTCCCGCGGCCCCGGCCGCCGACCAGGGTGACCTGGACGACGACGTCGACGTGCCGCCGTTCATGAAGCGCTGATCATGGGCAGATGGTCGTGCCGCACGTCCGGGGCGCGACCATCCCGCCGTGATCGACGTACGGTGGCCGCGTGGTAGGTCGTGTTCGCCGGGTCGTGTCCACGCGGGACGGTGGGCGGTCCGCCGCGCCGTACTCGTCGTTCAACCTGTCCATCGGGGTAGGCGACCGTCCGGGTGACGTCGCCGCCAACCGGCGGCGACTCTCCGCGGAGCTCGGCGTGCCCGTCGTGTTCCTGGAGCAGATCCACGGCAACCGCGTGGCCGTGATCGACGCGGTCCCGGGCCCGGACGAGCCGGACCGGGAGGCCACCGACGCCGTCGTCACGGCCCTGCCCGGCGTGGGGGTCGCGGTGCTCGCCGCCGACTGTGTGCCGGTGCTGCTCGCCGACCCCGTCGCCGGGGTCGTCGGCGCCGCCCACGCGGGGCGCGTCGGGGCGGCCGCCGGGGTGATCCCGGCCGTCGTCGAGGCGATGGTGGGGCTCGGGGCGTCCGCGGAGGCACTCGAGGTGCTGCTCGGACCGGCGGTCTGCGGCCTCTGCTACGAGGTGCCGGCCGCGATGCGCGCCCAGGTGGAGTCGCGGCTGCCCGGCAGCGCGGTGAGGACCCGCAAGGGCACGCCCGGCCTGGACCTGCGTGCGGGCCTGTACCAGCAGCTCACCGACCTGGGTGTGTCGCGGATCGACGCCGACCCGCGCTGCACGATGGAGGAGCGCACGCTCTACAGCCACCGTCGCGACGGCCGCACCGGCCGTCTCGCCGCGATCACGTGGCTCGACCCGTCGTGAGCGGGGAGACCCGCCCCGAGGAGCTCGCGCGCCGGCTGGCCGTCGTGCGGCAGCGGATCGACGCCGCCTGCGCCGCCGCGGGGCGTCCGCAGGGCTCCGTCGACCTGCTCGCCGTCACCAAGACCGTCCCGGCCGCCGACGTCGCGACGCTGCTCGATCTCGGCTGCGTGGCCTTCGGGGAGAACCGTGTGCAGGAGGCCGGGCGCAAGGTCGAGGAGGTCGCCGCGCTCCGCCCCGACGCCCGGCCGCGCTGGCACGTGGTCGGCGGGCTGCAGCGGAACAAGGCCCGCGCCGTCGTCCGTTGGGCCGATCGGGTGGAATCGGTCGACTCGGTGCGGCTGGCCGACGCCCTCGACGTCGCCGTCCGGCGCGCGCTGGACACCGGCGAGCGCGACGGGATCCTCCGTCTGCTGGTCCAGATGAGTGTCGACGGTGATCCACATCGGGGCGGTGTGACCCGCGACGGTCTGGGCCCGCTCGCCGAACACATCGCAGGTTGCGCCGGGTTGCAGCTGGACGGACTGATGGCCGTGGCGCCGCTCGGCGCGGACCCGGACGCCGCATTCGCCTCCGTCGCCGCCGCCGCGGAGCAGTTGCGCGCCGCACATCCGCAGGCCAGGACCCTGTCGATCGGTATGAGCGGTGACCTCGAGGTCGCGATCCGTCATGGTTCGGACGTGGTGCGTGTCGGAACGGCTCTTGTGGGGGAACGGCGGTTAACCTCCCGGTGATCGCCTGGCCGCTGGGGAGCGGTCGGCAGTCGGGGGCATCGAGGATGGGAGCGCGGATGGGCGCGATGTACAAGCTGAAGGCCTACTTCGGCATGGTGCCCGCCGAGGAGTTGGAGGAGTACTCCGACGAACCGGTTCACGACCGGTACGCGGTGTCCCGCCGTCCGGAGCGAGGTTCCCGCGAGTACGGCGACGAGCGCTGGGACGACCGGTTCCCGCGTGAGGGAGGCGTCGAGTCCCGGGACACCCGGGACTCCTACGACGACGACTGGGAGCGCCGCGCGGCGCGTCCCACGGGCGTCGAGCGGCCGATCTCCGTGGCCGCACGGGAACTGTCGCGGGAACCCTCACGAGGTGGCGCCAGCTTCGGACCGTCGGCCGTGCGGGGTGCTCTGGCGATGGACACCGACGCCTTCCACCAGGAGCACGTGCTGCGTGAGCCGGTGCGGCCGCCGGTGCCTGCTGCCGTCCCTGAGCAGCGGGAACGCCCCGTGCCGCCCGCCTCGGCGCTCTCGCGGATCACCACGCTGCACCCGCAGAGCTACAAGGAGGCGCGCGAGATCGGCGAGCGCTACCGCGAGGGCATCCCGGTGATCATGAACCTCACCGAGCTCGACGCGGCGGACGCCAAGCGGCTCGTCGACTTCGCGGCCGGGCTCGTCTTCGCGCTGCGCGGCGGCTTCGACAAGGTGACCAACCGGGTGTTCTTGCTTACTCCCGCCGACGTCGAGGTGTCGGCGGACGACGCGCGCAAGCTCGCCCAGCGCGGGCGGCCCGGGGTCGACTGACGGCTAGGATCGCGGGCGTGGCACTCGCGATCCAGTTCGTCGTCTATTACGTGCTCTTCCTGTTCTGGCTGCTGCTCATCGGCCGGATCGTCGCCGAGCTCGTGCGGTCGTTCGCGCGCCAGTGGGTGCCGGCCGGACCGAGCGCGGTGGCGCTGGAGCTGATCTTCACCGCCACCGATCCCCCCGTGAAGTTGTTGCGGAGAGTGATCCCGGTCGTCAGGATCGGCGGCGTAGGACTGGACTTGTCGATTATGGTTCTGCTGCTGGTCGTGTTCATATTGATGAACGTTGCCCAGCCGGTGCTGTAGCGAGCCCCAGTCGCACAGCTCCGCCGCCGAGGACTGCATGAGGTGATCCGATGCCGCTGACTCCCGCCGACGTTCACAACGTCGCGTTCAGCAAACCCCCCATTGGGAAACGGGGGTACAACGAGGACGAGGTCGACGCGTTCCTCGATCTCGTCGAGGCCGAACTGGCTCGACTGATCGAGGAGAACGAGGACCTGCGCGAGCAGGTCTCCGCGCTCGAACAGCGACTCGGTAACGCGCAGGCCGACCTGGAGGAGGCGCGTTCGCGCCCACCTGCCGCGATGGGTGGCGCAGTGTCGCCTCCCACGCAGCAGATCCAGCGTGCGGTCGAGCCCCCGCCGATGCAGCGCATGGAGCCCCAGCGGCCCATGGAGCCGCAGCGTGCGATGGCTGCGCCTCCGCCGGTCGCGGCGGACCAGGGCGACCAGGGTGGTGACCACCACGTACAGGTCGCCAAGGTCCTCAGCATGGCCCAGGAGATGGCCGAGCGGCTCACCGCCGAGGCCAAGTCCGAGGCCGACACGATGCTGACCGACGCGCGCACCAAGGCCGAGCAGCTGTTGTCGGAGGCCCGGACCAAGTCCGACAGCCTCACCAACGACGCCCGCGCCCGGGCCGAGACGATGCTCAACGACGCACGTACGCGTGCCGAGACCCTCGAGCGTCAGTCCCGGGACAAGGCCACCACGCTGGTCGGCGACGCCGAGCGCAAGCAGGCCGAGATCATCGGCTCCATCACCCGCGACAAGTCGGTCCTCGAGAAGAAGATCGACGAGCTGCGCACCTTCGAACGGGAGTACCGCACCCGTCTGAAGACCTACCTGGAGTCCCAGCTCAGGGACCTCGGGGAGCGTGGCTCCGCGGCACCGTCCGACGGCCGGTCCAGCTCCAACGGCGGTTACGCCGCCACCGGGTACGGCCAGCGCGCCGACGCCGGTAGCTGAACCACCCTGCCCGAAGACCTACACGGGCGGTGCGGCCCAGACGAGCCGCACCGCCGCACACGGAGTGAATCGTGCTGCTGCTGGTCCTGATCCTCGTTGTGATCGCCTTCGGTCTGCTCGTGGTGGCGCTGCTCTCGGGCAGTGTGCTGTGGGCCTGGGTGTCCGTCGGCGTGAGCGTCGTCGCCGCTGTGGTGCTGCTGGTCGACTGGCTGCAGCGCCGCGCGGCGGTGAAGGCCGGGGCCGCCCCGGCCGTCGAGCCGGCAGCGGGCGCGCCCGCCCCCCTGGCCAGCCCTCCGATGGGTTTCCCGCCGGGCATGGGACGACCTCCCATGGCCGACATGGATCCCGCCACGGAGGTGCTGCCGGTCGTCCCGTCCTCCTCCCGGAGAGAGGATGAGACGGTCGCGGCGCAGGCCCCGAAGCAGCCGGACGCACGTCCGTCCGATGCCCAGCAGACGGTCGTCATGCCGGCGGTGCAACCGTCCGGCTCTCCCGCCCGACCGTCCGGCGCTGATCCCACTGTCACCTCATCGAGTGCAATTTCGTCACCGACCGTAACCAGCGGGGAGGCTGATCGTTCGGATCCCGGTTTCGGGACGGGCGACGCGGAGCCTCCGTCGGCCGCGGTTGCGGGCCCCGCCACGGGTGCCGCCGCGGCGGCTGCGGCCGGTGCCGTCGCCGCCGGTCGGAAGGCCGACGACGAGCCCGACGAGAAGTCCCCCTCGCTCCACAAGGCCCCCTCGCTCACCAAGGAGGGGCCCGCCAGGGACGCCGGGAACGATGCGGAGGACGGGAAGACCGGCGACGAGCCGGCCGGCAAGGCGGGGGACGTCGTACCCGCGGCGGGTGCCGGAGCTCCGGTGTCCGAGCCGTCCGCGGGTTCCGAGTCCGCCGTCGCCGGATCCGCAGCTCCCGGATCCGCAGCTCCCGGATCTGCAGCTCCCGGCGCCGACGCCGCCGCGCCGGTGGTGTCCGAGCCGGCCGCCACCGAGGCCGGCACGTCCCCGTCGGGTCCCGACGCCGAGTCCACGGTGAAGGTCGAGGCGCACACCAAGGCCCCGGCCGAGCCGACGGTGTCCGCCCCGGCCGAGCCGACGGTGTCCGCCCCGGCCGAGGACGTCGACCTGTTCGGCGCAGCGCCGGTCCGCCAGCCCGTCGAGCAGGCACCGGCCGCCCAGACGCCTCCCGCCCAGACGCCGGCCGCCCAGACGCCTCCCGCCCAGACGCCTCCCGCCCAGGCCTCCGTCGAGGAGGCGCCCGAGGAGCCGCGCGACCCCGTCGCCGCGGAGATCGTCGGCAAGCTGGACGACGAGGTCGTCGTCGTCGACGAGCAGCCGCGCTACCACGTCTCGGAGTGCCGGGCGCTGGTTGCGGTCGCGGTCATCCCGCTGCCGGTCCGCGAGGCCGTGGAGCTGGGCTTCACGCCCTGCGGCTGGTGTTCGCCCGACCGCACGCTGGCCGGCCGGCACCAGACCGCGTCCCGCTAGAAACCGGGTGGCCCCACGGGGCTACCCTGGTTCGTACAGGCACCGATCCGGCCATCACCGGGGAGCCTCCGGAAGAAACAGGCCAGCAGGAGCAGGACGTGGCCTGGAGTAGAACCGGACGGGTTCGGCCCGTCACAGCCGTTCGATGAGAGGCCGCTCGTCCCCGGACGATCGGCAAGCGGGGTGGTACCGCGGCGTGCGAGCGTCGTCCCCGTGCGTCCGCCAGCACGCACGAGGAGTACCCGATGTCCTACCCCACCGTCCCCGCTCACCCGTCGTTCCCCGAGGTGGAGCGCGAGGTGCTCGACTTCTGGCGCAAGGACGACACCTTCGTCGCGTCCGTCGGGCAGCGCCCGGCCGGGGAGAACGGCAGCAACGAGTTCGTCTTCTACGACGGCCCGCCGTTCGCCAACGGCCTGCCCCACTACGGTCACCTGCTCACCGGCTACGTCAAGGACGTCGTCCCGCGCTTCCGCACCATGCAGGGCAAGCACGTCGAGCGCCGCTTCGGCTGGGACACGCACGGCATGCCGGCCGAGACCGAGGCCGAGCGCGAGCTGGGCATCAAGAACAAGCACGAGATCGACGAGATGGGCGTGGCCGCGTTCAACGACGCCTGCCGCACGTCGGTCCTGCGCTACACCGACGAGTGGCAGAACTACGTCACGAGGCAGGCCCGCTGGGTCGACTTCGACCACGACTACAAGACCCTCGACCTGGACTACATGGAAAGCGTCATGTGGGCCTTCAAGTCGCTGTGGGACAAGGGCCTCGTCTACCAGGGCTTCCGCGTCCTCTGGTACTGCTGGCACGACGGCACGCCGCTCTCGGCCACCGAGACCAAGATGGACGACGTCTACCTGGACCGGCAGGACCCGGCCGTCACCGTCGGGTTCCGGCTGTCCTCGGAACGCCCGGAGCTGGACGGCGCGCTCGCCCTCATCTGGACCACCACGCCGTGGACGCTGCCGTCCAACCTCGCGATGGCCGTCAACAACGACGTCGAGTACGCGCTGGTCGAGGCGAACGGGGAGCGCTGGCTGCTGGCCGCCGCCCGCGTCGCGGCGTACGCCCGCGAGCTGGGTGAGGAGCCGACGCTGCTGGCCACCTACCGCGGCTCCGAGCTGGTCGGCACGCGCTACACCCCGCCGTTCGACTTCTTCGCCGGCTGGCCGAACGCCCACCGCATCCTCGCCGCCGACTACGTCACCACCGACGACGGCACCGGCATCGTCCACATCGCACCGGCCTTCGGTGAGGAGGACAAGGTGGTCACGGACGCGGCGGGCATCGAGGTCGTCGTGCCCGTGGCGGCCGACGGCACGTTCGACGAGCGCGTGGCCCCCTACGCCGGGATGCTCGTGTTCGACGCGAACCCGCACATCATCACCGACCTCCGCGACGGCGCCCCGCACGTCCAGGGCGTGCTGCTGCGCCGGGAGACCTACGACCACCCGTACCCGCACTGCTGGCGCTGCGGCAACCCGCTGATCCAGCGCGCCGTCGACTCGTGGTTCGTGCAGGTCACGGCGTTCCGCGACCGGATGGTGGAGCTCAACCAGGAGATCACCTGGGTGCCCGAGCACGTCAAGGACGGGCAGTTCGGCAAGTGGCTGGAGGGCGCCCGCGACTGGTCGATCTCCCGCAACCGGTACTGGGGCTCGCCGATCCCGGTGTGGATGTCGGACAACCCCGCCTACCCCCGTACGGACGTCTACGGCTCGCTCGACGAGCTGGAGCGCGACTTCGGCGTGCGCCCGGCCGACCTGCACCGCCCCTACATCGACGACCTCACGCGGCCCAACCCCGACGACCCGACGGGGAAGTCCGTGATGCGCCGGGTGCCGGAGGTGCTCGACTGCTGGTTCGAGTCGGGATCCATGCCGTTCGCGCAGGTGCACTACCCGTTCGAGAACCGGGAGTGGTTCGACAACCACTACCCGGGCGACTTCATCGTCGAGTACAACGGGCAGACCCGGGGCTGGTTCTACACGCTCCACGTGCTGGCCACGGCGCTGTTCGACCGTCCCGCGTTCGAGTCCTGCGTGGCGCACGGCATCGTGCTGGGCGACGACGGGCTCAAGATGAGCAAGTCGCGCAAGAACTACCCCGATGTCAACGAGGTGTTCGACCGCGACGGCTCCGACGCCATGCGCTGGTTCCTCATGGCGTCGCCCATCCTGCGCGGCGGCAACCTCGTCGTCACCGAGCAGGGCATCCGGGAGGGCGTCCGGCAGGCGATCCTGCCGCTGTGGAACACCTGGTACTTCCTGTCGCTCTACGCGGGGGCGGCCGGGCGCACCGGCGTGACCCGCACCGACTCCACGCACGTACTGGACCGCTACGTCCTCGCCCGGACGGCGGCGCTGGTCGACAGCGTCACCGCGGCGATGGACGTCTACGACATCGCGGGTGCCTGCGAGACGCTCCGCGACCACGCCGAGGCGCTCACCAACTGGTACGTCCGGCGCTCGCGCGACCGGTTCTGGGCCGGTGACGCCGACGCGATCGACACGCTGCACACGGTGCTGGAGGTGACCGCGCGCGTCGCGGCGCCGCTGCTGCCGCTCACGATGGAGCGCCTGTGGCAGGGGCTCACCGGCGGCCGCTCGGTGCACCTGGCCGACTGGCCGCGGACCGGAGCGTCAGCGGAGGGCCCATCAGCGCTGTCCGACGAGCTGCCGCACGACGACGCACTCGTCGTCGCGATGGACCGGGTGCGGCAGGTGGCGTCGGCGACACTGTCGCTGCGCAAGGCCCGCAAGCTGCGGGTGCGGCTGCCGCTGGCCACGCTGACGGTGGCCGCCACCGACGCCGACACCCTCGCGCCGTTCGCCGACATCCTGCGCGACGAGGTCAACGTCAAGGACGTCGTCCTGACCGACGACGTCGCCGCGCACGGCCGGTTCGAGGTCGCCGTCAACGCCCGCGCGTGCGGGCCGCGCCTCGGCGGCGACACCCAGAAGGTGATCCGCGCGGTCAAGGCGGGGGAGTTCGAGCAGGGCGCCGACGGCACGGTCACGGCCGCCGGGATCACGCTGCTGCCGGGCGAGTTCGTCGAGAAGCTGGTGGCCACGGGGCGGGTGGGGGAGGACACCGTGGCGCTGGCGCTGCCGGGCAACACCGGCCTGGTCGTGCTGGACACCGCGGTCACCCCGGAGCTCGCGGCCGAGGGCACGGCGAAGGACGTTGTCCGGCTCGTGCAGCAGGCCCGCCGCGACGCCGGCCTCGACGTCTCCGACCGCATCGCACTGGTCCTGGACGCCGCGGCGGAGGTCGCGGAGGCGGTCCGCGCCCACGAGGAGTTCGTGGCGGGCGAGGTGCTGGCCACGACGGTGACCCACGGTCCGGTGGCGGAGCCGACGTCGGTGGGCTCGGTGCTGGCCCCCGACGGCAGTGCGGTGGAGGTGCGGGCAGGGGTCACCCGGGCCTGACCCCGCGAGTCGGGGCGTGGGTGCGCGCGAGTCGCGCCGTGAGCGTGCCCGGGCCGGGGCGTCCACGCGCGAGTTCGCCGACTCGCCGCGCGAGTTCGCCTTCCGCGGGCAGAACGCCCGACCACGGCCGCTGCGGGCCGTCGCACCGCGCGGCCCCAACCCCGTGATCACCGGAAGTGGGCACGCGGCGCCAGGAATGGCCGCCGCCGCCCACTTCCGCCGATCATGCTCTCCGCTCGGTCGCGGGACCGCCCGGGCAGCCGGGGTGGGGCGGACTCGACCCGCCCGACGTGGTTGGGTGGCCTCGTGGGTGGGGCGGCGGAGCGGTGGGCGGAACTGCAGAGCGGCCGGGGGATTCCCCCCGAGATCCTGGCTCGGGCCGAGCATGATCCCTGGCACCACGACGCCACCTACTTCGTACCGCCCGAGGTGCCCGCCGACACGCCGTCGCGCGCGGCGGGGCTCGCGCTGCTGCACACACCGGGCTCCGTGCTCGACGTCGGTTGCGGCGGGGGAGACGCCGCGTTCGCGCTGGTGGAGCGGGCGATCCGCGTCACCGGCGTCGACCGCCAGCAGGACATGCTCGACGTCTTCACCGCGACGGCGCGGTCCCGCGGGGTCGCCTTCCGCACGGTCCTGGGGCCCTGGCCCGACGCGGCGGAGCAGGCCGGCCCGGCCGACGTCGTGGTCTCCCACCACGTGCTGCACAACGTCGTCGACCTGCCGCCGTTCCTGCTCGCGCTCACCGCGGCGGCGCGGCGGGGTGTCGTCGTCGAGATGCTCGGGCAGCATCCGATGGCGTGGCTCGACCCGCTCTGGGAGCGGTTCCACGGGCTGCACCGCCCGCCGCCCGCCACCACGGACGACGCCGTCGCCGTGCTGGGCGAGCTGGGGATCGAGCCGACCGTGACGTGGTGGGAGCGCCGATCCCCGCCGCGCCAGGACCCCGTCTGGGTGACGCGGCGGCTCTGCCTGCCGTCGGACCGGGTGCCCGAGGTGGACGCGGCGCTCGACGAGCTGGTCCGCCCGCGCGTGGCGGCCACCGTGGCCTGGCATCCCTGACCCGACTCGCGCGCACGCAGACCCCGACTCGCGCACGCGAAACAGCCGACTCGCGGACGCGAAACCGCCGACTCGCGCACGCGAAACCGCCGACTCGCGGGGTGTGCCGGGCGTGGGGACCGTCACCTGCGTCGATAGGGTTGCCCCGGGCGGAGGTGACCATGAGCCTGGAGATCCTTCTCGGCGTCGTGGCCGCGGTCGTGCTCATCGGCGTCGTCGCGGTGCGGGTGTCGGTCCGCATCGGCCTGCCCTCGCTGCTGCTCTACCTGGGCATCGGGGTGCTGCTCGGCGAGTCGGTGCTGGGCATCCAGTTCTCCAACGCGCGGCTGACGGAGTCGCTCGGCCTCGCCGCGCTGGTGCTGATCCTGGTCGAGGGCGGCATCACCACCCGCTGGGACGCCGTGCGGCCCGCGCTGGGCATCGGGATCGCGCTGTCCACCGTCGCGGTGGTGGTCAGCATCGGCGTGGTGGGGGTGGCGCTGCACCTCGCCCTGGACCTCGAGTGGCGCACCGCGTTCCTCTGGGGCGCCGTGCTGTCCTCCACCGACGCGGCCGCCGTGTTCAGCGTCCTGCGGGGGGTGGGGGTGAGCAAGCGGCTGGAGGGCGCGCTGGAGCTGGAGTCCGGCATGAACGACGCTCCGGTCGTCATCGCTGTCATCCTGCTCGCCTCCGACGACGCGATCACCTGGACCACGCCGCTGCTGGTGGTCTACGAGCTGCTGGCCGGAGCGCTGATCGGGGCGCTGCTGGGCCTCGGCGGCGCCTGGGCCCTGAGACGCGCGGCGCTGCCGTCCACCGGCCTGTACCCGCTGGCCGCGATCGCGGTCTGCGTGCTCGCCTACTCCGGCGGGCAGCTCGCGCACGCGTCCGGGCTGCTGGCCACCTACGTCGCCGCCCTGGTGCTGGGCAACGCCGACCTCCCGCACCGCGGCGGCGTCCGCTCGTTCGCCGAGGGCACCGGCTGGCTCGCGCAGATCGGGTTGTTCGTGCTGCTCGGGCTCTACGCGTCGCCGTTCCGGCTGCTCGACGCGGTGGTGCCGGCCCTGATCGCGGGCGGCGTGCTGCTGCTGGTCGCCCGGCCCCTGTCGGTGGTCGTGGCCGCCACCCCGTTCCGGGTGCCGTGGCGGGAGCAGGCGTTCCTGTCCTGGTCGGGGCTGCGCGGTGCGGTGCCGATCGTGCTCGCGCTGATCGCCCTGATCGAAGGTGCGCCCGGCGCGACGACGCTCGTGGACGTCGTGTTCGTGCTGGTGGTGGTGCTGACGCTGCTGCAGGGCACCACGCTGCCGTTCGTGGCGAAGCTGCTCGGCGTGGCACGCGAGGGGCAGGCCGAGGAGATCGAGGTGGACGCCGCACCGCTCGACGAGCTCGGGGCCGACCTGTTGCAGGTCCGGGTGCCCGTCGGGTCGCGGCTGCGCGGGGTCTACCTCCGCGAGCTGCGCCTGCCGCACGGGGCCACCGTCAGCCTCGTGGTGCGCGACAAGGAGGCCTTCACCCCCACGCTGGAGACGCGCCTGCGCGAGCGCGACCAGCTGCTCGTCGTCACCACGGCGGCGGCCCGGGCGGCGGCGGAGGAGCGGATCCGGGCGGTCGACCGGCGCGGCCGGCTGGCCCGCTGGAACCGTGACGAGCCGGGCGCCGAACGGTCGTGAGCGGATATCAGTGCCGGGGCACCGATATCCACGCACGGGCCGCGGAGCGGCTTCATGGATGATGAGGGTGTGAGCGCCCAGGATCGCCCCGTCACCACCCGCGCCGCCGCCAACCCGCGGGTCCGGCTGCTCGCCGGGATCGCGGTGCTCGTGCTGGCCCTCGACATCGTCACCAAGACGGTCGCGGTGGCCCAGCTGGAGGGCCGCGAGCCGGTGAGGATCCTCGGCGGGCTGATCTACCTGCAGCTGCTGCGCAACCCGGGCGCCGCGTTCTCCCTGGCCACCGGCTACACGTGGGTGCTGACCATCGTCGCCATCGCTGTGGTGGTCGTGATCATCCGGGTGGCCCGCAAGCTGCGCTCCACCGGCTGGGCCGTCGCGCTCGGGCTGGTGCTGGGCGGGGCGATCGGCAACCTCACCGACCGGATCTTCCGCGCCCCCGGCCCGCTGCAGGGCCACGTCGTGGACATGGTCTCGCCGTTCGCGCCCGACGGCCGTGCCTTCGCCGTGTTCAACCTGGCCGACTCGGCCATCACCTGCGGCGGCCTCCTGCTCGTCCTGCTGGCCCTGCTGGGCCGGGAGATGGACGGCAGCAACGCACGCACCAAGAAGGACGACACCGAGAATGAGTGACACCCGCCAGCTCCCCGTCCCCGACGGGCTCGACGGCATGCGCGTCGACGCCGGGCTGTCCCGTCTCCTCGGCCTCTCCCGCACCGTCGTCGCCGCGCTCGCCGAGGACGGCCACGTCGCGGTCGACGGGCGCGCCGCCGGCAAGTCCGACCGCCTGACCGCCGGCTCGTGGCTCGAGATCGAGCTGCCCGAGCCCGAGGCACCCGCGCCCATCAGCGGGCCCGTCGAGGTCGTGGCCGGGCTGGGCATCCTCTACGCCGACGACGACATCGTCGTGGTCGACAAGCCCGTCGGCGTGGCCGCGCACCCCAGCCCCGGCTGGACCGGCCCCACCGTCGTCGGCGGGCTGGCCGCCCTGGGCTACCGCGTCTCGACGTCCGGCGCGGCCGAGCGCCAGGGCATCGTGCACCGCCTCGACGTCGGCACCACCGGCGTCATGGCCGTCGCCACCTCCGAGCACGCGTACACCGAGCTCAAGCGCGCGTTCAAGGAGCGCACGGTGGAGAAGCGCTACCACGCGGTCTGCCAGGGGCACCCCGATCCCTCCAGCGGCACGATCGACGCCCCGATCGACCGCCACCCCAAGCACGACTACCGCTTCGCCGTGGTGGCCGACGGCAAGCCCAGCGTCACCCACTACGACACGGTGGAGGCGTTCCGGGCCGCGTCGCTGCTCGACATCCACCTGGAGACCGGCCGCACCCACCAGATCCGCGTGCACCTCTCCGCGCTGCGCCACCCCTGCGTCGGCGACCTGGCCTACGGCGCCGACCCGACGCTGGCCAAGCGGCTGCACCTGGACCGGCAGTGGCTGCACGCCCGCTCGCTCGGTTTCGCCCACCCCGCCGACGGTCGCTGGGTGGAGTTCACCAGTCCCTACCCCGCTGACCTGGAGCGCGCGCTCGAGCTCCTGCGCGACTGATCCGGGACCCCGCCTCCACCTGCGTCGGACGCGCCGTCGACACTGGGACCACGAATGGCCCAGTGATTGGCCCAGTGATTGGAGCGGTGGGTGACGGTACGCGGACGGGTCGGGGTGCTCCTGACCTGCGTCGTCGTGGCCATGGTCGTCGCGCTCTACGCCGCCCTGCGCTCCCCGCCGCCCGCCCCCCTGCCGCCGGCCGGGTCCGTGCACCTGGGCCCCGAGCCGGGGCAGGACGTCGCCGGCTACCTGGCGTCGCTGCCGGCCACCCGCCCTCCGGCGGGGGTCGTCGCACCGGCGCTGGTGCAGTTCGGCCCGGAGCAGACGCCCACCGCCGCGCTCGCCGCGGTCGCCGGGGCCACGCCGGTCACCGCGGTGTTCCGGGTGGAGATCCCGCGCGTGCAGACCGCGTTGCGGTTCGAGGCACTGGAACCCGGCGTGCCCGCCGCCACCGCACTCGACAACGCGCGGCAACGGGCCGCGGCCGCCGCGAGCACGGACGCCGGCCGGCTGACGGGGCGTCCCCAGGCCGTCGCCGCGGCGGAGGCCCGGGATCTCGCGGTCGCGCAGTGCGGGTGCGTGCTCGCGCTGGTCGTCGACGGTGACGGGGCCGTGCTCGGGCAGGTGGCCGACCGTGCCGGCGTCCGTGCGCTGGACGCCGCGCCGCCCGGCACCACCCCCCGTGAGCTGGCCCTGTCCCCACTGCTCCCCGGGCAGACCGGACGGGCCGACCCGCTGCCCGACGACGGGGTCGTGGCCGGATCGTGATCACTCGACCGGGTGGTACCCCCACCCCGGGACTCAGGGATCACCCCACCCTGGACTCGGTGGGGAACCTGATGTGCGTCTCAGCCGCCTCCTGGCACCGTGGACGCATGACGACGACCGGGGGGACCGGGCCGCGGCCCGGGGGGACATGGACGGGAGGGTCCGTCGTGGCGGGCGGCATCGCCGTCGCACTCGTGACGATGGGATTCCTGCACGTCGCGGGGGCGGCGACCGTGGATCCGCTCGACGCGACGATCAGCGACTACGTGAACGTGCCCGGGGGGTACGTGCTGCTCGCGCTGGCGGCGTTCGCGCCGGCGGCCGGCGCGGTCGCGCTGGCGGCGGGGCTCGCCCCCGCGGGCCTGCCCGACCCCGCGCCGCCCACCCGCCTGCTGCTCAGCGGCAGCACGGCGCTCGTGCTCGTGGCCGTGTTCCCGACGAACGCGCCCGACACCCCGGCCGGGATGGTGGCCACCATCCACCGTGTCGCCGGGGGCTGGGTGTTCGCGTCCCTGCCGCTGGCCGGCTGGATGGTGGCCCGGAGGGCCCGCCTGGTCGACGGCTGGCGCGCGCTGGCACCCCGCCTGACCGGGGTCGCGGGCGCCACGGCGGTGCTCAGCGCCGGATTCCTGCTGAGTCATGTCCCGATCGTTATCGGCACGTCACCGGGATTTCCCCTCCTTGGTGGGGTGGAACGTGTTCTCTACGCGTCAGTGATGCTGGTCCTGCTCGTCACCGCCCGGTCCGTCCGGCTCGCGGTCGACGACGCCCCGAACACCGCCGGCGTGACGACCGACGCCGTCCTGCACGATCCCACCGACATCGGACGTGTGGCATGAGCGACCTGACCGTCCAGTTGTCCAGCCAGCTGACCGCCACCGTGCCGGTGCTCGCCATCGGTCTCGCGGTCGCGGCCTCGGTCGGCTTCGCCGGTGCGGCCGTCCTGCAGCACCGGGCCGTCGCGGCCCAGACCGACACCACCTCCGACGACGCGAGCAGCGACGCCCTGTCGCTGCGCGGCATGCGCGACGTGTCCAAGCGCCCGGGCTGGCTGCTCGGGCTCGCGCTGGCCGCGGGCGGCTCCACGCTGCACGCGGTGGCGCTCGTGCTGGCCCCGCTCTCGGTCGTGCAGCCCGTCGGGGTCCTGGCCGTGCCGATCGCCGTGGTGCTCACGGCCATCGGCACCCGCCGTCGTCCGGCGGCCGGGGTGCTTGTCGGCGTCGCCGTGTGCGTCGCCGGCGTGGCCGCGTTCGTCGGCACCGCCGCCGGCACCGCCGTCAGCACACCCGCACCCAACGGCGCCACGCTGTTCGCGGGGCTCGTCGTCGCCGGCATCGTGCTGCTGCTCGCCGTCCTCGGCTACGCCCGCACCGGCTGGCTGAGGTGCGTCTTCTGCGCCATGGCCGGGGCCGTCGCCTTCGGGCTCGTGTCGGCGCTGGTACGAGCCGTGTCGCAGACCATCACCTCCGGGGAGAGCTCGGTGCTCGACCCCGCCGTCATCGCCACGGTCTTCGGCGTCGTGGTCGCCCTCGTCGCGGGCGGCTGGCTCGTGCAGCAGGCCTTCGCGTCGGGGCCGCCGGAGGTGGTGGTCGCGTGCCTGACCGTCGTCGACCCGATCGTCGCCGTGCTGCTGGGCGTCGTCCTGCTCGGTGAGGGCGCGCACACCCCGGCCGGCACCTGGGCGCTGCTGATCACCGCGGGTCTGGTCGCCACGGCGGGTGTCGTGGCGCTGGCCCGTCACCATCCCGACGCCGCGGCCCGCTCCGGGGCCCCGTCGCCGTCCCGCTCGTCGATCTCGACGCGGCGGTCCGACCTCCTCCCCCGCCGGTGATCCCGGCTCGCTCCCCGCGAAGACTCCGAGAGGAAACCACTCCAGTGAAGCCGCTCCGCGTTCTCATCGGCGCCGAGACCTACCCACCCGACGTCAACGGGGCCGCCCGCTTCGCCGAGCGCCTGGCCACCGGCCTCGCCGGGCGCGGGCACGAGATCCACGTGGTCACGCCCTCACCCGAGGGCGCGCCGTTCCGCCGGAGCGCCGACGGCGTCACGGTGCACGGCGTCCGCTCCCACCGCTACTTCATGCGCCCGGACTTCCAGGTCTGCATGCCCTGGGAGGCGAGCCCCTCCGTCGCCGCGCTGATGGAGGAGATCGACCCCGACGTCGTGCACACGCAGGCGCACATGGTGGTCGGCCGCTACGTGGTGCACGCGGCGAGCCGCACCGGCCGCCCGCTCGTGGCCACCAACCACTTCATGCCCGAGAACCTCGCGGCCCACACCCCGATCCCGCGCCCGCTGCAGCGCATCGGCTACAAGATCGCCTGGAAGGACCTGGGGCGGATCTTCGGCAAGGCCGACGCCGTCACCGCGCCCACGCCGCGTGCCGTGGAGCTGCTGGTGCGCTCGGCCGGGCTGAAGGACGCCTTCCCGGTCTCCTGCGGCATCGACGCCGAGCGCTACCACTGTGCCACTTTCGGGGCCATGCCGGACCCCGCCGCCGTTCCGACGGTGCTGTTCGTGGGCCGCATGGACCAGGAGAAGCGGGTCGACGAGCTGATCAGGGCGTTCGCCGCCCTGCCCGCGGGTGTCGACGCGCGGCTCGAGCTGATCGGCGACGGCCCCGAGCGCGAGGCGTGGACGGGGCTCGTCGAGACCCTCGGCGTCGGCCACCGCGTGCGCTTCCGGGGGTTCGTCTCCGAGGAGGAGCTCGTCGAGGCCTACGCCCGCGCCGACGTGTTCTGCATGCCCGGCATCGCCGAGCTGCAGAGCCTCGTCACGCTGGAGGCCATGGCGTCCGGCACACCGGTGGTGGCGGCCGACGCGATGGCGCTGCCGCACCTGGTGCGCCCCGGCCGCAACGGCTGGCTCTACACCCCCGGCGACGTCCCGGAGCTGACCACGCGCCTCGCCGCGCTGCTGTCGGACCCGGCGGTGCGCCGGCGGATGGGGGCGGCCAGCCTCGACATCGTGGCCGAGCACGCCATCGGCGCCACCCTGGACACGTTCGAGGACCTCTACCGCAGCCTCGCCGCGCGCAATCGCGTGCACATCAGCCGCGCGGCCTGATCAGGTCAGGCGCTCCAGCAGCGCCAGCAGGACCCGCGCGGAGTTCTCCCAGCTGTAGTGGGCCGCCCGTTCGCGGGCGGCCTCCGACAGCTCCTTCCAGCGGGTCTCGTCGTCGAGGGCCGAGACGGCGCGGACGAACCCCGGCACGTCGTCGGGGGCCACGTACGTGGCGGCGTCCCCGCCCACCTCGCGGAACACGGGGATGTCGCTGACCACCACCGGCGTGCCGACCCCCATGGCCTCCACCAGCGGGATGCCGAAGCCCTCGTCCCGCGACGCCGAGACCAGCGCCGTCGCCCCGCGCAGCACCTCGCGGTAGGTGGCGTCGTCGGCGCCGTCGTGGAAGACGAGCCGGCCACCGCGAGCCAGCGCGATGAGCCGCTCGCGCTCGGCCGGGGACACGCGGCTCATCAGGTGCAACTCGTGTCCGGGCAGCCCCGCCATGGCCCGCGCGAGCACGTCGACGTTCTTGTAGGGCATGAACGAGCCCATGTAGACCAGCGCGTGCGTGCGCGGCAGCCGGGAGACCTCCGGGGCGGGGTCGGGCGCGTTGGGCACCACGGTGACGGGCCGCGCCGTGAGCCGGTGCTGCGCGATCAGCGCCGCGGTGGTCTCCGAGACCGTCGCGACGGCGTCGGCGCGGTTCAGCAGCAGCCGCTGGGGCCACCACGCGAGGTGGTAGAGCCGCCACAGCGCCCGGATCGGCGCCGCGAACTCCGGCGGCGGGGTGGGGTGGCGGTAGTAGATGAGGTCGTGCAGCGTCAGGACCAGGCGGTAGTCCCGGCCCCAGGTGCCCATCGTCTGCATGGGGGAGAAGACGACGTCGGCCCCCAGCCTGCGCACCTGCCGGGCCACCCACGGCTCACGGATGCTCGTCGGCGCGCTGACCAGGTGCCACGGGAGGTCGGGCAGCAGGTCCAGCTGGCGCCGGTCGTGGATCAGCATCTCCACCGGGTGGATCTCCGCCAGCGCCGCCGCCAGCCCGGCGGTGTAGCGGCTGATGCCGTTGTGCACGGGCACGCTGGTGTAGCGGCAGTCGACGAGCACCCTCATCCGAGGAACCCGCTGATCGCCGCTCCGACGGCCGCGGGCGCCTCGTAGTGGGCCAGGTGCCCGGTGCCCGGGATCATCACGAGCCGCGCGTCGGGGAACCGTCCGACCAGCGCGTGCTGGGCCGCGGGCGGGGCGATGTCGTCGCGTTCGGCGGCCACCAGCAGCGTCGGCGCCGTGACCGCGGCCGCGAACTCGGCCACGTCGTGCCCGATCGACGCGTGGAACGCCTCCAGCAGCACCCGGCGGTCGGCGAACGTGGAGAAGTAGCGGTCGTGCTCGGCGTGGATCCAGCCGCGCAGGGCCCGGTCCGGCGTGGTGACCATCGCGACGCTGGCCACACGGGTGACCAGCGGGTTGCGCAGCAGCGCCGTGCCGGCGGGCTCGGGCAGCGCCGCGGCGAGCCGGTGGTAGAGGACGGTCAGTTTCGTCATGCCCTGGCGCGGGCCGGCCAGCGCGGACGTCGCGATGGGGTTGACGAGCACCAGCCGGCCCAGGCCGGGGGCCGCCGCGGCGGCGATGACCGAGCCGAAGGAGTGACCGGCGAGGACGGGGTCACGGTCGAGGGCGTCGAGGAGGTCCCGCGTCCAGGCCGCGTACCCGGCGATGTCGTGGGCGTCGCCGACGAGCGGCGTGGACTCCCCGAACCCCGGCAGGTCGGGCACCACCACGCGCACCCCGGGCAGGTTCGCGACGATCGGCTCCAGGCCGTGGTGGTCGCCGCGCAGGCCGTGCAGGAACAGCACCGTGCGGGCGGCGTCGTCGGGGCCGTAGGTCCAGATCCGCGTGGTGCTCCCGCGCAGGACCAGCTCGCTGCGCCGGACCGGCACCTGGTCGACCAGCGACGCGTAGGGGGAGCGGGCCGTCATCGGAGGGAGCTTAGTCGGCGAGCCGGACACCAGGTCGGTGCGCCAGTCGGCCGGGTCGGGCGTGACCCCCGGGCTGGTCTGCAGCGTACGGCTGTCCGGCAGGGTCCACGATCAACGGGTTCACGGTCATGGAGGGTGGACCGGTGGCCGCGCCGGTACTCGTCGACACGCCGTTCGGTGGGGTGAGCAGCGCGTTCGGCGCTTCGCCACCCGTTGCGGAGGAACTGTCGGTGGGCGGGGTTAATCTTGGCCCTCCCGGTGGTCGCCCGCCGGGCGTCCCCCACTTCTCGTCGAGCTCGCCCTGTGCGCGCCGGAAGGGAGCACCTCACCCCGATGGCCGGCCCGAACGACAGCTTCGTCCACCTCCACACCCACACCGAGTTCTCCATGCTCGACGGGGCCGCCCGGCTGGACGACCTGTTCAAGGAAGCCGCGCGCATGGAGATGCCCGCGCTGGCCATGACCGACCACGGCAACGTCTTCGGCGCCTACGAGTTCTGGCGCAAGGCCAAGGCCCACGGGGTCAAGCCGATCATCGGCATGGAGGGCTATCTCGCACCGGGCAGCCGCCACGAGCGCAAGCGCGCCGTGCTGGCCGGGGGCAAGTCGGGGGAGGACAACCCCGGCGAGATGTACACGCACATGACGCTGCTGGCGGAGAACAACGAGGGGATGCACAACCTCTTCCGCCTCTCCTCGCTGGCGTCGCTCGAGGGCTACTACTACAAGCCCCGCATGGACCGCGAGCTGCTGGAGACCTACGGCAAGGGCATCATCGCCACCACCGGCTGCCCGTCGGGCGAGGTCCAGCGGTTGCTCCAGCAGGACAAGTACGACGCCGCCGTCCAGGCCGCGAGCGACTACCGCGACATCTTCGGCAAGGACAACTTCTTCTGCGAGCTGATGGACCACGGCATCGGCATCGAGCGCCAGGTCCGCGACGACCTGCACCGGCTGAAGAAGCAGCTCAACCTGCCCGGCCTGGCCACCAACGACCTGCACTACACCTACGCCGAGGACGCCAAGCCGCACGAGGTGCTGCTGTGCGTGCAGACCGGCAAGACCCTCGCCGACCCCAACCGGTTCAGGTTCGACGCGCAGGACTTCTACCTCAAGTCGCCCGCGGAGATGCGCGCCCAGTGGGACGACGCGTTCCCCGAGGCGTGCGACAACACGCTCGCCATCGCCGAGCGGGTGGGCATCGACTTCACCGAGGGCCAGGACCTGATGCCGCGCGCCCCCGTCCCGGAGGGGGAGAGCGAGGAGAGCTGGCTCGTCAAGGAGGTCGAGCGGGGGATGCACATGCGTTTCCCGAACGGTTTCACCGAGCAGTACCGCAAGCAGGTCGACTACGAGGTCGGCGTCATCATCCAGATGGGCTTCCCCGGCTACTTCCTCGTCACCGCCGACCTCATCCAGCACGCCAAGAAGGTCGGCATCCGCTGCGGCCCCGGCCGTGGTTCCGCCGCCGGGTCGCTCGTGGCGTACGCGCTGGGCATCACCGACCTCGACCCGATCCACCACAAGCTGCTCTTCGAGCGGTTCCTCAACCCCGAGCGCATCTCGATGCCCGACATCGACATGGACTTCGACGAGCGTCGGCGTGGCGAGATGATCCGCTACACCACGGAGAAGTACGGCGAGGACCGCATCGCGCAGATCATCACCTACTCCACGATCAAGGCGAAGGCCGCGATCAAGGACTCGGCGCGCGTGCTGTTCGGCCAGCCCGGCTACGCCGTCGCCGACCGCATCACCAAGGCCATGCCGCCGGCGATCATGGGCAAGGACATCCCGCTCTCGGGCGTGTTCGACCCCACCCACAAGCGCTACTCCGAGGCCACCGAGGTCCGCGCCCTCTACGAGGCCGACCCCCAGGTCAAGGAGATCATCGACACCGCCCGGGGCCTGGAGGGCCTCAAGCGGCAGTGGGGCGTGCACGCGGCCGGCGTCATCATGTCGAGCAAGCCGCTGATCGACGTCATCCCGATCCAGCGCCGCGATTCCGACGGCGCCATCATCACACAGTTCGACATGGGCGCCTGCGAGACGCTCGGCCTGCTGAAGATGGACTTCCTGGGCCTGCGCAACCTCACGATCATCGACGACGCGCTGGAGAACATCGAGCTCAACGGCAAGCCGAAGCTCGTCATCGAGGACGTCGGGCTCGACGACCAGAAGACCTACGACCTGCTCGCCCGCGGCGACACCCTCGGGGTGTTCCAGCTCGACGGCGGCCCGATGCGCGACCTGCTGCGCCGCATGGCCCCCACCGAGTTCGACGACATCTCCGCGGTCGGCGCGCTTTACCGGCCCGGCCCGATGGGCGCCAACGCCCACAACGACTACGCCGACCGCAAGAACAAGCGGCAGGAGGTCACCCCGATCCACCCGGAGCTGGAGGAGCCGCTCCGGGAGGTGCTCGGCGAGACCTACGGCCTGATCGTCTACCAGGAACAGGTCATGGCCATCGCGCAGGTGCTGGCCGGGTACTCCCTCGGCAAGGCCGACCTGCTGCGCCGCGCGATGGGCAAGAAGAAGAAGGAGATCCTCGACAAGGAGTACGCCGGCTTCGCCGACGGCATGAAGAAGAACGGCTACTCCGCCGGCGCCGTCAAGACGCTCTGGGACATCCTCCTCCCGTTCTCCGACTACGCGTTCAACCGCGCGCACTCCGCCGCCTACGGCGTGGTCTCGTACTGGACGGCGTACCTCAAGGCCAACTACCCGGCCGAGTACATGTCCGGCGTGCTCACCTCGGTGCGCGACGACAAGGACAAGGCGGCGCTGTACCTGTCGGAGTGCCGGCGGATGGGCATCACGGTGCTCGCGCCCGACGTCAACGAGTCGGTGCGCAACTTCGCCCCGGTCGGCATGGACATCCGCTTCGGGCTGGGCGGTATCCGCAACGTCGGGGCCAACGTCGTCGACGCGATCGTGAAGGCGCGCAAGGAGAAGGGGAACTACACCGACTTCTCCGACTTCCTGCGCAAGGTCGACGCCGTGGCCTGCAACAAGAAGGTCATCGAGTCGCTGATCAAGGCGGGCGCGTTCGACTCGCTCGGCCACACCCGCAAGGGCCTCCTGCTCGTCCACGCCGACGCGATCGACGCGGTGATGAGCACGAAGAAGGCCGCGTCGATGGGCCAGTTCGACCTGTTCGGCTCCATGGACGGCTCCGGCCCGTCCGAGCTCGACGCGGTGTTCGACGTCAAGGTGCCCACCGACGAGTGGGACACCAAGCACAAGCTGGCCGTCGAGCGGGAGATGCTGGGCCTCTACGTCTCCGGCCACCCGCTGCACGGCGTGGAGCAGGTGCTGGCGGCGAAGGCCGACACCCCGATCTCCGCCATCGTCGAGGGCGACGTGGCCGACGGCCACCAGGTCACCCTCGGCGGCATCCTCGCGGGGGTCAACCGGCGCGTGAACAAGAACGGCGAGCCCTGGGCGTCGGCGCAGCTGGAGGACCTCGCGGGCGGCATCGAGGTGCTGTTCTTCCCGCGCTGCTACCAGGTGGTGGGCGTCGACGTCGCCGAGGACGCGATCGTGCTGGTCAAGGGCCGGGTCAACCGGCGCGACGACAAGGTCTCGATCATCGTCAACGACCTGGCGGTGCCCGATCTCAGCCACGCGGGCCCGAACGGCACCGGCGCCCCGGTGAAGGTCCACATGCGCACCGAGCTGTGCACCCCGCAGCGGGTGTCGAAGCTCAAGCAGGTGCTCACGAGCCACCCCGGCACGTCCGAGGTGCACCTGGCGCTGGTGGGGGGCAACGGCACCAAGGTGCTGCGGCTCGACGACGCCCTGAAGGTCACCCACTCCCCGTCGCTGATGGGGGACCTGAAGGCACTGCTGGGCCCGGGCTGCCTGGGCTGACGTCCGCGCTGATCATGGCGCGACGAGGTGCACCGTCGGGTAGTAGGTGCGGTAGCGGGCGGCGTCCCTGGTCAGGAGAGACAAGCCGAGTACGGCCGCGTGGGCGCCGATGACGAAGTCGGGCAGCGTGGAGGTGCGCACGCCACCGGCGGCGCGGTAGTCCCGGTGAGCGCGGGCGGCGAGGAACGCGGCGGCCCATGGCAGGTTCGCCCGCACGAAGCGGTCGGGCGTGAGCACCTCGTCGAGCGCCTCGACCGGGCTGAAGCGCAGCGAGACCTCGCCGTAGACGACCTGGTTGATCACGACCGGGCCGCGGTCGAACGCTTCGACCAGACGGGCGGCCGACCATTCACCCCACATCGGATCCTCGGTGAACAGGTCCAGGAGGACGTTCGAGTCGACGAACGTGCCGCCCTCAGGGCTCACGCGTCAGAGCCATGATCTCGTCGGTGCTCAGCGCGACGTCCCCCCGTCCGAGCAGGGACTCGACGATCCGGCGGCCCCGGCCGATGGGCCCGTTCGTGGGCAGGATGGTGGCGACGCCGTCACGCACGACGATCTCGACGTCGTCACCGGGCTCCAGGCCCAGCTCGCGGCGCACCTGCTGGGGGATGGTGATCTGCCCCTTGCTGGTGATGCGCATGAAGCAAGAATAGCGTTGGTATTACCGGCGTGGGCAGAGTGCCGCACTCGGCCCACGCCGGGGTGCTCAGCTGTGGGGGGAGCCGGTGGGCAGGCCGAAGTCGAACTCGCCGGCCTTGACGCCCTGGATGAAGGCGGTCCATTCCTGGGGGGTGTAGCGGTGCTCGGGGACGGTGAGGTCCTTGGAGTCGCGCAGGGCGACGGTGCCGTCGGGGAGCGGCGCCACCTCCACGCAGTGGCCGCTGCCGCAGAAGGAACTGATGCGGTAGGGCGGGTCGGACAACGTGCTCACGTGCTCTCCTGTCAGATGGTGGAGCGAATGTCGGCGATGAAGGAGCGGCTACCGGCTTCGTCGAGCCAGTACGTCGCGAGCCCAGCGATCACGTCGCGGTAGTGACGCACGTTGTCGGACTTCTCGAGGAACTGGACGGATCTGTCCCGTTCGATGGCGACCACGTCGAGATCGTCGGCGTTGTCGAAGCTGAAGACGGTGGTGGTGCTCAGCTGGACCGCATGGTGCAGGCCGGCGCTGAACGGGAGGACGTGCAACTCGGTGAGGGGGTCTGTGCTCGCCTCTATCAGCGCGTCGAGTTGGTCGCGCATGAGGGCCGGGTGTCCGGCACCGCGGCGCAGCACCGCCTCGGACAGGACGTTGAGCGTGCTGGGTCGGGGGCTACGCAGCCGGTGCTCGGACTGGCGTCGCATGCGGATGTCGACCTGGAGTGCTACCGCGTCGGCGTCAAGCCATGGCGCAAGGTGGGTCAGAGCGGCCTCGGCATAGTCCCGTGTCTGGAGCAGCCCGGGGATCACGGCGGGCTCGTACACCTGGATGCGTGAGGCCGTGCTCTCGTAGGAGATGAACGTGTCCACCCGAGAGGGCATGTCGTAGGGCGGGACCTGCCACCACCCCGGGACGCGCCCGGCCTGGGCGAGCGCCTCCAGCTCGGCGACACGGTCGGCGTCCACTCCGAAGTGGGCGACGAGGTCGCGCACGTCGCGGGGGTTCGGCTCGCCCGCCAGTCCGTTCTCGATCCGGCTCAGCTTGGACGGGGAGAAGAGGCACGCCTGGGCGGCCTGCTGCAGCGTCTCTCCGCGGGATTCCCGCAGCTCACGGAAGGCGGCGCCCAGGAGTCGACGGGGGATCAGCGGCCCCGTGCTCGTGGTCTCCATCGCCCTGCCCTCCTACCGGAATCCGCCACCGTAGCCCTGCTCCAAGATCCAGGGAACACCGGCCCGGGAAGTCTCAATGACAATGTTCTCTGACAATCTTGTACGGGATTGCACGGAGGGACTGTCGTACGGTGTTGCTCCCGTGCGACCCTAGCGGTGAGTCCGGTCGGTCCGACCCACCGGGCCCGGCGTGTCGGGGGCTGACATGAACGCAGCACGGCAGTCATCAGGTGAACGAGGGCGTGGGGTCCGGGTTGCTCGGCGGGTCGCGGCGGAGACCCGTTCGGGTCTGGCGCTGGTGGCTCGCGTGTGGGCCCTGCGCGAGGCGCTGACCCGCGTAGGAGCGGACCGGGTGCGGCTGGGCCGGCAGCGGCGGACGGTGGACGAGATCCGCGGCCTCGCCGCGTCGCTGGCGGTCGCGCGCGGCCCGTGCCCGCTGATGGGGCGCCCGGCGATGCGCTTGGTCGGGCGCGGCCTCGTCGTCGTCAACGCGGTGGCGCTCGCCGTCGTGCTGGGGCGGCTGGAGGGTGCGCCGGCCGGGCCGGGCTGGTTGTCGTCGGTGCTGGCCCTCGCCGTCACCGGGGTGCAGGTCGGGCTGGCGTTCGACCTGGGTCGTCGGCTGCTGCCGTTCGTCGGCCGGGAGACGGCCGCGGGGCTCTCGGTCGTCACGGTGGTGGAGGCGATGGCGCTGGCCGGGATGCAGTCCCTCGTCGGGACGGCGTCCTACCGGTGGGCGACGGACGTCCAGGACGACGCGGTCGGGATGGCGGGTGGCCTGGTGATGCTGGCGTCCGCTGTGGTGGCCCCGCTGATGGTCGTCCACGACGAGGTGTACGGACCGGGGCTGCGGGGCCGGGTGCTGCGCCGGTGTGAACGGGCGCTCGGACGGGTCGACCGGCGCTGCCACCGGCTGGACCGGCGCGTGAACGGGCTGATCTCCTCGGCCCGCCGGCATCTGCGGCGCGCCGAGGAACTGTTGGTCCCGGCCGCGGACCTGCTGGGCGACGAGGATCCCGGGTTCGCCCGGCTCGACGCCGAGGTGGCCCGGCTGCGGGCGGCGATCGCCGACCTCGACGGCCTGACGCCGCCGCTCGATCCCGACGACCTCGACCTCGCGGGGTGAGCGGGGCTCAGCGGGCCGTGCTCACCAGGTGCTGCCAGTGCTTGCGGGCACGGGAGTCCCAGCGGGAGTGCAGGGTGTCGAACAGCTCCGCGGCCCGGGTGCCGGCCCACTGCTCCGGCAGCAGCTCGGCGGGCAGCTTCGGGTCGAGGAACGGGAAGCGGCGCCAGGCGTGCACCAGGTGGATCTGGTGGGCCAGCACCTCGGCGGGGGTGCCGGGATCCGCGTCGGCGAACGCGTCGAGGAACTCCTCGTACGCGGCCTCCACCTCGGCCAGGTCCCACGCCTGCGCGACCACCGCGTCCTGCTCGCCGATGGCGCCGAACGGACCCACGAACGAGCTGGCGACGCCGGTGAGCTCCAGGTCGGCGATGACGTCGGCCGCCTCGTCCTGCTTGGACGGGTCGGGGGTGACCCATACGCCCGGGGCGGGGGAGCCCAGCCCGGCCCAGGCCAGTCGGGTGCGCAGGCGGTGGCGCAGCTGGCGGCGGGCCTCGGGCACGCTCACGAGCAGCACCAGCCAGCGTCCCTCCCACGGCCGGGTGGCGGCGCTGAAGCCGTAGATGCGGGCGGCGCCGTCGGTGAGCAGCCGGGTGCCCTGCTCCGACAGCGACCAGCGCACGCGGCGGCCGGAGCGGTCCGACACCAGCAGGCCCTCGGCGGCCGTGCGGGCCAGCGCCTGGCGGGCGGACTTGTGCTCCACCTCCAGCAGGCCCAGCACGTCGATCAGCACCTGGGTCCACACCGGTTCGGCGCGGGGGAGGACGAACTCGCCGAGCACCGTCAGCAGGAGTGAGCGCGCGCTCGTGGCCCCCAGCTCCCGGCGCCGGGACAGCGCGGGGTGCGGGACGAGTGACTCGGCGGCGGACATGACGTCCCAGCTTAGTCTCTAGGCCCATGGGCGACCTGCGACAGACCGATCGGGAGCACGTCTGGCACCCGTACGCGCCGATGCCCGCGGTGGTGGCTCCGCTGGTGGTGGAGTCCGCGCAGGGGGTGCGGCTGCGGCTCGACGACGGCCGTGAGCTGGTGGACGGCATGTCGTCGTGGTGGGCCGCGATCCACGGGTACCGCCACCCCGTCCTCGACGCCGCGGTCCGCGACCAGCTCGGCGTGATGAGCCACGTGATGTTCGGCGGCCTCACCCACGGGCCGGCCGTGGAGCTGGCCCGGCTGCTCGTCGACGTCACGCCGGCGGGGATGGAGCACGTGTTCCTCGCCGACTCCGGCTCGGTGTCGGTCGAGGTCGCGATCAAGATGTGCCTGCAGTACCAGCGCTCCCGCGGCCGGCCGGAGAAGCACCGCCTGATGACCTGGCGCGGCGGCTACCACGGCGACACGTTCGGCGCGATGAGCGTCTGCGACCCCGACGGCGGCATGCACTCGCTGTGGACCGACGTGCTGCCCCGGCAGCTGTTCGCCTCGGCGCCCCCGCGGGAGTTCGAGACCGCCTACGTCGCCGAGCTGACGGAACTGGTCGAGACCCACGCCGACGAGCTGGCCGCGGTGATCGTCGAGCCGGTGGTGCAGGGCGCCGGGGGCATGCGGTTCCACGACCCGCGCTACCTGCACGTGCTGCGCGAGCTGTGCAAGGCCAACGACGTGCTGCTCGTGTTCGACGAGATCGCCACGGGCTTCGGGCGGACCGGCGAGATGTTCGCGGCCGACCACGCCGGCATCGCGCCCGACGTCATGTGCGTCGGCAAGGCCCTCACCGGCGGCTACCTGACGATGGCGGCCACGCTGTGCACCACCGAGGTCGCGCGCGGGATCAGCGACGGCGAGGCCGGCGTGCTGATGCACGGCCCCACGTTCATGGGCAACCCGCTGGCCGCCGCCGTCGCGGGGGCGTCCGTCGGCCTGCTGCAGGAGCGGGACTGGCGCCGCGAGGTGCGCGGCATCGAGGCCGCGCTGACGGCCGGGCTCGCCCCCGCGAGGGCCCTGCCCGGCGTCGTCGACGTGCGGGTGCTCGGCGCCATCGGGGTGGTCCAGCTCGACCGCGAGATCGACATGGCGGCGGCCACCGCGGCCGCCGTCGACGCGGGCGTCTGGCTGCGGCCCTTCCGCGACCTGATCTACACGATGCCGCCCTACGTCTGCACCGCCGAGGACGTGGCCGCGATCACCGCGGGCGTCCTCGCGGCCGTGACGAGCCACACGGAGATCCACTCGGACCCGCGTCACACGGAGCTGCACCGACCCTCCGACCAGAGCACGGCGACGCTCAGCTGACGCGCCGGTAACCGGGCGAAACGGGTGCAACGGTCGCGAGCGGTGGCGCGTCGGGCGGGCGCGGTGCATCGAGGCGCCCGCCCCTCACACCCCACTGCACGGAGATGACGATCACGCGTGCCCAGCGCCGCCCCACCCAGCACGCCTGCCCCCTCGCGGCCGTCGGAGAGCCCCTGACCATCGCGTGCTCGACGGCGACGAGTCCCGGGCCCCGTCAAGGGGTGGACGGGCGTCGTTACGGTTCCCCCGTGCCGCCGCCCGTCCTGCCCGCCGCACTGCAGCACCGACCGATGCACCCCGACGACGCGCCGGCGTGGGCGGACCTGCTGGCCGTGATCGAGGAGGTCGACGGCACCGGCGAGCACCACTCCGCCGCGGACCTCGCCCGGGAGCTCGCCGACCCCGACCTCGATCTCGACCACGACAGCGTCCTGGTCCTCGACGGCGGGCGGCCGGTGGCCTACCAGGTGCTGCGGCTGCGGGCGGGCCCGGACGGCAACGTCGTGCACACCGACGGGGGCGTGCACCCGGCGTTCCGGGCCCGCGGCCTCGGGTCGTACCTGCTGGACCTCGCGCAACGCCGCGCGGGCGACCTCGACGCCGGACTGCAGGTGCGGGTGCCGGCACACGTCGCCGACGCCGTCGCGCTCGCCGAGGGGGCCGGGTTCGTGGCGGCGCGGTGGTGGTCGACGCTGCACCGCGACCTGACCCGGCCCGTCGAGCCGGCGCCGTTGGCGGAGGGGCTGGAGCTGCACCTGCTGGGCCCGGGCTACGACGCCGTCCGCTGGGACGAGCCGCTGCGCGCCGCCCGCAACGCCTCGTTCGCCGGGCACTTCGGCTCCGCGCCCGAGAGCGCGGACACGTTCGCCCACCACCGCACCGGCAGCCGTGCGTTCCGCTCCGAGTGCTCGGCGGCGGCCTGCACCCCCGACGGCCAGGTGGTCGGGTTCCTGCTGGCGTTCGAGTTCGACGCCCGGACCGCCGCCACCGGCAACCGCGACCTCTACGTCATGACCGTCGGCACGCTCGAGCCCTGGCGGGGCCGCGGGATCGGCGGCGCCCTGCTCGCCCACGCGCTGCTGCGGGCGCAGGAGCAGGGTTTCGGCTCGTCGTCGCTGACCGTGGACGAGGAGAACGCGACGGGCGCGCTCGGCGTCTACACCCGGGCCGGCTACGGCGTGGCGAGCCGCGCCGTCACCTACGTCCCCACCCTCTGGCCCGCGAGTCGGCGGTTTCCCGTGCGCGAGTCGCCCGATTCGGGCGCGCGAGTCGACGGCTAGCGTGGGGCTCGTGCCGTCACCGTCGCTGCCGCCGCCCCCCGGCGATGTCCCCCACCCCCTGGCCTGGCTGGATGCCCAGGCCGACCGCCGCCGGGCTGCCGGCCTGCGCCGCGAGCTGCGCCCGCGCGCGGCCGGGGACCCCGTCGTCGACCTCGCCGGCAACGACTACCTGGGTCTGTCCACCGACCCGCGGGTGGTGCAGGGCGGGATCGACGCCCTGCGCGTCTGGGGGGCGGGCTCGACGGGCTCGCGGCTGGTCACCGGCACCACGGCCTTGCACGCGGAGCTGGAGTCCGAGCTCGCGGCGTTCTGCGGGGCGCAGGCCGCGCTCGTGTTCTCGTCCGGTTACGCGGCCAACCTCGGGGTGCTCACGGCACTGTCCGGGCCCGACGCGCTGATCGTCTCCGACGCGGCGAACCACGCCTCCCTGGTGGACGCCTGCCGGCTCTCCCGTGCGGGCGTGGTGGTGGTCCCGCACGACGACGTCGCCGCGGTCGACGCCGCGCTGGCCGCCCGCACCGAGCCGCGTGCGCTGGTCGTCACGGACTCGGTGAACAGCGTGGACGGCGGCATCGCGCCGCTGCGCGCGCTGCACGCGGTGAGCCGGGCGCGCGGGGCGGTGCTGGTGGTCGACGAGGCGCACGGGCTGGGCGTCTGCGGGCCCGGCGGGCGGGGCGTGCTCGCCGACGTCGGGCTCGCCGGCGCCGACGACGTGGTGGCCACCGTGACGCTGTCGAAGGCGCTGGGCAGCCAGGGCGGGGCGGTGCTGGGGCCGTCCGCGGTCACCGCGCACCTCGTGGACACCGCGCGCTCGTTCATCTTCGACACCGGCCTCGCGCCCGCGTGCGTGGGCGCCGCGCTCGCCGCGCTGCGGGTCCTGCGTGCCGAGCCGGACCTGCCCGGACGTGTGTTGCGGGCGGCGGCCGCACTGGCCGCCGCGGCGGGGGTGCAGGTGCCGGCGTCGTCGGTGGTGTCGGTGGTGCTGGGGGAGCCGGACGTGGCGTTCGCCGCGGCGCAGCGCTGCGCCGAGCGGGGGGTGCGGGTGGGCTGCTTCCGGCCGCCGTCGGTGCCGGAGGGCACCAGCCGGCTGCGCCTGACGGCCCGCGCGACGCTGACCGAGGAGGACCTGGCCCTGGTGGGCACGGTGCTGGCGGACGTCCTGGCGCCGGCGGTGGCGCAGTGATCGCCGCCGGCGGCCCGCGTGGTGATCGCCGCCGGCCGCACACCATCGCCCAGGGCGGGGCCGTCACGTGCGCCGCGCGGCGACCACGGGCGGATGGCCGTCACCATCCCGCCGTGATCAGCGGGGTGGGGCACCGGTGAGCGGGCGGGTGCTCGTCGTCACCGGCACCGGGACCGGCGTCGGGAAGACCGTCGTCACCGCCGCCGTCGCCGCACTCGCCACCGGGCGCGTGGCGGTGCTCAAGCCCGCGCAGACCGGCATCGCGCCCGGCGAGCCGGGCGATCTCGCCGACGTCGCGAGGCTCGTGCCGGGCGTCACCACGCGGGAGCTGGGGCGCTACCCCGAGCCGCTCGCCCCGGCCACGGCCGCCCGCCGCGCGGGGCTCGCCCCCGTCACGCCCGCGGACGCGGTGCAGGCGGCGAAGGAGCTGGCGGCCGACCACGATCTCGTGATCGTCGAGGGGGCGGGCGGGCTGCTCGTCCGCTTCGACGACGAGGGCACGCTCGCCGACGTCGCCGCCGCCCTGGACGCGCCCGTGCTGGTCGTCGCCGCGGCGGGGCTGGGCACGCTCAACCACACGGCGTTGACCACGGAAGCCCTGCACACACGGGGGTTGACCTGCGCCGGCGTGGTGGTGGGTGCGTGGCCCGCTGAGCCCGACCTCGCGGCGCGCTGCAACCTCGCCGACCTGCCCGTCGTCACCGGGGTGCCGCTGCTCGGGGCGCTCCCGGACGGGTCCGGCGCGCTGGGGCCCGCGGAGTTCGTCCGGGTTGCGCGTCACACCCTGGCGGCAGAGCTGGGGGGCGAATGGCACACTCCGAAACCGTGACCACAACGCAGTCGGACATCCTCGCCCTCGCCCGCACCCAGGTCCTCGACGAGGGCGTGGGTCTGTCCGAGTCGCAGGTCCTCGACGTGCTCCGGCTGCCCGACTCCGAGCTCGACGCGCTGCTCGAGCTCGCCCACGAGGTGCGCATGCGCTGGTGCGGGCCGGAGGTCGAGGTCGAGGGCATCATCTCGCTCAAGACCGGCGGCTGCCCCGAGGACTGCCACTTCTGCTCGCAGTCGGGGCTGTTCGAGAGCCCGGTGCGCTCGGCGTGGCTCGACGTCCCCTCGCTGGTGGAGGCGGCCAAGCAGACGGCCAAGACCGGGGCCACCGAGTTCTGCATCGTCGCCGCCGTCCGCGGCCCGGACGCGCGCCTGCTGGCGCAGGTCGCGGCGGGCATCGCGGCGATCAAGGACGAGGTCGACATCAACATCGCCTGCTCGCTGGGCATGCTCACCCAGGAGCAGGTCGACCAGCTCGCCGCGATGGGCGTGCACCGCTACAACCACAACCTCGAGACGGCGAAGTCGCACTTCACCAACGTCGTCACCACGCACACGTGGGAGGAGCGCTGGGAGACCCTGCGCCTGGTGCGCGAGGCCGGCATGGAGGTGTGCTGCGGCGGCATCGTCGGCATGGGGGAGTCGCTGGAGCAGCGCGCGGAGTTCGCCGCGCAGCTCGCGTCGCTCACGCCCGACGAGGTGCCGCTGAACTTCCTCAATCCGCGGCCCGGCACCCCGTTCGGCGACCTGGAGCCGATGGCGGGCCCCGACGCCCTGCGCACCGTCGCCGCGTTCCGGCTGGCGATGCCGCGCACCGTGCTGCGCTTCGCCGGCGGCCGGGAGATCACCCTCGGCGACCTCGGCGCGCGCCGCGGCATGCTGGGCGGCATCAACGCCGTCATCGTCGGCAACTACCTGACCACGCTGGGCCGCCCGGCCGAGTCCGACATCGACCTGCTCGGCGAGCTGCAGATGCCGATCAAGGCGCTGAACGACACGCTCTGATGGCCTACTGCGAGCAGTGCGGCAAGGAGGCGGGCGACCACCCGCGCTGCGCCGCGCGCCGGGAACTCGAACCGCCGCGCTACTGCGCCGACTGCGCCCGCCGCATGGTCGTCCAGGTGACGCCCACGGGGTGGACGGCGAAGTGCAGCCGCCATGGTGAGCGCACCAGCGCCTGACGTCTCCTGGTCCCTGACCTGGGAGGACGACCTCACGCCGGACGAGCACGCGGCGCTGGCGGTGCTGTTCTCCCGGTGCTTCCCGCGCTCGCGCACGCCGTTCACCGGGTTCCGCAGCTGGTCGAGCGGGCGGCCCGAGCTGCGGCTGGTCGGCCGCGACGGCGTGCGGGTCGTGGCGCACCTGGGGATCCTGCGCCGCTTCCTCCAGGTCGACGGGCGGGCGCAGCTCGTCGGCGACGTGGGGCTGGTGGCCGTGGATCCCGTCGCGCAGGGCCGGGGCGTCGGCGGCGAACTCCTGCGCCGGGCCGCCGGGGGGCTGCGCGAGCTGGAGATGCCGTTCGGGTTCCTGACCTGCGGCGAGCAGGTCGAGGGCTTCTACGCCGGCGCCGGCTGGGTGCGCGTGGAGAGCCCGACGCGGATGGTGCGGTCGGACGGCAGCGTGCAGCTCTACGGCGGGGTGTCGATGGTGCTGCCGGTGCTGGCGTCGCGGAGCGACTGGCCGGTGGGGCGGGTGGACCGGAACGGGTGGGAGGTGTAGCACATTTCGCTACAGCGGGAGCTGCGCAGTGACAACGCCGAGATCATGCGGCGGGTGGAGGCGGGCGAGAGCTTCGTCGTCACCCGCATCGGCGAGCCCGTCGCCGACGTCACACCGCATGCCGCAACAGGGAAGCGCCGGATGACCCTGGGAGAGCTCCAGGCAGCGGACGATCTGATCTTCGGCGACGACCGCATCGGGTACTGACGTGTCCGTGTACTACGTGCTGGACACGTCGGTGTACATCGATCCCGACCGGGTGGATCTCGGCTCCTTCGGCGAGCGGATCCCGGTGCTCACCGCCGTCGGTGGCGGCGAGTTGGCGTCCGGTCTCCAGCTCGGCGGTCCCGATCAGCAGGAGCAGCGCGAGCGGCTGTTCCGCGAAGCGCTGACCGACTACGAGGTCCTGGCCTACGGCGTCGAGGAGCCAGAGTCCTACGGCGTGCTGGCCACCTCGTCCGCGCCACCGGCCGCAACCGCCGCCTCGACCTGCAGATCGCGGCGACCGCAGGCGCGGCCCGGCTTCCGTTGCTGACGTGCAACCCGGACGCCTTCGCGGGAGCGGACCGACTCGTGGACGTCGTCGCTGTGGCGCGCTCTACGGCGTGACCAGCACCCTCAGCGCCTCGCGGTCGTCGCTCGCAAGTGTTCGAGCATGATCGACGGGGCCCGGAGTGCCTGTCCCGATCGGGTAGACCATGCTGGCCGCCATGGCGAACTGGGGGAACCTGCTGCAGCAGGCCGTGAAGATCGGGATGGACCTGCTCTCGGGCAGCAAGAAGCAGGACGCGACCGGGGCCCCGCCCCGCACGCAGGCCCGCAGCGCCCCGGCCGGCGAGCGGGCGCGCGCGATCACCTACGCCCCGAACCTCGACGGCTCCGCCGACCCCGGCGAGATCGTCTGGGCGTGGGTGCCGTTCGAGGAGAACGACGGGCGCGGCAAGGACCGGCCGCTGCTCGTCGTCGGGCGCGGGGACGGCGACCTGCTCGGGCTCATGCTGTCGAGCCAGCACAGCCGGGCCGACGACCGCGACTGGGTGTCCATCGGCTCGGGCGACTGGGACCGTGAGGGGCGCGAGTCGTTCATCCGGCTCGACCGCGTGCTGGAGATCGGCGAGCACGACATCCGCCGCGAGGGTGCGGTGCTCGACCGGCAGCGCTTCGACCGGGTGGCGGGGGAGCTGCGCAGCCGCTTCGGCTGGAGCTAGTTGTTGCTCGTCTCCACGGCGAACGTCGTGATCGGTGCGGGCACCGCCCGCAGCTGCGTGAGCAGGCCGGTCTCCCGGGCGAGCAGGGTGCGCACCAGGCGCAGCCGCTCGGTGGGGGAGGTCTGCTCGAGCAGGCGCTGGCGGTCGTCCATGGGGAGCAGGCAGTCGGCGGCGAGCACGTGCGGCAGGTTGCCCGCGTCCACGTCGTCCTCCGGCTCCGACCAGTCGCCGGTCTTCCAGGCCGTGGAGCAGTAGCGCCGGTGGGCCGCGCGGGCCGAGGCGCTGAGCATCGTGGTGAGGCCGGCGGCGTCGGGACCCCGTTCGGCGTCGGTCGGGGCGTCGGGCAGGAACTCCACCGAGCCCATCAGGTACGGCTTGGAGCCCGCGTCGAGGCTCAGTAGCCGGAAGCGCCGCGCCCCGCGGGTGACGATGTCGTAGCGGCCGTCGGGCAGGCGCCGGACGTCGCGCAGCTCGGCCGTGCAGCCGATCGTGTGCAGGCCGTCGATGCCGTCGTCGTCGGGGGCCCAGCCCTCGCGGACGGCCACCACACCGAACTCCCTGCCCGGCACGGTGCCGGTGACGAGATCGACGGTGAGCTGGCGGTACCGCGGTTCGAAGATGTGCAGCGGCAGCGAGGCTCCCGGCATCAGAACCGTTCCCAGGGGGAACAGCGGAAGGGTCTCGGCCACCGCCCTACGGTACGGCTCCGCGTGTGTGTTCGCCCGGCGGCCGTAACACCGCGAACGCGTCGGTCACCCGGATCGACCTGTCGGTGAATCCGAACAGAGCAGCGGGCCGACCCCCGGACGGCCCCGGCGGGGCGACCCCGCCCGTCGGGTGCAGCAGTGCGCGGCGGGTCAGGACGCGCTGCAGGTTGGTGGCCGACACGGTGTGGCCGAGCGCCGCGGCGTACAGCTCGCGCAGCGCCGAGATGGTGAACTCGCGCGGGGCCAGCGCGAAGCCGAGGTTGGTGTAGGAGAGCTTGGCGCGCAGCCGCTCGCGCGCCGCGTCGACGATGACGGCGTGGTCGAAGGCGGTGCCGGGGAGCGCGTCGACCGGGTGCCAGGCCGTGTCCTCGGGGAGCGCGGGGTCGGCGTCGGAGGGCACCAGGCCCAGGAACGCGGTGGCGATCGTGCGCGGACCGGGCACGCGGTCGGGCGCGGAGAACACCGAGATCTGCTCGACATGGGTGACCTCACGGACGTCGACCTTCTCGGCGAGCTGGCGCAGCACCGACGCCTCGACGTCCTCGTCGTCGCCCAGCCGCCCCCCGGGGAGGGCCCAGCGGCCGGCGTCCGGGGGCATCGCCCGGCGCCAGGCCAGCACCTGCAGCACCCCGTCGCGGACCTGGAGCACGGCCGCGAGAACCTCGTGCTCGGTCGGGCGTCGGGCCATGGGCGGATCGTAGGGGTGCGGTTCCGGTGGCCCGGGCGGCGCCCGCGAGGTGAACGGCGGGTTGCCGGGCGATGAGGTCCCCGTCACGCGGGGGGTGTGCCGACGGGTTCTCGACTGATAGTCTGCAACCTGTTTACGACTGATAGGCGAAAACGCCGGGAGGCCATGATGACGGTGTCGGAACTGCTGCCGGCAGGGGTTGACCCGGGTTGGGCGGACGAGGTCCGGGAGCTGGCGCGCCGCAAGGACGCCGTGCTGCTGGCGCACAACTACCAGCTCCCGGCCATCCAGGACGTCGCCGACTTCACCGGCGACTCCCTGGCGCTCTCGCGGATCGCCGCGGCGTCACCGGCGTCGACGATCGTGTTCTGCGGTGTGCACTTCATGGCCGAGACCGCGAAGATCCTCAGCCCCGGGAAGACGGTGCTGATCCCCGACGCGAACGCGGGCTGCTCGCTGGCCGACTCGATCACCGCCGACCAGCTGCGGTCGTGGAAGGCCGAGCACCCGGACGCGGTCGTGGTGTCGTACGTCAACACGACCGCGGCGGTGAAGGCCGAGACCGACATCTGCTGCACGTCGTCCAACGCGGTCGAGGTCGTCGCGTCGATCCCCGCCGACCGCGAGGTGCTGTTCCTGCCCGACCAGTTCCTCGGCGCCCACGTCCGGCGGATCACCGGGCGGGACAACATGCACGTCTGGGCGGGGGAGTGCCACGTGCACGCCGGGATCAACGGCGCCACGCTCACGAGGAAGGCGGAGGACAACCCCGACGCCGAGCTCTACGTCCACCCCGAGTGCGGCTGCGCCACGTCGGCGCTCTACCTGGCCGGGACGGGCGCGGTGCCCGCCGACCGCGTCAAGATCCTCTCGACGGGCGGCATGCTCGACGCGGCCCGCGCCTCGGAGTCGAAGAAGGTGCTGGTGGCCACCGAGGTCGGGATGCTGCACCAGCTCCGCAAGGCCGCACCGGAGATCGACTTCCAGGCGGTGAACGACCGGGCCAGCTGCAGCTACATGAAGATGATCACGCCGGAGAAGCTGCTGCGGGCGCTGCGGGAGGACCGCGACGAGGTCGTGGTGGACGAGGAGCTGGCGGCGAAGGCGCGCACCGCGGTGGAGCGCATGATCGCCATCGGCCGCCCCGGTGGTGGGGAGTGAACGGGCAGAGGGCGAGGTTCAGGAAAGCCACTTTCCCGACGCCTCGCGACAGCAAAGTGGCTTTCCTGAACCGGGTCGGTGCGCAGTGAGCACCGGCTGGGACGCAGCCGCCGACCTCGTGGTCGTGGGGTCCGGGGTCGCCGGTCTCACCGCCGCTCTGGATGCCTCCGCCGCGGGGCTGCGCGTCGTCGTCGTCACCAAGGACGCCGTCGACTCCGGGTCCACCCGGTGGGCGCAGGGGGGCGTCGCCGTCGTCGTGGGGGACATCCCCGGCGACACCGTGGCCGCCCACGTCGCCGACACGCTCACGGCCGGCGCCGGGCTGTGCGACCCCGACGCCGTCGCCTCCATCCTGCGCGACGGCCCGGCCGCCGTGGTCCGGCTCCGGGCGCGCGGGGCCGTGTTCGACCCCGGGCCGGGAGGGCGGCTGGCGCGCACCCGGGAGGGCGGGCACTCCGCGTTCCGGGTGGTGCACGCGGGCGGCGACGCGACGGGCGCCGAGGTGGAGCGGGCCCTGGTCGCGGCGGCGGGGGGCCTCGCCGTGCTCACCGGCCACGTCGCCGTCGACGCCGTGCGGGACGTGCGCGGCCACGTCACCGGCCTCGCCGTGCTGGACGACGCCGGCAACCCCGGCGTGCTGCGCGCCCCCGCGGTGCTGCTGGCCACCGGCGGGTACGGCCAGCTCTACTCCTCGACCACCAACCCCGAGACCTCCACGGGCGACGGCATCGCGCTCGCCCTGCGCGCCGGCGCGACCGCCGCGGACCTGGAGTTCGTGCAGTTCCACCCCACCGTGCTCTACGTCGAAGACCCGCTTGCGGGGTCGAGAATCAGCGCCGCTCCCGCCATCGGGCAACGGCCGCTGGTCACCGAGGCCGTCCGCGGGGAGGGCGCGGTGCTGCTCGACCGGGCCGGCACCCGGTTCATGGAGGGCGTGCACCCGCTCGCCGACCTCGCTCCGCGCGACGTCGTGGCCGCGGCCATCACCCGTCGCATGATCGAGACGGGCGCCGACTGCATGTACCTCGACGCCCGCACCCTCGGCGACTTCGCCCGTCGCTTCCCGACCGTGTTCGCCGCGTGCCGGGCGGCCGGGATCGACCCGGTCCGCGAGCCCATCCCCGTCACGCCGGCCGCGCACTACTCGTGCGGCGGTGTGGTCACCGACGTGCACGGCCGTACGCGGGTGCCCGGCCTCTACGCCGCGGGCGAGGTGGCCCGCACCGGCCTGCACGGCGCGAACCGGCTGGCGTCCAACAGCCTGCTGGAGGGGCTCGTCGTCGGGGCCCGCGCCGCCGCCGCGGTCGTCGCCGACCGGCCCGCGTTCCGGGACGGGGCCGCTCTCGCCCCGTCGCCCGCCGTGCCCCTCGCGCCGCGCGCGGTCGTGCAGCGGGCGATGACCGGCGCCGCGAGCATCGGCCGTGACGGGCCCGGGCTCGCCGGGGCGTCCGACGCGATCGAGGCCGCCACCACCGTCGGCGTGCCCGTCGACCGCGCCGGGATCGAGGACGCGGCGCTGACGCTGCTCGGCCGGGCCGTGCTCGCGGCCGCGGGGGAGCGCACCGAGAGCCGGGGCTGCCACCTGCGCACCGACTTCCCCGACCGCGACGACGTGTGGCAGCGCCGCAGCCTGGAGATCGCCCTCGACGCCACCGGTCGTCCGGTGGTGCAGACCAAGGAGTACGTGGCATGACCAGCACCATCACCGGCCCCGATCTCGACGACCTGCGCCGCGTCGTCGCCACGGCGCTGGAGGAGGACCTCCGCTACGGCCCCGACGCCACCACCGCGGCCACGGTGCCCGCCGACGCGGTGGCCGTCGCGTCCTTCGCGGCGCGGCAGCCGGGGGTGCTCGCGGGTCTGCCCGTCGCGCTGGCGGTGCTCGACACGGTGGTCGGCGACTACGAGGTGCTCTCCCGGCGCGCCGACGGTGACCGGCTCGCCGCGGGCGACGCCGCGCTGGTCGTCCGTGCGCCGGTCCGCAGCCTGCTGACGGCCGAGCGCACGGCGTTGAACCTGCTGTGCCACCTCTCGGGGGTGGCCACGGCGACGGCGGCCTGGGTCGATGCCGTGGCCGGCACGAACGCCCGGATCCGCGACACCCGCAAGACCCTGCCGGGCCTGCGGCTGCTGGAGAAGTACGCCGTGCGGTGCGGCGGGGGGTTCAACCACCGCCTCGGCCTCGGCGACGCGATCCTGATCAAGGACAACCACGTGGCCGCGGCCGGCTCGGTGGGTGCGGCCCTGCAGGCGGCCCGCGCCCACGCCCCCGATCTGCCGTGCGAGGTGGAGGTCGACTCCCTCGAGCAGTTCGACGAGGTGCTCGCCCTCGGCGCCGAGCTGGTGCTGCTCGACAACTTCGACGTGGAGCGCACCCGCGAGGCCGTGCGGCGGCGGGGGAGCAGGCCGACGGGGCTGGAGTCGTCCGGGGGACTGCAGCTCGCGAACGCCCGCGCGTACGCGGAGACGGGAGTGGACTACCTCTCGATAGGGGCCCTGACCCACTCGGTGGCGGCGCTCGACCTCGGCCTCGACCTGACGCCGAACGTGTCGTGAGCGCTGCCCGCACCGCGCCTGTGACACGTTCGGCGTCGGATCAGGCGGCGGGACCGGCGACGCCCGCCTACCGTCGACCCCATGCCCCTGATCAGGATCGATCTCGTCGAAGGTCGTCGCAGCGCTGAGCAGGTCACGCACCTGCTCGACACCCTGCACGCGGAGATGGTGGCGGCGTTCGGCGTGCCGGAGCGCGACCGCTACCAGATCGTCCACGAGCACCCGCGCCACCGGCTCGTCGTCCAGGACACCGGGCTGGGCATCGAGCGCACCGACGACGTGGTGGTCGTCTCGGTCACCTCCCGCCCGCGCGACCGCGAGCAGAAGGAGGCCTTCTACGCCGGTCTGGCGAAGGCGCTGGAGCGCGAGTGCGAGCTGCGGCCCGAGGACCTCGTGGTCTCGATCACCGTGAACAGCGACGAGGACTGGTCGTTCGGTCACGGCCGTGCGCAGTTCCTCACCGGCGAGCTCTGAGGCCTGGCCCACCCCCGTACCCTGGGGCCATGCTCCGCCGACTCGACCTCCGCGCCGAACCCCTGCCCCGCACCGCCACGCTCCGGGGGCTGCTGCCCCGCGCCGAGATGGACGTCGACGCGGTGGTGCACCAGGTCCGGCCGATCGTCGAGGCCGTGCGCGACCGGGGCGTCGAGGCCGCGCTGGAGTACGCCGAGCAGTTCGACAAGGTGCGGCCCAGCATCGTCCGGGTGCCCGAGCAGACGCTGAAGGGCGCGCTCTCGGCGCTGGACCCGGCCGTCCGCGAGGCCCTGGAGCTCTCGATCGAGCGGGCCCGGAAGGTGCACGCCGACCAGCGCCGCACCGACGTCGTCACGCAGGTGGTCGACGGCGGAACCGTCACCGAGCGGTTCGTGCCGGTGCGTCGCGTCGGGCTGTACGCGCCCGGTGGCCTGGCGGTCTACCCGTCCAGCGTGATCATGAACGTGGTGCCGGCGCAGGCCGCGGGCGTCGAGTCGCTGGTGGTGGCGTCGCCGCCGCAGGCCGAGCACGGCGGGCTGCCGCACCCCACGATCCTGGCCGCCGCCGCGCTGCTGGGCGTCGACGAGGTGTGGGCCGTGGGCGGGGCGCAGGCCGTGGCGCTGCTGGCCTACGGCGGCACCGACACCGACGGCGGCGACCTCGAGCCCGTCGACATCGTCACCGGGCCCGGCAACATCTATCTCACCGCGGCCAAGCGCCTGCTGCGCGGGCTGATCGGGATCGACTCCGAGGCCGGCACCACCGAGATCGCCGTGCTCGCCGACGACACGGCCGATCCCGTGCACGTCGCCGCCGATCTCATCTCGCAGGCCGAGCACGACCCCAACGCGGCGTCGGTGCTGGTCACCACGTCGGAGGAGCTGGCCGCGGCCGTCGACGCCGAGCTGGACCAGCAGGTGCCGCTCACCAAGCACAGCGAACGGATCGCCACCGCGCTGTCCGGGGCGCAGTCGGGCACCGTGCTGGTCGCCGACCTCGACGACGGCGTCGCCGTGGTGGACGCCTACGCCGCCGAGCACCTGGAGATCCAGACGACCGACGCCCGAGAGGTGGCCCGGCGCGTCCGCAACGCCGGAGCGATCTTCGTCGGCCCGTGGGCGCCGGTGTCGCTGGGCGACTACTGCGCGGGCTCCAACCACGTCCTGCCCACGGGCGGCTGCGCGCGGCACTCGTCGGGGTTGTCGGTGCAGACGTTCCTGCGCGGCGTCCACGTGATCGAGTACACGGAGCAGGCCCTGCGCGACACCGCCGACGCCGTCGTGACGCTGGCCGTCGCGGAGGACCTGCCGGCCCACGGGCAGGCCGTCACCGCGCGGTTCGCGTGATGCGGCTCCGCCGCCCGTGCGCGGAAATCAGTGCCCTGACCCCGATATCCGCTCACGAGGGGGTTGCGTGACCGGCACGCTGGAGACCGTGGGAGGAGAGGTCACCCTCGACCAGCTCCCGCTGCGCGACGACCTGCGCGGCAAGTCGCCCTACGGCGCCCCGCAGCTCGACGTGGCGGTGCGGCTCAACACCAACGAGAACCCCTACCCACCGCCGCCCGAGCTCGTCGAGGACGTCACCGCAGCCGTGCGCGAGGTGGCCGCCGAGCTGCACCGCTACCCCGACCGCGACGCCGTGGCACTGCGCACCGACCTGGCCGCGTACCTCACGAGCGTCACCGGCGTCGTGCTCTCGGAGCGCAACGTCTGGGCCGCCAACGGCTCCAACGAGGTGCTCCAGCAGATCCTGCAGGCCTTCGGCGGGCCCGGGCGGACGGCCCTCGGGTTCGAGCCGTCGTACTCGATGCACCCGATCATCGCGGGCGGCACGCGCACGGAGTGGCTGCCCGCGCCCCGCCGCGACGACTTCTCGCTCGACGTCGACGCGGCCGCCGCCCTGCTGCGCGAGCGCGCCCCGGACGTCACGTTCGTGACCAGCCCGAACAACCCCACCGGGCAGTCGCTGCCCGCGGCCGACGTCGCCGTGCTCGTCGAGGCCGCGCCGGGCATCGTCGTGGTGGACGAGGCCTACGCCGAGTTCTCCGGAGAGCCCAGCGCGATCTCGCTGCTGGCCACGCACGGTCACAAGCTGATCGTGTCGCGCACCATGAGCAAGGCGTTCGCGTTCGCCGGTGGCCGGCTGGGTTACCTGGCCGCCGCGCCCGCCGTCGTCGACGCGCTGCAGCTGGTCCGGCTGCCCTACCACCTGTCGGTGCTCACCCAGGCCGCCGCCCGCGCCGCGCTGCGCCACGCCGACGCCACCCTCGGATCCGTCGCCAGGTTGCGTTCCGAACGCGACCGGGTCGTGGCAACATTGGTTGCCGCGGGTTACGACGTGGTGCCCAGCGATGCCAACTTCGTGCTGTTCGGGCAGTTCCCCGACGCTCCCCGCGCCTGGCGGTCGTTCCTGGACCGCGGCGTGCTCATCCGGGACGTCGGGATCCCCCGGCGCCTGCGGGTCACCGTCGGCACGCCGGAGGAGAACGACGCGTTCCTGCAGGTCGCAGCGGACGTCGTGGAGCAGGAGGTTTCGTGAGACGGGTCGGCCGCGTCGAGCGTGTCACCAAGGAGTCCAAGGTCGTCGTCGAGATCGACCTCGACGGCACCGGCACCACCGACATCTCCACCGGCGTGCCGTTCTACGACCACATGCTCGACGCCCTGGGCAAGCACGGCGCGTTCGACCTCACGGTCCGCGCCGAGGGCGACGTCCACATCGACGTGCACCACGTGGTCGAGGACGTGGCGATCGTGCTCGGGCAGGCGCTGCTGCAGGCCCTCGGTGACAAGAAGGGCATCCGCCGCTTCGGCGACGCCATGATCCCGATGGACGAGACGCTGGCCCAGGCCGTCGTCGACGTCTCCGGTCGGCCCTACACGGTGCACACCGGCGAGCCCGAGATGATGCGGGGGTTCGTCGTCGGGGGCCACTACCCGACGGTGCTCAACCGGCACGTGTTCGAGTCGCTGGCCTTCCACGGCCACCTCGCGCTGCACGTCCGCGTACTGGACGGCCGCGACCCCCACCACATCACCGAGGCCGAGTTCAAGGCGGTCGCCCGGGCCCTGCGCGCGGCGGTGGAGCCGGACGCGCGGCTCACCGGCATCCCGTCCACCAAGGGCACGCTGTAGCGGTGCTCCCGGCCGACTCCCACGTCCACAGCGAGTGGTCGTGGGACGCCGTCGCGGGCGACATGGCCGCCACCTGCGCGCGGGCGGTGGCCATCGGGCTGCCCGCCGTCGCGTTCACCGAGCACGTCGACCTCACGCCGTCCTCGGTCACCGCCGACGAGGTCGGTGCGATCCCGCCGCACGCCCGGGGCTGGCTGCGGCCGTCGGGGGAGTTCGTGCCACCGGAGCTGGACGTCGCGGGCTACCTGAGCTGCGTGGAGCGCTGCCGGGAACGGTTCCCGGGGCTGCGGATCCGGGCCGGGATCGAGATGAGCGAGCCGCACCGGCACCTCGCACGCCTGGCCGGGCTGCTCGACGGCGACCGGTTCGACCGCGTGCTGGGCTCCGTGCACGCGGTGCGCACCGACCTCGGGAACCGGCCGCTCGACCTGGCCTTCCACGACCGGCCCGTCGAGGCGGTCATGGGCGAGTACCTGGCCGAGATCCGGGCCCTCACCGCCTCCGAGGCCCCGTTCCAGGTACTGGCCCACATCGACTACCCGGCGCGCTACTGGCCGGGCGTCTTCCGGGCCACCGACTTCGAGGACGACCTGCGTGCCACCCTGGTGGCGCTGGCCGCGAGCGGACGGGCACTGGAGATCAACACCCGGGTGCCGCTGGCCGCCGAGATCATCCGGTGGTGGGTGGAGTCGGGCGGTGAGGCCGTCTCGTTCGGCAGCGATGCCCACCACCCCGACGCGGCCGGCCACGGCTTCCGCGAGGCGGCGGTGCTGGCCGAGGCGGCCGGCTTCCGCGGCGGCGAGACACAGGGCGACCTCTGGCACCGGCGTCCGACGAGCTGCTGACGGCCCCGAATCCGCGAGTCGCGCCGTGTGCGCGCGCGAGTCGGGCTCTGGATGTGCGCGAGTCGGGCCGTGCGTGCGTGCGAGTCGGGGCCTGCGTGCGTGACCCACCCGCCCGCACCCCGCGACTCGCGCGCCCGCACCCCGCGACTCGCGCGCATGGAGACCGCGACTCGCGCGCATGGAGACCGCGACTCGCGCACACGCCGGCCCCGACTCGCGCGCGTGGAGACCCCGACTCGCGGGGACGGTTGCCTCGGCGGCCGCGCTCTCAGGTGCGACGCGTGGCCCGGCCCGCCACCACCACCGCGACGGCGGCCGGGACCGCGGCCACGGCGAACCCCGCCAGGTAGGCCACCGGGCCGGCGTCCACGAGCGCGGCGAACAGCACCCCCGACAGCGCCAGCACCACGGCCCCGAACAGGGCGTCGGAGATCTGCAGCGCGGACGTGTTCGTCCCCTGCTCCGACGGCGCCGAGAGCTCCAGCGTGAGCACCGACAGGGTCGGGTAGGTCATGCCCATGCCCAGCCCGACGAGCGCCCACCCCGCCACCCCGACGGCCAGCGGCACCGCCGGGACCAGCAGCGACGTCGCGCCCAGGATGCCGAGCGCGATCGACGTCGTGCCGGCCCGCAGCAGCGTCGGACGCGCGGGAGCGGCGTCGCGGCCCTGCACCCACGAGCCCGTGGCCCAGGTCAGCGCGGCCACGGTGAGGATCAGGCCGGCCAGGGCGGGCGGCAGCCCCCGTTCGCGGGAGAGCAGCAGCGGCAGGAACGCCTCACCCGCCACGAACGCCGCCGACGCCAGCCCGCGCAGCGCCACCACCGCGGGCAGGCCGGCGCGGGCCCGCACCGTGCCGACGGGCAGCAACCGCACGACCGAGACCCCGACGACGGCCGCGGCGATCACCGCGACCACCACCCCGGCCCCGGCCGGCAGGTGCCCGGCCTCCTGCAGCCCTACCGCGCCGACCGCCGCCCCGACCGCCCACGGCACCCGCTTCCCCGACCAGGGCGCCGCCTCGGCCCGCAACCCCCGCAGGGCGGGTTCCACCAGCAGCGTGGCCGGCACCGCGAGCCCCGCGGCCAGCAGGAACACCCACCGCCAGCCCACGGTCGTCACCAGCAACCCCGCCACCGGCGGCCCCACCACCGCCGGCAGCACCCAGGCGGCGGCGAACGCGGCGAACAGGCGGGGCCGCCGCTCCGGCGGCACGAGCCGCCCGACCACCACGTAGAGCGCCACGGAGAACAGCCCGGACCCGAGCCCCTGCAGCGCGCGCCCCGCCGTGAACACCGTCATCGACGGCGCGAGCCCCGCCACGAGCAGCGCCGTCACGAACAGCCCGACGCCCACCCGCATCGGCCACGCCGGCCCCCGCGCGTCGCTCCACGCGCCCGCGACGACCATCCCCAGCACGCTCGTCGCCAGCGGGAGGCCGAACGCGAGCGCGTAGCCGGAGAGGCCGTCCAGCGCCACGGCCACGGTCGGCATCGCGGTGGCCACGGCCACGGCCTCGAACGCCGCCAGCGACACGAGCGCCACCGAGCCCGCCGTGAGGGCACGCATCCTGCCGTCGAGCACCGTCGTCATGTCCGCACCGTGCACCGTGAACCCGGGTTGAGGTCAAGGCCGTTACTCTTGCCAGGTGTCGTCGATCGTCGTGCTGGACTACGGGTCGGGCAACCTGCGTTCCGCGGAACGCGCGCTGCGCCGGGTGGGCGCCGACGTCACCGTCACCGCAGACAGGGACGCGGCGCTCAACGCCGACGGCCTGGTCGTCCCGGGCGTCGGCGCCTACGCCGCCTGCATGGCCGGCCTGAGCGGCGTCGACGGGCCGCGCATCATCGAGCGCCGCCTCGCCGGTGGCCGTCCGGTGCTGGGCATCTGCGTGGGCATGCAGGTGCTGTTCGACCTCGGCATCGAGTGGGGCGAGCGCACCGAGGGCTGCGGCCAGTGGCCCGGCACCGTCGAGCGGATCAAGGCCGACGTCCTGCCGCACATGGGCTGGAACACCGTGCGCGCCCCCGCCGGCACCACGTTGTTCAACGGTCTCGACGCCGACACGCGGTTCTACTTCGTGCACAGCTTCGGGGTGCGGCGGTGGGAGATGGAGCCCTCGGAGATCCTCCGGCCGCCGCTGGTCACGTGGGCCCACCACGGTGAGGACTTCGTCGCGGCCGTGGAGAACGGGGCGCTGTCGGCCACCCAGTTCCACCCGGAGAAGTCCGGCGACGCCGGCGCCACGGTGCTGCGGAACTGGCTCCGTGACGTCGTGGGCTAGCGGCCCGTCCACTCCCGCTTCTGCAGGTCGAAGGCCAGCTCGCGGCGCCCGTCGCGGATGCCGTCGACCACCAGGCCGACCAGCTCGTCCCGGGTCGCGCCCTCCTTCATCGGCGGGGCCTCACCCTCCAGCGCGCGGCCGGCCAGGCCCGTCTCGATGTGGGGCGGCCGGATGTCGAACACCGTGACGCCCCTGCGTCGCTGCTCACCGCGCAGCGCCGTCAGCCAGGCCGACAGCCCGGCCTTGCTGGCGGAGTAGGCGGCCATCCCGGGCGTGGGCACGTCGGCGAGGATCGCGCTGATCACGGCCAGGGTCCCCGAGCCGTCCATCCTCTGCACGGCACGGCGACCCATCGCCATCGGCGCCATCGTGTTGACGGTGAGCAGGTGCTCGATGATCACGTCGCCGGCCTCCTCGCCGGGTCCGAACGCGGCCACCCCGAAGGCGACGACGAGCAGGTCCAGCCCGCCGAGGTGGTCGGCCGCCTCGTCGACGACGGCGGCGCAGCGTTCGAGGTCGAGGGCCTCGAACCCGGCGGTGGGGACGTCGCCGAGCTCGCGGGCGAGCGCGCTCAGCCGGTCGCCGTCGCGGCCGGCCAGCACCAGTCGGGCGCCATCCTTCTGCAGGGACCGGGCGATGCCGCCACCCAGCACCCCGGTCGCACCGGCCACGAGCGTGCGGGTCCCGTTCAGTTCCATGCGGTCACGCTAGGGCGGGCGGGCGTATCCCGCGCGACACGCTCACCTAAGGTGACCCACCGTGAGCTTCACGTTGCTTCCCGCCGTCGACGTCGCGGACGGCCAGGCCGTGCGCCTGGTCCAGGGCGAGGCGGGCACCGAGACCGGTTACGGCGAGCCCCGCGACGCCGCGCTCCAGTGGCAGAACGACGGCGCCGAGTGGATCCACCTCGTCGACCTCGACGCCGCCTTCGGCCGCGGCTCCAATGCCGAACTGCTGGCCGGTGTCGTGGGGGAGCTCGACGTCAAGGTGGAGCTGTCGGGCGGCATCCGCGACGACGCGTCGCTGGAGCGGGCGCTGTCCACGGGCTGTGCGCGGGTCAACCTCGGTACGGCGGCGCTGGAGAACCCCGACTGGTGCGCGTCGGCGATCGCCAGGTACGGCGAGCGGGTGGCCGTCGGGCTGGACGTGCGCATCACCGAGCAGGGCCACCGCCTCGCCGCCCGCGGCTGGACCACCGACGGCGGCGACCTCTGGGAGACCCTCGCGCGTCTGGACCGCGACGGCTGTGCCCGCTACGTCGTCACCGACGTCGGCAAGGACGGCATGCTCAGCGGCCCCAACGTCGCCCTGCTGCGCGACGTCGCCGCGGCCACGACGGCGCCGGTGATCGCGTCCGGGGGTATCGCGGAGGTCGCCGACCTCGTCGCGCTGGCCGAGGCCGCCGCCGCGGGCGCCAACATCGAGGGCTCCATCGTCGGCAAGGCGCTCTACGCCGGTCGCTTCACGCTCCCCGAGGCGCTCGCGGCGATGCGCGACGTCGACGCCCGGGCCGGAGCCCGGAACGCCGGATGAGGCGGCTGCTCCCCGTTCTCCTGCTGCTGACGGCAACGGGGTGCGCGGCCCCCGCACCTGCTCCGACGCCGGCGCCCGCGGTGTCGGTCCCGGCCACCGCCGGCCCGGTCACACCCGACGCCGCCACGCTGTTCACCTGCCTGAAGGCCGCCGCGCCCGGCGCCACCGTCGCCCCCCTGCCCGACGCCCCGCCCGGCGGCGTCGCCGCGGTGTCGATCGACGTACCCCGCAGGGACCTGCCCAAGGGCGTCAACCGCATCACCGTCGCCACGTTCAGCACCGACACGGCCGCCGCGTCGTTCTCCGACGGCAGTGCCACGTTCGTCAGCGGCACCGGCGGCACGTCGGACGCGGTGGGCACGGCCGTCGTCACCAGCACCTTCCCGGGTGACGACGCGGTCGTGGAGGCCGCGAAGTCCTGCGCCGTAGGCTCGTAGCGTGTCCGTCGCCGTCCGTGTCATCCCCTGCCTCGACGTCGACGCCGGGCGCGTCGTCAAGGGCGTCAACTTCGCCGACCTGCGCGACGCGGGCGACCCCGTCGAGATGGCCCGCGTCTACGACTCCGAGGGCGCCGACGAGCTGACGTTCCTCGACGTCACCGCGTCGTCGGGGGAGCGGGCCACCATGCTCGACGTGGTGCGCCGCACGGCCGAGCAGGTGTTCATCCCGCTCACGGTGGGCGGCGGCATCCGGGTCACCGACGACATCGACGTGCTCCTGCGCGCCGGGGCCGACAAGGTCAGCATCAACACCGCCGCGATCCTGCGGCCCGAGCTGCTGCACGAGGCCAGCCGCCGCTTCGGTGCGCAGTGCATCGTGCTGTCGGTGGACGCGCGCACCGTGCCCGAGGGGGAACAGCCCACCCCGTCCGGGTGGGAGGTCACCACCCACGGCGGCCGCCGCGGCACGGGCATCGACGCCGTCGAGTGGGCCGCGCGCGGCCAGGAGCTGGGCGTCGGGGAGATCCTGCTCAACTCCATGGACGCCGACGGCACCCGCGCGGGTTTCGACCTCCGCATGATCGAGGCCGTCCGCCGCGCCGTCGACGTGCCGGTGATCGCCAGTGGCGGTGCCGGCGAGGTGGAGCACTTCGCCCCCGCCGTCCGGGCCGGGGCCGACGCGGTGCTCGCCGCCACGGTGTTCCACTTCGGACACTTCCGGATCAAGGACGTGAAGGACAGCCTGCGCGTCGAGGGGATCGAGGTGCGATGAGGGTCGAGACCTCCCAGCTGGACCCGGCGATCGCCGCGAGGCTCAAGCGCAACGCCGACGGCCTCGTGTGCGCGGTGGCCCAGCAGTGCGGCACCGGCGAGGTGCTGATGGTGGCCTGGATGGACGACGAGGCCCTGCACCGCACGCTCACCACCGGCCGGGCCACGTACTGGTCGCGCTCGCGCGAGGAGTACTGGGTGAAGGGCGAGAGCTCGGGCCACGCCCAGCAGGTGCACGAGGTGCGCCTGGACTGCGACGGCGACACGGTGCTGGTGACCGTCGACCAGACGGGTCCGGCCTGCCACACCGGCACCCGCACCTGCTTCGACGCGGACGCGCTGCTCACCCCGTAGCCCCGCGAGTCGGGGCCTGGTTGCGGCCGAGTCGGGCTCTACGTGCGCGCGAGTCGGGGTCTGGATGCGCGCGAGTCGGGCCCTGCGCGCGTCCGGGTCGGGCGGGTTGCGTCGGGCGCCGGCCCGGTCCGCAGCGAGGCCGCGACTCGCGCGCACGGAGGCCGCGACTCGCGCGCTCTCAGACCCCGACTCGCGGCGGGGGGAACGGGCCGGGAGCAGCGTCATCAGGCCCGCCACCGCCAGGGCGAAGCCGCCCAGCAAGCCCGTCAGGTGGGCCATGCCGGCCACCGCGTCGGGGGCGGCGAGGCCGGACGCCGTCAGCAGGACCGTGAGCGTCCACAGGCCCCAGGCGAACATCGCGGCACTGCCGGTCCAGGCGGCGACGACCGCGAGTCGGCGGTGTCCCGTGCCGCGGACCAGCGCGACGACCCGGCGGCTCCCGCGACGGCGAGGGCGGTGCTGACCGCCTCCTGCAGCCCGCCGGCCACCGAAACCGCCTCCGCGACGAGGACGACGTGCAGCAGGTCGAGCGCGACGGTGACGGCGTTGAACGCGGCCAGCGTCGGGCTGTGGACCAGAGCCGGATCGGTGGTGGCGACGTCGCCACCGGTGAGCCAGATGGCCTTGAGCGTCAGGTAGGGCAGCGTGCCGAGAGCGGCGGCCCAGGGGAGGAGGTGTCGTGTCATGGGGAGAGCTTCACGGCGCGGGAGGCACGCCACCTCCCGCTCGCGGGCCAACCCGGCTCCCTCCTGCGGGGGAGGCCCGGCCACCGCGGCCCTGTCAGGATCGGCCCGTGCAGACGAACCTCCGGTCCGGCGTCACCTACCGGCGCGCGCTGCACCTGCTGCTGGGCGCCGTGGTGCTGCTGCCCTACGTCGCACTCGGCTGGATCTTCGCCGTGTCGGTGCCCCACCTGGGCGTCGCCGAGATCGTGGCGCTGGCCGTGCCCGCCGTCGCCGTCGGGATCGGGGTGGCGTTCGTCCCCGGCGTGCGGACGCTGGAGATCGCCGCGGCCCGCGCGCTGCTGGACGTCGCGCTGCCCGACCCGGGACCCGACACGTGGCCGGCCCGGCGGCGGGCGGCCGCGTGGCTGGTGCCGGTCGCGGTACTCGGCGGGGTGGCGGCGCTGCTCGCGCTGCTGGCCGTGCCGTGGGCGGTCGGTCTGGTGCTGGCCCGGTGGGTGGCGTTCCCGCCGTTCCCCACCGGTGCGGCCGCGGCGTGGACCCCGTTCGCGGGCCTGCTGCTGTTCGTCGTCCTCGTGGAGGTGCTGGCCGGGATGGGCGCTGGCCTCGCGCGACTGGCGCCGGCGCTCCTCGGGCCGTCGCCCGCGGACCGGTTGGCGGCCGAGCTCGAGCGGTCGCGGCGCGCCGAGCGGGCCGCTGCGGAGCGCAACCGGCTCGCCCGCGAGCTGCACGACTCGATCGGCCACGCCCTCACCGTCACCACGCTGCAGGCCGGGGGCCGCGGCGCGCGTGCTCGACTCCGATCCCGCGTTCGTCGCCGCGGCCCTGGACGCCATCGCGGACGCCGGCCGCAGCGCCCTCGACGAGCTCGACCACGTGCTGGGTGTGCTGCGCGACGGGGACACCGGGGAGCGAGCGCCCCAGCCCGACCTCCGCGACCTCGACGCTCTGCTCGACGGTGCCCGCACGGCCGGCGTCGTCGTGACCGCCGACGTCGGGGGAGCGCCGTCCGCCGTGCCTCCCGCGGTCTCCCGCGGTCTCCCGCGAGGCCTACCGGATCGTGCAGGAGGGTCTCACCAACGCGTTGCGTCACGCGGGGCCCGTGCCGGTGGCCGTCCGGGTGGACGTGGGCGAGCGGGTCGTGGAGCTGGAGCTGAGCAATCCCGTCGGGGCGTCCACACCGCGCGGCGGGGGCCGGGGGCTCGCCGGCATGCGCGAACGGGTCGCGGTGTTGCGCGGCGAGCTGGACGCCGGGGCCGACTGCGGCGTGTGGCGGGTGCGCGCGAGCCTCCCGCTGGCACCATGACGTCCATGATTGGGCTGCTTCTCGTCGACGACGAGGAGCTCGTGCGCGCAGGCCTGCGGGTCATCCTCGACGCCGAGCCCGACCTCGAGGTCCGCGGTGAGGCGTCCGACGGCTCCGAGGTGCCCGGGCTCGTCCGCCGGCTGGAGCCCGACGTCGTGCTGATGGACGTCCGGATGCGCGACGTCGACGGCATAGCCGCCACCCACCACCTCGTCACCACGATGGTCCGCCCGCCCCGTGTCCTCGTGCTGACGACGTTCGGCAACGACGGGTACGTCTACGACGCCCTGCAGGCCGGGGCCACCGGTTTCCTGCTCAAGCGGGCGCGCCCGGCCGAGATCGTGCAGGCCGTGCGCACGGTGGCCGCGGGGGAGTCGCTGCTGTTCCCGGCGGCCGTCCGCGACCTGGTGGCCACCCGCGGCCGCTGCGGCGGCGACGCGCTGCGCGGCGCGGGCCTGACCGACCGGGAGGGCGAGGTGCTGCGCTGGGTGGCGCGCGGTCTGTCCAACGCGGAGATCGCCCGCGAGCTGGTCCTCGGGGTCGAGACGGTGAAGACGCACGTGGGCAACGTGCTGGCCAAGCTCGGCGCCCGCGACCGCACGCAGGCGGTGGTGGCGGCGTACGAGTCGGGTTTCATCGACCCCCACCGCCCCCCGACCCCCTGACCCGAGTGCGCGAGTCGGCGTTTTCGGGAGCGCGAGTCGCCCGCTTCCGGGACGCCGACTCGCGCACGGGGAACCGCCGACTCGCGGGCGGGGAACCGCCGACTCGCGGGCGGGGAACCGCCGACTCGCGGGCGGGGAACCGCCGACTCGCGGGCGGGGAACCGCCGACTCGCGGGGTTCGGGGTCAGGTCGTCAGGGGGGCCGTCAGGTAGCGCTGGATCGTCGGGGCCACCGCCGCCACCAGCGTCGCGTGGTCGGCCGAGGCCATCGGTTCCAGTTTCAGCACGTAGCGCACCATGCCCATCCCGAACACCTGCGAGCCGCACAACCCGGCCCGCAGGTCGTGCTGGTCGGGGGCGACGGCTTCGACGATGCGTCCGACCAGCACGTTGACGATGAACTCCCGCATCATCCGCGCCGCCTCCTCGTGGCTGGCGATGCTGTGCACCATCGCGGCCAGCGGGCCGCCGCCGGTGGCGTCCCAGACCGTCAGGAACATCTCGACGACCCGTTCGCCGAGGTGTTCCGGATCGCCGGGGAGGATGGTCGCCAGGATCTCGGTGGGGTCGACCGGGATGTCCAGCGACGCCGTGAACAGCGCCTCCTTGCCCCCGAACCAGTGGTTGACCATCGCCGCGTCGACGCCGGCCCGCTCGGCGATCTTGCGGACCGTCGCCTTCTCGTAACCCCACTCGGCGAACTCGACGCGCGCGGCGTCCAGCAGCTGTCCGCGGGTGTCGGTGCCACCGGGCCGTCGCCCGCGCCGTCGTCCCGGTCCCGGCCCCACGCTCGACGTCACGCCGCCATTCTCCTCACCGGGAGTGGGGCTGCGACAATGCAGGGCATGACCGTCAGCACCGCCGCCCCCGTCCTGGGCACGGTCACCCCCAGCCGCGAGGAGTTCCGCGCGCTCGCCGCCGGTCACCGGGTCATCCCGGTGACGCGACGCCTGCTCGCCGACGACGAGACCCCGGTCGGGGTCTACCGCAAGCTGGCCGGTGACCGCACGGGCACGTTCCTGCTGGAGTCGGCGGAGAACGGGCGGTCGTGGTCACGGTGGTCGTTCGTCGGGGCGCGGTCGGCAGCCGCGCTCACCGTCGTCGACGGCGGGCTCGTCTGGACCGGTGACGTTCCCGCCGACCTCCCCACCGGCGGCGACCCCCTCGCCGCGCTGCGCACCGTCGTCGAGGAGCTGCACAGCGAGCCGCTGCCCGGCCTTCCACCGCTCACCGGTGGCATGGTCGGCTACCTCGGCTACGACGTGGTGCGGCGCCTGGAGCGGCTCCCGGTCGACACCGTCGACGACCTGCGGATCCCCGAGCTCGTCATGCTGCTGGCCACCGACCTGGCCGCGCTCGACCACCACGAGGGCACCGTCACGCTGATCGCCAACGCCATCAACTGGGACGCCAGCGACGAGCGCGTCGACGACGCCTACGACGACGCCGTGGCCCGGCTGGACCGGATGACCACCGAGCTCGGCGCGCCGTCGCCGTCCACGGTGGCGGTGTACGAGGCCGTCGAGCCGCAGTTCACGCGCCGGCGCAGCCCGGCCGAGCACCACGCGGCCGTCGAGATCGCCAAGGAGCAGATCCGGGCGGGCGAGGCGTTCCAGGTGGTGGTGTCGCAGCGCTTCGAGACCGCCTGCGACGCCGATCCGCTCGACGTCTACCGGGTGCTGCGCGCCACCAACCCGAGCCCGTACATGTACCTGTTGCGGCTGGAGAGCGTGGCCGGGGAGCGTTTCGAGATCGTCGGCTCCAGCCCGGAGGCGCTGGTCACGGTCGTGGACGGCGTCGCCACCACGCACCCCATCGCGGGCACGCGCTGGCGCGGCGCCACCGAGGAGGAGGACCAGCTGCTCGAGAAGGACCTCCGCACCGACGAGAAGGAACGCGCCGAGCACGTGATGCTCGTCGACCTCGGGCGCAACGACCTCGGCCGCGTCTGCGAGCCCGGCTCGGTCACGGTGCGCAGCTTCTTCTCCGTGGAGCGCTACAGCCACGTGATGCACCTCGTCTCGACGGTGACGGGCACGCTGCGCCGCGACCGCAACGCCTTCGACGCGGTCACCGCCTGCTTCCCGGCCGGCACGCTGTCCGGCGCCCCGAAGCCGCGGGCGATGGCGATCATCGAGGAGCTGGAGCCCACCCGCCGCGGTCTCTACGGCGGCATCGTCGGCTACCTCGACTTCGCCGGCAACGCCGACACCGCCATCGCCATCCGCACCGCGCTGGTCCGCGACGGTGTGGCCTACGTGCAGGCCGGGGGCGGGATCGTGGCCGACTCCGACCCGGTCGCGGAGGACACGGAGTGCCTGAACAAGGCGCGGGCGGTCCTGTCCGCGGTGGCGACGGCGGCCACCCTCAGCACCCCGGGCCCGCGCCCGTGAGCGGCTCCCGGACGACCGTGATCACGGACGGATGGTCGCCGATGGATCTTCCCCGACCACCGTCTGCCCGTGATCACCGCGGTCGGGTGGGCTCGTGACGACGGTGGCACCGGCTCGGAGCGGGCGGCCGCTCGGGCTCGCCTGTCTCGGGCTCGCCGCCGCGTCGGGGCTGCTGTGGGGCGCGTCGGCGCTGGTCTGGTACCGCGTGACGCCCGCGGGCCGGGCCCCGGTCGCGTTCGAGGGGGTGCAGGTCTCGCCGTCGCTCACCGGGTACGCGCTGCTCGCGCTGGCCGGCGTGGCCGCGCTGGTGGCCACCGGCGGCGTCGTGCGCCGGGTGCTCGCCGTCCTGCTCGGGATCGCCGGTGTCGTGGTCGCGGTGACGGCCACGACGGCCCTGCTCGGCTCCCCGTTCGCCACCGACGCGCCCGCGGCCACCCTCCCGCAGCCGCCCGCCGGTACCTCCGTCGACGTGCTGCGCTTCCAGCCCACCGCGATCACCCCCGCCCCGCTGCTCGCGGTGGCCGGCGGCCTGGTGCTGCTGGCCGTCGCGGTACTCGTGGTGCTGCGCGAGCCGCGCCTCACCCGCCTCGGAGCCCGCTACGCGGCGCCCGGGAAACGGCCGGTCGAGATCGATCCGGACCGGGCCGCGTGGCAGGACCTCGACGCGGGCCGGGACCCCACCGTGGACGCCGCGGACGATCCTCCCCGCGGGGCTGGCTAGCATGACCCGTCGAGCACGCCGAGGAGAACACGCCGAGGAGAAGGGGAGGACCACCGCATGGAGCACAGCGGAGGCAGCGTCCTCGATTCCATCGTGGACGGCGTTCGGGCCGACCTCGCCGTGCGCGAGGCCGAGGTCGACTTCGCCGAGATCAAGCGCCGGGCCGCCGCCGCCGTCCCACCCCGCGACGTCATGGCCGCCCTGCGCGCGCCGGGCATCGGGGTCATCGCCGAGGTCAAGCGCAGCAGCCCCTCCAAGGGACAGCTCGCCGCCATCGCCGATCCGGCCGAGCTCGCGGCGTCCTACGCCGAGGGCGGGGCGCGCGTCATCAGCGTGCTCACCGAGCAGCGCCGCTTCGGCGGGTCGCTGGCCGACCTCGCCGCCGTGCGCGCCGTCGTCGACATCCCGGTGCTGCGCAAGGACTTCGTGGTCACGCCCTACCAGGTGCACGAGGCCCGGGCCTGGGGCGCCGACCTGGTGCTGCTGATCGTCGCCGCGCTGGAGCAGAACGCGCTCGACTCGCTGCTCGACCGCGTCGAGTCCCTCGGGATGACGGCACTGGTCGAGGTGCACACCGAGGAGGAGGCCGACCGCGCGCTGGAGGCCGGCGCCAAGGTCATCGGTGTCAACGCGCGCAACCTGCACACCCTCGAGGTCGACCGCGGCATCTTCGGCCAGATCGCACCCGGCCTGCCCAGCGACGTCATGCGCATCGCCGAGTCGGGCGTGCGGGGGCCCGGCGACCTGCTCACCTACGCCGGCTGGGGTGCCGACGCGGTGCTCACCGGCGAGAGCCTCGTGACCAGTGGCGACCCGCAGGGAGCGGTCCGCGGGCTGGTCGCCGCAGGTTTCCACCCGTCGTGCAGCAGAATGCTCCGCTAGTTGAAAGGATGATCGGGTGACTACCTCGGTACAGGCCAGCGACGGCATCGAGACGCCGTCGGGACACGAGCCGGACGAGAAGGGTCACTTCGGTCGCTACGGTGGCCGTTTCGTCCCGGAAGCCCTCGTCGCGGCGCTCGACGAGCTGGCCGCCGCCTACGAGAAGGCCCGCGGCGACCGCGAGTTCCTCGACGAGCTCGACCGCCTGCACCGCGACTACACCGGCCGGCCGTCCCCGCTCACCGATGCCTCGAAGCTCTCCGAGCACGCCGGCGGCGCGCGGATCCTGCTCAAGCGCGAGGACCTCAACCACACCGGCTCCCACAAGATCAACAATGTGCTGGGGCAGGCCCTGCTCACCAAACGGATGGGCAAGAAGCGCGTCATCGCCGAGACCGGTGCGGGCCAGCACGGCGTCGCCACGGCCACCGCGTGTGCGCTGATGGGCCTCGAGTGCGTGGTCTACATGGGCGAGGTCGACACCGAGCGCCAGGCGCTCAACGTCGCCCGCATGCGCCTGCTCGGTGCCACCGTCATCCCGGTCAAGACCGGCTCGCGCACGCTCAAGGACGCCATCAACGAGGCGCTGCGCGACTGGGTCACCCACGTCGACGAGACGCACTACCTGCTCGGCACGGTCGCCGGCCCGCACCCGTTCCCGATGATGGTGCGCGACTTCCACCGCGTCATCGGCCTGGAGGCCCGCGAGCAGGTGCTCGACCGCGTCGGCCGACTGCCCGACGCCATCGCGGCGTGCGTCGGCGGCGGGTCCAACGCGATCGGCATCTTCCACGCCTTCCTCGACGACGCCGACGTGCGGCTGGTGGGTTTCGAGCCCGGCGGCGACGGCGTCGAGTCCGGCCGCCACGGCGCCACGCTGAGCGAGGGCTCGCCCGGCGCGCTGCACGGCGCCATGAGCTACCTGCTGCAGGACGAGGACGGCCAGACCGCCGAGTCGTACTCGATCTCCGCGGGGCTGGACTACCCGGGCGTCGGTCCGGAGCACGCTCTGCTCAAGGACATCGGCCGGGCGGAGTACCAGCCCGTCACCGACCGCGAGGCGATGGACGCGTTCGCGCTGCTCTGCCGCACGGAGGGCATCATCCCGGCCATCGAGTCGGCGCACGCCATCGCGGGCGCGCTGAAGCTGGGCAGGGAGCTCGGCCCGGAGGCGGTGATCCTGGTGAACCTCTCCGGGCGCGGCGACAAGGACGTCGACACCGCCGCCAAGTGGTTCGGCATGATCGCCGGGAACGAGAGCGCGGAGGACGCGAGCGGCACCTCGATCGCCGAGGCGGACCTCGGCGGGTCACCGGCGGGCTCGGACACGGGGAGTGTGCAGCGATGAGTCGCGTCGGCCCCATCTTCGCCGCCGCCCGGGCCGAGGGACGGGGGGCGCTCATCGGGTACCTGCCGGCCGGGTACCCCACCGTCGACCGGTCCGTGGAGCTGCTCGGCGCCATGGTCGAGAGCGGGTGCGACCTGCTGGAGATCGGCGTCCCCTACTCCGACCCCGTGATGGACGGCCCCACCGTCCAGGCCGCCGCCGAGACCGCCCTGCGCGCCGGCTTCCGCCTGAAGGACGTGCTCACGGTGGTGGAGCGGGTCACCGCCGCCGGGGGGAAGGCCGTGGTCATGACCTACTTCAACCCGGTGATGCGCTACGGCGTCGACGCGTTCGCGCGCGACCTCGCCTCCGCCGGCGGTCTCGGTCTGATCACGCCGGACCTCATCCCCGACGAGGCCGACGACTGGCTCGCCGCGTCCGAGCAGCACGACCTGGACCGCACCTTCCTCGTCGCCCCGTCGTCCACCGAGGAGCGGATCGCCTCCACGACGGCCGCCACCCGGGGCTGCCTCTACGCGAGCTCGACGATGGGCGTCACCGGCGCGCGGGGGGCCGTCGACGCGGCCGCCTCGGTGATCGTCGGCCGTTGTCGGGCCCACACCGACCTGCCCATCGGGGTCGGCCTCGGCGTCCGCTCGGGTGACCAGGCGGCGGAGGTCGCGGCCTTCGCCGACGGCGTGATCGTCGGTTCGGCGTTCGTGACGGCCGTGGAGGAGGGCGGCGTCGACGGCGTCCGGGCCCTCACCGCGGAGCTGGCCGCCGGTGTCCGCCGGGCCCACCGCCCGGAGCCCCAACCGGCGTGATGACCGGGGGCGATAGCGTGGGTCCGTGAGCTCCGCCGTCGCCACCACCGTCCTGGCCTACATCCCGAGCCCGGACCGGGGGGTCTGGTACCTCGGTCCGGTCCCCATCCGCGCCTACGCGCTGTTCATCATCGTCGGCATCGTGGTCGCCGTGCTGTGGAGCGAGCGCCGGTTCGTCGCCCGCGGTGGGCAGCCGGGCACCGTCACCGACGTCGCGGTGTTCGCGGTGCCGTTCGGCCTGGTCGGCGGGCGGCTCTACCACGTCGCCACCGACTGGCAGACCTACTTCGGGCCCGGCGGCGACCCGCTCGGGGCGCTCAAGATCTGGCAGGGCGGCCTCGGCATCTGGGGCGCGGTCGCGCTGGGCGGCGTCGGAGCCTGGATCGGCTGCCGCCGCCGCAACGTGCCGCTGCCCTTCTTCGCCGACGCCGTGGCGCCGGGCATCATCGTCGCGCAGGCCATCGGCCGGCTGGGCAACTACTTCAACCAGGAGCTCTACGGCGACTCCACCACGCTGCCGTGGGGCCTGGAGATCTACCGGCGGGTCGACCCCTCCACCGGCCTGCCCGACGCCCTCGGCGGCGTCGCGATCGACCACACGCCGATCGACATCGTGCAGCCCACGTTCCTCTACGAGCTCATCTGGAACCTCATCGTCGCCGCCCTCGTGGTGTGGGCCGACCGCCGGTTCCGGCTGGGTCACGGCCGCGCGTTCGCCGTCTACGTCGCCGGGTACACGCTGGGCCGGTTCTTCATCGAGCAGATGCGCAGCGACTACGCCACGCGCGTGTTCGGCGACATCCGGATCAACGTGGTGGTCGCCGCCGTGGTGTTCGTCGGTGCCCTCGTCTACCTCGCGGTGGTGCGCAAGCCGCGGGAGGTCCTGACCGGCCCCGCCGCCCGCACGGACCCGGACGACGACGCGGACCGGGAGCCCGTCGATCTCGTCAAGGCCGAGGCGAGGTCCGAGGCGAGGTCCGAGACGAGGTCCGAGACGAGGGTCGAGGCGACGACCGAGGCGAAGGTCGAGACGCCGGGCGACAAGTCCGCCGGCGCCGCGGGTGGGACGACGTCGTGAGCTTCACCGGCTTCGGCGAGTACGCCGTCGAGTTCTACGACGGGCTCGAGGCCGACAACTCCAAGGCCTACTGGACCGACCAGCGCGCGGTCTACGAGGCCGACGTCAGGGCCCCCATGCAGGCGCTGCTCACGGCGCTGGAGCCCGAGTTCGGGGCGGGCAAGATCTTCCGCCCCTACCGCGACGTGCGGTTCTCGACGGACAAGACGCCCTACAAGACCCACTGCGGCGCCACGGCCGGCCCGTTCTACGTGCAGGTCGGGGCCGACGGGCTGATGGCCGCCGGCGGCTACTACCAGATGGCGTCCGACCAGGTCGCCCGCTTCCGCACCGCCGTCGACGACGACCGCCGGGGTACGGACCTCCAGAAGCGGCTCGCCGCCGTCGAGGACGAGGTCGTGATCCGCGGGGAGATGCTCAAGACCCGGCCCCGGGGCGTCGATCCCGAGCACCCGCGCATCGACCTGCTGCGCCACAAGTCGCTCTACGGCGCCCGGATCTGGCCGCCCGACGACACGTTGCACGAGGCGGGAGCGCTGGACCGCGTCGTCGCCACGTGGAGAGCGCTCACACCGTTGAGCGAGTGGCTCGCCGACCACGTCGGGCCGAGCGAGCAACCGCGTCGCTGAACGTTCGCTTGACTGCTTCCTGATCGTTCCAGAAGAAGCGCTATGCTCCTCGACGTGAGCCGTCGCACAAAGATCGTCTGCACCATCGGCCCGGCAACCGCCACTCCGGACCGCGTCCGTGAGCTCGTGCAGGCCGGCATGGACGTCGCGCGCCTGAACTTCAGCCACGGCAACCGTGAGGACCACAAGCGCGTCTACGAGATGGTCCGCGCCGCCGCCGACGCGGAGGGCCGTGCCGTCGGCATCCTCGCCGACCTGCAGGGCCCCAAGATCCGGCTCGGCCGCTTCGCCGCGGGCCCCACGGAGTGGCGCACCGGCGAGGAGGTGCGCATCACGGTCGAGGACGTGGCGGGCACCCACGACCGCGTCTCCACCACCTACAAAGGCCTCGCCATGGACGCCCGGCCGGACGACCGGCTGCTCGTCGACGACGGCAAGGTCGGTCTGCGGGTCACCGCCGTGGACGGCCTCGACGTGGTCTGCCGCGTCACCGAGGGCGGCCCCGTCAGCGACAACAAGGGCATCTCGCTGCCCGGCATGAACGTCTCGGTGCCGGCGATGAGCGAGAAGGACATCGCCGACCTGGAGTTCGCGCTCGACCTGCGCGTCGACATCGTGGCGCTGTCGTTCGTGCGCAGCCCCGCCGACATCGACCTCGTCCACAAGATCATGGACGAGAAGGGCGCCCGGCTGCCGGTCGTCGCGAAGCTGGAGAAGCCCGAGGCGGTCGACAATCTCGAGGCCATCGTCCTCGCGTTCGACGCCGTGATGGTGGCCCGTGGCGATCTGGGCGTCGAGCTGCCGCTGGAGCACGTCCCGCTGGTGCAGAAGCGTGCCATCCAGATCGCGCGCGAGAACGCCAAGCCGGTGATCGTGGCCACGCAGATGCTCGAGTCGATGATCACAAACTCGCGGCCCACGCGCGCGGAGGCCTCCGACGTCGCCAACGCCGTGCTCGACGGCGCCGACGCCGTGATGCTGTCGGGCGAGACGGGCGTCGGGCGCTACCCGATCAAGACCGTGCGCACGATGGCGCAGATCATCGAGGCCGTCGAGGACGGGCCGGTCAACGTGCCGCCGCTCAACCACGTGCCCCGCACCAAGCGCGGCGTGCTCTCCTACGCCGCCCGCGACATCGGCGAGCGGCTCTCGGCCCGCGCGATCGTCACGTTCACGCAGTCCGGCGACACGGCGCGGCGGCTCGCGCGCCTGCACACCCGCCTGCCGCTGCTGGCGTTCACGCCGGAGGCCGCGGTGCGCAGCCAGCTCTCGATGAGCTGGGGCGTGGAGACGTTCCTCGTCGACTCCGTGGACTCCACCGACGCGATGGTCCGCCAGGTCGACCACGCGATGCTGTCCATCGAGCGTTTCCAGCCCGGCGACCTCGTGGTCGTCGTCGCCGGCTCGCCCCCCGGCACCGCGGGCTCCACCAACCTGATCCGCGTGCACCGCCTGGGCGAGGAGGACTGAGACCTGCTCGTCAGGGTCGAAGCATCGGTACTGAGACCTGCTCGTCAGGGTCGAAGCATCGGTACTGAGACCTGCTCGTCAGGGTCGAAGCATCCGTACTGACCGTCCTGGCAGGATGCCGGGCGTGAGTACTTCCTCCACGGCTCCGTCCGGGACCACCTCCGACGACCGGCTCAGCGGGCAGGCCGTGCTCGACGACCTCGTCACGCTGCTGGACCTGGAGCAGCTCGAGGTCAACCTGTTCCGCGGCGTCAGCCCGGCGCACCGCCCCACCCGCGTGTTCGGCGGGCAGGTCGCGGGCCAGGCGCTGGTCGCGGCCGGGCGCACCGTGCCCGACGACCGCGAGGTGCACTCGCTGCACGCGTACTTCATCCGGCCCGGCGACCCGTCGGTCCCGATCGTCTACGAGGCCGAGCGGGTCCGGGACGGCCGCTCCTTCACCACCCGGCGCGTCATGGCCATCCAGCACGGTGAGGCGATCTTCTCGCTGTCCGCGTCGTTCCAGCAGCGCCAGGACGGGCTGGAGCACTCCGAGCCCGGCCCGGTCGGGGTGCCCGCGCCCGACTCGCTGCCCACCATCGGCGAGCGCGTCGCCGCGGGCAACCAGTCCGGATGGCTGGACAAGATCCCGCGGCCCATCGACATGCGGTTCGTCGACGAGCCGGCCTGGACGCCCGGCCGCGTGGGGTCCGACGACCCGGTGCGGGTGTGGATGCGCGCCGACGGCACCCTCTCCGACGACAAGCTGCTGCACGTCTGCATGCTCACCTACGCCAGCGACCTGACCCTGCTCGGCTCGGTGATCGCGCGGCACGACCTGGGCTCCACGGGCGTGCAGATGGCGAGCCTGGACCATGCGATGTGGTTCCACCGCCCGTTCCGGGCCGACGAGTGGCTGCTCTACACCTGCTACTCGCCCACGGCGTCGGGCTCGCGGGGTCTCGCGACGGGCACCTTCACCACCCAGGACGGCACGCTCATCGCCACCACCGTGCAGGAGGGCCTCGTCCGCCTGCCCCGCTGATGTCTCGACTGCCGCGCCGTGATCGTGTAAGAACGAGGGCGTGCCGTGGCTGCCCGTCCTCGTCCGCAGGCGGCACGTCGACTTCCTCCTGATCTGCACGTGTGCGTGTCCGGGTCCCCGCTGACCCCTTCACCCCCACACCCCCCTCAGGAGAGACCCGTGTCCACCCCCACAACCACGCGTGACGAGGCGCTGCGCGCGATCGTCGACGCCACCGGAGCGGCGGTCACCGACGACCCGGACCGGGCCCAGGTGCTGTTCCGCACCGAGGGCACCGGCGGTGACGGCGTGCGCGCCGAGATCCGCATCGGCCGCCACACGGTCGTCGTCGACGAGCCGCCCGCGCTCGGCGGCGTCGGCGAGGCCCCCAACCCGGTCGAGAACGCCCTGGCCGGGCTGCTGTCCTGCCAGGTCGTGACCTACCGGTTCTGGGCCGCCAAGCTCGGGATCCCGCTCGACGACATCGCGGTCGACGTCGAGGGCGATCTCGACGTCCGCGGCTTCTTCGGCCTCGACGAGGCGGTGCGTCCCGGTTTCGGGGAGGTCCGCGTCAACGTCACCCTGTCGGGCCCCGCGGAGCCGGAGCGCTACCGGGAGCTCGCCGCGGCCGTGGACGCCCACTGCCCGGTGCTCGACCTGTTCCGCAACACCACGCCGGTCACGACGAACCTCGTCACGGCCTGACGTCCCGCCGCGGGACCGCTCACTGCGCTGTCGTGCGCCTCTTCGGGAGGAAACACATCGGCGTCGCGGTCCCGCAGCGGGCCGGTCGGATCACCACGAGGCAGGATGGGGCGCATGTCCGACCGCAGCTGGGGTTTCCGCACGCGCGCCGTGCACGCCGGGGCGGTGCCCGATGCCGCCACCGGCGCCCGCGCCACCCCGATCTACCAGTCCACGAGCTTCGTCTTCGAGGACACCACCGACGCCGCGAGCCTGTTCGCGCTGCAGAAGTACGGCCTGATCTACAGCCGCATCGCCAACCCGACGGTGTCGGTGCTGGAGGAGCGGCTCGCCAGCCTCGAAGGGGGCATCGGCGCCGTCGCCACCAGCAGCGGGCAGGCCGCCGAGTTCCTCACGTTCGCCTCGCTCGCGGGCGCGGGCGACCACATCGTGGCCGCGTCCGGGCTCTACGGCGGCACGATCACCCAGCTCGACGTCACGCTGCGCCGGTTCGGCGTGGAGACCACGTTCGTGCCGGGCCGCGACCCCGCCGCCTTCGCCGCGGCCATCACGCCGGCCACCAAGCTCGTGTTCGCCGAGGTGATCTCCAACCCGTCCAGCGCGGTCGCCGACATCGCCGGGCTCGCCGAGGTGGCCCACGCCGCGGGGCTGCCGCTGATCGTCGACGCCACCCTGGCCACGCCCTACCTGTGCCGCCCCATCGAGCACGGCGCTGACATCGTCATCCACTCCGCCACGAAGTTCCTCGGCGGCCACGGCACCACGCTGGGCGGGGTCGTGGTCGAGTCGGGGCGCTTCGACTGGGGCAACGGGCACTTCCCGCAGATGACCGAGCCCATCCCGTCCTACGGCGGGCTCAACTGGTGGGGCAACTTCCAGGAGTTCGGCTTCCTCACCAAGCTCCGCGCCGAGCAGCTGCGTGACGTCGGCGCCTCGCTGTCGGCGCACAGCGCGTTCCTGCTGCTGCAGGGCGTCGAGACACTGCCGCAGCGCATGGACGCCCACGTCGCCAACGCGAGGACCGTGGCCGAGTGGCTGCACGCCGACCCCCGCGTCTCCTACGTCAAGTACGCCGGGCTGCCCGGCCACCCCGACCACGCCCTGGCGCAGAAGTACCTGCCGAAGGGACCCGGGGCCGTCTTCTCGTTCGGGGTGAGGGGTGGGCGCGCGGCCGGGCAGAGGTTCATCGAGTCCGTGCAGCTGTGCAGCCACCTCGCCAACATCGGCGACGCCCGCACGCTCGTCCTGCACCCCGGCTCCACCACACACCAGCAGCTCACCACCGAGCAGCTGCGCGACGCCGGCGTGCCGGAGGACCTGGTGCGCATCAGCGTCGGCATCGAGGACGTCGACGACATCATCTGGGACCTCGACCAGGCCCTCGCCGCGGCCACCAAGGCGGGGTCATGACCTGGGAGAACCCGTCCGCCACCGCGCGGCAGCAGATCCTGCGGGAGACCCGTACCGTCGCGGTGGTGGGCGCGTCGCCCAACCCGGCGCGGGCCAGCAACTTCGTCGGCACCTACCTGCTCGCCAGCACCGGCTACGACGTCTCCTTCGTCAACCCCAACGCCGACGAGATCCTGGGCCGGCCGGTGTACCGGTCCCTGGCGGACCTGCCCGTCGTCCCGGACCTGGTGGACGTGTTCCGCCGGCCCCAGGACCTGTCCGGCGTGCTCGACGAGGTGCTCGCGCTCCCGGACGGCGTCCGCACGTTCTGGCTCCAGTTCGGCCTGTTCGACGAGGACCTGGCCCGGCGCGCCGAGGCCGCGGGACTGCAGGTCGTCATGGACCGCTGCCTCAAGGTCGAGCACGCCCGCTTCCACGGCGGCCTGCACCTCGCGGGCTTCGACACGGGCGTGATCAGCTCGCGCAGGCGGGAGCGGTGACCGCGGTCGTCACCGCCCGGGGAGCCTGGCGTGAGGGCGACCCTGCGGGCCACCGGCGGTTCCTCGACGTCGGCGCGCTGGACCTGGAGCTCGGCGGGCACCTGCCGGACGTCCGCATCGCCTACGAGACCTGGGGCACGTTCACCGGCGACAACGCGGTGCTGATCCAGCACGCCCTGTCGGGGGACAGCCACGTCGTCGGCCCCGAGGGGGACGGCCACCCCACCGCCGGCTGGTGGTCCGACATCGTCGGGCCGGGCGGGGCGATCGACACCGACCGCTGGTTCGTGGTCTGCACCAACGTGCTGGGCGGGTGCCAGGGCAGCACCGGCCCGTCGTCCCTCGCCTCGAACGGTCGGGCGTGGGGGAGCCGCTGGCCCGCCACGACGATCCGCGACCAGGTCGCCGCCGAGGTGCCGCTGGCCGACGCGCTCGGCGTCCGGCGGTGGGCCGCGGTGATCGGCGGCTCCATGGGCGGCATGCGGGCACTGGAGTGGGCGGTGGGCCATCCCGGGCGCGTCGAGCGGGTGGTGGTGCTGGCCGCGGCCGCCGAGGCCAGCGCCGACCAGGTGGGGCTGTGCCGTATCCAGGTCGACGCCGTGCGCGCCGACCCGTTCTGGCACGACGGCGACTACGCCGCGCACGGCGTCACCCCCGACACCGGCCTGGGCATCGGCCGGCGGATCGCGCACCTGAGCTACCGCACCGCCCACGAGGTGGACACCCGGTTCGGCCGGACGGTGCAGGGCAGCCTGGATCCACTACGAGGGGGCCGGTTCGCCGTGGAGTCCTACCTCGACCACGCCGCCGAGGGCCTCGTCGCCCGCTTCGACGCCGGCAGCTACGTGGCGCTGAACCTGGCCATGAACAGCCACGAGATCGGCCGGGGCCGGGGCGGCACGGCGGCCGCGCTCGCCGCGGTGACGGCCCGGGCGACGGTGGTGGGGGTGGACACCGACCGCCTCTACCCCCTGCACCAGCAGCGCGACCTGGCGGCGGCGCTCGGCGTGGACCTGGACGTGGTGACGAGCGAACGGGGCCACGACGGCTTCCTGGTGGAGGTGCCGCAGGTGGGCGCGATCCTGCGCCGCGCCCTGAGCAGCGGCTGACGCCGCCCGTGCGCGGACAACAGTGTTCCCGCACTGATTTCCGCGCACGACCTCAGCCGAGCAGCGCCGTCACGATCGCGCGGAGGACCCAGAACACCGGGGCCGTGGCCAGCAGCAGGAGGCCGAGACCCCAGGCCCGCCGCCGCACCGGCAGCCACACTCCCACCGCCGTGAGCAGCACCGTCACCACGAGGCCGGCCGCGAGCCGGACGGCCGTCGAGCCGGTGGGCGGGCCGAGCACGAGCAGCACCAGCAGCACGTCGACGACCGCCCACACCACGGCGGCCCCCAGCACCGGCGGGAACCCCGTACGCGCGGGCGCCTCGTTCACCGGGGGCGGCGGGTGGTCGATGTTCGCGGGGTAGGGCGGCGCGCCCGGCATGGGGGCGTGCGGCGGGAGTTCCGGGTGCGGGGAGTACCCCGGGGCGCCGGCCCACGACGGAGGCCGGTCGTCCTCGTCGGGGCTCACCCGGTCCACGCTAGCGGTCGGGGTGTGGCGCTGCGCACTACGACGGTTCAGTGTGGTGCCCGTCGCGGTGCCCGACCCGCACCGGGGCTAGGGTCGCCCCTGTGTCTGCGTCGACAACCCCAGTAACCGTCACCGTCACCGGAGCAGCGGGCCAGATCGGCTACGCGCTGCTCTTCCGGATCGCCTCCGGCCAGCTGCTCGGGAAGGACACGCCAGTCCGCCTGCGCCTGCTGGAGATCCCGCAGGCGGTGAAGGCCGCCGAGGGTGTCGCGCTGGAGCTCCAGGACTCCGCGTTCCCGCTGCTCGCGGGCGTCGACATCACCGACGACGCCGGCAAGGCGTTCGACGGCGCGAACGTCGGCCTGCTCGTCGGCGCCCGGCCCCGCACCAAGGGCATGGAGCGCGGTGACCTCCTCGAGGCCAACGGCGGCATCTTCGCGCCGCAGGGCCGCGCGATCAACGCCGGTGCCGCCGACGACATCCGCGTCCTGGTGGTCGGCAACCCGGCCAACACCAACGCGCTGATCGCCTCCGCCGCCGCGCCCGACGTGCCGGCCGAGCGCTTCACCGCGATGACCCGTCTCGACCACAACCGCGCGGTCGGCCAGCTCGCCGCCAAGCTGGACGTGCCGGTCACGGAGATCCACAAGCTGACGATCTGGGGCAACCACTCGGCCACCCAGTACCCCGACCTCTACCACGCCGAGGTCAACGGCAAGATCGCCGCCGAGCAGGTCGAGGAGTCCTGGCTGCGCGACGAGTTCATCCCGCGTGTGGCCAAGCGCGGCGCCGAGATCATCGAGGTCCGCGGCGGCTCGTCCGTCGCGTCGGCGGCCAACGCGGCCATCGACCACGTGTACGACTGGGTCAACGGCACTCCCGAGGGCGACTGGGTCTCCGCCGCCATCCCGTCCGACGGCAGCTACGGCGTGGCCGAGGGCATCATCTCCAGTTTCCCGGTCACCTCGGTGAACGGCGAGTGGAAGATCGTCCAGGGCCTGGACCTCAACGACTTCTCCCGCGAGCGCATCGACGCCTCCGTCAAGGAGCTCGTCGAGGAGCGCGAGGCCGTGAAGGGCCTCGGCCTCATCTAGCCCCCGCTGCCCGAAGGGCCGCTTCCCCGCAGGGGGAGCGGCCCTTCGTCGTCCGCGGGCCCCGCCGCCGAACGCCTGGTTGCAGTCCGCGATCTCGCCGTCCGCCTCGGGTCTGCGCCGCGGGCGAGCGCGCGGGCTACGTCCGGCCGAACGGTCGTGCGACTCGTGGTGGACAGACCAGCGGGCTCAGACGAGTCGGACGATCGCGAACGCCTCCGGGGGCAGCGCGAGCGCGTCCTCCTCGCCGACGACGGGCTCGCTCGCCAGCAGGATGGCGTCGATCGGGCCGACGGTGAGCGCCGCGGGCTCGGTGCCGAGGTTCACCGCCACCCGCAGCCGGCCGCGGTGCAGCACCACCGTGCGCTGCTCCTCGTCGACGTCGATCTCCACCTCGTCGAGCCAGGGGTCCGAGAGCTCCGGGTGCGCCCTGCGCAGGGCGATGAGCTCGCGGTGCACGGTGAGCAGGGTGGCGTGCGGCTCCTGGGTGTGCTCGTCCCAGTCGAGCTTCGAGTCGTCGAACGTGCTCTCCGCGTTGGGATCGGGCACCTCGACGTCCTCGCCCCAGCCGTGGTCGGCGAACTCGGCGGTGCGGCCCTTGCGAACGGCCTCGCGCAGGGCCGGGTCGGGGAAGTAGGAGAAGAACTGCCACGGCGTGCGCGCACCCCACTCCTCGCCCATGAACAGCATCGGGGTGAACGGCGAGCAGAACACCAGCGCGGCGCCGCACGCGAGCAGGCCGGGGGTGAGCGCATGGGTGAGCCGGTCGCCGGTGGCGCGGTTGCCGATCTGGTCGTGGTTCTGCAGGTAGGCCAGGAACCGGTGGCCCGGGATCGTGCGCGTGTTCACGGGCGCGCCGTGGTTGCGCTGCCGGAAGCTCGACCACGTGCCCTCGTGCAGGAACGCCCGGGTGAACACGTGCGCGAGCCCCGTGAGGCCGGCCGTCGCGAAGTCGGCGTAGTAGCCCTGTCCCTCGCCGGTGAGCGTGGCGTGCAGGCTGTGGTGGATGTCGTCGGTCCACTGGGCGTGCAACCCGTAGCCCCCGCCCTCGCGCGCGGTGATCAGCTTCGGGTCGTTGAGGTCGCTCTCCGCGATCAGCGACAGCGGCCGTCCCACGTGCGCCGACAGCGACTCGACCTCGACGGCCAGCTGCTCCAGCACGTGCGTGGCGCGGGTGTCGCGCAGCGCGTGGACCGCGTCGAGGCGCAGGCCGTCGACGTGGAAGTCGCGCAGCCACATCAGGGCGTTGTCGATGATGTAGCGGCGCACCGGCTCGGACTGCGGCCCGTCGAGGTTGACGGTCGGACCCCAGATGTTCGCCCCCGCGAAGTAGGGGCCGAAGCGGTCCAGGTAGGCGCCCGACGGGCCCAGGTGGTTGTAGACGACGTCGAGCACCACGCCCATGTCGCGGGCGTGGCAGGCGTCGACGAAGCGCTTGAAGCCGTCGGGGCCGCCGTAGTTCTCGGTGACCGCGTACCAGCCCACGCCGTCGTAGCCCCAGTTGCGCGGGCCGTCGACGGCGTTGACGGGCAGCACCTCGACGAGGTCGATGCCCAGCTGCGCGAGGTGGTCGAGACGCTCGATGGCCGAGTCGAACGTGCCGCCCGGGGTGAACGTGCCGATGTGCAGCTCGTAGACGACGCTGCCGGGCAGCTGCCGGCCGGTCCAGGAGCGGTCGGTCCAGAAGAAGCCCTGCTCGTCGTACACGCGGCTCGCGCCGTGCACCCCGGTGGGCTGCCAACGCGAGCGCGGGTCGGGCAGCGGGGTCTCGTCGTCGTCGAGCAGGTAGGAGTAGGCGGTGCCGGGGTCGGCGTCGACGGTGGCCCGCCACCAGCCGATCCCGTCACGGGTCATCGGGTGCGGCGCCCCGTCGACGAGCACCCGGACCCGGTCGCGCTGCGGTGCCCATACGGCGAAATCAGTCACCGGGCGATCCTGCCGTGTGCGATCGCGAAGCGCCCGGCAGGGCTCCGACCGCGAGCGGCGCGACGGTCAGGCGGCAGGCGGGGAGAACGTGACCTCGAGCGTGGTGGAGTCGTCCCGGGGACGAGGCGGCACGACCGAGGGGGAGACGAACGAGAGCAGGTACTCACGCATCGCGTCGAGCAGCATCTCTTCAGCTTCTGCCCGGCTCGGAGCAGCGGTGATGACGCCGGGGATGTGAGCTGATCCGACAGGACGCCCGGCACGAGGTGTGGCGGAACCCGGCGTCCGGCGCTCGGACGACCGTGCCCCGCCACCGCGAGCTCCCGCCCCCGACGGCGCGCGTGATCTGCCGGCAGCCCGGCGTGGACCCTGTGCTGTGGCGGGCCGGTGGTTACGCCGGGCGGACCAGCAGCGCCACCGGGTAGCGGGCCAGGAGCGTGCCGAGCGCGGGGGCCGAGCCGTCGACGGGGGAGTCGGTGACGATGTCGTGCCAGTCGGTGGCCGCCCCCGGCAGGGGCAGCACCGTGTCGCCCCAGCCGCCGCGCTTCCCGAGGCCGACGGGCAGTCGCGTGGCCACCGCCACCAGCGACGGCGAGCGCGCGAACGCCACCGCGTGCGCCGCCGCCGGGCCCTCGGCGGGCACCGGGCGGTAGCCGTGGAACAGCTCCGGTCGGTACCGGCGCAGCCGCAGTCCGCTCAACGTCACGAGCAGCTTCGCGGCGCCCGCTGGGTCGATCTCAGGGTCGACGTCGGGCAGCCAGCCCTCGTCGAGCCTTGTCAGCAGGGTGCGGCGCAGCTCCCAGTCGACGGGACGGCGGTTGTCCGGGTCCACCAGGGAGTACTCGAACAGCTCCGTGCCCTGGTAGACGTCCGGCACACCCGGCCCCGCCAGCTGCAGCAGCTTCTGGCCCAGCGAGTTGGAGCGGCCGGGGCCGGCGATGCGCCCGACGAACTCCTCGATCTCGGTCACCAGCTCGGCGTCGGCCAGGACGGCGGCGGGCCAGGCGGCGATCGCCTCGTCCACCTCGGGCACGGCGTCGACGTGGCTGGTGACGAGCTTGGCCTCCTTCGACGCCTTGCCCAGGTAGGAGGCCATGCGCTCGGCCGGGATGGGCCAGGCGCCGACCAGGTTCTGCCAGGCCAGCAGGTCCAGCGAGCGGTCGGGCAGGGGGTGGCGCGCCGACCAGCGCCGGACGCGCTCGGCCCACTCGCCGGGGATCTCCGCGAGCACGGCCAGCCGCGCGCGGACGTCCTCGGAGCGCTTGGTGTCGTGGGTGGACAGCGTGGTCATCGTGGCCGGCCAGGCCGCCTCGCGGGCGGCCTGCGCAGCGTGGAACTCGGTCGCGGACACCCCGAAGCGCGCGGGGTCGCCGCCCACCTCGTTGAGCGCGACAAACCGGTTCCAGCGGTAGAACGTGGTGTCCTCGACGCCCTTGGCCATGACCATGCCGGACGTCTGCTGGACGCGGGTGGCCAGCTCGCCCTGCGGGTCGGCGAGCATCGCGGTGTAGATGGCGTCGAGGACGTCGGCGAGATCCGGGCGGTGGGTGCGGGCCACGGACACCGCGGTGTCGAGCGCGGACCGACCCTCGGGCAGGTAGGACCGGTAGACGGGGAACCCGCAGAGCAGCTCCGCCACGGCCGGCTGCGTCCGCTCCGTCTCGCCCGGCACGAGGGCGGCGATCCGCTTCACCTCGGCCGACAGGATCGTGGACGCGACGAAGCGGCGGGCGTCGTGCTCCGCCGCGTGCAGGGACTGCCTGCCGCCCGTGTGCTCGGCGGAGAGCTGGGTGAGCAGGCCGGCGCCGTCCGGGTCGACGAAGATGCCCTGGTTCTCCCGCAGCGCCTCGTAGCCCGACGTGCCGTCGACCGGCCACGACGGCGGGATCTCCTCGCCGACGCCGAGGATCTTCTCCACCAGCAGCCAGCGGTCGGGCCCGATGGCCTCGCGGAGCCGCCGGGCGTAGGCGCCGGGGTCCGACAGGCCGTCCGGGTGGTCCACGCGGATGCCGTCGACGTCGCCCTCGTGCACCCAGCGTAGCACCTCGCGGTGGGTGGCCTCGAAGATCTCCGGGATCTCGACGCGCACGGCGGCGAGCGTGGAGACGTCGAAGAAGCGGCGGTAGGTGAGCTCGCCCGCGCCGCGCTTCCAGGACACGAGCCGGTAGTGCTGGCGCTCGTGCACCTCCTGCGCGGTGCCCTCCTCCGTGCCGGGCGCGAGCGGGAACGCGTGCTCGAAGTAGCGCAGCTCTGCGACGTCACCTGAGCCGGTGACCGACAACTCCGAGAGCGCCTTCTCCTCGTCCGCGTCGAGGATCGGGAGCAGGATCGGGCCTGCCGCCCAGTCGACGTCGAAGTACGTGGCGAACCGCGAGGACCGGCCCAGGCGCAGCACGTCCCACCACCACGGGTTGGCCTTGGGCACCTCGACGCCGACGTGGTTGGGCACGATGTCGAGCAGGAACTGCATGCCGTGCTCGCGGACGGCGGCCACCAGCGCCTTGCGGCCCTGCTCGCCGCCGCGCTCGGTGGAGACGCGTGTGGGGTCGACCACGTCGTAGCCGTGGTTGGACCCGGCGCCCGACTCGAGGAGCGGCGACGCGTAGAGCGCCCCGATCCCGAGGGCGTCGAGGTAGGGCAGCAGCGCCACCCCGTCGGCGAACGTCGTGTCCTTCGAGAACTGGATGCGGTAGGTGGACGAGGGGGAGCGGCTCATGAACCCGTGGTCTCCGTGCGTTGCAGGACAAGGACAGAACGGGCCGGCACGGTGTGCACGGCCCCACCCGCGACCATGGGCGGATCGGCCGCCACCACGCCCGGCGCGGTGGACAGCGTGATCACCTCACCCGCGGCGGTGTCGACCACCACGGCCCACCGGGAGCCGTACTCCGGGCCGGGCAGCGTCACGTCGATGTCCTCGTAGTGGGCGTTGAGACACAGCAGGAACGAGTCGTCGCGGACGCGCTCACCGCGGGTGTCGACCTCGGAGATGCCGTCACCGTTGAGGAACGCCACCACGCACTTGCCGAAGCCCGAGTCCCAGTCCTGGTCGGTCATCTCCTGCCCCGACGGCTGGAACCACGCGATGTCGGGCAGCGCGGTGGCCGGGTCGTTGCGGCGCGGGCGCGCGATGGGGCGGCCCTGGAAGAAGCGCCGGCGGCGGAACACCGGGTGGCCGTGGCGCAGCGCGATGACCCCCGACGTGAAGCCGATCATCCCGGCGTTCTTGCCGGCGAGCGACCAGTCGACCCAGGCGATGGCGCTGTCCTGGCAGTAGACGTTGTTGTTGCCGTCCTGGGTGCGCCCCAGCTCGTCGCCGTGCAGCAGCATCGGCACGCCCTGGCTGAGCATCAGGGTGGTGATGAAGTTGCGCTGCTGCCGCGCCCGCAGGTCGAGCACCGTGGCGTCGTCGGTGGGGCCCTCGACGCCGCAGTTCCAGGAGCGGTTGGTGCTCTCGCCGTCGTTGCCGCCCTCGCCGTTGGCGTCGTTGTGCTTGTCGTTGTAGGACACCAGGTCGTGCAGCGTGAAGCCGTCGTGCGCCGTGACGAAGTTGATGGACGCGAACGGGCGGCGGCCGTCGTCCTGGTAGAGGTCGGAGCTGCCGGTGATGCGCGAGGCGAACTCGCCGAGCGTGCCGGGCTCGCCGCGCCAGAAGTCGCGGACGGTGTCGCGGTACTTGCCGTTCCACTCCGTCCACAGCGGGGGGAAGTTGCCCACCTGGTAACCGCCGGGGCCGACGTCCCACGGCTCCGCGATGAGCTTGGCCTGGCTGATCACCGGGTCCTGCTGGACGAGGTCGAAGAACACCGACAGGCGGTCGACGTCGTAGAACTCGCGGGCGAGCGTGGACGCGAGGTCGAAGCGGAAGCCGTCGACGTGCATCTCGGTGACCCAGTACCGCAGCGAGTCCATGATCAGCTGCAGCGTGTGCGGGTTGCGGACGTTGAGCGAGTTCCCGGTGCCCGTGTAGTCCATGTAGAACTTCGGGTCGTTCTCGACCAGGCGGTAGTAGGCGGCGTTGTCGATGCCGCGCAAGGAGAGCGTGGGGCCCATCTGGTTGCCCTCGGCGGTGTGGTTGTAGACCACGTCCATGATCACCTCCATGCCCGCGTCGTGCAGGTCACGGACCATGGCCTTGAACTCCTGCACCTGGTTGCCGGGCCGGTGGCCGGGCCCCGACGTGGCTCCCTGGGCGTAGCCGTGGTGCGGAGCGAGGAACGCGATGGTGTTGTAGCCCCAGTAGTTGGACAGGCCCTTCTCCTGCAGGTGGTGGTCGTTGAGGAACTCGTGGCACGGCATGAGCTCCACGGCCGTGACGCCCAGGTTCTTCAGGTGGTCGATCATCACCGGGTGCGCGAGCCCGGTGTAGGTGCCGCGCAGCGGTTCCGGGATGTCGGGGTGCGCGATCGTCAGGCCGCGGACGTGGGCCTCGTAGATGACCGTCTCGTGGTACGGGATGCGCGGCGCGCGGTCGGTGCCCCAGTCGAAGAACGGGTTGACCACCACCGACTTCGGCACGAACGCCGCCGAGTCGGAGTCGCTGCGTGCGTCGGGCTCGCCGAACGGGTACCCGAACACGGCCTCGTCCCACTTCACCGGACCGTTGACGGCCTTGGCGTAGGGGTCGATGAGCAGCTTGTTGGGGTTGCAGCGCAGGCCGGTGGCCGGGTCGTACGGGCCGGTGACCCGGTAGCCGTAGAGCTGGCCGGGCTCGACGTTGGGGAGATAGCCGTGCCACACGAACCCGTCGACCTCGACGAGCGGGACGCGCGTCTCCTTGCCGCGGGCGGAGAACAGGCAGAGCTCGACCTTCTCGGCGACCTCGGAGAACAGGGCGAAGTTCGTTCCCGACCCGTCGTAGGTGGCGCCCAGGGGATAGGCGTGACCCGGCCACGGCCGCATGAGGTTCCTCGCTTCGTCTGTGGAGAACTGCCCGCTGAGGCTACCGGGGGTAGGTCAGGCGAGCCGGGCCGGGAAACCCCCCGTGGCGACGGGGCTCCAGCGCGTGGGCGTGATGCGGATCAGGGCCTTGCCCTGGTCGATCATCGCCTGGCGGTACTCGTCCCAGTCGGAGTGCTCGCCCGAGATCGACCGGAAGTACTCCACCAGCGGCTCGACGGCGTCGGGCAGCGTGAGGAGCTCGGCGTCGCCCTCCACCTGCACCCACGGGCCGTTGAAGTCCTCGGACAGGACGACCACGGCGGCCTTCCCGTGCCGGGCGACGTTGTTCGACTTCGCGCGCTCCGGGTAGGTGGCGATGACGATGCGGCCCTCGGAGTCGACGCCTGCGGTGACGGGCGAGCCCTGCCAGCCGCCGTCGTTGCGGGGGGTCATGAGGATCACGTGGTGGCGGGGCCGCAGGAACTCGGTGAGCTCGTCGCGGTCGACGGTCGTGTTCGTGGCGATGGTGCGAGGCATGATCCCGAGGCTAGTGTCTCCTCCCGATGAGCACTCTCTTCACGAAGATCATTGACGGCGAGCTGCCCGGGCGGTTCGTCTGGTCCGACGACGTCGCCGTCGGGTTCCTGTCGATCAACCCGCTCGGGCCGGGCCACACGCTGGTCGTGCCGCGCGCCGAGGTCGACCAGTGGATCGACGCCGAGCCCGGCCTGCTGGCCCACCTCACCGAGGTGTCCCACGCGATCGGCGCGGCCGTGCGCACCGTCTGGTCGCCGCCGCGCGTCGGGTGGCTGGTGGCCGGCTTCGAGGTGCCCCACCTGCACCTGCACGTCTTCCCGGCGTGGGAGATGGCGGCGTTCGACTTCGCCAACGCCGCACCGGGCGTCGACGCCGCCGAGCAGGACGCCCACCAGGCGGCGCTGAAGGCGGCCCTGCGCGACGCCGGCCACGGCGCGTCCGTGCCGTCCTGAGGGCCGGCCGACGTGCAGCTCGTCCTCGTCCGGCACGCCCTGCCCGAACGCGTGCAGGACGCCGGCGGCCCGGCCGACCCGGCGCTGACGCCGCTGGGGGAGAAGCAGGCCGCGCGGCTCGTGGACGCGCTGGGCACGGACGTCGCCGCGCTCTACTCCAGCCCGCTCGCCCGGGCCCGCGCCACGGCGGCCCCGCTGGCCGCCGCGCTCGGCCGGGAGCCGGAGATCGTCCCCGAGCTGCGTGAGTACGACGCCGACGCCGACCACTACGTGCCCGTGCACGAGATGGCCCGCGTCGACCCGGACGCCTGGGAGCGGATGCGCGCCGGGTTGCTGCCCGCCCACGTCGACGTCCCGGCGTTCACCGCCCGCGTCGACGCGGCGCTCGAACGGATCGTGGCCGCCCACCCCGGCCGGGCCACGGTCGTGGTCGTCGCCCACGCCGGGGTGGTCAACACCTGGCTCGCCCATCTGCTCGGGCTCGACCGCCCGCTCGCGTTCCCGCTCGACTACACCGGCATCACCCGGGTGCTCGCCGGCCGCGACGGGCGCCGGCTGGTGCGGTCGGTCAACGAGACGGGGCACGTCACGGACCTCCTGACGTTCAGCTGATCGCGCACGTCGATGCGTCCTTCGGGGGAATCCGCCGAACGACGCGCACGCCGAGCACACGTGTGCCTACTGTCGGTCGATCGACCGCAGGTCCGAGGGGGGCGACCGGGATGGGTGAGGACGGGACCGCCCGGCTGACGCAGGTCTTCCGGGTGCGGGAGTTCCGCGCGATCTGGGTGGCCGACCTCATCTCGGTTGCCGGCGACCAGCTCGCCCGCGTCGCGCTCGCCGTGCTCGTCTACGGACGCACGGGCTCGGCCACCTGGGCCGCGGGCGCCTACGCGCTGACGTTCCTGCCCGCCGTGCTCGGCGGGGTGCTGCTCTCCGGGGTCGCCGACCGCTTCCGGCGCCGCGAGGTGATGCTCGCCTGTGACGTCCTGAGGGCCGTGCCGGCCGGGCTGATGGCGGTGCCCGGCCTGCCGCTGCCGGTGGTGTGCGCTCTCCTGGTGGTGATGGTGCTGCTCGGCGCTCCGCACACCGCGGCGCGCGGCGCGCTGCTGCCCGGCGTGCTGCCCGGGGATCTGTACGAACGCGGGCTGGCCGTCATCCAGATGTCGACCCAGACCGCGCAGCTGGTCGGCTTCGCCACCGGGGGGCTGCTCGTCGCGGCCTTCACCCCGGGGACGGCCCTGCTCCTGGACGCGGCCTCGTTCCTGCTGGCCGGCGTGGTGGTCCGTCTGGGGCTGCGGGACCGGCCGCGGCCGGAGCCCGCCGACGGTCGCGGGCGGGGCCACTGGCGGGACATGGTCGACGGGATCGTCGACATCGCCACCGACCGGCGCCGCCGGGCGCTGGTCGCCCTGGTGTGCATGATCGGCTGCTACGTCGTCCCGGAGGCGCTCGCCGCGCCCTACGCCGCCGAGCTGGGACTCGGCGGCGCCGCGGTGGGCCTGCTCATGGCCGCCGACCCCCTCGGCAGCGTCGTCGGCGCATGGCTGTTCGTGCGGTTCGTGCCGGCCCGTCGACGTCCCGGGCTGGTCGGGATCATCGCCGTGGCCGCCGGGATCCCGCTGCTGTTCGTCGGCCTCCGGCCGGGGCTCGTCGTGACGATGGTGCTGTGGAGCCTGTCCGGGATGCTGTCCACGGCCTACCTCATGCAGGCGCAGGCGTCGTTCGTCCGCGCGACGCCGGAGCGGATCCGCGGGCGCGCCGTCGGCGTCGCCGCGTCCGGCATCATCGCCGGTCAGGGCGTCGCGATGCTCGGCGGCGGCCTGCTGGCCGACCTGACGGGCCCCGCGGCCGCCATCACCGTGAGCGGCGCGCTCGGGATCGTCCTGGCCACGGCCGGGGCCGTCGCCTGGTACCGCGCCGGCACGGAGCGCCGGGCCCAGCCGTCGGTGACCGTGGTGTCACGGCAGAACGGCTGAGTCCCGGCGGCGTCCGCTCCGGGCCTCGACTCGCACTCAGCGCTGATCAGCGCCATTCAGCGCGATTCAGCGCGATTCAGCGCGATTCAGCGCCATTCAGCGCCATTCAGCGCCATTCCTTGCCGCACATACTCGTCTCCCTTCGCTCGTGGGTGTCCTGGTGAACGGGGTCAGCGCCATTCCTTGCCGCGCATGAGGTCCTCCTCTCCATTCCGGTCGGGGTCGTCACCGGACCCGGGAAACGTTCGACCCCGGCCCCGGCGGGTGACGCATCGTCGTCACCGGTCCCCAGGGGAGTGTCACCCGGACAGGGACGTCGAGGTCCCGGTGGTGCCGGGTTCGGCGGTCAGGCGTACGCGTGGAGCGGCATCCGGGCCACGCCCACTGCTCCGAGCGGGCCAGTTCCGGTACCGCCCGGCCCATCGTGCTGACAGGGCCCGTCGCCGTCGCCTATCGTTTCGCGGTGCCCCGTCCGGTCGGCCGATGTCGGTGTCCATGTCATTGCGTGAGCGAGGTGCCCGCACCGTTGTGACGGCACTGCGCGCGCTTTCGGTCCGGGACTGGGCGGTCTGGACAATTCCCGCACCACTCGTCATGTCGATTCTCGTCGTCGAGGCCACGGCGGTTCTTCTGGTGACGCTGGGCCTGGCCGGTGACGGCGGGCCACGGGGCGCGGCCCTCTTCGCGTTCGGCCTGCTGTGTGTCGCGGGCATCGTCCACGGAGAGGTCGCGCGGAAGGTCGAGCAGGTCCGACGCCAGGTGCACATGGGCGGTATGCACGTGAACCTGAGCTCCACCTGGTTCTTCGCGGCGGCGGTCCTGCTCCCGCCCGCCTACGCCGGCGTCTGCGCCGCCGTGATCCACACCCACCTGTGGTTGCGCACCGAGGAGACCCGGACGCCGCCCTACCGCCACGCGTTCACCACGGCGGCGTTCGTGCTGTCGGGGTACGCGGCATCGGCCGCCATCGCCTACGCGCACGGCCTCGGCGGGTGGTTCGCTGGCGAGCAGGGGATCCCCGCGATCCCGGTGCTCGTCGTCGGGATGCTGGTCTTCCTCACCGTGAACACGGCCCTCGTGGCCGGCGCCATCGCCGTGAGCGATCCCCAGGCGAAGGTCGACCAGATGCTCGGCGACTGGGACGAGAACCTCCTCGAGGTCACGACGCTCTGCCTGGGCGCACTGCTGGCCGTGGCGGTGTCGATCACGCCGTGGCTGGTGCTCTTCGTGCTCCCGCCGCTGCTGGTGCTGCACCGGGCCGTGCTGGTCCGCCACCTGGAGGAGGCCGCGTCCACCGACAGCAAGACCGGCCTCCTCACCGCGGCCGCCTGGCACACGAGTACGGAACGTGAGCTGCGGCGGGTCCGCCGCGGGGACGGCTCCCGCGCGGTGCTGGTGCTCGACCTCGACCACTTCAAGGCCGTCAACGACACGCACGGGCACCTGGCGGGGGACCAGGTGCTGGCCTCGGTCGCCGACACCCTGCGCAGCGAGGTGCGGGACCGGGATCTCGTCGGCAGGTTCGGAGGCGAGGAGTTCGTCGTGTTCCTGGCCGGGCGCAACGGAGGCGACGGCGATCTGGAGGCCGTGGCGGACCGGATCCGGAGGCGGGTCGCGGCGCTGCGGGTGGAGATCCCCACGGCCGACGGGCCGCTGACGATCGCGGGGTTGAGCATCTCGGTCGGTGGGGCGGTGCACCTGGCCGGCGGGGGTGACCTGCGTGAGCTGCTGCAGGTCGCCGACGCGGCGCTCTACTCGGCCAAGAGGGCGGGCCGCAACCAGGTGTGCATGGGGTCCGCGACGGGTGGTGGGGTTCCTGTGCCGACGCCTCCGGAGGCCCGCCCGGCCCCGTCCGTCGAGGTCCCGTGACCGTCCGGTCGGCGCGGAGCGCCGGGCCCAGCCGCCGGTGACCGTGGTGTCACGACGGATCGGCTGATCCCGGCGTCTCCGGGCTCATCGCCGGCCCAGGCGCCGTGACGGGCGCCTGTCGACCGGGTGTGGGGTCAGGTCCAGCTGTGTCCGCGCATGGGTGGCTCCTTTCTGGTGGTGGGGGTGGGTGTGGGGTCAGGTCCAGCTGTGTCCGCGCATGGGTGGCTCCCTTCCGGTGTCGGAGTCGTGCGTGCGGTCAGCACGGGATCGGGTGACGACGTGCGCCTCTCGTCGCGGGCCGCGACGGCGTGAGCGGCGGCCGGCGATGTGCCCGGACGCGTTCACCACGGCCGTTCGATGCCGACATCTGTCGGACACCGGCAGTGCAATCCGCGGGGGCAGTGCATGTGTCGAACGTGTGAGATGTCACACGAAAGTGCGGCGGATCGAGCCATATTGACACGTCGCGTGCACCTGTAAGGAATCCGTCGAGTGACGCGGAACGTCGAACTGCTCTAGGATTCGCGGGTTCTCCGAGCGAAGGTCTCCCATGACGTCAGTGCCCCGCGAGCAGGAATCGCGCCCGATCCGGCCGTGGTCGGTGCGTAGCTGGCCGATGTGGGAGACGCCCAGCGCCCTCCTGACGTCGATCCTTCTCGTGGAGCTCACCGCGGCCGGTCTCGTGGCCACGTCGGCGCTCGCGGGGGGCCTGCCCACGCGCGTCGACATCGTGCGGATGGTGATCCTCGGCCTGCTCGGTCTCACGCACACGGAAGCGGTCCTGCGGACCGAGCGGCTCCGCCGCCGGATCACGGCACCGCACCACATCGACCTCAGCTCGGTGTGGATCTTCGCCGGCGCCATCGTGCTGCCGGTCACGCTCGCCGTGGTCGTCACGGTCGTGGTGCAGTTCCACATCTGGGCGCGCACGGGGCGACCGAAGGCCGCCTACTACCGGCACGTCTTCACCACGGCCACGATGGTGCTGGCCTGTCTCGGGGCCTCGGCGGTGGTCGGCCGGGCGCCGTCCACACTGACGGCGCCGGCCCTGCTCACGCTGGTGCTGGCCCTTCTCGTCTTCACCACCGTGAACACGGCCCTGATCGCCGGTGCGATCGCCATGAGCAGTGCTCAGCCCAACCTGGCGACGGCACTGGGGGACTGGGACGACAACGTCCTGGAGGTCGCCACGCTGTCGCTCGGCGGACTCACCGCCGTCGCGCTGCTCATCAACCCCTGGCTCGTCCTGCTCGTCCTGCCGTCGCTGCTCGTGCTGCACCGGGCGGTGCTCGTCCGGCACCTGCAGGAGGCGGCCTCGATCGACGGCAAGACCGGCCTGCTCAACGCGGCCACGTGGCACACCCGTGCCGAGCGGGAGCTGCAGCGCGTCACCCGCGGCCGCGAGCCGCGCGCGGTGCTGGTGCTCGACCTCGACCACTTCAAGGCCGTCAACGACACGCACGGTCACCTCGCGGGCGACCAGGTCCTGGCCGCCGTCGCCGACGCCCTGCGGTCCGAGGTCCGCGACCGGGACCTCGTCGGCCGGTTCGGCGGGGAGGAGTTCGTGGTGCTGCTCTCGGGGCGGGGCGGCGGGGACGGCACCGACCTCGAGGCGGTCGCGGAGCGCATCCGGCGCCGGGTCGCCGCGCTGCGGGTGGAGATCCCCACCGCCGACGGGCCGTTGACGATCGCCGGGCTGAGCATCTCCGTCGGTGGGGCGGTGCACCCGGACGGTGTCGGTGACCTGCGTGAACTGCTCCAGATCGCCGACACGGCGCTGTATGCGGCGAAGCGGGCGGGCCGCAACACGGTGCGGATGGAGTCCCTTCCCTGTGGCCGGGAGCAGCTTCCCGCACTGATCCCCTCGGATCCGGTATCTGACGCTCAGTGATCGACCGCTCGCGCATTCCACCCCGATGAGGGACCTTCGTCCCCCTGACACGCCGCGTCGGCCTCACTAACCTCGCTCGGGGAACACCATCGTGCGGGGGGAGGAGGTCGTGACCGTGGTTGCACCGTCCGTGCCCGGTTCCGGCCTCAGCACGCTCCCGCTGCCGGCCGTCGTGGTCGTGCTGCTCGTGGAGGTCGGCGCCGTCGCGGCGGTCGTGGCCACGGCCCCGTTCCTGGCCTGGCCCCGCCCCACCGACGTCGTGCTGGCGGCCGTCGTCGCCGGGCTGAGCGTGGTCCACACGGAGCTGGCCACCGGCATCGAGCGCATCCGGCGGCGCTCGTCGGAGACCTCGTACTTCGACCTCAGCTCGGTCTGGACGTTCGCGGCCGCCCTGCTGCTGCCCCCGGTCCTCGCCACCGCCGTGGTGCTGGTGGTCTACGCCCACCTGTGGCAGCGCGTCTGGCGGCCGGCGCGGGTGCCGCTCTACCGGCACGTCTACACCACCGCCACGGTGATGCTCGCCGCGCTGGCCGCGCACCTCGTCGTCCAGTGGGCGGGCGGGCTGCCCTCGGGCGCCACCGACGTCACGGGCGTCCTGGGGGTGGCGGGTGCCGTCGTCGCCTACGTGGTGGTCAACACCGTGCTCGTCGCCGGTGCGATCTCGCTCAGCGGTGTGGGCTCGTCCCCGAGCGAGCTGTTCGGCCGCTGGGACGACAACGCGCTCGAGGTCTCGACGCTCTGCATGGGCGCGCTCGCCGCGGTGGCGCTCGGCGCGGCCCCGGGCCTGATCGCGCTCGCCCTGCCCCCGATCCTCGTGCTGCACCGCGCCGTGCTCGTGCGCCAGCTCGAGGAGGTGGCCTACACCGACGGCAAGACGGGCCTGCTCACCGCGGCGGCCTGGCAGGCGCAGGCGGCGCGGGCGGTCCGGCGGGCGCAGCGGACCGGCCCCGGGGCCGCGGTCATGATCCTCGACCTCGACCACTTCAAGGCCGTCAACGACCGGCACGGCCACCTCGCCGGTGACGACGTGCTCGCGGCCGTCGCCGCGGAGCTGCAGGCCGGAGTGCGGGCGAACGACGTCGTCGGACGGTTCGGGGGCGAGGAGTTCGTGGTGCTCATGCCCGACCTGCCGGGTGCGGGCCGTGACGAGCTGCACCTCGTGGCCGAGCGTCTGCGCCTGCGGATCGCGGCGCTGCAGGTGCCGGTCGACACGGCCGACGGCCTGCTCACCATCAGCGGCCTGTCGGTCTCGATCGGCGGGGCACGGGTGCCGGCCGACGCCAGCACCCTGGACCAGGTGCTCAAGGCCGCCGACACGGCGCTGTACGCGGCCAAGCGCGGCGGGCGCAACCGGGTGCGGATCGCCGGCCCGGCCGAGATCCCGAGCCCGCGCCGGGGCGAGGCGACCGAGGTCCCCACCGCCAGCTGAGTCCCGGTGACCTCTCATCCGGGTGCCGGGCCGCGGTCGCCCGGTTTCCGTACGATGGGACGGTGGCGCAAGCGATGAGTGTGTTGAAGTCCGTGCGCGGTCCGGCCGATCTCAAGCGGCTCACCGGGGAGCAGCTCGACGCGCTGGCCTCGGAGATCCGCACGGAGCTCGTCAACACGGTCTCGCGCACCGGCGGCCACCTCGGCCCCAACCTGGGCGTCATCGAGCTCACGATCGCGCTGCACCGCGTCTTCGACTCCCCGCGCGACACGGTGATCTGGGACACCGGCCACCAGGCCTACGTCCACAAGCTGCTCACCGGCCGCCAGGACGGCTGGGACCAGCTCAAGAAGACCGGTGGCCTGTCGGGCTACCCGTGCCGCGCCGAGAGCGAGCACGACCACGTGGAGAACAGCCACGCGTCCACGTCGCTGTCGTGGGCCGACGGCATCGCCCACGCCTACGCGCTCACGGGCCAGCACCGCCACGTCGTCGCGGTGATCGGCGACGGCGCGCTCACCGGCGGCATGGCGTGGGAGGCGCTCAACAACATCGCGGCCGCCAAGGACCGCAACCTCGTGGTCGTCGTCAACGACAACGGCCGTTCCTACGCCCCCACCATCGGCGGCCTGGCCGACCGGCTCGCGTCGCTGCGGCTGCAGCCCGGCTACGAGCGCGTGCTGGAGGCCGGCAAGAACGCCCTGGCCCGCACGCCCGTCGTCGGCCCCACGCTCTACGCGGGCCTGCACGCGTTCAAGGCGGGCGTGAAGGACGCGCTGAGCCCGCAGGAGCTGTTCTCCGACCTCGGCCTCAAGTACTTCGGCCCCGTCGACGGCCACGACGTCGCCGCGATGGAGTCGGCGCTGCGCCGGGCGCGCCACTTCGGCGGGCCGGTGATCGTGCACGCCGTCACCCGCAAGGGCAACGGCTACCCGCCCGCCGAGAACGACGAGGCCGAGCAGATGCACAGCCCGGCCGCGTTCGACCCCGAGACGGGGCTGCCCACGGCCGCCCCGTCCACCGGGTGGACCAGCGTGTTCGCCGAGGAGATGGTGAAGATCGGCGCCGCCCGCGAGGACGTCGTCGCCATCACGGCGGCGATGCTCGGGCCCGTCGGCCTGGTGCCGTTCGCCGAGGCCCACCCGGACCGCTGCTTCGACGTCGGCATCGCCGAGCAGCACGCGCTGACCTCGGCCGCCGGGCTCGCCCACGGCGGGTTGCACCCGGTGGTGGCGATCTACTCCACGTTCCTCAACCGCGCCTTCGACCAGCTGATGATGGACGTCGCGCTGCACCGCCAGGCCGTCACGCTCGTTCTCGACCGGGCCGGGGTCACCGGCAACGACGGGCCCTCCCACAACGGCATGTGGGACCTGTCGATCCTCGGTGTCGTGCCCGGTATCCGCGTGGCCGCCCCGCGCGACGCCGCCACGCTGCGGGAGGAACTGGGCGAGGCCGTCGCCATCGACGACGGGCCGAGCGCGCTGCGGTTCCCCAAGGGGCCGGTGATCGAGTCGGTGCCCGCGCTGCACCGCGTCGACGGGGTGGACGTGCTGCACGTCTGCGAGGAGCCGTCGGTGCTCATGGTGTGCGTCGGCGCCTTCGGCGAGCTGGGGGTGGCGGCCGCGCTGCGGCTCGCGAAGCAGGGGGTGGCCGTCACGGTGGTGGATCCGCGCTGGGTGCTCCCGGTACCCGGGGCGCTCGTCGACATGGCGCGGGAGCACCAGCTCGTCGTCACCGTCAGCGACAGCGGCCGGCACGGCGGTTTCGGCTCCGCGCTGTCGGACGTGCTGCGCGCCGCCGAGTGCGACGTGCCCCAGCGCGACGTGGCCATCCCGCAGCGGTTCCTCGACCACGGCGGCCGGTCGGACCTGCTCGCCGAGATCGGGCTGACGGCGCAGGACGTGGCCCGGCAGGTCACGGAGTGGGCTGCGGCCCTGGTCCCCGCCTCCGCGCAGAAGCAGGCCCGCTGATGCGCGTGCTGGTCGTCGAGGACGAGCAGGCGCTCGCCGACGCCGTGGCCCGCGGGCTGCGCCGCGAGGGCATGGCCGTCGACGTGGCCTACGACGGCGACACGGGCCACGAGAAGTCCACGGTCACCCGCTACGACGTGGTGGTGCTCGACCGCGACCTGCCCGGCATGGGCGGCGACGAGCTGTGCGCCCAGATCGTGACCTCCGGGGCCACCACGCGGGTGCTCATGCTCACCGCCAGCGGCACGCTCGCCGACAAGATCGACGGTCTGTCCCGCGGCGCCGACGACTACCTCGCCAAGCCCTTCGACTTCCCCGAGCTCGTGGCCCGCTGCCGCGCGCTGGGCCGCCGCGCCACCCCGGCCGTGCCGCCGATGCTGGTGGCCGGCGACGTCGCGCTCGACCCGTCCAGGCGCACGGTGCGCCGCGACGAGCGGCCCGTCGAGCTCACGCGCAAGGAGTTCGGCGTGCTCGAGGTGCTGATGTCGGCCGGGGGTGCCGTGGTGAGCAGCGAGGAGCTGCTGGAGCGGGTCTGGGACGAGAACGCCGACCCGTTCACCACCACCGTGCGCGTCACCGTCATGACGCTGCGCAAGAAGCTCGGCGATCCCGGCGTGATCGAGACCGTGGTCGGCGCCGGCTACCGGGTCCCGGCCGCGGGCTGATCCAGGCCATGGTGCTGGGCCTGCGGCCGCGCCTGACGCTGGTCAGCACCGCGGTGGTGGCCGCGGTCAGCGCGCTGCTGCTGTGGCTGGGCTGGTGGCTGGTCGGCGGGGTCGCCCGGGCGCTGCCCGCCCTTCCGGAGGGCAGCACGGTGCGGGTCGGCGATCAGGTGGTGCCCGCCGAGCAGTTCGCCGACGCCGTCGGGCAGGCCGCGCAGGGCACCGTGCTCACGGCGGGGCTCGTGGCGTTCCCGCTCGTCGTCGTCGCGGCGGCCCTGGTGTCCTGGTGGCTGGTGGGCCGCGTCCTGAGCCCGCTGCACGCCGTGACGGCCACGGCGCGGCGGCTGTCGGTCGAGTCGCTCGACACCCGCACGGGGGTGCGGGGCGCCCGCGGTGAGGTCGCGGAGCTGGCCGCGGGCTTCGACGCGATGCTCGACCGGCTGCAGGCCGCGTTCGACGCCCAGCGCCGGTTCGTCGCCAACGCGAGCCACGAGCTGCGCACGCCGATGGCGGTGCTGCGCACCGAGGTGGACGTGACGCTGTCGGACCCGTCCGCCGACGTCGAGGAGCTGCGCCGGATGGGTGGTGTCGTGCGCGAGGCCACCCGCCGGGCCGACGACCTGGTGGCCGGCCTGCTGCTGCTGGCCCGCACGGAGGGCGCCGAGCTGGCCGACGTCCGGCCTGTGGATCTCGCCGACCTCGTCCCGCCCGCGCTGGCCGCCGTCCGCACCGACGCCGGGCACCGGGGGCTGCGGGTCCAGGTGCGCACCGCGCCCGCCACCGTCCGCGGCGATCCGGTGCTGCTGGAGCGCGTGGCCGGCAACCTGCTGGAGAACGCGGTGCGCCACAACGTCGGCGGCGGCTGGGTGGAGGTGTCCACTTCGGCCTGCGACGGCTCCGCGGTGCTGTGCGTGGCGTCCAGCGGGCCGGAGATCCCCGCGGAGAAGGTGGCGGAGCTGTTCGAGCCGTTCCGCCGTGGCCCGGTGGAACGCACGGGCGCGGTGCGCGGATCGGGGCTGGGGTTGTCGATCGTGCGCGCGGTGGTGGCGGCGCACGGGGGCACGGCGGCCGCCGAGCCGGTGCCGGGCGGCGGCCTGGCCGTCACCGTCCGGCTGCCCGACGCCGGACCTCCCGTGGGGTGACCCCGTACCAGCGGCGCACGGCCCGCGTCAGCGCCGACTGCTCGGCCAGCCCGACCATCGTCGCGACCTGGGAGAACGGCAGGTCGGTGCGGGTGATCAGGCGGTCGGCGGCGTCGCGGCGCACGTCGTCGAGGATCGCGTCGAACGTGGTGCCCTCCGCGGCCAGGTAGCGCTGCAGCGTGCGGGGATGCAGGCGCAGCAGCCGTCCGACCGACCCGATCCGCACCGGTGACGACCCGAGCGACTGCGTCAGTGCCGCGCGCACCCGCGGGGCGACCATCGCGCCGGGGTCGGGGAAGTGGCTCTCCAGGAACTCGACGGCGATCGCGTGCAGCACCTCGTCGCCGCCGTGCACCGGGGTGGCGGCGAGCCCGACCGGCACGCGGAGCACGGCCGCGTCGCGCGCGAAGCGGACGTCCGCGCCGAAGAAGCCGGTGTAGCGGTCCACCGGGGCCAGGGGCGGGTGTGTCAGGTGCACCGAGCGCAGGCCGTAGGGGCCACCGTGCAGCAGCAGGATGATGCGGTGCCACAGGCCGATGCCGAGGTCGACGACCTGCGGGGGAGGGATCTCGCCGCCGGCGCCGCCGTACCGCAGCCCGATGACCCCGCGGACGCCCTCGGGATCGGGGACCTGGGAGGTGCGCAGCGCGGAGCTGTGCACCGACAGGAAGCGCGAGGCGCAGTCCAGGGCGTCGCCCATCGTCCGGGAGCTCTCGATCGCGACCGCCAGTGGCCCGAGGATGCCGACGTCCTGCTGCTCGGCCAGGCGCAGCCCCAGGTCGGGGCACGTCAGCTCGGCCGCGGCCGTCTCCAGCAGGCGCCCGACGGCGGCCGCGGGCACCAGGGCGTCGTCGGCGGTACCGGGCGGGATCCCGAAGCGCACCAGGAGGGCGGCCCCGTCGCCGCCGAGGCCGTCCACGAGGGGTTCGAGGCCCCGCAGCGCCGCGGCCCGCACCATCGCCCGCATGTCGCGCAAGGGTAAATGACTGTCGTCTGAAGTCAACTTTCCGGCCCGGCGGACGACCAGACTGGGCGTATGACCACCGAACATGTCGACGTCCTCATCGTCGGCGCGGGCCTGTCCGGCATCGGCGCCGCCTGGCGGCTCACCCACGAGCGCCCGGGCACGAGCTACGCGATCGTCGAGGCCCGCGAGGCCATCGGCGGCACCTGGGACCTGTTCCGCTACCCGGGCGTGCGCTCGGACTCGGACATGTTCACGTTCAGCTATCCGTTCCGGCCGTGGCAGGGTTCCCGGTCGATGGCCGAGGGCTCGGACATCCGCGCCTACATCCGTGACACCGCCACCGAGGCGGGCATCGACCGGCACATCCGGTTCGCCACGTCGGTGGTCGGAGCAGAGTGGTCGACGCGGGAGGCGCGCTGGACCGTCCGTCTGCTCAGCGGCGGCGTCGAGAGCACCCTGACCTGCGGCTTCCTCTACGCCTGCGCCGGCTACTACAACTACGAGCACGGCCACCAGCCCGAGTTCGCCGGCCGTGAGGACTTCGCGGGCGAGTTCGTGCACCCGCAGTTCTGGCCGGAGGACCTGGACTGGACGGGCAAGAAGGTGGTGGTGATCGGCAGCGGCGCCACCGCCGTCACACTGATCCCCGCAATGGCCGAGAAGGCCGAGCACGTGACGATGCTGCAGCGCTCGCCGTCCTACCTCACGGCCCTGCCGCAGCGCGACGCGTTCGCCGACAGGCTCCGGCGCCTGCTCCCCGCCCGCCTGGCCGCGACGATCATCCGCGCGAAGTACGTGGCGGTCTCGCAGGGCTTCTACCAGCTCGCCCGCCGCCGCCCGGAGAGCGTGAAGAAGATCCTGCGCGGCATCGCGCTGAAGTTCCTCGAGGACCCCGCCTACGTCGACGAGCACTTCACCCCGAGCTACAACCCGTGGGACCAGCGGCTGTGCGTCGTCCCGAACGGGGACTTCTACCGCGCCATCCGCCACGGTGACGCCTCGGTGGTCACCGACCACATCGACCGGCTCGTGCCCGAGGGGATCCGGCTCGTGTCGGGGAAGGTGCTCGAGGCCGACGTCGTCGTCTCGGCCACCGGGCTGTCGCTGCTGCCGTTCGGCGGGCTCGACCTGAGCATCGACGGCAGGCCCGTCGAGCTCTCCGACACGCTCACCTACCGCGGTCTCATGCTGTCCGGCGTCCCGAACTTCGCCTACTGCATCGGCTACACCAACGCGTCCTGGACCCTGCGGGCCGACCTGTCGTCGCGCTACGTCTGCCGGCTGCTCGGGTTCATGGACCGCCACGGCTACGCGAGCGCCACCCCGGCGCACGCCGCGGCCGGGGAGGGCCGGCGCCCGCTGCTCGACCTCACGTCGAGCTACGTGCAGCGCTCGGCCGACCGGTTCCCTCAGCAGGGTGCCAGGGAACCGTGGGCCACGCGCCAGAACTACGTCGTGGACATGATCAGGACCATTCCGGTGAGCGTGCGCCGCGACATGACGTTCGCGGCCGCGCCCGCCGTGCTCGAGGAGGCCGTTCGATGAAGGACTACCGCTTCGCGGGGAAGACCGCGGTGCTGACCGGGGCCGCGAGCGGTATCGGCGAGCAGCTCGCCTACGGGCTCGGGGTGCGCGGCAGCGACCTCGTGCTGCTCGACCGCGACGCCGACCGGCTCGACGCCGTGGCCTCCACCGTCCGGCTGCGCCACCCCGGCATCAGCGTCGAGACGATCGTGGTGGACCTCGCCGACCGCAAGGCCACGCTCGCCGTCGCCGAGCAGATCCTCGCCGACCACCCGCGGATCGGCCTGCTGGTCAACAACGCCGGAGTCGCGCTCGGGGGCCGGTTCGACCAGGTCACCCTCGACGAGTTCGAGTGGGTCATGGACATCAACTTCCGGGCGCCCGTGCTGCTCACGCACACGCTGCTGCCGGCGATCGCCGCCGGCGGCCACCTCGTCAACGTCTCCAGCCTGTACGGGCTGATCGGGCCGGCCGGACAGTCGGCGTACTCGTCGAGCAAGTTCGCGATCCGCGGGCTCACCGAGGTGCTGCGGGCCGAGCTCACGCCGCAGGGGATCGGCGTCACCACGGTGCACCCGGGCGGGATCAGGACCAGGGTGGCGGAGAGCGCGCGCGTCGGGTCCGGGGTGGCCCGGACCGACGTCGAGGCGACACAGAAGGCGTACCGCGCCCTGCTCAGCTACCCGGCGGAGAAGGCGGCCGAGGAGATTCTCGACGGCGTCGAGCACCGCAGGGCACGGGTGCTGATCGCGTCCAGCGCGAAGATCCCCGACGTGCTGGCGCGGCTGCTGCCGACGTCGTACCCGCGCGTGCTGGACGTCCTGACCAAGGCGATGGTGAAGCGGGGATGACCGACGTCGACGTCCGCGGCGCGCGCATCCACGTGCGGGAGAGCGGCGACCCGTCGTCGGAGCCGGTGCTCCTGCTGCACGGCATCGGCCGCAGCCTGGAGGACTGGGCGCCCCAGCACGCCCGGCTCGCGGATGCCTACCGCGTGATCAGCGTCGACATGCCGGGGTTCGGGTTCTCGCAGCGCCTCCCCGAGCCGACGACGCTCCGGACCCTGGCCGAGGGCGTCCTCGGCACCCTCGACGCGCTCGGCGAGCACCGGCCCGTCCACGTGATGGGCAACTCGCTGGGCGGCGCCGTGGCGATGCAGCTGTCGGTGCTGGCCCCGGACCGGGTGCGAACGTCGACGCTGGTCAACAGCGCGGGCTTCGGCAAGGAGGTCACCATCGCGCTGCGGCTGCTGGCCATCCCCGGTCTCGGCCGGGGCATGCTGGGTGCCGCCGACCGCAACGCGATGCGTCGCACCGAGCGCGCCCTGTTCTTCGACGGCTCGTTCGTGACGGAGGAGCGGATCGACCACGCCGTGGAGGTGGGGCGGCAGCCCGGCTCGGCCGTGGTGTTCCTGGAGGCCGCCCGGGCCCTGGGCACCCTGCGGGGGGTGAGCGCCGGCTGGCGGAGCGCCCTGCTGGCGGAGGTGGCCCGGCACCCGAAGCCGACGCTGGTGGTGTGGGGTGAGCGCGACCTGATCCTGCCGGCGCACCATCTGCGCGCGGCGCGGGCCGCGCTCCCGTGGGCGCAGTCGCACGTGTTCGCCGAGACGGGTCACATGCCCCAGGTGGAGAAGGCGGACGAGTTCGCGCAGCTCGTCAGGGTGTTCCTGGCGGCACAGCAGGTATCGGCCCGCTGACAGCCCATTGTGCTGCGGCACTGCCAGGGATGACGCGGCTTGTGGGCAACTTTCGACGCTGATCGCTCCGATTCGTCATCCTTCTTCCGTGGGACGTCGTCGGGAGCCGCTGCCGCCGGAGCTGCGCGCGCTGAGTGACCGGATGCGTGATGCGCACGGAGTCCGGGCGACACGGGGTGGCCAACAGGTTCGCGCGCGCATGTCGTCGACGGCAGCGCGCCGGCCGACAGCGTCAGGTGGCGCGGGTGGCCAGCGCCGCCTCCAGCTGCTCCCCCAGGAGCGCCACCTGCCAGTCGCGCGCTCCGCCCTTGCGCATCGCTGCTCCTACGTCGCCATCGGCCGGCGGCGTCCAGCAGAGGCGGCGGAGCAGGTCGGGTTGGAGCAGGTTCTCCACCGGCACCGACCACTGCTCGCCCGTGGCGGCCAGGGCGGCACGGGCGGCGGCGAGGCGGGCGGCGGCGTCGGGGTCCCGGTCGGCCCAGCGGGCCACCGGCGGGGGGCCGTCGGCCGGCGCGGAGGGGCGGGGGAGCGCGTCGGCGTCCAGCGCCGCGGCCTCCTGCAGCGCCGCGAACCAGTAGTTCGTCAGCCGGCGCTGCGAACGCCCGCGGAACACCGCCATGCCGGCGAGCGCGTGGGCCGTCTCCGGAGCGGTGACGGCGGCGTCGACGATGGCGGCGTCGGGCAGCACCCGGCCCGGCGCGATGTCGCGCTCGGCGGCGAGCCGGTCGCGGGCCCCCCACAGCGACCGGACCGCGGCGAGCGCGCGGGGCTTGCGCAGCTTGTGGATGCCCGACGTGCGGCGCCACGGCTCGGCACGCGGGGCCGCCGGGCCCGCGGTGCGGACGGCCTCGAACTCCTGCATCGCCCACTCGTACTTGCCCTGCTCGGTGAGCAGGGCGGCCAGCACGTCACGGAGCTCGACGAGCACCTCGACGTCCAGCGCGGCGTAGACGAGCCAGTCCTCGGGGAGCGGCCGGCGCGACCAGTCGGCGGCGCCGTGGCCCTTCTCCAGCCCCAGGCCCAGCAGCTGCTCCACCATGGGGCCCAGGCCGACGCGGGGGAGCCCGGCCAGGCGACCCGCCAGCTCCGTGTCGAACAGCGCGGACGGGGCGAGGCCCACCTCAGCGAGGCACGCGAGGTCCTGGTTGGCGGCGTGCAGCACCCACTCGGGCCCCGTCAGGGCCGGGGCGAGCTCGGACAGGTCGCTGCCGAGCGGGATGGGGTCGACGAGTGCCGTGCCCGCGCCGCTGCGGCGCAGCTGCACGAGGTAGGCGCGTTGCGAGTAGCGGAAGCCGGACGCGCGTTCGGCGTCCACGGCGACCGGTCCGCTACCCGCGGCGAACTCCGCGGCCGTCCGGACCAGCGCGGCCCGGTCGGCCACCACGGGGGGCAGACCGTCTGCGGGTCGCAGCAACGGCGTCGGCTGTACCGGCTCGTTCTGCGGCCCACCCTCCTCGTCGTCGAGTGGTTCTGCGGGGGACTCGGTCAGCGGATGACCCCGGCCCTCATGGCCAACGCCACCATCTGGGCGCGGTCACCGGTGCCGAGCTTGCGCCCGATCCGGGACAGGTGGCTCTTGACGGTGAGCGCGGAGAGGCTCAGCGCCTCGCCGATCTCCTTGTTGGACTGGCCGTCGGCCACCAGCTGCAGCACCTCCACCTCGCGGGCCGAGAGCTCACGCGGGGTGTTGTCGGTGCCCGGCACGCGCGTGCCCGTGGCCAGCAGCGGCGCCACGGTCGGGTCGGCGTACACGCCGCCGTCCAGCACCCGCTTCACGCCGTCGGTGACGATCGCCGCCGACGCCGACTTGAGCAGGTACGCCTGCGCGCCCGCCTGGAACGCGGACCGCACGGCGTACGGGTCGTCCGAGGACGCCAGCACGACGAGACGGTTCCAGCCCAGCGAACGGAGCTCCGTCACCAGATCCAGCCCGCTGCCGTCGGGAAGGCCGAGATCGAGGATCGCCAGGTCACAGGGACCGTTGGCGTGTGCCCGGGCTCGTGCTTCGGCGACCGACGCAGCCTCGTACACCGTTCCCGCTCCCATGGAGCGCAGACGCGCGGCGATCGCCTCGCGCAGCAGCGGGTGGTCGTCAACCACCAGCACCGAGAACAGTTCCTCCCGCGGATGCGGGACCATTGCGGGCGACAGCACGGGGTTCGATGGATTTCCCACCACACCACGTACTGGTGAGCCCTGGCCCACTACGGCCACGTCACTACCTCCCTGGAGTCGGTCGTTGCCCCCCGACCGGCACCAGAACCCCGGTCGCGTAGAGCGTTCGCCCGACCGCCCGAGGAGGTGTCGTAGGAGGAAGCGTAGCCCCCCAAGCGGTCTAACGTCGTGTATCGGATCGAACTTTGCCGGGTGAAAGTTACAGCGTTGTCGCGAGCCGTCCACTCGATCGGGTGACGGAGGTGATCACGGCTAGCATCGTTACTGCAGGTGAGCACCGTGATCAGACCGTTCGATGAGCGAGAGAAACTGCTCCGACCGGCGGAAGGCCCGCAGCCGATGCGACGAGCTGACAGAACGCCTCGGCGTGCGCGGCCAGGTCCGTGTCGGTGGGGGTCCACGATGCCCGCAGCTCGACGTCGTCGTCGCGGCGCGCCCCCGCGATGTCGCCGAACCGCACCGAGGACGTCTGCGTGACCGTCCCGCCCAGCGCCGTGTAGCCCGCCCCGTTCTGCTCCAGGGCCTCGGTGAGCCACGACCAGCCGACGACGGGGAACATCTCGTCGCCCAGCTGCTCGGGCTCCAGCCTGGCCTGCACGAAGCACACGAGCCGGAACACGCCCTCCCAGGCGTCCTGGCCCGCCGGGTCGTGCAGCAGGATCAGCCGGCCCGACGTGTCGGGCTCGTCGAGATCGTCGAGGGGCTCCCCGGCGCGTCCGGCGCCCGCGTCGGCCTCCACGCTGAACGCCCACGTGTACGGCGCGAGCCGGGGCGGCGCACTCAGGGCGGAGACGAGCAGTTCGGGTCGGTGCCGCGGCGCGCTCAGCGAGGCCACGGCCCGCCGGAACTCGATGGGGGGTGGGGCGGTCGCGTCGGGCACGAGCGGGAACTCTAGGTTGCACTCCGTGGCGGTTCCGGCAGGCGCGCCGGTACCCGATCGAGGGGCTGCGGCCCGCCGCGCGGTGCCCCGTCACGGGGTGGAAGAATCGACTCCGACATGGTCACGAAACCCGCTCCCGCCGCACTCGGTCGTCGCGACCTGAGCACCGCCCCCCTCCTCGTGGCCGCCCGCGGTGGCCGCCCGTCGCGGGTGCCCGTGTGGTTCATGCGCCAGGCCGGGCGGTCGTTGCCGGAGTACCGCGCGCTGCGGGCCGACACCGGGATGCTGCAGGCCTGCATGACCCCGGACCTGACGTGCGAGATCACGCTGCAGCCCGTCCGGCGCCACGGCGTCGACGCCGCGATCCTGTTCAGCGACATCGTCGTGCCCCTCTACGCCGCGGGCGTCGGCGTGGACATCGTGCCCGGCACCGGGCCGGTCGTCGCGAAGCCCGTCCGCACGGCCGCCGACGTGGCCGCACTGCCCGATCTCGACGCCGAGCAGGTCGCCCCGGTCACCGACGCGATCGCGCTGCTGCTGCGCGAGCTCGGCGCCACCCCGCTCATCGGGTTCGCCGGCGCCCCCTTCACCCTCGCCTCGTACATGATCGAGGGCGGGCCGAGCCGCAACCACGAGCGCACCAAGGCGCTCATGCGCGCCGCCCCCGAGGTGTGGCACGGGCTGATGGACAAGCTCGTCGGCATCACCACGTCGTTCCTGCAGGCGCAGGTGCAGGCCGGCGTCGACGCCGTGCAGCTGTTCGACTCGTGGGCCGGGGCGCTGTCCGTGCGCGACTACCGGCAGTACGTGCTGCCCTACTCCTCCCGGGTGCTGGGCGCGCTGGCCGACGCCGGCGTCCCGCGCATCCACTTCGGGGTCGGCACCGGCGAGCTGCTGGGCTCGATGGCCGAGGCGGGGGCGGACGTCATCGGCGTCGACTGGCGCATCCCCCTCGACGACGCCGCCCGCCGCGCCGGCGGCACCCGCCCGGTGCAGGGCAACCTCGATCCCGCGGTGCTGTTCGCCGATCCCGCCTCGCTCGAGGCCGAGGTGCTGCGCATCCTCGACGAGGGCCGCCGCACCCCCGGCCACGTGTTCAACCTCGGCCACGGCGTGCTGCCCGACACCGACCCGGACGTGCTGACGCGGCTGGTCGAGCTGGTGCACAGCCAGAACCCGTGAGCTCGCGGGTCGCGGTCGTCGGGGCCGGGATCTCCGGCCTCGCCGCCGCCCACCGGCTGCGCACGCTCCTCGGCCCGTCCGCGGTGATCACGGTGCTGGAGCAGCGGGACCGCATCGGGGGCGTCCTGCGCACCGTCGACCTCGCCGGGGTGCCCTACGACGTCGGCGCCGAGGCGTTCCTGACCCGGCGGCCCGAGGTGCCGGTGCTGCTGGCGGAGCTGGGGCTGTCCGCCGTGCACCCCACGGGTGCGTCGGCGTCGGTCCGGGCCGCCGGGCGCACCGGCCCGCTCCCCGGCGCCACCCTGCTCGGGGTGCCCACCAGCGCCGCCCGCCTGGACGGCCTGCTCTCGGCCGAGGGACTGGCCGCGGTGGCGGCGGAGCCCGACCGGCCCCTCACCTGGGATCGCGACGCCGACGTGGCCCTGGGCGGCCTGCTGCGCGAGCGCTTCGGTGACGAGCTCGCCGACCGCCTCGCCGACCCCCTGCTGGGCGGCGTCTACGCGGGCCGCGTCGATCTGCTGGGTGTCCGCGCCACGATCCCCGCCCTGGCCGCGGCGCTCGACGCGGGCGCGCCGTCGCTGACGGCGGCCGCGGACCGGGCCACCACCCCACCCGCGAGTCGGCGGTTTCCCGTGCGCGAGTCGGCCGATTCCCGTGCGCGAGTCGGCGGTTCTCCGGGCGTGAGTCGCCCGATGCCGGAGCGCGAGTCGGCGGATCCGGGCCGGACGACGGCCCCTCCCGGCCCGTCGCCGGTCTTCGGGGCCGTCCCCGGTGGCTACCGGGTGCTGCTCGATGCGCTGGTCGCCGCGGCGGGTGCGGAGGTGCGGCTGGGCGTCACGGTCCGGTCCCTCGAGCGCCGCGAACGGGGTTGGCGGCTCACCCTCGGCCCCACCACCGATCCCGAACTTCTCGACGTCGACGCGGTGGTGCTCGCCGTGCCTGCTCCCGCTGCGGCCCGCCTGCTGGCCGGGGTCGCCCCGGCGGCGGCGGGGGCCGCGTCGGGGATCGAGCTGGCGTCGTCGGTCGTGGTGGCGCTGGCCTACCGCCCCCGGGACGCGACCGGCCTGCCCCCGACGTCCGGGATGCTGGTGGCGGCCGGCGAGCCGCTGTCGGTCAAGGGCGTCACGCACTCGACGAACAAGTGGGCCCACCTCGCCCCGGACGGCCTCGTGCGGCTGCGCGCGTCCCTCGGCCGGTTCGGGGAGGCCGCCACCCTGCAGGTCGACGACGACGAGCTCGTCGCCCGCACCCGCCGCGACCTCGCCGAGGTGGCCGGGCTGACGGCGGACCCCGTCGCCGTCCACGTCCAGCGCTGGGGTGGGGGGCTGCCCCAGTACGGCGTGGGCCACCTGGACCGCGTGCGGACGATCGGGGACGGGCTGCCGGCCGGTCTCGCTGTGGCCGGGGCCGCACTGCACGGCGTCGGGGTGCCGGCGTGTGTGGGCACCGCCCGGGCCGCCGCGGAGCGGGTCGTCGCGGATCTGGCTGCGGCCACGACCGGCTGACCGCCCGTCTCCCGAGACTGCCGACTCGCGCACGGGGAACCGCCGACTCGCGGGGGATCGGGCTGGTGGCACCATGGGGGTATGGCCCGCCTCGACTACGCCGAGCTCAACAGCACCATCCGCTACACGATGTGGTCGGTATTCCGCGTCGAACCGGGGAAGCTCGGGGACGACCGCTCCGCCGCCGTCTCCGAGATCGGGGAGTTCCTCGACGGTCTGGAGTCCAAGGGAGTGACCGTCCGCGGCGTCTACGACCTCGCCGGCCTGCGCGCCGACGCCGACTACATGGTCTGGTGGCACGCGGCCACCGTCGAGGCCCTCCAGGGCGCGTACGCCGCCCTGCGGCGCACCACCGCGCTCGGACGGGCCAGCGTGCCCGTGTGGAGCCAGGTGGCGCTGCACCGGCCTGCGGAGTTCAACAAGAGCCATGTGCCGGCGTTCGTGGCGGGCGAGGAGCCCAAGGGCTACGTCTGCGTCTACCCGTTCGTCCGGTCGATCGACTGGTACCTGCTGCCCGACGACGAGCGCCGCACGATGCTCGCCGACCACGGCAAGGCCGCCCGCAGCTACGCCGAGGTGCGCGCCAACACCGTGCCCGCGTTCGCGCTGGGTGACTACGAGTGGATCCTCGCCTTCGAGTGCGACCAGCTCGACCGCATCGTCGACCTCATGCGCGACCTGCGCGCCACCGAGGCCCGCCGGCACGTGCGCGAGGAGATCCCGTTCTACACGGGCCCGCGCGTGCAGGCGGGAGATCTGGTCGCGACGTTGCCGTAGGAGCTAGCGGCAGATCGTCGCCGACGCCCGGCTGGCTTGCGCCCCCGGCCTGCCGTGCGACGTCGAGGTGGTCAGCCAGTCGCCGGGCAGGGCGCGAACAACCGGCGGGTGTCGGTCTGCGACGGCGGGCCGGCCGCGGCGTAGGCGGCCGGGTCGGAGAAGCGGCAGCCGAAGGTCGGGCCGGACGTGGCGTCCACGTCGTCCCCCGCCGGGCGCTTCCCGCCGTCCGTCCAGGCCACCAGGTCGTCCCAGGCCTTCCCGGCCTCGGCATCGGAGAACTCGCAGTGTCCGGTGGTGCGGATCGCGCGTTGCACCAGCAGGTCCGACCGGCCCGCGTCGGCCACCTCGCCCGCGTAGATCTGCTCCATCGAGAACGGCACGAACAGGTCGCCGACGCCGTGCAGGGTCAGCACCGGCACCCGCGGCTTCCCGGCCACCTGGGCCACCGGCGTGAGCGCCCGGGAGTTGCGGGCGGCGGGGTCGGCGGGGCGGACGCGCTGGACGGTGACGTCCGGGTTCACCGGTGCGTCAGGGGCGTAGTCGTGGCCGACGTTGGTGGCCACGACGCCCGGGTTGAGCGCCACGCCCGTGACCGGCGTCGGGGCGTTGCCGGGCACGGCCAGGGAGAGCAGGAAGTCCTTCCAGTAGGAGAAGGACGCGTCGGCGCCGGGGCGCACCCCGCCGGAGTCCAGCACCGTCTCGGCCCGCAGCTGCTGCGCCTTCGGCGTGGTGACGGCCGGGTTGTTCGGGGCGAGCCCGAGCCCGGCGTAGATCGCCGGCAGCGCGACGGTGCCGTAGTCGGGACCCGGCGGGTACGCGCGGACGGCGGCGAGGGCCTGGGCGGTGGCCAGCTCGTGGGTGGACCGCACCCCGGACGCCACGTCGTAGCCGTTGCGGTCGTAGGAGGAGGCCGCCCACGCGTAGCCCTGGTCGACGAACCGCTGCCGCAGCCCGTAGGACGGGGCGTCGACGGTGAGCTCGGCGCCGTTGCCCCGGAAACCGTGCGCCCACATGACGAGCTGCCCGTTCCAGTGCGCCGGGACCTCCACGGCGTAGCCGGCGGCGTCGAGCACGCCCGTCAGGACCCGGGTCGGCTTGCCGCCCGCGACGAGCGGCGTGAGCTGGGGCGCCACGATCGTGTACCCGGGGTGCGCCGCGGGTGGCGCGGCCGAGGCGGTCGGGGCTCCCAGCAGCGCCACGGCCAGCGCCGAGACGAGCACGACGACCACGCGCACGGGGTACCTCCGGGGCGACGGTGACGACGGGGCGTCACCAGTCCTACCGGCCGTTCGGGTTCAGCGGTACCTCCGACCGGCGGCGTCAGGCGTCCGGCACGAGCTTCAGCGAGATGGAGTTGATGCAGTACCGGAGGTCCGTCGGGGTGCCGTAGCCCTCGCCCTCGAACACGTGACCGAGGTGGCTGTGGCAGGTGGCGCACACGACCTCGACGCGCTTCATGCCCATCGAGTAGTCGGTGCGCTCGATGACGGCCTCGCCCGCGAGCGGGGTGAAGAACGACGGCCAGCCGCAGTGCGACTCGAACTTGGTGTCGCTGCGGAAGAGCTCGGCGCCGCACGCGCGGCACTCGTAGACGCCGGTGGTCTTCGTGTCGGTGTACTCGCCGACGAAGGGGCGCTCGGTGCCGGCCTTGCGCAGCACCTGGTACTCGGCGGGGGTGAGCTGCTCGCGCCACTCGGCGTCGGTCTTGACGACCGTGGCGGCCGGTTCGGTGGACTTGTCCATGCGCTCCACACTATGTGGGCGCCCCGACAGCGCGCTCGTGATGCGACCTATCAGACCCCTTACAGCCATGTCGCCACCACGAAGTGCAGGACGTCCCACACGAGGTACGCCGAGACGGCCAGCAGCAGGAGCACCACGAGCACCGCACCCCAGCGCCGCTCGCCCTCGGCGCGGTTGGCGGAGTCGGCGAACTCGCTGACCCCGGCCAGGTAGCCCTCGACGGTGAACGAGGGCCGCTCGCGCTGCATGCGGTCGAGGTGGGCGGCGAAGGCCCGGGCCTCGGGGTCGTCGGGATCGAGGCCCACGAGCTCGTCGTCGAACTGACGAGACCGCTCAGGTTCGGGCACAACATCAAGCGTAGCCGGTAGCGTGCGCCCCCGTGGCGACCAAGGCGGCGGCGGTGCTGCTCACCGTGCCGGGACCCGACGGCGACCGTGAGGTGCGCCTGACCAGCCCCGACAAGATCTACTTCCCGGAGCCGGGCATCACCAAGCGGGAGGTGGTGGAGTACTACATCGCGGTGGTGGACCCCCTGCTGGGTGTGCTGCGCGAGCGGCCCACCAACCTCAAGCGCTACCCCGACGGCGTCGAGGGCGAGCCGTTCTACTCCAAGCGGCTGCCCAAGGGTGCGCCCGCCTACGCCGAGACGGTCCGGGTGACGTTCCCGAGCGGACGCACGGCCGACGCGTTCTGCCCCACCGAGCCCGCCGTGCTGCTGTGGGCGGCCAACATGGGCACGTTCGACTTCCACCCCTGGCCGGTGCGCCGCGCCGACCCCGACCGCCCCGACGAGCTGCGCGTCGACCTCGACCCGCAGCCGGGCACCGACTTCGCCGACGCCGCCGCCGTGGCCGCCGTGCTGCACGAGGTGCTCGACGAGGCCGGGCTGGTGGGCTGGCCCAAGACCTCCGGCGGGCGGGGCATCCACGTCTTCTGCCGCATCCGCCCCGAGTGGGACTTCATCGACGTCCGGCACGCCGTGATCGCCATCGGGCGCAAGGTCGCCGAGCGGGTGCCCGAGCGCGCCACCGTCGACTGGTGGAAGGAGGAGCGCGGCGAGCGGATCTTCCTCGACTACAACCAGGCCGCCCGCGACCGCACCATCGCGTCGGCGTGGTCGGTGCGCGGCCGGCCACGGGCGACCGTCTCCATGCCGCTGACCTGGGACGACCTGCCCGACGTCACGCCCGAGGACTTCGACGTGCGCACCGTGCCCGGCATCTACGCCGAGCGCGGCGACCCGCACGCCGACATGGACGCCCACGCGGGCGGCATCGAGACCGCGCTGGAGTGGTACGCCGCCGACCCGCGCGGGGAGATGCCGTACCCGCCGGAGTACCCGAAGATGCCGGGCGAGCCCTCACGGGTGCAGCCCAGCAGGGCGCGCAAGCCCGACGCGGATCAGTAGCCGCTGCCGGTGTCGGCCGGGGCCGCCGCGCCCGCCGGTGTGCCGTCCGGACCGATCGCCTGCCAGGTGCCGCCGACGCCCTGTCCGTTGACGTCGCCCGGCGCGGTGTCCTCGGCGAAGCGGTAGAGCGGCCAGCCGTTCAGCGTCAGCTGCTGGGCGCCGTCCGGTCGTCCGACCGTGCCGACGAGGTCGGCCGGCAGCCCGTCCACGGCCGGGACGCCGTCGCCCAGCACGGGCGGCCACGCGGTCGCGCACGCGCCGACGCAGGCCGACGTCGACGGCGTCGCGGTGTCCTGGGAGAAGCGGTAGAGCGTGTAGCCCTCGCTGGTGACGACGGTGCCCACGGTCGTCGAGGCCGTCGCCAGCCCGCCCGCGTCGGCCGCGGGGGCCTGGACCGTGGCCGCCGGCCGGGATCCCACCGGCACGGCTTCGCTCGCCGGGACGTAGCCCGAGCCGCACCCGGCGGCCAGCAGGACGAGGCACGCGGCGCCGGCCGCGCGGATCGTGGGGACGACCGCCCGGGGCGGCGCGGTGGGGGCGTGTGGCCTCATGGACCCGGACAGTAGGTTCGCGGGCCGTGGTGCGGTTGCGCCGCTGAGGATCCGCGGCGGTCCGCGGCGTCCCGGACACGGTGGGCGGCGCACCACTGCTACGGACGGCGGCAGGTCCTGCTCCGGCTGCTGGGCGGTGCCCTCAGCGAGTCCGCCGGACATCGTCCGGCGACCGACGAGCCGGTGATCACCGCTCACCTGTCCCGGTGGCGACCGGAATCAGTGAGCGCTCGGCGGGGGCGAGCGCAGGGGGCGCGTCCCGGCGAGCCGGTCGCCTCAGCCGTTCACCCTCCGGCCCGGCGCGGTGACGGCAGCCGGTCGGCGGTGACCGGTCGGGCCCCGCGACGGCCGGGGCCCGGATCGTCGAACGGGCCGATGGCCCCGTCGACCGTTGCCGTTCCGTGACTTCCTGAAAGGCGTCACCGGGCGATCGGCCCAACTTCTGCGGCGTCCGGCCCAGTCCGTCGCCGCTCGTCGCGGCGGAGCGGACATCCGGCTTACGACGCTCTCAGCTTCGCAACCCCGGCCGGGGAGCGCTGCCTACGGTCTGCCGCCATGACCGACAGGCATTTCCGCACCGCGTGGCTCGCGGGTCTCACGACCATCATGGTCGGACCGCCGCTGCTGTGGTTGGCGACCGCGCCCGCGGAGCCGTTGTGGTCCCGGCTGTCGGTGGTCACCGGGCTGTTCGCGTTGTCGGCCATGGTCTGCGCGGCGGTGCTGCCCAGCAGGCTCCGTTCGGTCAACCGCGCCTTCGGGATCGAGGGCGTGATCGAGGTCCACCGGTTCCTCGGCCTCGGCGCGGCGGCGCTGGTGCTGCTGCACCTTGCCTGCGTCGTCGCGGCCGACCCGACGGCCGTCTCGCTGCTCGACGTGCCCAACGCGCCGGGCCGGGCGCAGGCCGCCGTGGGCGCCACCGTCGCGCTCGGGGCGCTGGTGGGGGCCGCACTGCTGCGCCGGCACCTGAAGCTGCCCTACGAGATCTGGCGCTGGACGCACATCGCGCTGGGCGTGGCCGTCGTGGTGTTCTCCGCGCTGCACGTGGTGCTGCTCGACCACGCCGTCCAGGAGGCGTCGATGGCCGTGGCGCTGACCGCGCTGATGCTGGTGCTCGTGGCCGTGGCGGCCTACCGGTGGGTGTGGCGCGGGCTGCTCGACCCGTCGACGGAGTTCGTGGTGCACGAGGTGCGCGCCGAGAGCCCGACGGTGAGCACCCTGGTGCTGGGACCACGGGCCCGGCACCCCAATGCCCGACACGGGGGCGGCCGCCGCCCGGAGACCGCGAACTGGGCGTTCGCCCCGGGCCAGTTCGCCTGGCTGCGGCTCGCCCGGTCGCCCGCCGCCGAGGAGCACCCGTTCACGATCGCCTCCAGCGCCCACCTGGGCCGCACCGAGTTCACGATCCGCCACGCCGGTGACTTCACCCACCGGCTGCGCACCCTGCCACCCGGCAGCCCCGTCTGGGTCGACGGCCCGCACGGCGCGTTCACCAGCGACATCGGGGCCTGCGAGGGTTTCGTGCTCGTCGCGGGCGGGGTGGGCATCACGCCGATGATGAGCATGCTGCGCACCGCGGCCGACCGCGCCGACCCCCGCCCGTACCGGCTCGTCGTCGTCGCGGGCTCGCTGGAGGACATGCTGTTCCGCGAGGAGCTGGGCTTTCTCCGCCACACCCTCGACCTCGAGGTCACCGAGGTGCTGCGCCGGCCCCGCGAGGGCTGGGACGGCCACACCGGCGATCTCGGCGTCAGCCTGCTCGCCATGGTGCTCGCCACCGTGCCCCGCCCCGATCACGTCGACTGGTTCCTCTGCGGGCCCCCCGGACTCGTGGACGACGCGCTGGAGGTGCTCGACGTCCTCGACGTCGCCCCGGCGCGCATCCGCACCGAGCTGTTCGACTTCGTCTGACCCGTACCGGTTCCCGAAAGACCCCGAAAGGCTCCCCATGCTCCGCCGGATCCCCCGGTTCCTGCGCGTCTCCGTGCTGGTCGCGGTGCTCCTCGCCGTCAGTGTGTCGGTGTTCCAGTCCTGGTCGTCGGACACCCCCGGCACCGGGGGCTGGACCCAGACCCAGTGGGGCCCGGTCGGGCCCGCCGACCGGGACCTGCTCGCCAAGGTCCGCATGGCCGGTCTCTGGGAGCAGCCCACCGGCCAGCAGGCCGAGCAGCAGGCCAGCTCGCCCCAGGTGCGTGAGGTCGGCCAGCACGTCGCGGGGGAGCACGCCACGCTCGACGCCGACGTCCGCACGGTGGCCGACAAGCTCGGCGTCCTGCTGCCCACCAGTCCCAGCGCCCAGCAGCTCGCCTGGATGAAGGAGATCTCCGCGCAGACCGGGTCGGACTACGACCGGATGTTCGTGCAGCGGGTGCGTGAGGCCCACGGCAACGTGCTGACCCAGATCGCCGCGGTCCGGGTCGGCACCCGCAACTCCCTCGTCCGCGACTTCGCCACCACCGCCGCCGAGTTCGTCACCCGGCACATCGGCTACCTGGAGAGCACCGGCCTCGTCGACTACGACGCGCTGCCGGCGCCGCCCTCGCCCGGGCTGCTGTCGGGGGCCACCGGCTGGACCGACCTCGCCGTGCCGATCCTCGTGTTCATCGCCGCGCTGCTCGCCGCGTCCGCGCTGGTGGCGGCGATGCGCCACCGCAGCGCGCCCCGCCGGGTCACCGCGGCCCGGCCACCGTCCGAGCCGCCGCTCGACCCTCCGGTGGCGCCGACGGCCGCGATCCCCGGGCCCCGTGGCGCACCGGAGATCTCCGGGCCGTACCCGGTCGCCGCCCCCTCGTCGGGGGTCGGCGCGCGACGGCGGATGTCACCCACCGACGTGTCCGGGCCCTACCGGCGCGTGGACCCCGCCCCCGGTGAGAGCACCGGCTC
>NZ_MKVV01000028.1:0-44339 GCF_001899645.1 Pseudonocardia sp. 73-21 | reverse complement strand
CCGGTCCCCGCCACTCCGTCCGGCGCTAGCCGGACACCACGACGGGTCCTCCCCAGCCCGACGACCCTTCCCGATCGGAGCTCCCCCCGATGCCCACCTCACCCGAACCCGCCCCCGCCGTCGGCCGGCGGATCACGATCGCCACCGTCGCGGCCCTGGCCTGCTTCGTGCCGGCCGCGTGCGACTACGCGAGTGCCAGCCCGGCCCAGCGACCGACCAGCACGAAGGGCCCCACGGGCACCACGGCACCCGGGCACCAGCACGGCGGCACCGCCACGGCCCCGGCGGCCACCGAGCCCACCGACGAGCCCACCGACGAGCCCGCCGACGAGCCCGCCGACGACCCGACGGACCCGACCGCCGGCCCCACCGCGGCCCGGACCGGCGACCCCGCTGCCGATCCGACCGCCACCACCGCACCGACGACGTCGGCGGCGCCCGCCCCGCCCGCCGGCGGGGCCAACGGCCTCGACGTGCTCGGCCGCGACTGCTCCACCAGCAAGCTCCAGCCCCACACCGGCTTCCAGATCGCCCCGGCGTGCGTCTCCACCGAGTTCGGCGAGGTCTCCGCGCCGGACAAGAACCCGTCGCTGCTCATCACGAAGGCCCCGCGCACCGTCCGGGCCGACGCGCCGTTCTCGATCTCGGTGAGCACCCGCAACCTCGTCCGCGACCGCTTCCTGGGCGCCGCGGCGGGCGGCTACTACCTCGAGAGCTCGTTCCTCGACCCGAACGGCCTGCAGCGCGGCCACTTCCACACCGCGTGCCGGATCCTGCCCTCCGGCGACGTGGCCCCGGACGCCGCGCCGGTGCCCGCGTTCTTCGTCGCCACCCAGGACAACGGCGGCGGCTCCACGCCCGACACGGTGGTCGTCAACGTCACCGGTCTGCCCAAGGGCGAGGCCCAGTGCACCGTCTGGGCCGGCGACGGCTCGCACCGGGTGCCGATGATGCAGCGCGCGAACCAGACGCCGGCCATCGACTCGGTGCGGATCACGGTCCAGTGAGCACCGACGCCGCCACCGACGCCGCCACCGACGCCGCCACCGCACTCGCCCCGATGGTCGAGGTCTGGTTCCGGATCCTCACCGAGCACCTTCCCGATCCCCAGGACCGCTGCCGGGCCTGCTCCGGCACCACCAGCACCGCCTGGCCGTGTTCGCTGCGGTCGCTGGCCGAGCTGGCCCGCCGCGAGCACGCCGACGGCCGGGAGGCGCCCGCCACGCGGGGGCGCCGCAGCCTGCACGGCGCGCGCGGCACCTCGTGCGCCGTGACCCCGAAGGAGCGGCAGTTCCTGCAGATGGCCGCCGAGGGCCGCGACGACGACGAGATCGCCGCGGCGCTCGACGTGCCCGAGCGCACGGTCCGCACCACGATCCACCGCATCGCCCGCAAGCTGGGCGAGCCCGACCGCGCGGGGCTGCTCGTCCTGGCGCTGCGCACCGGGGTGGTCGTCTGACGCGCCACGCGCGTGGGGTACACCCATGACGTGAACGAGATCGTCGACGTGGCCGTGGTCGGGGCGGGCCCGGCCGGCAGCGCGGCCGCGCTGCGGGTGCTCCAGCTCCGCCCCGACGCCCGGGTCCTGCTGCTGGACGCCGCGGCCTTCCCCCGGGACAAGACCTGCGGCGACGGCATCGCGGCCCACGTCCTGGACCTGCTCGACGCGCTGGGGGTACCCGACCTGACGCCTCTGGGCCCCGAGGTGCCGCGCCTGCGGCTGCGCAGCCCGGGCGGGCGGGTGGTGGCCCGCACCTGCGCGCGCCCGAACCGGGTGATCCCGCGCGCCGTGTTCGACGAGCGGCTGGTGGCGGCGGCCGTCGACCGCGGGGCCGAGCTGCGCCGCCACCGCGTCCGGGCGATCGACGTCCGCGGTGACCACGTCGTCCTCGACGGCGACATCGCGGCGCGCGTCGTGATCGGCGCCGACGGCGCGAACTCGGTGGTGCGTCGGCTCCTCGGCGCGCCCCGCACCCCGCCGAACGGCACCGCCGTCGCCATCCGCGGCTACGCCCCCACCGCGCTCGAACCGGACGCGCTGCTCATCGAGTTCGCCCGCGGGCGCTACCCGGCGTACGCCTGGTCGTTCCCGCTGCTCGGGGGCGGTTCCAACGTCGGGTTCGGGGTGTTCGACCGGCGCGGCGGGGGATCGCGGCAGGAGCTCCTCGACCAGCTCGACGCGCTGCTTCCGGGTCAGGTGCCCGACCCCGCGACCGTGCGCGGCCACCACCTGCCGCTCTCCACCGCGCCGCGCCACCACCCCGACGGGCGGGTGCTGCTGGTCGGCGACGCGGCGTCGATGGTCAACCCGCTCACCGGCGAGGGGATCTTCGACGCCGTGGCGTCGGGGGTGCTGGCCGGGCGCGCCGCGCTGCTGGGGTCCGGGGCCGGGGGCGCCCACCGCGCCGCCATGCGCCGCACGTTCGGACGCCACCAGGGCCATCTCGCGGTGCTGGCGCGGCTCGTGCCGCACGGCCGCTTCCTCGACGCCGCCGTGGCCGCGGCCGACCGGCACCAGCCGGTGTTCGACGCCGCCGTGGATCTCGGGCTCGGCCGCGGCACCGCCAGCCGGTACACGTTGCTCCGAGTGGCCCAGAGCTACATGACGCTGGGTCGCAGCCCGGGAGCGGAGCGTCAAACGCTGGGCCGTACTGCGTGATCGACATCACACTTACGGTGCTTGTCCAAGCCCGGACCGCGCCTTCGCCGCAGGTGGATCGTTGGACGGGCAAGGGTTCGGCCGACGATGGCCGCCGTGACCGGGGGAGCGCACGATGGTCGGTGAGTCGATGAACGGGTGGCAGTCAGGGGACGGGACCCCGGACGGCGTGCTGACCGAGGAGCGCCCCGGCTCCACCCACCCCGACGGACTCGTCGACGAGCAGCGCCGCCGCCGCCGCGCCGCGGAGGCCGCCGCCGACGCCGCCGAGGCCGCCGCGGTGGACGCGGCCGCGCGGGCCTCCGCCGCCATCGCCGCCGCGGCCACGGCCGCCGCCGAGGCGGAGAGCGCCGCCGATCTCGCCGCCCGTGCGGCCGCCGACGCGGAGTCCGCTGCCGCGGCCGAGCGCCGGGCCGTCGAGCGGGCCCACGCCATCAGCGCCGTCAGCGCCAACGAGACCACGAGCGTCGCGCTGGCCCCGGTGCCGGCGACGAACGGGTCCCGGCCCTCACGGCACCAGGTGGCCGTTCCGGGGCAGGCCCTGCCGCCCGACGAGTCGGCCGTGGCCCGGGCCGCCACTATGACGATCCCGGCCGTCCCGCTCCGCGAGGCTTCCCCCGCGGGTCGCGAGGTCCCGGCCACCGGGGGTCGGGCGGCGCGCCGGCGTGCCCAGGAGGCCGCGGCCGCGGCGGCCGCCGTGGCCCGCGAGGCCAACCGCGATCCCGACACCCACGTGTTCACCGTCGACCGGGAGCCGGAGGCCGCCGTCGGGGAGACCACCGTGTCGCCCCGCCGCCGCCGCGCCCGGTCCGACGACGACGGCCACCCCCTGACGGCCCTGCTCGGCCGCGTCCGGGGTCTGCCGGGCGGCCGGATGGTGCTGGTCGCGGCCGCGGTGGGCGGCTTCATCCTGGTGGCCGCGGTGGTCGCCGGGCTGGTCGGCGGCTCGCGCGGGGCGTCCACCGCCGCGGTGGTGCAGGAAGCCCCGACCTCGGCCGAGGCCGCCGCACCCACGTCGGCCGCGGGGGGCCCTGACGCGGCCGTCGACCCCACGAGCACGAGGGCGGTCGCCTACCTCAAGGCGCTGCGGGCCGCCGACGTCCCCACGAGCGACTCGGGCCGGTCCGAGACCGAGGCGGCCGAGGTGATCTGCCAGCAGCTGGCCAACGGCGCCGACGCGGCCGACCTGGTGCGCGCCCTGCCCGCGGTGCTGCCCACGGTGAACAGCAAGCAGGCGAAGAGCGTGGTCTCGATCGCGCAGAAGGACTACTGCTCCTGATCTACGGGGGACAGAGCGTGCCCGCCCGCGGCACCACGCCGTCGACGAGCATCGCGTCCACCACCCCCGTCACGCACGGGGTGCGCGGGTAGGCGCCGGTGCCCGCGCCCTGCCAGCTCAGGAAGCGGGCGTCGGGCAGGGCGTCGGCCGCCCGGCGGGAGCCGTCGAGCGGATCGCGCGGGTCGCCCGCGGTGCCCAGCACCAGGATCGGCGGCGCCCCGTCCGCGGACGCCGGGGTCGGCGCCGGGCCGCCGGTGGGCCAGGGCGCGCAGTCCACCAGCCCGAGCGCGGCCTCGCCACCGAACAGCGGGTACGCGCTGGTCCAGCGCGTGGCGAGCTCGGAGATCTGGGCCGGGGAGAGCCGGTTGCGGGCGTCGTTGCAGCCGGTGGCGAGCGCGCCGTCGAAGCGCCCGCGGGGCCCGGCGAGCGGGTCCAGCAGGTTCAGCAGCGGCGCCGGGTTGCCGGTGCCCGCGGCGGCGATCGCCGCGGTCAGGGCCGGCCAGTCCCGGGGCTCCCCGAGCGTGGCCCGGATCGCCGTGACGGCGGAGCCCGCCGTGAGCCTGCGCCCGTCGACGGCGGCGAGGGGACGCGCGCCCAGGGCCTTCAGGAGGCCGGTGACGGTGGTGCGCGGCGCCGCCCCGAGGGCGCAGCCGGGCCGGGAGGTGCAGGAGACGGCGAACGCGTCGAACGCCGTCTCGGCGGCCTTGGCCCGCGCCTCGCCGCGGTCGGGGTCGTCGAGGCCGGGCTGCGGGGGCCCGTCGAGTACGAGGCGGCCGACGGCCTGCGGAGCCGTGCCCGCCCAGGTGGCCAGCGCGCCGGCGCCGTCACCGGTGCCGATCGCCGAGAGGCGGCTGACCCCGAGCGCCGAGCGCAGCAGCTCGACGTCCGAGGCGGTGGCGGCGCTGCGGACCGTGCTCAGCGTGCTGTCGAGGGTCAGGTTGCACTCCTGGACCACCGCCCGGGCCTCCTCCAGGATCTTGGCCAGGTCCGCGGTCGAGGACCGCGCGGGGTCGGCGTCGACGAGGGCGGCGCGCGCGTCGGCGGGTGCGCAGTCGAGGCGGTCGGCGCCGGCCCCGCGCCGGTCCAGCCCGATCAGCGTGAACTGCGCGAGGAGGTCGGGTGAAACCTGCTCGGCCAGCAGCGCGGCCACCCGCGCGGACGCGTCGCCGGCGCTGTCCCCGACGACGAGCAGCGGCGGCCGGGTCTCCGGCGCGTCGGCGAGCCCGGCCCGCAGCACGCCCAGCGACACCGTGCCGAGCTGCGGGGCGGCGGGATCGGCGGGCACCGTCAGCTCCCCGCACTCGAACCGCAGCGGACGGGACGGCGGCTCGCGCAGCGTGCTCACCGTGTCGTCCGTGCAGTCGGCGAAGGGGATCGACGCGTTCTGGGGTTCGAGGTCGGGCACCGTGTCGGGGGCGGGGGCGGCGCTGCCCGGGGCCACCGGCGCGGCGGGCATCGCGTCGCCGCGGACGGCCACCGGCGGACGCTGCGACGGCCCCACGGAGCACCCCGCGACGACGAGGGCGATGGAGACGGCCGAGACGAGCCACACCTGCCGGTACCGCGAGCGCACCCGTGGACCCTGCCGCAGGGGCGGTGTGGCTCCCGTAAGCGGGTGGATCAGGCGACGCGCGAGGTGGGGTGCGAGCGGTCCAGCTCCAGCCGGACGGCCACCGGCAGCGCCGACAGCCCCAGGGACTCCCGGGCGGTGGTCAGCACGTGGCTGTCGAGCCGGCGCAGCACGTCGCGCACGTCGGCGTCGTCGGCCAGCCACAGCGTCACCCGCAGGGCGGGGGCGCTCTCGTCGCCGACCAGGCGCGCCTTCGCCCGGCCGACACCGGGGAGGCCACCGGCCTGGCTGGCCACCGCGTCGGCGGCCGCGGCCGAGCTGACGACGATGGACGTGTCCGGGCCGCCGTCGATCAGCAGGTCCGGGCGGCGCTCCGGGCGCACCGAGTTGGACGCCCAGACCAGCCCGAGCAGGGCCAGGACCACGCCCGCGACGATCGCCACGATCCGCGAGACGAGCGGCTGCGCACGCAGCGTGTCGACAATCATCGGATCGAGCAGCGGACGGCCCGCGCGGGCGGCACCGAACACGCCGTAGGACAGCAGGGCCACGAGCACGCCCGCGGCCAGCAGGACCAGCCCGACGATCACCATCGTCCAGCGGTCGCCGCCCGCGGAGCGGGCCACGGCCGACCGCGAACGGCGGCGCAGCTTGGCCGGGGCCGGGGCCGGGGCCGGGGCCGGGGCGCGGTCGGTGGGAGCGGCGGGGGCGGTCATCGGGGTCCCTTTCGTTCCTGCACCGACACCGACACGCGGGGGCGGCGGCGCAGGGGCAGCTCGGCGAGCAGGTCGTCGACCCGTGAGGTGACGGTGCTGCGCAGTTCGGGCGTGGAGTCGTTCCAGGACTGGGCGGAGACGCTCACCTTGCGCGCCGACGCCGTGACGCTGGCGCCGGCGACGTCGTCGGTGGCGCGGACGCGGGTGCCCACGAGCCGGGCCAGCACGCGCGGGGCGGTGGTGACGGCGATCTCGGGGCTCGGCGCGTCGAGGTGGACGTCGGAGCGGCGGGCCGCTATCGCGACGAGCACGAGCAGCAGGCCGACGACGGCCACGGTGATGGCGATGGCGGGCACCGGCGTGTTGGCCCAGGTCAGGCCCTCGAGCGTGGCCCGCCAGTCGGGCCATGGCACGACGAGACCGGTGGTGGCGTCGGGGCGGACCCACGCCGCGACGACCTCGATGACGAACAGCACGCCGGCCGCGGCCAGTGCGAGCCCGAGCAGCGGGGCGAGGATGCGGAGCAGTACGCGCATGCCGACATTCCTTCTGAGGGGGAGGGGCTACTGGATGCGGGGGGCGGCGGTGACGGAGGCGCCGCGCAGGCCGGACACGGTGACGGTGAGGCTCCGCACGTGGGCGCCGGCGATGCGGGTGAGCTCGTCGCCGACCTTGAGCCGCACGGCGTCCACGACGGTGCGCACGGAGGCCGGGTACTGCAGCGTGAGCTCGAGGCGCACGTCCACGGCCGACGGGTCACCGGAACCGGTGGCGATCTTGGCGTGGGAGCCGGACTCGCCGACGTCGATGCCGGCGAGGCGGCGCTCGTTGCGCAGCGTGCCCGGGACCTGGTCGGCCGCGTGCTCGACGATCTTCCTGAGCACGATCGGCGCGATGTCCAGGCTGCCGGGCCCGTCGTCGAGGGCCGGGTCGGCGGTACTCACCGGTCCTTGCCCCGGCCCAGGACGCCGCTGACGTCGAGGCTGCCATCGAGCACCATGCCGACGAGCAACCCGACGATCCCGACGATCAGGGTGATGAGAAAGGCTCCGAAGCCGCCGATGGAACCGGCGGCGCCGAGGATGAGGCCTGCCAGCAGGCCGGTCCGGGTGGCGTTCATGGGCTCTCCGTAAAGGGTGGTTCTCGGTTACTGCACGCGGCGCCGGCGGTGCCAGTGCCACGTCCGGATCAGGGCCACGGCCACCCGCATCGGCGGTCAGCGGGGTCGGAGCGTGCGTCACCGTCCCCGCCGGCCCCCGACGCCGGCGGGGACGGAGAGACGCGCTCCGGCCCACTCCGGAACCGGGCGAGACCCGCGACGAAGACGTCGGGATCACCGCCGCGGTCCGGGTGGTTGTCACGGACGAACGCGCGGAAGGCCGCTCGTTCCTGCTCGTTCATGGGCGGGTGTCGACCAGCCCGTCGCCGGCGAGCTCGGCGGCGTACCGGGCGGGGACGGCGACGTCGGCGACGGTGATGTCCACCGCCGCCCCGCCGCACAGCCCGGAGACCACGTGGCGCAGGTCACGGACGACGCCCGGGATGGGCTGGTCGAGGTGCAGCACCACGGCCAGCTCGACGGGCTCGTCACCCTCGCCGACCCGCACGCCGGTGAGGCGGCGGCCCGGCAGGTAGGTGGCGACCGCACCGAAGATCCCCCCGTGCAGTCCGGCGACGGCCGGATGCGCGGTGACCACGGCCGCGATCTGCTCCGCGAGCGGAACGGCGGTGGGCTCGGGTACGACGGTGACGGTCACGGCTTGCTCCCGGTTCACGACGGAGGAAGGGGGGTGGACTACTCGACCCGGGCGACGGCCGGCGCGGGGGCCGGGGTGTCGTCCTCCTCGTCGGGGAGGTGGATGTCGTTGACCGCGATGTTGACCTCGATGACCTCGAGGCCGGTCATGCGCTCGACCGCGGTGATCACGTTGCGGCGCACGGCGCGCGCCAGCTCGACGATCGACGCGCCGTACTCGACGACGAGGTCGAGGTCCACGGCGGCCTGCTTCTCGCCGACCTCGACCTGGACGCCCGCGATGTTGGACGCGCCGGTGCCGCCGCCGGGGATGCGCTCCCGGATGGCGCCGAACGTGCGGGAGAGGCCACCGCCCATCGAGTGGACGCCGGAGATCTCGCGGGCGGCGATGCCGGCGATCTTCTGGACGACGGACGCGGCGATCGTGGTCTTGCCCTGCGCCGTGTCGTCGGCCAGCCGGGCCGGGCTTCCACCGGTGCCCGTGGGGGACTTGATGGTGGTCGTAGCGGCCGTGGGGGTGGTCATCGCTGCTCCTTTGAGGTTTCGCGTTCTTCGTTGTTCGTCTGTAGGACGCGAGTACCCGGTCGATCCTCCCGCCAGGTCACCCTATCGGAGTAACGCGGCGATAGCGCAGCAGGAGCGTGCCGTCGGCCTCCAGCGCGCCGACCAGCGTCAACGGCTGCGCGGGCGAGCCCTCGGGGCCGCGGGCGATGCGGCCCGCCGTGCCCCCGGCCAGCAGCGGGGCGACGGTCAGGCACAGCTCGTCGACCGCCCCGGCGGCCACGAGGTCGCCGAACAGCGACGGGCCGCCCTCGCACAGCACCCGGTGCAGGCCGCGGCGGCCGAGCTCGGCGAGCAGGGTCGCGGGCTCCAGGTCGTCGAGGACGACGACGTCGGCGCCGGCGGCGGTGAGCCGGCCGCGGCGGTCCGCGGGGGCCGAGCCGAGCGTCAGCACGATGGGCGGGACGCGGGTGTCGATGAGCAGCTTGCTGCCGGGGTCGAGGTCGGCCGATCCCGTGACGACGGCGATGGGTGGCGGGGTGTCGCGGCCCGCGGTGTTCCGGCGTGCCCCCCGGTAGTCCTCCGCGCGCACCGTGCCCGCCCCGACCAGCACCACCTCGGCCAGCTCACGCAGCACCCCGAACACCTGCTTGTCGGCGTCGGAGCCCAGGCCGCCGGAGGTGCCGTCCACCGAGGCGGCCCCGTCGGCGCTGGCCACGAAGTTCACCCGCACCCACGGCGCCGTCAGGTCGTCGGGGTAGGCGTAGTGCTCAGCCAGTTCGGACGTGCCGTCGACCGGCAGCAGGGTGATCACCGGCCCATCCCAGCACGTTGGGGCCGGGTCTGTGTTGCAAAGACAGCCTCACCTATGATGAGGCGAGCACATCCTCACCGATCGCAGGAGACGTCGATGGTGGTGACGAGCGCCGTGGCGGACGTGCGCCACCGCCGGCTGCTCGGGCTGCTGGGGCTGGGCGCGCTGCTGGTCGTCGCCTGCGTGGCCGGCGTCGCGGTCGGGGCCAAGGCCGACCCGCTCGACCACGTCTGGCAGGCGCTCGTCGCCCCCACCGGCACCGAGGACGACATCGTCGTGCGGTCGCTGCGGATCCCGCGCACCCTGCTCGGGGTGCTGGTGGGCGCGGCGCTCGGCCTGGCCGGGGCGCTGATCCAGGGCCACACCCGCAACCCGCTCGCCGACCCCGGCCTGCTCGGCGTCAACGCCGGTGCCGCGCTGGCCGTGGTGATCGGGATCTACGCGTTCGGCGTCACCAGCCTCCTCGGCTACGTCTGGTTCGCCTTCGCGGGCGCGCTCGTGGCGGCCGTCGCGGTCGTCGTGCTCGGCTCCACCGGGCGCGGTGGCCCCACGCCGGTGACGCTCGCGCTGGCCGGGGCCGCCGTCACGGCCCTGCTGTCGGCCCTGACCTCGGCCGTCATCCTCGTCGACGTCCGCACGCTCGACGCCTACCGCTTCTGGTCCGTCGGCTCGCTGGCCGGCCGGGACGGCGACGTCACCGGCCAGGTCGTGTGGTCCTCGCCGCCGGCGCGCTCGTCGCTCTCGCCGGTGCCCCCGCGCTCGACGCGCTGGCGCTGGGCGACGACGTGGCCCGCTCGCTCGGGCACCCGGTCCTGCGCACCCGGGTCGTCGGCATCCTGGCGATCACCCTGCTCGCGGGAGGCGCCACCGCCGCCTGCGGCCCGATCGCGTTCGTCGGGCTCGTCGTGCCGCACGTCGTGCGGGCGTTCACCGGCCCCGACCACCGGTGGCTGCTGCCCACCTCCGCGCTGGCGGGGGCGGTGCTGCTCGTGGCCGCCGACGTCGTGGGCCGGGTCGTGGCCCGGCCCGGTGAGCTGCAGGTCGGCATCGTGCTGGCGCTCGTCGGCGGGCCGTTCTTCGTGTGGCTGGTGCGGCGCCGGAAGATGGTGGGGACGTGATGCCGATGACCTCGCCGACCGCCATCACGGTTCCCGTTCCGGCCGCGCGTCCGGCAGTGCCCGGCCGCCCCGCCCTGCGCGTCGGCCCGGCGTCGGTGGTGTGGCGGCCGCGCACCGTCGTCGTGCTGACCGTGACGGCGGTGGTGCTGCTGCTCGGTGTCGCGCTGAACGTCGGGCGCGGCGAGTACCCCATCGGCGTCGGCGAGGTGCTGGCGGTGCTGGCCGGCGGCGGCGACGCGGGCCAGCAGTTCATCGTGCTGGAGCTGCGGCTGCCGCGCTCGCTCACCGGGGCGCTGGTCGGCGCGGCGCTGGCGGTGTCCGGCGCGCTCACGCAGACCGTCGCCCGCAACCCGCTGGCCAGCCCCGACGTCATCGGCTTCACCGCGGGTGCGAGCGCGGCCGCGGTGTTCGTGATCGTGCTGGGCGGCGGGTTCGGCACCCTCGGCGGCCTGCTCGCTGCGGCCGGCGTCCCGCTGGCCGCACTGGCCGGCAGCCTCGCCACCGCGTTCGCGATCTACGGGCTGGCCTGGCGGGACGGGGTGCAGGGGTTCCGGCTGGTGCTGATCGGCATCGGGATCAACGCGATGCCGTCGACGAGCTCTCGGGCGGGCAGCGGCAGCGGGCGTGGATCTCCATGGCGCTGGCGCAGGGCACCGACCTGCTCCTGCTCGACGAGCCCACCACGTTCCTCGACCTCGCCCACCAGGTCGACGTCCTGGAGCTCGTGCGCCGGCTGCCCGCCGAGGCCGGGCGTACGGTCGTGATGGTGCTGCACGACCTGAACCTGGCCGCCCGCTACGCCGACCGCCTCGTCGCCCTGCGCGACGGCCGGATCGTCGCGGCGGGCGCGCCGGCCGAGGTGATCACCGAGGAGCTGCTCGCCGAGGTCTTCGGGCTGGCCGCCCGGGTGATCGAGGACCCGGTGGCGGGATCGCCGCTCGTCGTCCCGATCGGCGGCCGGAGGGTCACCTGATCCGGTGCTCCCGGCCGTGACGTTCCGTCGCCGTGTCCTGTCGTCCGCGTCACCGTGTCACCATGTCGGTGAGTCAGTCTCGAGAGGGCGAGGTGCGGCGGTGGACCATTCCGTGTTCGATCACGAGGGGCCCTGGACCGAGGACGCCTACCTGGGCCTGTCGGTGCCGGGGGACGGCCGCGTCGAGCTGGTGGACGGGGCGCTGGTCGTCGGGCCCGGGGCCACGCCCGAGCGGGTGCGTGTCGTCGCCGCGGTCCGGGACACCGTCACGACCGCGCTGCCGGACGGGCTGCGCGTCGTCGGACCGGTGCCGCTGCGGCTGGGCACCGACTGCGTGCTGGTCCCTGACCTGGTGGTGACGCGGACCGCCGACGACGACGAGCCCGCCGACCCCGTGCTCGACGCCGCCGACGCCCTGATGGTGATCGAGGTGGTGGGCGCCGACCACGGCGCGCTCGACCGTTCGTTCAAGCCGCAGCTCTACGCCCGCAGCCGCATCCCGTACTCGCTGCTCGTGGACCACGACGTGCCCTTCGCCGTCGCCAACATGATCATCAGCGGCCGCTACCACGAGTACGCCCAGGCGAGCGCGCACGAGGCGCTCCGGGTGGAGGAGCCGTTCGCCCTGGAGATCGACCTCGCGGCGGCCGGTGGTCGGGACCGCGAGCCCGAGGAGCAGGACGTGGTGCCCGCGGGCGGCTCAGCGAGCAAGTAGGTTCGACACGTGCCCAAGTCCGTACGTGCCACGTTCCGGGTGTCGCCCGAGCTCGACCTGTCCGCGATCGACCCGCGGTCCCGGCCTGTCGGGCCCAAGGACAAGAGCGCCGCCGCCGCGGACATGAACGACCTGGCCGCGCGCCTGGAGGGGTTGCAGGACGCCCTGTACGCGGAGGCCACCGTGGAGGGCACCCGCTCGGTGCTGCTGGTGCTGCAGGGCATGGACACCTCCGGCAAGGGCGGTGTGATCCGGCACGTCGCGGGCCTGGTCAACCCCCAGGGGCTGCACATCGCGTCGTTCAAGAAGCCGACGCCCGAGGAGCGCGCCCACCACTTCCTGTGGCGGATCCGCAAGGAGACGCCGCAGCCCGGCCAGATCGGCGTGTTCGACCGCTCCCACTACGAGGACGTGCTGATCGCCCGCGTCGACGCGCTGGTGCCCGAGGAGGTCTGGCGGGGCCGCTACGACGAGATCAACGTGTTCGAGGCCGAGCTGGCCGCGCAGGACGTCACGGTGTTGAAGGTGATGCTGCACATCTCGCCGCAGGCCCAGCAGGAGCGCCTGCTGGCCCGGCTCGACGACCCGCTCAAGCACTGGAAGTACAACCCGGCCGACCTCGACTCGCGGTCGGAGTGGCCTGCGTACCAGGAGGCCTACACCGACGCGCTGCGGTTCTGCGACACCGACACCGCGCCCTGGTACGTCGTGCCGTCGGACCGCAAGTGGTACCGCAACTGGGCGGTGGCCGCGCTGCTCGCGGAGACCCTCGGCGAGATGGAGCCGCAGTTCCCGGAGACCGACATCGACGTCGACGCCGAGCGCGCCCGCGTACTGGCGAGCGTGGTGGCATGAAGCGCACCGTCGCCGGGGCGGCCCTGCTGGCCGTCGTGCTGGGCGGGTGCAGCGCCCCGTCCCCGTCCCCGGCCCCCGCCCCCACGCCCACGTCCGCGGCCGCCCCCACGTCGGCCGCGCCCACCTCCGACGACCAGCTGTGCGGCAGATCGGCCGAGCTGGCGACGAACATCCGCAACGCGGCCCACATCCTCGACATCGGCCCGGTGCTCCCGGCCGCCATCCCGCTGCTGTTCCTGGCCAGCCGCCAGATGGCCGCGCAGGGCGGGATCATCAGTCCCGCCCTGGGCCAGGCCTCCACCGAGCTGGTGGCGGCCATCGACGACCTGGACGCCCAGTCGAAGGCCGGCAGCACCGCCGCCGAGCCCACGATGGAGAAGCCGATCCAGTACGACACCAAGCGCCTGATGGTGGCGACGGCCGGGTTCGAGAGGGCATGCGCGAGCCGGTGACCCCGATCAGCCCACCAGCGAGCGGCCGATGATCTCCTTCATGATCTCGTTGGTGCCGCCGTAGATCGACTGCACACGTGAGTCCACGAACGCCTTGGCGATCGGGTACTCCATCATGTAGCCGTAGCCGCCGTGCAGCTGCACGCAGCGGTCCACCACGCGCTTGAGCACGTCGGAGGCCCACCACTTCGCCTTCGCGGCGTCGGCGATGGAGAGCCTGCCGGCCACGTGCTCGCTGATGCACTTGTCCACGAACACCTGGGTGACCGTGATCTCGGTGTCCATCTCGGCCAGCTCGAAGCGGGTGTTCTGGAAGGTGGCCACCGGCTTGCCGAAGGCCTTGCGGTCCTTGGTGTAGTCGAGCGTCCACTTCAACGCCTGGGCGGCGCCGGCGATGGAGCCGACCGCGATGGACAGCCGCTCCTGCGCGAGGTTCTGCATCAGGTAGACGAAGCCCTGGCCGAGCTCGCCCAGCACGTTGGCGGCGGGCACCCGGACGTCGGTGAACGACAGCTCCGCGGTGTCCTGCGCCTTCATGCCGACCTTCTTGAGACGGCGGCCGCGCTCGAAGCCCTCCATCCCGCGCTCGACGACCAGCAGGCTGAAGCCGCGGCTGCCGGCCTCCGGGTCGGTCTTCGCGACGACGATCACCAGGTCGGCGAGGATGCCGTTGGTGATGAAGGTCTTGGAGCCGTTGAGGATCCAGTCGCCGTTGCCGTCCTGGTGGGCGTTGGTCGTGATGCCCTGCAGGTCCGACCCGGTGCCGGGCTCCGTCATCGCGATCGCGGTGATGATCTCGCCGGAGCAGAACCCGGGCAGCCAGCGCTGCTTCTGCTCGTCGTTGGCGAGGCGCAGCAGGTAGGGGGCGATCACGTCGTTCTGCAGCGGGAAGCCCAGACCGCTCGTGCCGGCCGCCGAGATCTCCTCGGTGACGATGGCGTTGTAGCGGAAGTCGTCGACCCCGCCGCCGCCGAACTCCTCGGGCACGTCGGTGCCGAGCAGGCCCGCCGCGCCGGCGGCCTTCCAGATCGCGCGGTCGACCTGGCCGTCGTTCTCCCACTGCTCGTGGAAGGGGACGACCTCTTTCGTCAGGAAGGTGCGCACGAGGTCGCGGAAGGCGTCGTGCTCGGCGTCGAAGATGTCCCTCTGCATGCTCCGGAGTCTCACATACCGACGGGTAACCGGGAAGCAGTCGGGGCCGACTGTTTCGCACGACCCGCTAGGTTGATCAGATGGATCTCGGTGCCGCGGCGGTCAACCTGGCGGGCAAGCTCCGTGGCGGCGTGGCCGATCTGCGGCGCATGCCCCGCGACGTCGTCGCGGAGAACGGTGCGGTGCTCCACCGCTACCGCCCGGACGTCGGCGCCCCGGACGTCGGGGGAGCGCCGGTGCTGCTCGTACCGCCGCTCGGTGCGCCCGACTTCGCCTACGACCTGCGCCGCGGCTGCTCGCTCGTGGAGCACCTGCTGGCCGAGGGCCGCACCGTCTACCTGGTGGACTACGGCGCCATCCGCTTCGCGGAGCGGGGCCTCGGCATGGAGCACTGGGTGGACGAGGTGGTGCCGTGGGCGGTGCGGGAGACCGTCGCGCACGCCGGGGCCGACGACCTGCACCTGCTGGGCTGGTCGCTGGGCGGGATCTTCTCGATGCTGACGGTGGCGGCGTGGGACTCGCTCCCCGTCCGGTCCCTGACGGTGATCGGCAGCCCCGTCGACATCGCGGCCGTGCCGCTGGTGGCCCCGCTGCGGCCCCTCGTCGTGGCGATGGGCGGGCGCGGGCTCCCGTGGGTCCACCAGGCCGTCGGCAGCTTCCCCGCGCCCATCGTCAGCGCCGCGTTCCAGCTCACGGCGTTCGAGAAGCTCGTGACCAAGCCGTTGACGCTGCTCTCGCGGCTCGACGACCGCGACTGCCTCGCCCAGATCGAGGCCGTCGACCACATGATGAACAACATGCACGGCTACCCGGGCCGCGTGTTCGGGCAGCTCTACCACCTCCTGCTGCGCAGCAACGACCTCTCCGACGGACAGCTCGCGCTGGCCGGGCGGACCATCCCGCTCGCCGCCATCGAGGTACCGGTGCTCGTGGTGGCCGGGCGCACCGACGTGATCGCCCCGATGGCCGCTGTCGCGAAGGTGGTGGAGCTGCTGACCGGGGCGCCGGAGGTGCGGTTCGAGACCGCGCCGGGCGGCCACCTCGGCGTCCTGACCGGCCGTGACGCCCGCACCACCACGTGGTTCCACCTGGACACCTTCCTCACCGACCACGGCTAGCCGGCTCGGCCCGGCGCACCCCGTCCGTCCTCCGGACGGCAGCGGTGGGCGCCACGGCCGCGGTCGGGCCATGCTGGTACCCATGCGCTATCTGGAACTGGACACCGCCAAGCGGTACTCCGTCATCGGCCTGGGCACGTGGCAGTTCGGGTCCCGGGAGTGGGGCTACGGCGCCGACTACGACGAGGGCGAGGCGGCCCGGATCGTCGCCCGTGCGCGGGAGTTGGGCGTCACGGTGTTCGACACCGCGGAGGTCTACGGCTTCGGACGCAGTGAGCGGATCCTCGGGCGCGCGCTCGCGGCCTCCGGCGGCACCGACGACGTCGTGGTGGCGTCCAAGGTCTTCCCGGTCTGGCCGACGGCGCCGGTCGTGCAGCAGCGCGGGGTGGCGAGCGCGCAGCGCCTCGGCGTCCGGGAGATCGACCTCTACCAGGTGCACCAGCCCAACCCGGTGATCAAGGACGGCACCACGATGCGGGGCATGAAGGCCCTGCACGACGTGGGTGTGGTCGACGAGGTGGGCGTCTCGAACTACTCGCTGGACCGCTGGAAGCGTGCCGAAGCGTCGCTTGCGGGCGCGAGCATCGGTACTGCGGGGCACCCCGGGTCGAGGGTGCTGTCGAACCAGGTGCAGTTCAGCCTGGTGGCGCGCGAGCCGCTGGCCGAGATGCTGCCGTGGGCCCAGCGCACCGGGCACGTCATCCTCGCGTGGAGCCCGCTCGGGCAGGGGCTGCTGTCGGGGCGCTACACGTCGACGAACAAGCCCTCGGGCGGCGTCCGCGCGGCCAACGCGCTGTTCCTGCCGGAGAACCTCGACGCCGCCCGCCCGCTGCTGGACCTGCTGCGCGACATCGCCTCCGCCCACGACGCGTCACCGGCCCAGATCGCCCTCGCCTGGCTGGTGCACCTGCCCAACGTGGTGGCGATCCCCGGCGCGTCGAGCGTGGCGCAGGTGGAGAGCAATGCCGCGGCGGCCGACATCGCGCTCACCGAGGACCAGCACCAGGCCCTGACGGCGGCGGCGGAGGCCTTCCGGCCGACGACGGGCATGTCGGCCCTGCCGAGCCTGGTGCGGGGGCGCCTCACCCGCACCTGACGGGGGTCGTGCGCGGACAACAGTGTTCCGACACTGTTATCCGCGCACGGGCGCGTCAGCGCTGGTCAGCGCAGGTTCGCGCGGAGGAACTCCAGCGTGCGGTTCCAGGCGATCTCGCCCTGGGCCTTGTCGTAGGTGCCCATGTGGTTCTCGTCGTTGAAGAACGCGTGGCCCGCCGGGTAGGTGAAGAACTGCGGGGTCACCCCGGACTCGGACTCGATCCGCTCGGCCAGGGCCGCGACCGACGCGGGGTCGGCCATCTGGTCGGTCTCGCCGAAGTGGCCCTGCAGCGGCGCGGTGAGGTTCGCGAAGCTGGGGAACTCCTCCTTGAGCACGCCGTAGAACGGCACCGCGGCACCGATCCGGTCGCCCTGCTGCGCGGCGAGGACGAGCACGAAGCCGCCGCCCATGCAGAACCCGACGGCGCCGACCGTCGAGGAGGTGACGGCGTCGTGGGCGAGCAGGAAGTCGACGGCGCCGACGAGGTCGGTGGCGGCCTGGTCGACGGGCAGCTCGCCCATCAGTTTCCCGGCCTCGTCCGCGTCGTGGGTGGTCTTCCCGCCGTAGAGGTCGGGGGCGAGGGCGACGAAGCCCTCCGCGGCGAAGCGGTTGGTGACGTCGGCGATGTGGTCGGTGAGGCCCCACCACTCCTGGATGACGATCAGGCCGGGGCCGCTGCCGGACTCGGGGACGGCCAGGTAACCGTGGGCGGTACCGCTGGTCGAGGGAAACGTGACGTTCTGATGGGGATTCGTGTCGGACACGACACGCATCAGACCATGGGAGGACCGGTCCCGCTCGATGATCGATCCGGCGCCAAACGGGACGAAACCGGCGACCACCGGCCGGTGTGACGAAAGGGCCTGACCGAGAGGTTGGGTTCGCCGTCCCCGTCGGACTAGCGTTCCCCTTCATGAGCGTGGCACCCCTGGACGCACCACCCCTGGTCTCACCCGCCACGCACGCCGCGGCCGTCGCCGATCTGTTGCGACGGTTCCGGGCGCTGCCGGCGGGCACGCGGATGCGGCTGGGGAAGAAGTCGTCCAACCTGTTCCGCTTCGGCGGGCGCGAGCAGATCACCGACCGGCTCGACACGAGCGACCTCACCGGGGTGATCTCGGTGGACCCCGTCGGCCTCACCGCCGAGGTGCAGGGCATGACCACCTACGAGGACCTCGTGGCGGCCACCCTCCCGTACGGCGTGATGCCGCTGGTCGTGCCGCAGCTCAAGACGATCACGCTCGGCGGGGCGGTCACCGGCCTGGGCATCGAGTCCACGTCGTTCCGGCACGGGCTGCCGCACGAGTCGGTGCGCGAGATGGACATCCTCACCGCCGACGGCGACGTCATCACCGTCACGCCGGACAACGAGCACGCCGACCTCTACCGCGGGTTCCCCAACTCCTACGGCACGCTGGGTTACGCGCTGCGGTTGGTGATCGACGTGCAGCCCGTCAAGCCCTACGTCCGCATCGAGCACCACCGCGTCGACACCGCCGACCTGGAGAAGCAGATCACGCAGGTCTGCGACCTGGACGTGGCCGACGGCCCGGACTTCGTCGACGCCAGCGTCCTGGCCGAGGGCGAGCAGTACCTGACGCTGGGCTGGTTCACCGACGAGCCCGGCCCGGCGGGCCCCAGCGACTACACCGGGCAGAAGATCTTCTGGCGGTCCATCGACCGGCTCCCCACCGACGTGCTGACCGTCCACGACTACATCTGGCGCTGGGACACCGACTGGTTCTGGTGCTCGCGCGCGCTGGGTGCCCAGAACCCGGTGGTCCGGCTGTTCTGGCCGCGCCGCTACCGCCGCTCCGACGTCTACCGCCGGCTGGTGTCGCTGGACCGCCGCTACCGCTTCTCCGGGCGCATCCGTGGGCTGTTCGGCAAGCCGCAGGAGGAGCTCGTCGTCCAGGACGTGGAGATCCCGGTCGAACGGCTGGCCGAGTTCCTGGAGGCGTTCCACCGCGACATCGGGATCGCGCCCTTCTGGTTGTGCCCCTTGCGGTTGCGGGGACAGACCACCTGGCCGCTGTACCCGATGAAGGCCGACGAGCTCTACGTCAACGTCGGTTTCTGGTCGTCCGTCGAGGAGGTGCCGGGGCAGCCCGACGCCCACAACCGGCGGATCGAGGAGCTCGTGGCCGAGCTCGGGGGTCACAAGTCCCTTTACTCCACCGTCCACTACGACGAGCGTGAGTTCTGGGAGCACTACAACGGGCCCGCCTACCGTGCGTTGAAGGGGCGCTACGACCCGCACGGACGGCTGCCCGATCTCTATACGAAGGTGACCGGATCAGGGAGGGCATGATGCAGGTCGCTGATGTCATCGCGGGTGTCGTCGGAACCGACATCCCGGTACGGGTGATCGCCTACGACGGCAGCAAGGCGGGGCCGGACAGCTCGGAGGTGGCCCTGCGGATCGTCTCGCCCCGGGCCATGGCCCGGCTGGCCACGGCCCCGGGCACGCTCGGGCTGGCCCGGGCGTACGTGGAGGGCGAGATCGAGGTGGAGGGCGAGCTGTACGACGTCCTCGACGCGATGGCCGACATCACGTTGCACGACATCACGAGGGCCGACCAGCTCCGGCTGGCGCGCAAGATGGTGCCGCTGTGGCTGCGCCACCGCCAGCCCCCGCCGGCACTGGAGTACCGCCCGCCGGGCCGGCTGCACTCCAAGTCGCGCGACAGCAAGGCCATCTCGCACCACTACGACGTCTCCAACCAGTTCTACGAGTGGGTGCTGGGCCCGTCGATGGCGTACACGTGCGCCGTCTACGACTCCGACACCACCACGCTCGAGGAGGCCCAGGCCACCAAGTTCGAGCTGGTGGCGCAGAAGCTCGCGCTCGAGCCGGGCATGCGCCTGCTCGACGTGGGCTGCGGCTGGGGCGGCATGGTGATGCACGCGGCGGCGGAGCACGGCGTCAAGGCGCTGGGCGTGACGCTGTCGCGCAACCAGGCGGAGTGGGCGCAGGCGGAGATCGAGCGCCGGGGCCTGGGTCACCTCGCGGAGGTCCGCCACATGGACTACCGCGACGCGCCCGAGTCGGAGTTCGACGCGATCAGCTCGATCGGCCTCACCGAGCACATCGGCAAGGACCAGCTCGCGTCCTACTTCGGGTCCCTGCACGCGCGGCTGCGCCCGGGCGGGCGGCTGCTCAACCACTGCATCACCCAGCCGCACAAGCCGCCGAAGAAGAAGCTCGACCCGTTCATCGCCCGCTACGTCTTCCCCGACGGCCAGCTGGAGCCCATCGGCCAGCTCGTCTGGGAGATGAACGAGGCCGGGTTCGAGATCCGCCACGAGGAGAACTTCCGGGAGCACTACGCCAAGACGCTGCAGGCGTGGGGCGACAACCTGGAGGAGCACTGGGAGGAGGCCGTCGCCGACGTGGGCATCGGCCGGGCCCGGGTGTGGCGGCTCTACATGGCGGCCTGCCGTCTGGGCTTCGAGCGTGACAACATCCAGCTGCACCAGGTGCTCGGGGTCAAGCTCGAGGAGCGGGGCCGTTCCGGCTTCCCCTGGAGGGGGTGGAGGTAGGCGGCTTGCCGGATCGGCTCTCGGCGCTCGACGCGTCGTTCCTGTACGCGGAGCACCGCACGGCCGCGATGCACGTCGGGGCGGTGATGACGTTCGCCCCGCCCGAGGACGGGCCGTTCGACGTGGCCGCGTTCACGGCGCTGATCGAGCACCGGCTGCCGCTCGTGCCGCGCTACCGGCAGAAGGTGCGGGAGGTGCCGGGCGGGCTGGGCCTGCCCGTGTGGGTGGACGACGCGGACTTCGACATCGACTTCCACGTCCGCCACGCCGCGCTCGCCGCGCCGGGCACCGAGGACGTCCTGCGCGAGCTGGTGGGCCGGCTGCTGGCCCGCCGGCTCGACCGGTCGCGTCCGCTGTGGGAGGTCTACGTCGTCGAGGGGCTGGCCGACGGGCGGCTGGCGGTGGTCACCAAGACCCACCACGCGATGGTCGACGGGCTGGCGTCGATGGACATCGGCGCCGCCCTGCTCGACCTCACGCCGCAGCCGCGGGAGACCGAGCCCGACCACTGGGAGCCCGCGCGCGAGCCCTACGGCGTCGAGCTGGCGGCCCGGGCGGGCGTGGACGCGCTGCTGCGCCCGCGGCGGCTGGTGCTGGGTGTCGCGAGCCGGGCGGTCCGTGACGCGCGGGAGACGACGGCCGCGGTGGGGCGCGCCGTCGGCGGGCTGGTGTCCACCGGGCGCGGGGCCGCCTCCTCCCGCCCGGTACCGGCCCTGAACGCGGCCACCGGGGCCCAGCGGCGCTACGGCATGGTGCGCACGTCGCTGGCCGATCATCGGACCGTCCGCAAGGCGCACGGCGGCACCGTCAACGACGTCGTGCTCGCGGTGGTCGCGGGCGGGCTGCGGCGGTGGCTGATCTCGCGCGGGGAGCCGTTGACCGAGGGTACGGCCGTGCGGGCGCTGGTCCCCGTGAGCGTGCGGGCCCGCTCGGGCGGCAGCGGGAACGCGATCTCGGCCTACCTCGTCGACCTGCCCGTCGCCGAGGACGACCCCGCGGCGCGGCTGACGTCGCTGCGGGACGCGATGGAGGGCCACAAGCGCAGCGGCCGGGCGGTCGGTGCGTCCGCGCTGGTGCGGCTGGTGGGGCTGGCCCCGCCGGTGCTGCACAGCATCGGTGCGCGGCTGGCCAGCCAGTACTCCAGCCAGCTCTACAACGTGCTCGTCACGAACGTGCCCGGGCCGCCCCGCCCCCTGTACGCGATGGGTGCCCGGATGCTCGACATGTACCCGGTGGTGCCGCTGGCCGGCGGTCAGGCCGTGGCGATCGGCATCACCTCCTACGACGGCGGCGTGCACTACGGCCTCACCGCCGACCGCGACGCGATGTACGACGTCGACGTCCTGGCCGACGCGCTGGCGGAGTCGCTGGCCGAGCTGCTGGCCACGACATGACCGCGAGTTCGCCATCCCACCCCGGCGAGTTCGCCGATCGGTCCCGATCGGCCGCGTGATCTACTCCGGTACGTGGACGACGTGGACGACCAGCGGCTCACCGCACACCTGCAGACGTGGCTGGGCCGCTGGCCCGGCACGGGACCGGGCCTCACCGTCGTGGGCTCGGCCAAGCGAGTCGAGCCGGGCTGGGACGGGCTCGTGCATCCCGTGCTCGGCGTCGAGTCGACCGAGGGCGGCGTGCTGTCGGTGCCGCCGCTCGCGGCCGACGCCGTGGCCGCGGTGGTGGCCGCCGGCGACGACGGGCCCGGGGTGCCCGCGGCCGCGAAGATCGACGGCGGCTTCTTCCGCGGGGTGTTCCGCTGGAGCACCGCGCCCACCCCGTTGCCGGACGCGGGCGTGTGGGTGCCGGCAGTCGACCCGTCGGTGCCCGAGTGGCTGCGGCCCTTCGGCCACGACGTGCTGGTGGCGGTGGACCCCGACACCGGCGAGCACCTCGCGGGCGTCGGGATCAAGCGGCACGACGGGTACGGCCACGAGCTGGCCGTCGTCACCGCGGAGGCGGCGCAGGGCAAGGGCCTCGCGCGGCGCCTGGTGGCGCAGGCCGCCCGCCGCGTCCTGGACGAGGGTGCGATCCCGACCTACCTGCACGCGCACAGCAACATCGGCTCGGCGAAGGTCGCGGAGGCCTCGGGCTTCCCGGACCGGGGCTGGTCGATCCTGGGCGTGGGCTGACCGACCCGGCCCGCGCCCGCCACGTGGTCACGTGCGGTGGTCCGGCGGGCCGTCCCGGCAGCCTCAGGTGACCATGTGGCTGCTCAGGGCCGGTCTGACGGATCTCCAGCCGGCTGCGCGGCCCTCGCTCGGCATGGATCCGTCAGACAGGCCCTAAACGGTCGCGGCCGCCGCGGCCGCCTGCGCGCCGTAGCCGCCGCCGAACAGGGCGGCGTGCACCAGCAGCGGGAACAGCTGGTGCAGCGGCACCCGCTCGCGCCAGCCGTCGGCGAGCGGTGTGACCTCGTCGTAGGCGCCGAGCACGGCGTCGAGGTGGGGGCAGCCGAACAGGGCCAGCATGGCCAGGTCGGTCTCGCGGTGCCCGCCGTGGGCGGCCGGGTCGATCAGCCAGGCGCCGTCGGTCGACCACAGCACGTTGCCCGCCCACAGGTCGCCGTGCAGCCGGGCCGGCGGCGCGTCGAGCCGGGGGAGCCGCCCGCACGCCCGCTCGACGCTGGCCGCGTCGGCGGCCGAGACCGCGCCCGCGTCCCGGGCCGTGCGCAGGTAGGGCAGCACCCGGTCGGTGGCGTACCAGAGGGCCCACTCCGGGGCCGGGTCGTTGGTCATCGGGGCGAGCCCGATCGTGGCGACGCGCGGGCCGCCGGGCGGGGGCGAACCGAACGCCGGGGCTCCCGCGGCGTGCAGCACGGCCAGACGTCGCCCGAGGTCCACGGCAGCGGCGCGGTCGGGTCGCCCCGGCGGGATGTAGGTCGTGACCAGGCGGTCGGGCCCGGTGTCGAGCACCTCCGGCACCGGCGGGCCGCCGGGGACCGCGAGCCAGCGCAGCCCGGCGGCCTCCGCGGCCGGGTCACCGGACTTCACCACGACCGTCCGGCCGTCGGCGAGCTCGGCCCGTTCCACGCCGGGGGTCACCGCTGGGTGCGCACCCAGTCGATCATGCCGGGCACGGCGGCCCGGATCATGTCGAGCACCTCGGCGAAGCCGTCGTCGTCGCCGTAGTAGGGGTCGGGCACGTCGGCGCCGCTCGGGGCGGCCGGATCGAACGAGCGCAGCAGCCGCACGCGCTCGGGCTCGGGCACCTTGGACTGCAGGGCGCGGCGGTGGGTGTTGTCGAGGGCGACGATGAGGTCGGCCGAGAGCAGGTCGGAGTCGATCTGGCGCGCCCGGTGCTCGGTGGGGTAGCCCTCGGACCGGAGCAGGGCCGCCGCGCGGTCGTCCGCGGGGGAGCCGACGTGCCAGCCCCCGGTGCCCGCGCTCGTGACGCGCACGCCGTCGGCGAGCCCGGCGCGCTCCAGCTCGGTGGCGAACACCTTCTCGGCGATGGGGGAGCGACAGATGTTGCCGGTGCAGACGAACGTCACGTGAAGGCTCACCCGCCCGAGTCTGGCCGATCGGTCGCATTCGTGACACTCCGGCCCGCCCCGGGCCGACCACGTCACAGGTTCCCCGTCCGAGTTCACCACTCCGGGTACACGTGGACGCACCGAGGGCGCTGCGGGGGCAGTTCGGACTATCCATGTCCGATGCGGGTGATCCGGGTGGTTCTGACGGTGGTGGCGACGCTCCTGGCCGGCCTGGTGACGGCGCTGCCCGCGGCGGCGGCGACGCCGTCGGTCGACCCGATCACGATCACCGGGGTGGACCTGCACGACGGCATGATGCTGAGGTCCGGGTCGACGTACTACCTCTACGGCACCCAGTACGGCTGCGGGTTCGAGTGGACGGTGAAGACGACGCCGTTCTGCGGCTTCGGGGTGTCCACCGCCGCCTCACCGGGCGGCCCGTGGAGCCCGCCGCGGCAGTTGTTCTCGCCCACCGCGTCCAGCCCGTTCGCGAAGTCGACCTGGCAGGGGCTCTGCGGCGACCCGGGTCAGGGCTGCTTCAACCCCCGGATGATCCAGCGCAGCGGCTGGGGCCTCGACGACGGCGCGTGGATCCTCTGGTTCAACGCGCCGACGGACTACTCCCGCTCGCGTGCCAACGCCTACTACGCGCTGACCTGCCAGGGCCCCGCCGGCCCGTGCGGTCAGGAGAGCGGGGGCGCCACGATCAAGCCCGCGCTCTACCGCTGCGGCGGCAACGGCGACTTCTCGCTGGTCATCGACCTGCCACGGCCGCCGATGATGCTGTGCACGATGCCCGACCAGACGCTCAGCTCCGAGCGCCTCACCGCGACCGGCACCAGCGGCAACGGCGAGGGGGCCGCGAAGCTCGCCGGCATGACCAACACCGAGGCCCCCGGCGCCTACCGCGACCCGTCCGGCATCTGGGTGCTGACGTTCAACGAGCAGAACTGCGGCTACTGCAACGGCACCGGCACGAGCTACGCCACCGCCAACAGCGTCAACGGGCCGTGGAGCTCGCCGACCACCATCGGGTTCGGCGCGCCGGCGTCCGGGCACCGCGTGATCTCGGGGACCTCGTGCGGCGGCCAGAGCCGCACGGTCGTCACGCTCGACGACCAGCCCTACGAGTTCATCGACCTGTGGCTCGGCACGCGCAACGAGGCCGGCGCCGGGATCCACCTGGAACCGCTGACCTACCGCGGCCCCTCGGCCCCCGGACGGCCGTGGGCGCCGTTCGTGACGTGGACCTGCCAGGAGAGCTGACGCCCCCACCGTAGGGTGCCTGTATGGATCACGGCCTGCGCCATCACGGCGACATCGACGCCGAGCCGGGACTGCTCGACTTCGCGGTGAACGTGCAGGGCGACGGCCCCCCGGGGTGGTTGCGCGACCGGCTCGTCGCCGTGCTGGACGGCCTCGGCCGCTACCCGTCCGCGGCCCATGACGCCCGCGCCCGGTCCACCGTCGCCGCCCGCCACGGTCGCACCCCCGACGAGGTGCTGGTGCTGGCGGGCAGCGCCGAGGGGTTCGCGCTGCTCCCGGCCCTGCGCCCGCGGCTCGCCGCCGTGGTGCACCCCGGGTTCACCGAGCCCGAGGCGGCGCTGCGTGAGGCCGGGGTGCCGGTCGTGCGGGTGCTCACCCGGGCCGACGACGGGCACCGCCTGCACCCCGCCGAGGTACCGGCCGAGGCCGATCTGGTCGTCGTCGGCAACCCCACCAACCCCACGGGCGTGCTGCACCCCGCGGCCGACGTCGCCGCGCTCGCCGCACCCGGCCGGGTGCTGCTGGTGGACGAGGCGTTCGCCGACGCCATCCCCGGCGAGGCGGAGTCCCTTGCGGCGCAACGGATTCCGGGCCTGCTGGTGTTCCGCAGCCTGACGAAGACGTGGGCGCTGGCCGGCCTGCGCGCCGGCTACGCACTCGGTGAACCCGACCTGCTCGCGCGGCTGGCGGCGCCCCGCCCGCCGTGGCCGGTGTCGACCCTCGCCCTGGAGGGCGTGATCGCGTGCTGCGAGCCGGCGGCGGTGGAGCAGGCGCAGGAGGCCGCCCGGCGCCTCGTGGTCGCCCGCGCCGAGCAGGCCGCGGCGCTGGCCGCCGTGCCCGGGGTGGAGGTGCTGCCGGGGCGGGCGCCGTACCTGCTGCTGAAGGTGCCTTCCGGCGACGGGGAGCGGGTGCGGGCTTCGCTGCGTGCGGCGGGGATCGCCGTGCGGCGGTGCGACACGTTTCCCGGGCTCGGTCCCGACCACCTGCGGGTCGCTGTGCGTCCGGCTGAGTTGGTTCTTCGGCTCACGGGTGCGATCGCCGACGCCCTGGGGGGCGTCGGCGACGCTCGTGCGCGGAAACCAGTGCCCGAACACTGTTATCCGCTCACGACCGGGACGGCGCAGTGAGTGCCCGGGTCGGCGACGTGATCGCCGTCCTCGAGGCCGCCTACCCGCCCGCGCTCGCCGCCGACTGGGACGCCGTCGGGCTCGTCTGCGGCGACCCCGACGAGCCCGTGTCGTCCGTGCTCGTCGCCGTCGACCCGGTGCCCGAGACCGTGGCCGAGGCGGCGGGGGACCAGCTGCTGGTCACCCACCATCCGCTGCTGCTGCGCGGCGTCCACGGCGTCGGCGCCGACACGCCCAAGGGCGCGCTGGTGCACCGGCTGATCCGCTCGGGCACGGCCCTGTTCACCGCCCACACCAACGCCGACTCCGCCGACCCCGGCGTGTCCGATGCGCTGGCCGCGGCGCTCGGTCTCACCGTCGAGGGCCCGCTGCAGGGCGCCCCGATGCCGGCGCTGGACAAGATCGTCACGTTCATCCCGGTGGGGCCGTCGATCACCGCCGTGCACGACGCGCTGTCGGCCGCGGGCGCCGGCGCGATCGGCGACTACAGCCACTGCTCCTTCGCGACGGCCGGCACGGGCCAGTTCAAGCCGCTGACCGGCGCGAACCCGGTGATCGGCGAGGTCGGACGCCTCGAGCGCGTCGCGGAGACCCGCCTGGAGATGGTGCTGCCCCGTGGGAAGCGCGCGGCCGTCGTGGCCGCGCTGCGGGCGTCGCACCCCTACGAGGAGCCCGCGTTCGACGTGCTGGAGCTGGCCGAGCTGCCGTCGTCGCAGGGGCTGGGGCGGATCGGCACCCTCGCCGCGCCCGAGCCGCTGTCGGCGTTCACCGCGCGCGTCGCCGCCGCTCTGCCCGAGACGGTGTGGGGCGTGCGGGCCGCGGGCGAGCCCGACCGCATGATCTCCCGCGTCGCCGTCTGCGGCGGGGCCGGCGACTCGGCGCTCGGCGCGGCCACGGCGGCCGGCGTCGACGTCTACGTCACCGCCGACCTGCGCCACCACCCCGCGTCCGAGCACGTCCTGCTCCCCGGATCGCCCGCGCTCGTCGACGTCGCGCACTGGGCGTCGGAGTGGCCGTGGTGCGAGCAGGCGGCGGGCGTCGTGCGTTCGGCCCTGGGCGGTAGCGTCGAGGTCCGCGTCTCGCGGTTGCGCACGGATCCCTGGAGTATCGGAAGGACCATCTGATGAAGGCCGACCCCGCCGTCCAACGGCGGCTGCTGGATCTCGCCGAGGTCGACGCCGAGCTGTCGCGGCTCGCCCACCGTCGCCGCACGCTGCCCGAGGTGGCGGAGCTGGCCGAGGCCGAGGCGGCCGTGCGCACCGCCAAGGACAAGCTCGTGGAGGTGGAGACGCAGGCCGGCGACCTGGACCGCGACATCCGCCGCATCGAACGCGACGTCGAGGGCGTCCGCACCCGCACCGAGCGCGACAACCAGATGCTCGCCGGTTCGGGCATCGCCGCGAAGCAGGCCGCCGACCTGCAGCACGAGCTGGAGACGCTCAAGCGCCGCCAGGGCGTGCTCGAGGACGAGCAGCTGGAGATCATGGAGCAGCGCGAGGCCGTCGGGCTGGACGTCGACCACTCCCGCACCGTCGTCGACGCCGCGGAGAAGCTCGTCGCGGAGATCACCGAGCGGCGCGACACCGCCATCGCCGACATCGACGCGGCCGAGGCCGGCCGCCGCCGCGCCCGCGAGGAGGCCGCGAAGGGCTTCCCGGAGGAGCTGCTCACCGCCTACGACAAGCGCCGCGCGTCGCAGGGGGTGGGCGCCGCGCTGCTGCAGGCCCGCCGCTGCCAGGCCTGCCGCCTGGAGCTCGACCGCACCGCGCTCTCCGAGCTGAAGGCCGCCCCCGCCGACGAGGTCGTGCACTGCGAGGAGTGCGGCGTGATCCTGGTGCGCACGGCGGAGTCCGGCCTGTGAAGGTGATCATCGAGGCGGACGGTGGCTCGCGCGGCAACCCCGGCCCGGCCGGTTACGGCGCCGTCGTGCTCGACGCCGCCACCGAGGAGGTGCTCGCCGAGCGCTCCGAGGGGCTGGGCGTCACCACCAACAACGTCGCCGAGTACCGGGGCCTGATCGCCGGACTGCGGGCCGCGTTGGACCTCGGCGCCGACGACGTCGAGGTGCGGATGGACTCCAAGCTCGTCGTCGAGCAGATGGCCGGGCGGTGGAAGGTCAAGCACCCGGCGATGCAGCCGCTGGCGCGCGAGGCCGGTGAGCTGGTGGCGGAGCTGGGGTCGGTCCGGTTCGGCTGGATCCCGCGGGCCCGCAACGCCCGGGCCGACGCCCTGGCCAACCAGGCCATGGACGCGCAGGCCGTCCGATGAGCGAGCCTGTGAGCGGATCATCAGCGCAGCGTGAGCCGGTGATCGGTCCCGAACCGGTGCCGCCGGGCCCCGCGCCCGCCACCCCGGACCCCGCGGCCTCTGCGGCGTGGTCCGGCCAGGTCGGCGCCCCCACCCGCATCCTGCTGCTGCGCCACGGCCAGACCGAGCTGTCGGTCGGCCGCCGCTACTCCGGCCACGGCGATCCCGAGCTCACCGCTCTGGGCCACCAGCAGGCCGCGGGGGCCGCGATCCGGCTCCGCGAGGTCCCGGACATCGCCGCGATCCTGTCCTCCCCGCTGCGCCGCGCCCGCCAGACCGCCGCCGCGGTCGCGGAGACCACCGAGGCCCCGCTGGTGGTGCGCGACCGGCTGATCGAGACCGACTTCGGCTCCTGGGAGGGGCTGACGTTCGGCGAGGCCCGCGAGCGCGACCCCGAGCTGCACGCCCGCTGGCTCGGCTCCGAGGACGTGGCCCCGCCCGGCGGGGAGAGCTTCGCCGACGTCGGTGCCCGCATCGCGGCGGAGCTCGAGGAGATCGTGGCGGCGTACCCGGGGCAGACGGTCGTGCTGGTCAGCCACGTCACGCCGATCAAGATGGTGCTGCGCCACGCGCTGGCGGGCGGCCCGGAGATCCTCTACCGGCTGCACCTGGACCTGGCGAGCCTCTCGGAGGTCAACCTCTACCCCGACGGCGGCGCCAGCGTCCGGCTGGTGAACGACACGCACCACCACCCCTGACGGCTGCGCGTCACAGCACCAGCCACAGCGCCAGCACCGACGCCGCCAGCGCCGGGGGCACCGTCAGCACGCCGAGCGCCGTGAACTCCTTGAGGCTCGGCGCGCGGTTCCTGCCCAACACCTGCCGCCAGAGCAGCGTGGCGAGGCTGCCGACGTAGGTCAGGTTCGGGCCGATGTTGACCCCGAGCAGCACGGCCAGCACCAGCCCGGGCGACGGGTGGTCGCCGAGCACCTGGAGCAGTACGAGCGTGGCGGGCAGGTTGTTCACCACGTTGGCCAGCACCGCCGCGATCGCCGCCATGGCCAGCAGCCCCGGCAGCGTCGGTGCGTCGGGGGTGACGGTGCGCAGGGCGGCGGTCAGCCCGCTCGCGCCCAGCGCCGCCACCACCACGCCCAGGGCCAGCACGAACAGGCAGAACGGGATCGACAGGGCGTTCACCACCCCGAGCGGTGTGATCTCCCGCCGGACCAGCGCGCGCACGGCCAGCACCAGCGCCCCGACCGCCGCCACCCACACCGGCTCCACCCCGAGCGGCGACGACACCCCGAACCCGACGAGCGTCAGCCCGAGCACCACCAGCGCGACCACGGGGGCGGGGCGGCCGCCGGGGGCGGCCGGGGGAGCGGGCTCGCGCAGGTCGGCGCGGAACCACCAGCGCAGCACCAGGTACTCCACCGCGATGCCCATGAGCCACGGCAGCACCATCAGCGCGGTGAAGCCCAGGAACGTCAGCCCGGACGCCGCGAACGCCAGCAGGTTGGTGAGGTTCGAGACCGGCAGCAGCGTCGACGCCGAGTTCGACAGGTGCCCGCACGCGTAGACGTGCGGTCGCTCGGGCAGCCTTACGCGCGCGGCCGTGGCGAGGACGACGGGCGTCAGCAGCACGACCGTCGCGTCGAGGCTCAGGACCGCGGTGGTCCCGGCCGCGGCCGCGAACACCAGCAGCAGCAGGCGCTGCGGCCGTCCCCGGGAGGCGGCGGCCAGCCGGATCCCGAGCCACGCGAACACCCCCTCGACGTCGGCGAGGTGCCCGAGCAGCAGGATCGCGGCGAGGAAGCCGACGGTGGGCCCGAGGTCCGCCACCTCGGCCAGCGCGGCCGGGAACGACACCAGCCCGAGCACGACGGCGAGCACCGCGGCCGGAATCGCGACGGCGGCCTCGGGGATGCCCCACGGCCGGGCCACGGCCGTGACGAGCACGGCGGCCAGCAGCACGGCCGCGAGGAGAACGCTCACGTCACTTCACCAGCAGGTAGATGCCCACCGCGAACCCGAGGACCACCACCGACCAGCGCAGCACGTTCTCCGGCAGCCGCCGCGCCACCTTCGCACCGAGGAACCCACCGATCAGCGTGGTGGGGGCGAGCAGCGCGACGGCGAGCCAGTCCACCGGCGCGTTGAGCGAGAAGACCACGACGGTCACGCTGGCGACCACCAGCGACAGCAGCCCCTTCAGCGCGTTGAGCCGCACGAGGGTGTCGTGGGCGCACAGCGAGAGGGTCGCGACGAGGATGACGCCCAGTGCCCCACCGAAGTAGCCGCCGTAGACCGATGCGAGGAACACCGCGGGCAGCAGCACGGCCACCCGGTCGGGTGCGCCGGGTTCCGGGGTGCCGATCCACCGCTTGATCTGCGGCGACACGGCCATCAGCGCGCTCGCCGCCAGTACCAGGACCGGCACCACCGCGTCGAACACCGCACCCGGGAGCGTCAGCAGCAGCACGCACCCGACGGCGGATCCGACCACGGCGACGGCCGAGGTCATGAGGATCCGGCGGCGCTGCCCGCGCAGCTCCTCCCGGTTGCCGGCCACGTTCCCGGCGTAGCCGGGCCACTGCGCCACCGAGTTCGTGACGTTGGCCTGCAGCGGTGGCAGCCCGACGGCCAGCAGGGCCGGGAACACGAGCAGCGAGCCCCCACCGGCCACGGCGTTGACGGCGCCGGCCACCAGTCCCGCCAGCAGCAGGAACACCAGCCCACCGGGCGAAGCGGAGATCACCGGGGCACGCTATCCCGACGCGGGTTCCCCGGCTCGATCCGAGGGCGGATGCTGGTCACATGTCCGGAGACCCGGTGTGCTGGCTGGGGCAGCTGTGCCCGGAGTGCGGTGCGATGCCGACGGAGGACGCACCCGATCGGTGCTGGCGCTGCGGCACGGCCCGGTCCGAGGGCGATCCCGACGGGTCGCCCGCCCCGACATGCGGTGACCGCTGACAGGCTGCGCCACCGGAGAGCCGCCGCGAACAGCACCCGGATCTGCGAGGCGGTCATCCCCACCGTGCGGGCCCGCGCTGCCGTCGTCGTGGGGCCGCCTCCCGCCGGGAGTGCTTGTCGGACGTGATCGCGGAGCGCCGCACGGTGTCGCCCCCGACGAGACGATGGGGCGCGCCCAGGCCTATGACGTCCCGCGGATGCACACGCTCGGCTCCGCGGAGGCGCTCGGCGTCGCCGACCGGATCGGGAGCCTCGAGGTGGGCACGTACGCCGACGTCGTGTGGTGGACCACCGCGACCCGACCACCGGTGAACCACCGGCTTCTCAACCGAACGGTTGACAATTATCAACCGGATGGTTGAGGATGGATCCCGTGACCGACCCGCTGTCCAAGGTGTTCGCCGCTCTGGCCGACCCCACCCGGCGCGACCTCGTCGCCCGGCTCTCGGTGGGCGACGCCACGGTCGGCCAGCTCGCGGCCCCCTACGACGTCTCGGTGCAGGCCGTCTCCAAGCACATCAAGGTGCTGGCCGACGCCGGGCTGGTCCGCCGCGACGGCACGTCGCACCGGCGGCCGGTGAGTCTCGACGCGGAGGTGTTCGACATGGCCACGGCCTGGATCGAGCGGTACCGGAAGAAGGCGGAGGAGCGCTACCGGCGTCTGGATGCGCTGCTCGCCGAGATGAACGACGAACGAGAGGACGACACAGCATGACCACGTCCACCGGAGCCCGGATCGAGGCCGATCCCACGCTCCCCGTCATCCGGATCGTCCGCGACTTCGCGGCCACCCCGATGCAGCTGTTCCGCGCCCACACCGACCCGGACCTGTTCGCCCGCTGGGTCGGCCCCGACGGGATGGCCACCCGCATCCGGCACTGGGACGCCCGCAGCGGTGGCGCCTGGAGCTACGTCGCCGCCCGGGACGGGCAGGAGTACGGCTTCCACGGCACGTTCCACGAGGTGCGCCCCGACCGGATCGTCCAGACCTTCACCTTCGACGGCGAGCCGGACGGGGTCGCGCTGGAGACGCTGCTGTTCGAGGACCTCGGCGACGGCCGCAGCCGCCTGCGCACGCAGTCGCTGGTGGAGAGCATCGAGGGCCGCGACGCCTGGCTGCGCAGCGGCATGGAGGTCGGCGTCGACCAGGGCTACGCGAAGCTCGAGGCGCTCGTGGCCGGCGGCCATGTCTGACGCGGGGGAGTGGCACCGGAAGGTCGCCGACGCGTTCACCGGCCGCGTGCGCGACACCACCGACTGGGACGCCCCGGCGCCCGTGGACGGCTGGCGGGCCCGCGACGTCGTCGGGCACCTGACGTCGTGGTTCCCGGCGTTCCTCGCCTCCGGCACCGGCATCGAGCTGACCCCCGGCGCCGGTGACGACCCCGCCGCGGACTGGACGGCCCAGACCGCCGCCGTGCAGAAGCTGCTCGACGACCCGGCCACCGCCGGTGTCGTGCTGCGCAACCCGCACATCGGCGAGATGCCCCTGCCGGACGCGATCACCAACATCTACGTCTCCGACGTGTTCATGCACACCTGGGACCTGGCCCGCGCCGGCGGCCTCGACGACCGGCTCGACCCGGAGTTCTGCGCCCAGCTGCTCGGCGGCATGGAGCAGATGGACGAGGTCCTCCGCTCGTCGGGCCAGTACGGCCCGCGCGTACCGGTTCCCGACGACGCGAGCCCGCAGGACCGGCTGATCGGCTTCATCGGCCGCGACCCGCAGTGGGCCAGGCCAGGTGGGTCCCGAACCAGCTGAGCACCCGGTCGCAGGTCGGCGCGGCCGCTGCGGCGTCGAAGCGGGGGCCGGTGTCGGTGAAGAACGCCTGGCCGACGCCGGGCACGGTGACGATCCCGCGGGTCGGCCCGGCCGCGGTCGCCGCCGAAACAGAACCTGAGCAGGTCGAGGGCGACCTCGGCGGCCAGGTACCGACGGAGTGCCACGGCGTGACGGTGACGACGGGGATGTCTAGCCTTCGCCCATGAACGGGCGGTTCGTCCTGCACGACCACCGCAAGCCCCGGCCCCACTTCGACCTGCGGCTCGAGGAGGACGGGGTGCTGCGCTCGTGGGCCGTGCCGCAGGGCCTGCCGACCGACCCCGGTCGCAACCGCCTCGCGGTGGCCGTGCCCGACCACGATCTCGACCACCTCACCTACACCGACGAGCACAAGTCGATCGCCGACACCGGGTGGTGGGAGGAGCACGACCGCACCGACCGCCGCATCCTGTTCACCCTGCACGGCCGCGATGACGCGGTGCGGTACGCGCTGATCAGGACCGATCGCGACTGGCTGCTGCACCGGGTGAAGGACCAGTGACCGCCGGCACCGGCCCGTGCACCGCCTCGGCCACCGCGTGCTCGGTCGGTCGAGCTGGTGACGGTGCACTGCGTGCTGCGGCACTGGTCCAGACGTCCACCTCCTGGGGATCGAGGTGGGCGCGATGTCACCGCAGGTCCGCTCGCTGTGTGCAGGAGGACGCAGTCGGTCCGCGATGGGACGTTCGGCCGATACCGGACGGCGCACCGTCGCTCTACACTCCGAGCCCCGAGGGGACGGGTGGGCACCATGGAGCACGGCGAACCCGAGGAGTTCCTGGCCACGCTCGACCCGGCCGACCGGGACGAGCTCGTCGCGCGGGGCCGGCCCCGGCGCTGGCCGGCGGGCGCATCCCTGCTGCTGGAGGGCGAGCGTGCGCCGAGCGTCATCCTCGTCGTCTCCGGCCGGGTCAAGGCGTTCTCCCTCACCGAGCACGGCGAGGAGATCGTGCTGGCGCTGCGCGGGCCGGGTGCGATCCTCGGTGAGCTCTCGGCGGTGTCCGGGCAGGAGGCGTCGGCGTCGGTCGCCGCCCTCGAGCCGGTGGCGGCGATCGTCGTACCCGTCCCCGCGTTCCTGGAGTTCCTGCGCACCCACGGCCGGGCGGCGACCGCGCTGCTGCGGCTGGTCACCTCCCGGTTGCGTGACGCCGATCGCAAGCGCGTCGAGTACGGCGCCTTCGACATCGCGGCCCGGGTGGCGGCCCGGCTCGTCGAGCTGGCCGAACGGTTCGGCGAACCGGCGCAGGAGGGCGTGCGGATCGACGTCGCTCTCTCGCAGGACGAGCTGGCCGGCTGGGTGGGGGCCTCGCGGGAGGCGGTGGCGAAGGCGCTGCGGGTGCTGCGCGACCGCGGCTACGTCACCACCGGTCGCCGGACGATGACGGTCCTCGACCTCGACGGGCTGCGCGCCCGGGCGAGCCGGTGACCACCGGCGGGGCGGGCCCGGTCGCGGTGCGGGTCCCGCCGGGCGTGCCGGTGCGGCTGGCGGTGTGGGTGCTGCACCTGGCGCTGCCGCTGGCCGGGCTGTGGCTGCTGCTCGGGGTGCCCGCGGCCGACGTCCGGCTGGAGCACGATCCCACCCACTTCTGGCTGGTGTTCCTCGGCGCCGCGGTGAACGTCGGACTCGCGACGATGGTGGCCCGGGCGGCCCGCCGCCGCCGGGACGCCCGGCTGCTGCTGGTCGGGCTGGGGTTCCTGGCCGCCGCAGTGTTCCTGGGGCTGCACGCCCTTGCGACGCCGGGCGTCCTGCTGGGCAGCCGCAACGGCGGGTTCGCGCTGGCCACGCCCGTCGGGCTGGCGCTGGGGGCGCTGTTCACGGCGGCCTCGGCCGCCGACCTCCCGCCGTCGCGCACGGCCGTGGTGCTGCGCCTGGCGCCGTGGCTGCGCAGTGGGCTGCTCGCGGTCGCCGCCGTGTGGGGTGTCGTGTCGATGCTGGGGATCCCCCCGCTGGCCGACCCGCAGCTCGCGGAGCGGCTCAGCGGCCCACTCGTGGCGGTGGCCGTGACGGCCGTCGTGCTCTACGTCGTGGTGGCCCTGCGCTACCTGCAGCTCTACCGCAGGCGTCGCTCGGTCATGCTGCTGTCGATCATCACGGCCAACGCGCTGCTCGCCGAGTCGATGATCGCGGTGACGCTGGGCACGACCTGGCACCTCACCTGGTGGCTGTGGCACGTGCTGATGGCCGTCGCCTTCGGCTACATCGCCTACAGCGTCTACGTCACCTACCAGCGCGAAGGCGCCACGACAGGCCTGTTCGACGCGATCGGCACCGAGGAGACGGTGCAGGCCGTGCGGGCGGAGTACGGCGCCGCGCTGGAGATGCTGGTGACCGCGGTCCAGCGGCAGGAGGCCGGGGAGCTGTCGGCGTCCGAGATGGGGCTGATCACCGCAGGGATGGCCGGCCGGTTCGGCCTGAGCGAGGGCCAGACCGCGGTGCTCGGTCGCGCCGCGTCCGCGCTGCGGGCCGACCGGGAACAGATCGGCCGGCTCGGTGTACTGGTCGCGATCGGACACGAGTCGCGCGTGCGCCTGAGCGAGGACGTGCTGCTGCGCCGGGCCGTCCGCCGCGTCGCCGCCGGCTTCGACGGGCACGGTGTGCGCGTCGGTCTGCTGCACGACGGCCGGTTGCACTTCCCGGAGGAGCTGTCCACCGTCCCGGGCTGGACGGTCGGCGCGGACGTCGCCCGGCGTGCCGCCGACCTGCACGGGCTCGCCGCGTCCGAGGTCGACCACGACACGTTGGCCTGCCCGCTGACGGTGAAGGACCGGCCGGCGGGCGTGCTGCTCGCCCACCGTCCCGGCGGCTTCTCCGAGCGCGACCGGTCGCTGCTCGCGTCGCTGGCCAGCCAGCTGTCGATGGGCCTGGAGAACGCCCGTCTCTACCACCAGCTCGACGGGCTCTTCCACCAGTACATGTCGCCGGACGTCGCGACGGCGCTGCTGGCCGACCCCGAGCAGGCCGCGCTCGGAGGCGCGGTCGTGGAGGTGACCGCGGTGTTCGCCGACCTGCGCGGGTTCACCACCTTCTCCGAGCGCTCCAGCCCGGAGGAGATCGTGACGATGCTCAACCGCTACTTCGAGGTGGCGACCGCTGCGGTCCTCGCGGAGGGTGGCACCGTCGTGCAGTTCGTCGGCGACGCCCTGATGGCGCTGTTCAACGCCCCGGCCCGCCAACCCGACCACCCTCTGCGCGCCGGCCGGGCCGCGCTGGCGCTGCAGACCCACGCCGAGACGGTGGCCGCCGACCGGCCCGGATGGCCCCGCTTTCGGGTCGGTGTCAACACCGGGCCCGCGCTCGTCGGCAACATCGGCAGCACCGCGCTGCGCAACTTCAACGCGATGGGCGACGCCGTCAACGTGGCGGCCCGCCTGCAGACCGAGGCCCGCCCCGGGCAGGTCGTCATCGGCGGGGCCACCCGGGCACGGCTGCCCCCGCACGCGATCGTCGAGGCGCTCGGCCCGCTGGTGCTCAAGGGCAGGCAGGAACCCGTGGCGGCGTTCCGGCTGTGTTCGCTCGAGCCCTGATACGTGTCGATTTACCGGTTGGCGCCGGGTACGGCGACCTCCTCCCGGGTGCATCCGGCGGGCACGGTTGCCGTCCATGAGCACCGCGGTCCACCCCACCCGCACGACCCCGTGCGGCACACCGTGCGCGGGCCTCTGCACCCCGCAGGGCTTCGCGTCCGCCTACCGCGAGCACCGGCCCCGGCTGCTGGCGCGGGCCCGCGGCCTGCTCGACGACCCGCAGCTGGCCGAGGACGTCGTGCAGGAGGTCCTCACCAGGGCCTGGACGGCGTGCTCCTCGTTCGACCCGGCGGCCGGGCCCCCGGTCTCGGCGTGGCTGGCGACGATCACCCGCCGCGTCGTGATCGACCAGGCCCGGGCGCGGGCCGTGCGTCCCGGGCTGCACCCCGCCGCGGCGGATGACCGGGCCGCCGACCGGGTCACCCCGGACGCGGCGGACACCGTCGTCACCCGCGTGGACCTGCTGGAGGCCCTGTCGGGGATGACCACCGCGCACCGGGCCGTGCTCGTCGGTGCGGTGGTGCGCGACCGGCCCCACGCGGACCTCGCCGCCGAGCTGCACGTCCCGGTGGGGACGGTCAAGAGCCGGGTCCACCACGCCCTGCGCGGCATGCGCACCCACCTGACGGCGCCGGGCCCCGGCACCGTCCCGGCCTATCGGAGGACCCGATGAAGCTCCGTGCCCCTGTCGTGACGCTGGCGGCGGTCGTCGTCCTCGGCGCCGGACTGCTGGCGGTGAACCTCGCCGCCACGCCCACGTCCGGGACCCCCGCGGCGGCCCGGCCGATCGTGGCGGCGGCGGCGCCCGCGACCACCGCCGCCCCCGAACCGGCCCCGCCGCCGGTGGTGGCCGAGAAGGTCTGGGCCGGCCGCTCGACGGGCCGCGAGGTCACCGTCGCCATCGCCGTCAAGGGCGGCCGGGCCGTCGCCTACGTCTGCGACGGCAAGAAGGTCGAGGCCTGGCTCCAGGGCACCCTGACCGGGGACCAGCTCGCGCTGACCGGCCCCAACGGCGCACGCATCGACGGCACGGCGTCGGAGGCGACCGCGTCGGGAACCATCGCGGCCGACGGGAGGTCCTGGCCCTACACGGCCAAGGGCGTGCAGGCCCCCGAGGGTCTCTACGAGGGGCGCGCCGACGTCCGCGGCGTGGCCACCCGCATCGGCTGGATCGTCGTCGGGGGCACGCAGACGGGGCTGCGCCGCAGCGGCGGCGTGGTCGCGCCCGCCCCGGTGCTCGACGCCGCGAACCCCGGCGGCGTCGTCGTCGACGGCAGCCCGGTGACCGTCCGCAGCGGCACCGAGCTGGTGGCGTCGTGAGCGCGCCGTGGCCGGGGCCGCCCCGCCCCGTCGGCCCACCGGTGCCCCCGCCGCCTGTGTCCCCGCCGCCTGTGTCCCCGCCGCCCGCGACGATGCCGGGGCATCCGGTGGCGCCGCAGCCGGCACCGGTGGATCCGGGGCGGGTGGGGCGTAGCGGGATCCTGTTCGCGTTGGCGGCCGGCGCCGCGGTCGCGGTAGGGCTCGGCGTCTACGGCCGGCTCCACGAGCCCACGTTCTTCGCCGTCAACGTCGCGGGCTTCTCCAGCGGCCTCGCCGCGAAGGCGTGGCTCGCCAGCGGGGCCGTCGGGCTGGCGCTGGTCCAGCTGGTCACCGCGCTGGCGATGTACGGGCGGCTGCCGGGGGTCACCGCTCCGTCGTGGGCGGGCCCGGTGCACCGCTGGTCGGGACGGCTCGCCGTGCTGCTGACCGTCCCCGTCGCGCTGCACTGCCTGTACGCGCTGGGGTTCCAGTACGGGCAGCCCCGTGTGCTCGTGCACTCCCTGCTGGGCTGCCTGTTCTACGGCACCTTCGTCGCGAAGATGCTCGCCCTGACCCGTCCCGGGGCTCCGCGCTGGAGCCTGCCCGTGCTCGGCGGCGTGCTGTTCACCGCGCTCGTCGCACTCTGGCTGACCTCGTCGGTGTGGTTCTTCGCCACCACCGGCCTCACCTTCTGAGGAGTCGATCATGATGGAACGACGGATCGTGCTGGCCGGGATCTGCGGCGCGGGATGCGCGGCCGCTCTCGGCGGCTGCGCCACCTATGGCGCCGTGACCCCGGCGCCCGCCGCCGCCCCGGTCCCGGTGGTGCCCGGGGCCCCGGACCCCGGGCTGGCCCCGGTGTCGTCGGTCCCCGTCGGCGGCGGTGTCGTGCTGGCCGACCGGCAGATCGTGCTGACCCAGCCCGTCGCCGGGACGTTCAAGGCCTTCAGTAGCACCTGCACCCACCAGGGATGCCAGGTCGCGGAGGTCGCAGGCGGCACCATCAACTGTCCGTGTCACGGCAGCACGTTCGCCGTCGCCGATGGCTCGGTCGTGTCCGGCCCCGCGACGAGGCCGCTGCCGGAACGCTCGGTGAAGGTGGACGGCACGGTGATCCGGGGCGCGTAGTCGCGGTTCCCGGCCGGGGCGGTGCGCGGGCGGTCGTCACGCGGCCGTAGGGTTCGGTCCGCGGACGAGCTGGCCGGGCGACCGCGTCGACGACCTCATCGGTCGTCGCCGAGGAAAGTCCGGACTCCGTAGGGCAGGGTGGTTCGCTAACGGCAACCCGGGGTGACCCGCGGGACAGTGCCACAGAGAACAAACCGCCTCCCACGCAAGTGGGCGGTAAGGGTGAAACGGTGGTGTAAGAGACCACCAGCACCCCGGGTGACCGGGGTGGCTCGGTAAACCCCACCCGGAGCAAGGTCAAAAGGCCGGTCGAGAGACCGGCTGCGCAGGCGTTCGAGGGCGGCCCGCCCGAGCCTGCGGGTAGACCGCTCGAGCCCGCCGGTGACGGCGGGCCTAGATGGATGGTCGCCGAACGGTGCGTCGTGAGGCGCCCGGGAACAGGATCCGGCTTACAGGCCAGCTCGTCCGCGCCCTTCCGAACCGCCACCTGTGGAGCCGCTCGTACGGCGCCCGGTGGCCGGGCCGCGGCGGCCCCTTGTCCCCGGCCCGATCCCTTGCGATCATTGCGGCCGCCCGGGGTCGGGACCGGCGACGTCGTCCTACGCCGTCTGGATCCCAGGAGGTCCCCGTGCTGGTGCCGGGCCGGTCGCTGCCGAGGCTCCTGGCTCTGACGTGCACCGGGCTCCTGCTGGTCGGCTGCTCGTCGACGGTCACGGGTGCGGCCTATCCGGCCGCCGGCGGACCGGTGACGCAGCCGGTGCTGAACTACGGATACGGGGCGCAGCCCGCGGGGTCGGTGCCCTACCAGCCCGACGTGGTGGTGGTCGCGGGTGGGCCGGGGGCGGTGCGCTCGGTGAGCGCGGACGGCATGACCTGGACCATCGACGCCGCGGCGGGCGGGGCGGGGGACCTCGCGGTCGGCCGGATCATGCTGCTGACCAGCCAGGCCGCCGGACGCGTCGTCGAGCTGCGCGACGACGGCGACACCCGTGTGGTGCGGCTGGCGCCGGTCGACCTGCCCGAGGTGATCACCGACGGCACCATCGACATCGACACGGCCGTGGACAGCGCGGCGACGGCCTACCAGGAGATCCCCGACCAGCCCGGCGCGCTCGCCGAACCCGGGCCCGACGACCCGCCGATCCCACTGCCGGGCGCGGGCGGCGGCACGGGGGGCGGCGGCACCGGGGCAGCGGTACGGGGGGCACCGGCACGGATCCGGGTGGCCAGCCCGCTCCGGAAACGGCCCCGCCCGAATCCACCACCGCGCCCGAGCCCACCACCGCACCCGACGCCCCGTCGGGCGAGATCCCCGGGGCCTACGTCGTGCCCGCCGTGATGCTGCGGCCCGCCCAGGGCACCCCGCCGCCCAGGGCGCTGCCGCCGGCGACCAAGCAGAGCGTCACGATCCCGGTCGGCGACTGGTCGGTGACGCCGTCCAACAGCCCCGGCGAGCTCGGGCTGGGCATCCAGTACAAGGCGAGCCCGTCGCTCAAGGTCGGCCTGGGACTGACGTTCACCACGAAGGACCTGCGCATCCGGGGTACCGACAAGATCGTCGCCGGGCGGCGGGTCGGATCCGGCTTCACCATCACCGGCATCACCGGGCTGAACGTCTCGATCGCGGCCGGCACGGCGAACGGGGCCCTGGACAACGCCAAGGTGAAGGTCGAGGTGCCCGTCGAGGTCAACCTGCCGATCCCGCCGTCCCCGGCCACCGCGGGCCTGCCGCTGAACATCAAGTTCGCGTTCAAGTTCTCCGTCGCCACCGCGTTGAGCGGCAAGAACTCCACGCTGCTGGCCAGCGGAAAGTACGCCCTCGACGGTCCCATCGGCATCGCCGACGGCACGATCTCCACGCCGAGGTTCAGCGTGGTCTCGAGCATCATCGACAGCCTCAGCGGCATCACGCTCGGCCCCAGCGGGATCGTGACGGCGGTCAGTCTCAAGGCCATGGTCGGGCTCGGCACCCCGGCGCTGTCCGCCGGGCCGTACACCAGCCTGACCGCCGCCGTCGGCGTCACGAACGGGTCGGCGCTCGGCGCCGCGCTGGCCCGCTGCCGCGGCGCCACCCTCGACCTCAAGGGCGCCGGGGGAGCGGGCATCGCGATCTCCTCGTCGGTCGTGCCGATCCTGCGGGGCTTCCTGCCGCCGGGCACGAAGCTCGACGTCGGCGTCGAGACGAGCGCGACGATCCTGCACCGCGAGCAGGTCCTCCCCGACGTGCCCCTGTGCCGAGCCTGAACCGTGAGCAGCGAAGGAGACCACCCGGTGAGCACCACCCGCCTGCTCGTCGTCGCGGCCGTGGCCTTCGGCCTGGCCGTCACCGGCGCCCTGACGGGCTGCTCGACGCAGGTCGCCGGGCGGCCCTCCGCCGTCGCGGACGGCGCCGTCACCGACCCGTCGACCGACCCGTCGACCGACCCGTCGGCGGCGGCGACCCCGGCGGACGCCCAGCCCGGGGCCTTGCCCGACGCCTGCACCCTGCTCACGTTGCCCGAGGCGACCACGCTCGCCGGCACCGCGCTCGACCCGGCGACGGGTGCGGGCCAGGGCGGGGCCGTGTCGCTGTGCCAGTACAACGCGCCCACGTCCGGGCCCACGGCGCAGGTGGAGGTGTACGTGGGCGACGGCGCCAAGAAGATCCTCGACATCGACCGCCAGCTCGACCACACCATCACCCCGCTCCCGGGCACCGGCGACGAGGCCTACGAGGAGGACGGCAACGTCTTCGTGCGCAAGGGTGCCGTCTGGGCGGCGGTCCGGCTGGTGCGGCTCAACGACCCGGCCGAGAACCGCGATCCCCTGCGCACGGCGGCGACCCTCGTGGTGGGTCGGCTCTGAGCTCAGCGTGTCGCGAGCCAGGCCGCTCCCCGCCGGGCGGAGGCCTGCGCGAGCCAGGCGTCCTGGACGATCTCGGCGAGCTCGTCGCGGCTCAGCTCGCCGACCCGACTCGCCCGCAGCAGGACCGACGGGTGGCCGTCGAAGTGCCCGGTGGTGAAGAACGGCGTGCCCGGGTCCTGCACGAGCGCCTGCTTGTCGTCCTCCGACCCCACCCAGAACACGATGACGTCGGCGTAGCGCTCGCCGGTGTCGGGGTCGACGGCGTCGGGCCGGGGGTTGCGGAAGAACACGAACGACTTGCCGCCGACCTGGTAGATCGGGCGGTCCTGCGACCCGGGCCAGACGGTGACGTGCGGCATCGCCAGCGCGAGCTCGTGCACGTCCTCGATCCGGGCGCGGCGGGCCGTCATGACGGCAGGGTAGCGATCCCCGCGCCGGGGGCTCAGGGCTGGCCGGGGAGCAGCGCCACGAACAGGCCCTCGATCTCGGCGCACAGGGTGTCGCCGTGGTGCAGCGTGGCGCGCAGCAGGCGCTTGCGGCCCTCCTCGCTCACGAACCACGCCTCGACGTCGAGGTCGGTGTCGAGCGGCGTGACGTTGCGGTAGTCGACGTGCAGGTAGGCGGTGCGCGAGGGGGAGCGGTCCCCGGACCCGGCGAGGCGGCCCAGCACCTCGTCGAACATCAGCGGGATGACGCCGCCGTGCACCGCGGCGTTGCCGCCGAGGTGCTGCTGGCCGAACCGGGTGGTGCCGCGGAGCCGGCCCCCGCCCGCGTCGTGGAGGTCGAACGCCGGCACGAGGGTCTGGCCGCGGCCGGGCACGTCGAGGCGGCCGGAGACGCGTTCGCGCTCGGGAACGGCGTGGGGCTCCAGCCGGGCGGCGAGGTCGCGGACGACGGCCGTGACGTCGGCCACGAGGGCGGCCGGGGGCGCCGCGACGGCGACCCGCTCCTGCAGCGTGCGCAGGGCGTCGACCATGTCGAGGTAGGCGGGCAGGTCGTCGCCCAGGTCGGGCTGCGCCCAGACCTGTGCCAGTCCGCCTTCGGCTGCTGCCGTCACGCGCGTTCCTCCAGTGTCGACGACTTCTTTCGGAACCTACGCGGCTACCCTCCGCTGCGTGGCATCGAACGACGTGGCATCGGCAACACCGGGGTGGTTCACGACGGCGCTCGCCGCGCCGGTGGAGGTCGGTGAGGTCGAGATCGCGGGCGTGCCGATCACCTACCGGTCCTGGGGGAGCGGCAGCGAGGGCATCGTCCTCGTGCACGGCGGCGCGGCCCACAGCCGCTGGTGGGACCACATCGCGCCGCTGCTGCTCACCGACGCGCCGCGGGTGGTGGCGCTCGACCTCTCGGGGCACGGCGACAGCGGCCGCCGCGACTCCTACGGGCTCGGCGTCTGGGCCGACGAGGTGCAGGCCGTGGTCGAGCACACCGGGATCGGCCACGAACCGGTGGTGGTCGGGCACAGCATGGGCGGCATGGTGGCGCTCGCGGCCGCGCTCCGGTTCGGCGGGCACCTACGCGGGGTGGTGGCCATCGACTCCCCGGTGCGGGCCCGGCCGCCGGAGGAACGCGCGGCGCGTGACCGCCGCGCGTTCGGCCCGCTGCGCACCTACCCGACCCGCGAGCAGGCCTGTGCCCACTTCCGGCTCGTCCCCGAGCAGCTGGGGGCCCTGCCCTTCGTGCAGGAGCACATCGCCGCCACGTCGGTGCGGGAGGTGGAGGGCGGCTGGGCGTGGAAGTTCGACCCGGCGATCTTCGCCGGCATCGGCCTCGAGCCCGCGCAGCTGGCCACCGTCGACTGCCGGGTGGCGTTGTTCCGTGCCGAGCAGGGGCTCGTCCCGGCCGAGATGGGCGACATGATCGTCGACCGGATGGGCCGCGTGGTGCCCGTCGTCGAGATCCCGGCGGCCGGGCACCACGTCATGCTCGACCAGCCGCTGGCTCTGGTGACGGGCCTGCGCACGCTGTTGGCCGACTGGCGCCACTCCACGCCCCTGGTCCCGCCGACGAGCGGCACCCTCGTCGGATAGGTGCCGACGGGAGAGCCGCTCGTCGGGTCGTCAGGCGGTGACCGAGGTGTTCGTGGGTGCGGGCGCCGGCTCGGCTTCCGAGACCGAGCTCGTGCGCCTGCTGTCGAGCAGGCGCGTCATGTTGCGCGCCTTGACCCGCGTCTCCTCGAACTCGCCGTCGGGGTCGCTCAGCGCGATGATCGCGCCGCCGACGCCGAACCGGACCTCGTCGCCCGTCACCACGGACGTGCGGATGACGATGCTGAGGTCCACCGAGCCGGTGAGCGACAGGTAGCCCAGCGCGCCG
>NZ_MKVV01000027.1:129144-137401 GCF_001899645.1 Pseudonocardia sp. 73-21 | reverse complement strand
ACAGACGGCCTTGAGGGACCCTGACCGTCCCCAAGACTGCATACAGCGCTAATTCAGGAGCCTCCTAGGCGGCGCTCCGCCCGGCGTGATCACGTGGCGCGTCACAGCAGGCCGCTCACCGTGGCCGACGGGCCGGCCGGTTCCAGTGCCTTCAGCCACTCGATGTCGCCCCCGCCGTAGACCGCGACGGCGCCGGCGAGCAGCCAGACCAGCGTGGCCAGGAAGTCGTCCTGCAGCGCGGGGCGATAGGTGGTGATCTCCCCCGCCCCGTCCTCGCTCTCCAGCGCCGACGCAGTGTAGCGGGCGCGGGCCCGGTAGCGCTTCCCGAGGTTCTCCTCGATCCAGGCCAGCACCTCGTCCACGCGCTGCGGACGGTCGGCCAGCTCCTCGCGGGCCAGCCCGAGCCAGCGCGAGAGCGTCAGCGTGGCCAGGAGCTGGGCCGGGCCGCTGACGGAGTCGGGGGCCGCGGAGCGGTCGATGGACAGGAACTCGCCGACCGCCTCCCGCGACGGCACCGGCGAGGGCTCCGTGACGGTGGCCTCGACGGCCCGCATCAGCAGCCCGCCGATCGCCTCGGCGGCCTGCTCGACCTCACGCAACTCCTGCTTGCTCGCCATGGGAGCACCCTAGAACCCGGGTCGTGCGCGGATATCGGTGCCCTGACCCTGATATCCGCGCACGGGCGGCGTCAGCCGCAGACGGCGCCCTGCGCCGCCGAACCCACCAGCTTCGCGTACTTGCCCAGAACCCCGCGGCGCAGCTCCGGGGTCGGGGTGGGCGGGGCCCAGCCGGCGCGACGCTTCTCCAGCTCCTCCTCGTCCACCAGCAGGTCCAGCGTCCGCGCCGCGACGTCGAGGACGATGCGGTCGCCGTCCCGGATGAACGCGATGGGGCCGCCGTCCACCGCCTCCGGTGCGACGTGCCCGACGCACAGGCCCGTCGTCGCGCCGGAGAAGCGGCCGTCGGTGAGCAGCAGCACGTCCTTGCCGAGACCGGCGCCCTTGATCGCCCCGGTGACGGCGAGCATCTCCCGCATGCCCGGGCCGCCGCGGGGGCCCTCGTAGCGGATCACCACGACGTCGCCGGGCTGCAGGTCGGGCACCGCCGCCATGGCCCCGGCCTCGCCGTCGAACACGCGCGCGGTGCCCTCGAAGCGCGTGGAGTCGAACCCCGCGCTCTTGACGACGGCCCCCTCAGGCGCGAGCGAGCCGCGCAGGATCGTGATGCCGCCGGTGGGATGGATGGGGTTGCCCAGCGCCCGCAGGACGTCGCCGTCGAGGCCGGGCGGGTCGATCGAGGCCAGGTTCTCCGCCACCGTCGAGCCGGTGCAGGTCAGCACGTCGCCGTGCAGGAGGCCGGCCTCCAGCAGCGCCTTCATCACCACGGGCACGCCGCCGACCTGGTCGATCGTGCTCATGACGTAGCGCCCGAACGGCTTGACGTCGGCGAGGTGGGGCACCTTCGAGCCGATGCGCGTGAAGTCGTCGAGCTCCAGCGGCACCCCGGCCTCCCACGCGATGGCCAGCAGGTGCAGCACCGCGTTGGTGGACCCGCCGAACGCCATCACCACCGCTATCGCGTTCTCGAACGCCTCCTTGGTGAGGATCTGCTGGGCCGTGATGCCCTTCTCGATCATCCCGATCACGGCCTCGCCGGACGCGCGGGCGATGCCGTCGCGGCGCCGGTCGACGGCGGGCGGGGCGGCCGAGCCGGGCAGCGCCATGCCCAGCGCCTCGGCCGCGCTCGCCATCGTGTTGGCGGTGTACATGCCGCCGCAGGCGCCCTCGCCGGGGCAGATCGCGCGCTCGATGGCGTCGACCTCCTCCCGCGTGATCAGCCCCCGCTGGCAGGCCCCCACGGCCTCGAACGCGTCGGCGATGTTGACCTCCCGGTCGCCGATGTGGCCGGGCAGGATCGAGCCCGCGTAGACGAACACCGCGGCGAGGTCGAGGCGCGCCGCCGCCATCAGCATGCCGGGCAGGCTCTTGTCGCAGCCCGCGAGCAGCACGGTGCCGTCGAGCCGCTCGGCCTGCACGACGGTCTCCACGGAGTCGGCGATGATCTCGCGGCTCACCAGCGACCAGTGCATACCGACATGGCCCATCGAGATCCCGTCGGAGACCGAGATCGTGCCGAACTCCATGGGGAACCCGCCCGCGCGGTGCACGCCCTCCTTCGCGGCGATGCCGAGCCGCTGCAGCGACAGGTTGCACGGCGTGATCTCGTTCCAGCTCGACGCGATGCCGATCTGGGGCTTGCGGAAGTCCTCGTCGCGCATGCCGACGGCGCGCAGCATCCCGCGGGCCGCGGTGCGCTCCAGTCCGTCGGTGACCTCGTGGCTGCGTGGTTTGAGATCGCTCATCCGCCCACCCTCTCGTATCCGGCCGGGAATGACGTATCCGATCACGAAACGGACCGGTTCGACTCCGCACCGTCACCCCCGAATCCGTGCCTCGTTGCGCGGATCGGGGAACAGGAGAGGACCGGGATGACAACGACACGACGGCTGGGCCGCACCGCGGCACTGGTCGCCATCGGCGCGACGGCGGCACTCGCGCTGGCCGGCACGGCGCTGGCCGCGGAGGGTGGCGACGACGGGCTCGTCGACGGCACCCCCTGCACCTACACGGCGCGGGCCTGCGTCGACCTCGCGACGAACACCGCCTGGCTGATCCACGACGGGTCGGTCACCCGTGGCCCCGTGGGCGTCAGCCACGGCGGCAAGGGCGAGGAGACCCCCACGGGGGTGTTCCACGTGCAGTGGAAGGACCAGAACCACAAGAGCGCGGAGTACAACAACGCGCCCATGCCGTTCTCGGTGTTCTTCGCCGACGGCGGCATCGCCTTCCACGAGGGCAACCCCAAGAACCAGTCGGCCGGCTGCGTGCACCTGGCCCACGACGACGCCGTCGCCTGGTTCGACGACCTCCAGGTCGGCGACGAGGTCCAGATCCACTGACGGCCCGGCTACCCCGCCGCGCAGGTCCAGAACGCGCGCATCAGCGCCGGCGGGGTGGGGCCGGTCATCGCCACCTGGCTGAACAGCACGGTCACGGTGCCGGTGGCCGGGACGACGTGCGTGGCAGTGCCCGTGCCACCGACCCAGCCGTAGCGGCCGGCCACGTTCCACGGGTCGACCGCCGCGACGTCGACCGAACCGCCGAACCCCCATCCCTGGCCCTCCAGGAACAGGGTGCTCGCGTCGCGCTGCGCACCCGTCAGGTGGTCGGTGGTCATCAGCCGCACGGACTCCGGTGAGAGCACGTCGGCGCCGTCGGCCAGGAGCATGCGGCCGAACGCCCACCAGTCGTCGACGGTGGAGACCAGCCCGCCCGCGCCGGACGCGAACGCCGGCGGGCGGCTCCACACGTCCCCGTCGTCGACGAGCTCGCGGCCGCCGTCCGGCGTGGGCCGGAAGTAGTCCACCAGCCGGTCGGCCGCCGACGTCGTGAACCCGGTGTCGGCCATGCCCAGCGGCCCGAACAGCCGCTCCGCGAGGAAGCCGGCGAACGGCTGCCCCGCCACCCGCTCCACCAGCACCCCGAGCACGTCGGCGCAGGTGTTGTAGAGCCAGGTCTCGCCGGGCTGGTGCAGCAGCGGGATATCCGCCAGCGTCGCGAGCCACGCGTCGGAACCGGCGTCCGCGCGCAACGGGTCGCCGTTCATCATCGCGAGCAGCGGCGCCACGGCCGGCCGGGAGAAGTCGGACGGGAAGCCCCACCCGGCCCGGAACGTGAGCAGGTCGGCCACCGTGATCGGGCGGTGCGCCGCCACCACGTCGTCCACCGGGCTCGCCGGTGTGCGCACGACGCCCGGCGACGCCAGCTCCGGCAACCAGGTGCGGATCTCGTCGTCGAGCGCGATGCGGCCGTCGTCCACCAGCATCATCACCGCGGCGGCCGTGACCGGTTTGGTGGACGAGGCGATCCGGAAGACCGAGTCGCGGGCCATCGGACCGGCCACGGCCACCTCGGCCCGGTCGCCGCGCGCGACCAGCGCCACCGCGCCGGGCACCGTTCCGTCGTCGACGGCGGCCTGGAGCACTTCCTGCAGATCGGACATGGGCCCTCCCTCTCCTCGGAGGGCAGACCGGCGCCGGCGCCGGGATTCATCGGTACGACGGGGAAGGGCCCCTCCCGCGTGCTGCGGGAAGGGCCCTCCGACGGAGCGCGGGTCAGTCGCGGGGGCGGCCGCCACCGGAGCCGGCGCCGGCGAAGCCGCGGTCGCGGCGCACGTTGGCCCGGCGGCCCTTGAGGGTGGTGGTGCCCTTCAGGCTGCGCAGCACGTCGTCGGCGGCGTGCTCCGGGATCTCCACCAGCGCGTGGCGCTCGTGGATCTGGATGGCCCCGATGTCGCGCCCGGTGAGGTTCGACTCGTTGGCCAGCGCACCCACGATGTCCTGCGGGCGCACGCCGCTGGCGCGCCCGGCGTTGACGAACAACCGGGTGGTGCCGGCCTTCGGCGCGCGGGTACCGGCGGCGGCACCACCGCGGCCGCGGGGCTCGCGGTCACGGTCCCGCGGACCGCTGCCCCGGCCGGCCGTGACGACGGGGATGTCCTCGCCGTCATCCGGCGACCCGGCGGCCTCGCTCATCAGCCGCACCGCGGCCGCGGCGACGTCGATGGCCCCGAAGTCGGCGGCCAGCTCGACGAGCATGGCGCGCACGCCGTCGGCGTCGCTCGGGTCGTCGGTGGCCGCGGAGGCGTCCAGGTCGGCGACCAGCTTCTCCCGCAGCGTGGCGGCGGTGCGGGCGAGCCGTGCGGTGCGCAGGTCGGCGGCGGTGGGCACCGGTGCGAACTCGACCGGCTGCCCGGTGAGCCGCTCGACGGCCCGCATCGCGTGCACCTTCGACGGCGGCACCAGTGTGATAGCGACGCCCTCGCGCCCGGCCCGGCCGACGCGGCCGATGCGGTGGACGTAGGCCTCGGAGCTCTGCGGCACGTCGTGGTTCACGACGTGGGTGAGCAGGTCGATGTCGAGGCCGCGGGCGGCGACGTCGGTGGCCACGAGCAGCTCGGTGCGGCCGGAGCGCAGGCGCTCGACCACGCGGGTGCGGTGCTCCTGGTCCATGCCGCCGTGCAGCGCCTCGGCGCGCAGGCCGCGGCCCGTGAGCGTCTCGGTGACGGCGTCGACGTCGAGGCGGGTGCGGCAGAAGACGATGGCGGCGGTGGGCCGCTCGGCCTCCAGCACGCGTCCGAGCGCGGCGGTGGTGTGGGTGCGCGGCACGAGGTACGCGGTCTGGCGGACCTTGGGGGCCTCGCCCTCCGGCACCTCCTCACGGCGGATCCGGATGGTGACCGGCTCATCGAGGTACTTCTGGGCCAGCGTCTCGATCCGGCGCGGCATGGTGGCGCTGAACAGCACCGCCTGCCGGGTGTCGGGGGTGGCGTCCAGCAGCGTCTCGATGTCCTCGACGAAGCCCATGTCGAGCATCTCGTCGGCCTCGTCGAGGACGATCATCTCGAGCGCGTCGAGCTTGAGCGCGCCGCGGTTGAGCAGGTCGATGGCGCGGCCGGGCGTGGCCACGACGATGTCGACGCCCTGGTGCAGGCCCTTGAGCTGCGGGCCGACGGGCGCGCCGCCGTAGACGGTGAGGACGCGGGCCCGCAGGTGCGACCCGTAGCGCGTGACGGCCTCGGACACCTGCAGCGCGAGCTCGCGGGTGGGGGCCAGGATCAGGCCGAACGGGGACGAGCCGCGGGCGCGGTCGGGCCGCAGGTCGGCCATGCGCTCCAGCATCGGCAGCGCGAACGCGGCCGTCTTGCCGGTGCCGGTGGCGGCCTGACCGAGCAGGTCGCGGCCCTCCACCAGCGGGATGATGGACTGCGCCTGGATCGGGCTGGGGTGGGTGTAGCCCAGCTCGTCGACGACGGCCAGGAGCTCCGCACGGAGCGGGAGATCGGAGAAGGCGGGCAGGTCGAGCTCGTGCTCGTTCAGTGTCAACTCAAGACTTTCGTCGCAGCGAGCGGGAGCACGGATGCGTGTCCCACAGGGCGAGCCCGCGGGCCCTCTGCACGAAATCTGCCTGGCCGGTGCGGTCTCTGATGGCTCTCAACGCACCATCGACTGGTAATACTCCCAGGTGACGCCGCTCACCGCTACGCCGGGGTCCGCTGAGTCCCTGATCACGATGTCGCCCTCCGTTCATCTCACGAGGTGATCCTCGGGAGGGTGACGAACACCGACGCTCCGGCGAACCTGCGTGACCTGCGCGGCCTGCGCACCGACGACGGCCGCATCGTGCGTCGCGGGGTGCTCTACCGCAGCGAGGCCCTGCGCTCCCGCGATGTCACCGGCACCGACGTCGCGGTGTGGCCGCCCACCACCGTGATCGACCTGCGCGCGCCCGAGGAGTACTTCGCCGCGCACCCCCTCGACGTCGACGGCACCGTGGTGCACGCGGTCCCGCTCGGCACGCGCCTGGCTCCCGCGCTGGCCGCCGCGGGCCACGACCGGCCGGGGCTCGCCATCGCCTACCGGCACCTGGCGGAGGACGCGGCCGACGAGATCGCGCGCATCGTCGGCATCGTGGCCCGCGCGAACGGGCCGGTGCTCGTGCACTGCACCGCGGGCAAGGACCGCACCGGCATCGTCGTGGCCGTCCTGCTGCGGGCGGTGGGCGTGCGCCGCGAGGACGTCCTGGCCGACTACCTGCACACCGGGGCCAACCTGCCCCGGCTGTGGGCCGCGCTCACCGCGGCGGGTGTCCCGACGCCCCGCAACACCGCGCTGCTGGGGGTGCAGGCCGAGGCACTGGAGGGGGTGCTGGACGAGGTCGACGCCACCGACGGCGGGGCCACGGGCTGGCTCGTGGAGCACGGGGCGGACCCCGCCGACGTCGAGCGGCTCGCGACGCGGCTGCTCAGCGCGGCGTACGTACCGGCCGGGTAGCGCGGACGCGGGCGACCAGCGCCCGCAGGTCGCCTCCGACGGTGTGCCGCGCGCCCGCGGCACCCGGACGGCTGTCGACGCCGTAGCGCGGCGCCGCGAGGGCCACGGCGACCAGAACGATGAGGATCACGAGACCTGTCATGCATCCAGGTTCGGCGTAAGGGGTGGCCCCGGGCATCAGAGGTTCACGTCGCTCTCCGAGACCCCTCACTGGCAGGATCGGTGGACGTGACCCGCCTGCTGCTCTGGGACGTCGACCGCACGCTGCTCGTCGGGGGAGGTGTCGGCGTCGAGGCCTACGCGGCGGCGTTCACCGCCGTCACCGGCCTGGAGTGGGTCGGGAGCCTCGTCGCCGCCGGCCGCACCGACCTCTCGATCACCCCGGAGCTGTTCGCCCAGCACGGCATCGCCGACCACACGCCCTACCTGGGCGCGTTCTTCGCCCGCTACGCCGACGAGTTCGCCGCACGCGGCGACGCGATGGCGGCGCACGGGCGCGTCCTGCCGGGCGTCCCCGAGGTGCTGGCGGCGCTGCACGCGGACCCCGGTGTGGTGCAGACCCTGGTCACGGGCAACATCGCGGCGGTCGGGGTCGCCAAGGTGGCCGCGTTCGGGCTCGACCGCTTCTTCGACACCCGCATCGGCGGGTACGGCGACGACCACCCGGTGCGCTCGGAGCTGGTCGGCCGGGCCCGGGAGCGCGCCGAAGCCGTGCACGGCCCCTTCGCCGACGGCGACGTGCTGGTCATCGGCGACACGGTGCTCGACGTGGGCGCGGCACTGGCCGCCGGCGTCGTCGCGGTGGGGGTGGCCACGGGACCGTCCACGACGCAGGAGCTGGCGGCCGCCGGTGCCCACCACGTGCTGGAGGACCTCAGCGACGTCGCGGCGACGATCGCACTGCTGTCCGGGTGACGTCGGGGCCGCGGTGGCACCACCCACCGGAGCGGCCCGGTCCCCGACCGGTTCGGGACCTCCCCGGGACAGCGGGGTACCCGATGACCGCGGTCGTTCCACGGCCCGCGACGGTGGCCGAGCCACCCCGGCTGCCGGAGGGACGGTGCTGCGGAAGCTGCTGCGCACGAGGGACCCCACGGACATCGGGACCATGTACCTGGTCTCGACGCTCGGGTGCCGGGGCAGCAGTTCCCGTCCGACGAGCGGTACGACGTCGCGGAGCTGCCGCGCACCCGGTCGGGGTGTCCGGCGTGCGGGCCGCACCACCCGCACCGGGTCGCGCAGCTGCGGGCGGAGAACCACGTCGGCAAGGCCCGTCTCCCGGTCGCGGGCGGGGGCGGGGGCGGTCGAGGCGCCCCCGCCCGCGGGGCGTCACTTCTTGTCGCCCGCCAGCCCGGCCCGGCGCAG
>NZ_MKVV01000027.1:119856-129134 GCF_001899645.1 Pseudonocardia sp. 73-21 | reverse complement strand
ATCGCGCTGTTGCCCAGCCCTCCCCCGCCGCTGCCGGCGCTCTCACGCTGGGGGCGGCCGCCGCCGCGCCGCTCCTGCTGGCCCCCCTTGGGTGCCCCCTTGCCGCCACGCGGGCCACCGCCCCTGGGCTCGGGCCGCCCGCCGCCGCGGCGCTCGGGCCCCCGCTCGGGCCGCCCCTTCCCCGCGCCGGGCTCGTCGTCGAGGCGCAGCGTGAGCGAGATGCGCTTGCGTGCCTCGTCGACCTCCATCACCTTGACCCGCACCACGTCACCGGTCTTGACGACCTCGCTGGGATCGGACACGAACTGCTTCGACATCGCCGAGACGTGCACGAGTCCGTCCTGGTGCACGCCCACGTCGACGAACGCGCCGAACGCGGCCACGTTGGTGACCTGGCCCTCCAGCAGCATGCCGACCTTCAGGTCGGAGATCTTGTGGACGCCCTCGGCGAACGTGGCCGTGCGGAACGCCGGGCGCGGGTCGCGGCCGGGCTTCTCCAGCTCGGTGAGGATGTCGGTGACGGTGGGCAGCCCGAACGTCTCGTCGACGAACTGCTTGGGCTGCAACGACTTCAGCTTCGGCGCGTTGCCGATCAGCGCGCCGATGTCGACCTTGGCGCGCTCCAGGATGCGGTGCACCACGGGGTAGGCCTCGGGGTGCACGCCGGAGACGTCGAGGGGGTTGTCGCCGCCGCGGATGCGCAGGAAGCCCGCGCACTGCTCGAACGCCTTGGGCCCCAGCCTCGGCACGTCGGCCAGCGCCGTCCGCGTGCGGAAGGGCCCGTTGGTGTCGCGGTGGGCCACGATCTGGGCGGCGAGGCCCTCGGTGATGCCCGAGACCCGGCGCAGCAGCGGCACCGACGCGGTGTTGACGTCCACCCCGACGGCGTTCACGCAGTCCTCGACCACGGCGTCGAGCGAGCGCGAGAGCGCCGACTCGGCCAGGTCGTGCTGGTACTGCCCGACGCCGATGGACTTGGGGTCGATCTTGACGAGCTCCGCCAGCGGATCCTGCAGCCGCCGGGCGATGGACACGGCGCCGCGGATGGAGACGTCGAGGTCGGGCAGCTCGGCCGAGGCGTACGCCGACGCCGAGTACACCGACGCCCCCGCCTCGCTGACGACCACGGGCACGAGCTTGAGCGCCGGGTTCTTCGCGGCGAGCTCGCGGGCGAGCTGGTCGGTCTCGCGCGACGCGGTGCCGTTGCCGATCGCGACCAGCTCGACGTCGTGGGCCGCGGCGAGCTTCGTCAGCGTGGCGAGCGAGGCGTCCCAGGCCTTCCGCGGCTCGTGCGGGTAGATCGTGTCGGTGGCGACGACCTTGCCCGTGGCGTCGACGACCGCGACCTTGACGCCGGTGCGCAGGCCCGGGTCGAGGCCCATCGTGGCGCGGCTGCCGGCGGGGGCGGCGAGCAGCAGGTCGCGCAGGTTGGTGGCGAAGACGCCGATGGCGCCCTCCTCCGCCACCGTGCGCAGCCGGACGCGGATGTCGATGCCCAGGTGCATCAGGATCCGGGTGCGCCAGGCCCAGCGCACGACGTCGCCGAGCCACTTGTCAGCCGGCCGGCCCTGGTCGGCGATCCCGAACGCGGCCGCGATGGTGCGCTCGAAGTCGGCGGTGTCGCTCTCGTCGGCCGAGGGCAGGAGGTCGACGTCGAGCACCTCCTCCTTCTCCCCGCGGAACGCCGCGAGGATGCGGTGCGACGGCAGCTTGGTGAAGGGCTCGGAGAAGTCGAAGTAGTCGGAGAACTTGGCCCCGTCCGTCTCCTTGCCCTCCCGGACCTTCGTGACCAGCCGGCCGTTGCTCCACATCCGCTCGCGCAGCCCGCCGATGAGGTCGGCGTCCTCGGAGAAGCGCTCGACGAGGATCGACCGGGCACCCTCGAGGGCCGCGGCCGCGTCGGCGACGGTCTCGTTCACGTAGCCGGCTGCGGTGGCCTGCGGGTCGAGCGTCGGGTCGCCGAGCAGTGCGTCGGCCAGCGGCTCCAGGCCGGCCTCGCGGGCCGCCATCGCCTTGGTGCGCCGCTTCGGCTTGAACGGCAGGTAGATGTCCTCCAGCCGCGCCTTGGACTCGGCGGCGCGGATCCGCTCCTCCAGTGCCTCGTCGAGCTTGCCCTGCTTGCGGATCTCGTCCAGCACGGCCGTGCGGCGGTCCTCCAGCTCCCGCAGGTAGCCCAGCCGCTCCTCGAGCGTGCGCAGCTGCGCGTCGTCGAGGGTGCCGGTGGCCTCCTTGCGGTACCGGGCGATGAACGGCACGGTGGAGCCACCGTCGAGGAGTTCGACGGCCGCGCTCACCTGGTGCGGCCGGACGCCCAGCTCGTCGGCGATGCGCTGCTCGATGGTGTGTGGGGTGCCCGTCGTCCGTGTCACCCGTACATGGTGGCGGGTCGGGCACCGGGCGCCGCGAGGGGGCCCGCACGGGCCCTGCAGATAGACTGCAGACGACATGATCGGGTACGAGACGGGTGGCGACGCGCGGAGGGGTGAGTGGCGGAGATCCCGGTCGGCCGCTGCTCCCACGGCCACGCCGTCGACCAGCGCGCGGCGGTGCTGCGCGCACTGAGCCCCGTCCTCGACGCCGTCGGCCGCATGAACGCCAGCGCCGACCTGACCACCTCGTTGCAGTCGGTGGTCGAGGGGATCATCGAGGCCACCGGCTTCGGGGCCGGCGTGATCGACTACGTGCGGACGGACGGCACGATGGAGATCGTCGCGGTGGCGGGGCCGCCCGGGGCCCGGGAGGCGCTGCTCGGCAAGGAGGTGCCCGCAGGGGTGCTCGACCACGAGCTGGAGCTGGCGCAGCGGTGGGGCCGCCTGCGGTTCCTGCCCCACGGCACGGTCACCAACGACGTGCCCTACGTCTGGACCCCCGACATCCCCCTGCCCGAGACCCCCGACGGCTGGCATCCCGACGACTGCCTGCTCGCCCCGCTCTACGCGGGCGCCGGCGAGCTGATCGGGGTGCTGTCGGTCGACATGCCGGTCAACGGCCGGCGCCCCGACGCGTTCCAGCGCCAGCTGCTCGAGCTGCTCGCCGGGCAGGCCGAGACCGCCCTGCAGAACGCCCGCCGGGCGAGCCGCCTGCGCGCCAGCGAGGAGTCGTTCCGGCTGGCCTTCGAGGCCACCGCCGTGGGCATGGGCATGATCAGCCTCGACCACCGCGGGCCGCTGCGGCTGCTGCAGGCCAACCGGGCCCTGGGCCGGATCGCCGAGGCCGCCGGGCACGAGCCGGTCGGGGTGCTGAGCGACCTGCTGGACCCGTCCGATCCCGATCACGACCCCGACCACTGGGGTCGCGCCATCCGCTCCGCGCCCGCGGGGGTCTACCGCGCGGAGAAGCAGCTGCGCGGCGGCTCCGGGGAGCGGCCGTGGGTGCAGGTGGTCGCCACGGTCCTGCCGCTGCACACCACCGAGACGGGCCGGGCGATCGTCCAGGTCGAGGACATCACCGAGCGCCGCCACCGCGCCGCCAGCGACCCCCTCACCGGCCTGGCCAACCGGGCCCGCCTCGACGACGGCGTCACCGCCGCCATCGAGGCCGTGCGCGCCGGCGCTCCCCCGGGCGCGCTGCTGTTCTGCGATCTCGACGACTTCAAGTCGATCAACGACGTGTTTGGGCACCTGGCCGGTGACGCCGTGCTGAGGGCCTGCGCCGGACGTCTGGCCGCCCAGGTCCGCACCGGCGACAGCGTGTTCCGGATGGGCGGCGACGAGTTCGCGATCGTCCTGCGCGCCGTGCCCCCCGGGGAACTGGACCCGCTCGTCGACCGGATCAAGAAGATGGTCGCCGGCCCGATCGACCACGAGGGCCGCCGCCTCGCGGTCACGATGAGCGTGGGCGCGGCGGTCATCGACGGCTCCGTGTGCTCGGTCGACGGCCTGCTCGCCGCGGCCGACTCGGCGATGTACGCGGACAAGCGCCGCCCGGTCTGACCGATTCCCATTCGGGAGTCGCACGGCCGTCACCTGCGCAGCGCCCTGCTGACCCGTTCGTGACACCGACGACATCAGCGCTGGTCACCCTCGGTAGGCACCTCCCCGCCCCCGCACCCAGGGAGACCAGGATGACCGCGACAACCGACCCACCCGGGGCCACGGCGCTGACCGAGCGTCCCGCCGAACACGGCAGGCTCACCGACGGCGCCCTCGGGCTGCCGTCCGTGCTGTTCTGCATCGTCACCGGTGCCGCACCGCTGACGGCCATGCTGTTCAACGTCCCCGTCGCCGTGCAGGGCGGGGGCTACGCCGCACCGGCCGCGTTCCTCATCGCCACCGTGGCCCTGACGATCTTCTCGGTCGGCTACACCGCGATGAGCCGCCGCGTGACGTCGGCGGGCGGCTTCTACACGTTCGTCAGCCGGGGACTCGGCCGGGTCACCGGGGTCGGGGCCGGGTTGCTGATCGGGCTCTGCTACATCGTCTTCGTCGCGGCGGTGATCAGCGTGATGGGCTACTTCGCCGCCACGTCGATCCAGACGTGGACCGGGCTCGAGCTACCGGCCTGGGTGTACATGGCCGTCGGCCTCGCGGTCATGAGCGCGCTGGCCTGGTTCCACATCGAGCTGACGGCCAAGGTGCTCGGCGTGATGCTGGTGGCCGAGGTGCTGGCGCCGCTGGTGCTGGGCGTCTCGATCCTGGTCCACGGCGGCGCCCAGGGCCTCTCGCCCGCCCCCCTCGACCCGGCCGAGGTGCTCGGCAACGCCGGTGCGATCAAGGCCTTCGGCTCGGCCGCCACCGGTATCGCACTGTTCGCGGCGTTCTGGTCGTGGGTCGGGTTCGAGATGGCGCCCAACTACGCCGAGGAGTCCCGCGACCCGGTGCGCATCGCGAAGATCGCCACCTACGGCTCGGTGATCGGGCTCGGCGTCTTCTACATGTTCGTCTCCTACGCCTACGTCGTCGGCTGGGGGCCCGACGCGTCGGTCCAGGCGGTGTCCGACCAGTTCAGCGGCGCGTTCGCCTCCGCGTTCTACCCGCTGTCGGACAAGTACGTGGGCACGCCGCTGACCACCGTGATCCAGCTGCTCGCGATCACCAGCTCGTTCGCCTGCGCCATGGCGTTCTTCAACACCGGGGCGCGCTACCTGTTCGCGCTGGGCCGCGAGCACGTGCTGCCGCCCGTGCTGGGGTCGGTGTCGAAGCGCCACAACCCGGCCGTCGCGTCCATGACGGTGACCGTGATCGTCGCGCTGTACATCGTCGGGTTCACGGTCTACGACCCGTCGACGGAGGGGGCGCTGCTCAAGCTGGGCACCTGGTCGCCGCTACTCGGGGTGCTCGGCATCCTCGCGGTGCAGGCGCTCGTGTGCGTCGCGATCATCCGCTACTTCCTGACGACGGCCCGCGACGGCTTCCACTGGTTCACCACACTCGTCGCGCCCGTGCTCGGCGGCCTGGCGATGGCGGGCGCGTGCTACCTGCTGATCGCCAACCGGTCGACGCTCGCCGCGGCCGAGGACGTCCCGTTCATCACGCTGCTGCCATGGGCGGTGCTGGCGATGTTCGTCGCCGGCCTGGTGATCGCGCTGGTGATGCGCAGCCGCCGCCCGGACCGCTACGCCCGTCTGGGTCACTTCACGCTCGAGCTGGAGGATGCATGACCACCGTCTCCGAACCCACGACCTCCGTCTCCCACCCCTCGAGCCCCTGACGGCCGACGAGATCACCGGCGAGGTCGTCGAGGTCACCGACACCGGCGTCGTCCCGTTCCCGACCCGGGGCGGCAACTACGAGGAGCCGTGGATCTCCGAGCCCGGCAACGTGCCGGCGTTCGACGGCGTGCGCACCGACGTCAGGCCGATCGAGATCACGCAGCCCGAGGGCCCCAGCTTCACCGTCGACGACCACGCCGTGGCCTGGCAGAAGTGGACGCTGCGGATCGGGTTCACCCCGCGCGAGGGCCCGGTGCTGCACCAGGTGGCCTACGCCGGGCGGCCGATCATGTACCGGGCGTCGCTGGCGGAGATGTACGTGCCCTACGGCGACCCGGCGCCCACCCACCGGTTCAAGAACGTGTTCGACCAGGGCGAGTACGGCGTCGGCTGGCTGGCCAACTCGCTGACGCTGGGGAGTGACTGCGTCGGGCACATCCGGTACTTCGACGGCGTCGTCAACGACAACGACGGCGCGCCCGTCGTCATCCCGAACGCCGTCTGCATGCACGAGGAGGACGCCGGGATCGCGTGGAAGCACACGGACTTCCGCACCGGACCGGAGAACCCGCACGGCAACGCGTGGGAGGTGCACAGGACGGTGCTGGGCTCGGAGGCCGTCGCGCAGCGCGACACCGACGCGGCGAGGGCCCGGTTCTGGAAGATCGAGAGTGCGACGGAGACGTCCGCGCTCGGGGCGCCCACGGCCTACGCGCTGATGCCGGGCGCCACGGTGGCGCCGATGTACTCCCCCGAGGCGCTGTTCGCGCCGAGGGCGGGGTTCACGAACCACCAGCTGTGGGTCACCGCCCACGACGAGAAGCAGCGGTTCGCGGCGGGCGACTACCCCAACCAGCACCCCGGCGGCCGGGGCCTGCCCTCCTACGTCGAGGGTGACCGTCCGCTCGAGGGCGAGGACGTGGTGGTCTGGTACACCTTCGGCGCCCACCACATCGTGCGCCCGGAGGACTGGCCGGTGATGCCGGTGAGCACCATCGGTTTCATGCTCAAGCCGAGCGGCTTCTTCGACGGCAACCCGGCCCTGGACCTCCCCGCGACGGACGCCCACTGCCACGGCACCTGACCGGACCCCCGCGAGTCGGGGTCTCCGTGCGACCGGGTCGGGGCGTCGGGGCGACGTCCCGATCCGGGAGGACGCACCGAGGCCCCGACTCGCGCGCGCTCAGAGCCCGACTCGCGGGGGTGGGTGGCAGGCTGGGGCCATGCGCGTGCTTCCTCTGCTGCTCGGCTCCGCCGGGCTCGCCGCCGCCGTGGTGCGGGTCGGGAGGCGGACCGGGGTCACCGACGACGAGCTGGCGGCCGTGCTCCCCGGCGACGACGTCGTGCCCGGCGCACGGGTCGTCATGGACCGGGCCACCACGCTGCCCGCGCCGCCCGAACAGGTCTGGCCGTGGCTCGTGCAGCTGGGCAAGCAGCGGTCGGGCTGGTACCTGCCGGCCTGGCTGGAGACCGCGATCCCGTGGGCCCGGCGCGGGATCCGCACGATCGACCCCCGCTGGCAGGGCCTGACCGTCGGCGACGTCATCCCGGACTGGGGCGGCGCCGACGCCACCTTCGAGGTCGTCGTGCTCGACGCACCCCGCGCGCTCGTGCACCGCTCCACGCGCCCCCGCCGCCACGGGGGGACGCTGCAGGTGAGCTGGGCGCTCGTGCTCACCCCGGTGCCCGGCGGCCGGACGCGCCTGCACCTGCGGCTGCGCATCAGCGAGCTCGGCCACCGGGCGCCTGCGCTGATCACCGCCGTCGGCGGGCTGATGGACGAGGCGACCGTGCGCCCGATGTTCGCGGGGCTCCGGGAACGGCTGGCCTACTCGAGGAAGCCGACCGTGCCCGTGACCGACGCCGGCTGACCCGGCACCCCGGCCGCGAGCTCGCCCCGCACGTCCCCGTCCGCGACGATCGGGACCCCCGCGAACGCCGGGCTGCGCAGCCGGTAGGAGAAGCCCGCCACCTGCCGCTCGGGGGCGAACCGCCGGGGCAGCTCCAGCAGCAGCAGCGCCAGCAGCGGGCCGTGCACCACCAGCCCCGGATACCCCTCGACTCCCGTGACGTAGGGCTGGTCGTAGTGGATGCGGTGGGTGTTGTAGGTCAGCGCGCTGAAGCGGAACAGCATCCGTGGGTCGGGGTCGATGCGGGCCCGCCACCCGCCCGTCGGCTCCGGCTCGGCCGCGACGGGGGCCTCGGGGGCGAGGCCGCGCACCGACCCCGCGGGCTGGCTGCGGTAGGCGTAGTCCTGCTCCTCGATCAGCGCCACCACGCCGGCACGTCGGTACTCGTGCTGCTCGGTGACGAACACCATCGCCCCGCTGCGGCCCGTCTTGGGCGTGACCGACACCAGCGACGACCGGCGCGTGACCTCGTCACCGATCCGCAACGGCTCGCGCACCTGCAGCCGGCCGCCCGCGAACATCCGGCGCCGGTCGGGCAGCGGCGGCAGGAACGCGCCGTGGGCGGGATGGCCGTCCTCGCCCAGGTCGGCCTGCGCGGGATGGGCGAGCAGGTGGAACCAGTGCCACATCGGCGGCAGCGGGTCCCCCTCCCCCGTGCCGGGCGACGGCTGGTCGAGCAGCCCCGCGAACGCCTCGGTGGGGCAGGCGTCGATGCGCCCCGCCGTCTCGACGGGCGCGGGGGCCCACCCGGTCAGGTGGGAGGAGAGGTCGTCCACTGCCCGATCATCCCGCAACGAGCAGGGCCACGCACTCGAAGTGGTGGGTCATCGGGAACGCGTCGAAGGCGCGGAGCTTCTCGAGCCGGTAGCCGCGGGCGGCGAACAGGGAGACGTCGCGGGCCAGCGCGGCCGGGTCGCAGGCCACGTGCACGATGCGCTGCGGTGCCCGGGCGCACAGGGCGTCGACGAGCTCGCGCCCCAGCCCCTTGCGCGGCGGGTCGGCGACGATCACGTCCGGTTGCCCGTCCAGGCTGCCGACCAGCTTCTCGACCCGCCCCGCGCGCCACCCGATCTGCGTCAGGTCGGCCAGCGCGGCCCGCCCGTCGGCCACGGCCTGCCGCGACGACTCGACGACGGTGACGCCGCCCGTCGGCCCGACCTGCCCGGCCAGCACGGACGCGAACAGCCCGACCCCGCCGTAGAGATCCCACGCCACCCCGCCCTCCGGCGCGGCCGCCCACTCCCCCACGACCGCGGCGAGCGTGTCCGGCAGCGCCGGGTGGACCTGCCAGAACACCCCGGGCGACAGGCGCCACTCGCGCCCGGCCGCCCGCTGCACGACGGGCCCGGTGTCCACGTGCACCACGTCGTCGGCGTCGACGGTGACCTCCACCTCGCGGCCGGGCTCGAAGGTCCGCTCCAGCACCGGCGCGAGGGTGCCCGCGGGCGCCAGCGGGCAGTCGGCGATCGGCAGCACGTCGTGGCTGCGGTGGGCGCGCAACCCGGCGTGGCCCGTCTCGTCGACGGCCAGCCGCACGCGCCGGCGCCACCCCAGCGCCCCGCCGGGCAGCTCCTCGACGGGCACGCGCAGCCCGATGCCGGCGAGCCGCTGCAGCTGCTCGGCCAGCACGTCGGCCTTGAGCGAGCGCTGGGCGGCGGGGTCGATGTGCTGCAGGTCGCAGCCCCCGCACCCGCCGGCGCGGGCCCAGCTGCACGGCG
>NZ_MKVV01000027.1:0-119782 GCF_001899645.1 Pseudonocardia sp. 73-21 | reverse complement strand
CTCGTGCCGGGCGACGCAGTGCCCGCCGTGGGCGATCGGCCCGACGTCGAGGTCGAGGACGCGGTCGGTCCAGTCGAGCGTGGGGGTGGCCGTCATCGGGGCAGCTTGTCAGGCAGTGTCGGCGCGGCCGACGGGGACGGCGCCGCGGCCGTGTTGTCCTCGCCGGGGCGCACCTCGTAGCCACGGCGGGTGGAGCCGGGAGGGGTCTCCGGACGACGGGACTTCACGCGCTCCGACGACTCCAGCTGCCACGGCACGCTCGTGACCATGACGCCCGGCTGGAACAGCAGCCGGCCCTTGAGCCGCAGCGCGCTCTGGTTGTGCAGGATCTGCTCCCACCAGTGCCCGACGACGTACTCGGGGATGAACACGGTGACCACGTCGCGCGGGTTGGACGTGCGGATCCGCTTGACGTAGTCCAGCACCGGCTTGGTGATCTCGCGGTAGGGCGACTCGATGACCTTCAACGGCACCGGGAGCTTGCGCAGCTCCCAGTCGCGCATGAGCTTCTTGGTGTCGGCCTCGTCGACGTTGACGGTCAGTCCCTCCAGGACGTCCGGCCTGGTGGCGCGGGCGTAGGCGATGGCGCGCAGCGCGGGCTTGTGCAGCGTGGAGACCAGCACGATCGCGTGGTTGCGCGAGGGCAGCACCCCGTCGACGTCGCCGGCGACGAGCTCCTCGCTGACCCGGTCGTAGTGCTTCTGGATGGCCTTCATCAGCACGAAGAACCCGGCCATCGCGGCGATCGCGATCCACGCCCCGAGCGTGAACTTGGTGATCAGCACCGTGACCAGGACGACGCCGGTCATCGCCGCGCCGAACCCGTTGATGGCCTGCGCGCGGCGCATCCGGCGCCGGGCCGGGACCTCGGTCTCGGTGCGCAGCAGCCGTCGCCAGTGCAGGACCATGCCCGTCTGGCTCAGCGTGAACGACACGAACACGCCCACGGTGTAGAGCGGGATCAGCCGCGTGACCTCGGCCTGGAATCCCACCACCAGCACCACCGCGAACGCGGCGAGGATCAGGATGCCGTTGGAGAACGCGAGCCGGTCACCGCGGGTGTGCAGCTGGCGGGGCAGGTAGCGGTCCTGGGCCAGGATCGAGCCCAGAACCGGGAAGCCGTTGAACGCGGTGTTGGCCGCGAGCGCCAGGATCAGCGCCGTCATGACGACGACGAAGAAGAACCCGGGTCGGAAGCTGGAGAACACCGCGTCGGCGAGCTGCGCCACCATCGTCTGCTGGACGTAGCCGGCCGGGGCGTTCGGGAACTGCATGGCGGGGTCCTCGGCGATCTTGGCGCCGGTCAGCGTGGCCAGCGCGATCAGACCCATGAACATGCTGACCGAGATCACGCCGAGCAGCAGCAGCGTGGTGGCCGCGTTGCGCGACTTGGGCTTCTGGAACGCCGGGACACCGTTGCTGATGGCCTCGACGCCGGTCAGCGCCGCCGCGCCCTGGGTGAACGAGCGCAGCACCAGCAGGACGAGGGCGAGCCCCGTGAACGAGTCGCCCTCGGCGATCAGCTGGAGGTTGGCGCTGGCCGCGTGCACCGGGTCGCCCAGGATCAGGATGCGCGTCAGGCCCCAGATGATCATGGTGACGATACCGAGCATGAACGCGTAGACGGGCACCGCGAACGCGGCTCCCGACTCCCGGATCCCGCGCAGGTTGACGGCCGTGAGCAGCGCGATCGCCAGCACCGCGAACGGCACCTTGTGGTCGGCGACGAACGGGATCAGCGCCCCGATGTTGGCCGCCGCCGCGGAGATCGACACCGCCACGGTGAGCGTGTAGTCCACCAGCAGCGCGCTCGCCACCGTCAGCCCGGCGTTGCGGCCGAGGTTGACCGTGGCCACCTCGTAGTCGCCCCCACCCGAGGGATAGGCGTGCACGTTCTGGCGGTAGCTCGTCACCACCGTCAGCAGCACCACCACGATCGCGACGCCGATCCAGGGCGCGAGCGCGTAGAACCCCACGCCCCCGACGGACAGCGTGAGGAAGATCTCCTCGGGCGCGTAGGCCACCGACGACATGGCGTCCGAGGCGAAGACGGGCAGCGCGATGCGCTTGGGCAGCAGGTTGTGGGACAGGCGGTCGCTGCGCTGCGGCCGCCCGACGATGACACGCTTCAGGGCGACGCCGAGCTTGGGCACGGCGGAAGCGTAAGCGGTGCGAGCCCGGTCGCAGCACGGGTGCTGCGATACCGTGCGCGCGACTCGTGTCGAGGGTAGGGGTGAGGACCGGCGTGTACGTCGTGATCATGGGGTGCGGGCGGGTCGGCTCGTCACTGGCCGCAGGCCTGGAACGGCTCGGCCACGACGTGGCGGTGATCGACAAGGACCCCCAGGCCTTCCGCAGGCTGAGCCCGGAGTTCCGGGGCAAGCAGGTGGTCGGCCAGGGCTTCCACCGCGACGTCCTGATCGCGGCGGGGGTGGAGAGGGCGCAGGCGTTCGCCGCGGTCTCCAGCGGCGACAACTCCAACATCATCTCCGCGCGTGTCGCACGCGAGTCGTTCGGCATCGAGCTCGTCGTGGCCCGCATCTACGACGCCAAGCGCGCCGCGGTCTACGAGCGGCTCGGCATCCCCACCGTCGCCACGGTGCCGTGGAGCACCGACCGGCTGATGCGCATGCTGCTGCCGGACGGCGTCGCCTCCGCCTGGCGCGAGCCCACCGGCACCGTCGCGATCCTCCCGCTGCCCGTCCACGAGTCGTGGGTCGGGCGGCCCGTCAAGGAGCTGGAGGCGGCCACCGGCAGCCGGGTGGCGTTCATCGTCCGGTTCGGCACCGGCGTGCTGCCGAAGCCGGACACGTCCGTGCAGGCCGAGGACACCGTCTACGTGGCCGCCGTGTCCGGCACCGTCAGCGACGTCACGGCCGCCGCCGCGGCCCCGCCCCAGGAAGGCTGAGCAGATGCGGGTCGCGATCGCGGGTGCGGGCGCCGTCGGGCGTTCCATCGCGCTGGAGCTGGTGGAGAACAAGCACCAGGTCATGCTCATCGAGCGGAACCTGGCCAACATCGAGCCCGAGTCGGTGGAGGCGGCCGAGTGGGTGCACGCCGACGCCTGCGAGCTGGCCTCGCTCGAGGAGGCGGGCGTCGAGAGCTGCGACGTGGTCATCGCCGCCACCGGCGACGACAAGGTCAACCTCGTGGTGTCGCTGCTGGCCAAGACGGAGTTCGCGGTGCGCCGCGTCGTCGCGCGCGTCAACGACCCCCGCAACGAGTGGCTGTTCGGCGAGAACTGGGGCGTCGACGTGGCCGTGTCCACGCCCCGCCTGCTGGCCGCGCTCGTCGAGGAGGCGGTGGCCGTCGGCGACCTCGTGCGACTGCTGACGTTCCGGCAGGGTCAGGCCAACCTGGTGGAGGTCACGCTCACCTCCGACACGCCGCTGGCCGGCAAGCCCGTCCGCTCGCTGCACCTGCCCGCCGACTCCGCGCTGGTGGCCATCCTGCGCGGCGGACGCGTCATCGTGCCGCAGGCCGACGACGCCCTCGAACCCGGCGACGAGCTGCTGTTCGTGGCCACCACGGCGGTGGAGGAGGACATCCGGGCGGCGCTGGGCTACTGATCACCGGCACCCGGCCCGGCGACGCCACCACGTCGACACCCACCGCCGTCTCCACCACCACGGCCCCGGCCGCGACCAGGTAGCCCGCGCACCCGAGCGCGACGACACGGACCCGGCGGGACTCCGACCAGCCCGTCCGCGCCGCCAGCCAGGCCAGCACCGGCAGGACCAGCATGCCGTGCATCGTGGCGGCGTGGCCGGACGTGAGGTTCCCGGTGGCGGCGTAGGCGGCGGCGAGCGACACCGTGCGGCTCCGCACCACCCCGATCGCGATCATCGCGGCCCCGATCAGCAGCGCCGCGGCGAACGACACGAACCCCGCCCGGACGGCCAGCCGCATGCTCGGGGCGAGTGCTGGATTCGGGCGGAACGCCGCGAGCCACCCGGCGCGGAAGCGCGACGTCAGGTACCCGGTGACCCACGTGATCGTCGCGAGGATGACCCCGAACGCCAGCCCGAACGTGAACGGTTTGCGCCCCGACACCGGGCCCGACCACGCGCCACCGAGGACCAGCCACACCACCAGGTGCACGAGCCCGGACGCGACGAGCAGCCCCGACAGCGCGTACAGCCGGCGGTCGCTCACCGTGCGCGCACCGTGGCCGACGCACCGGCGACGAGCGCCACGGCCAGCCCGACCACCTCGATCACCGACCCCACGAACGGCCCCACCGCGGCCGGGGTGGCCAGCATCGCCGCGGTCGCCCCGGCCAGCACGGCCCCGACGCTCAGGAAGGCCGCCGCCAGCAGGCCCAGCACCGGCGCCCAGCGCCACGGCAGGAACGCCACGAGGCCGGCGGCGACGAGCAGGATGATCGGGCCCGGCGGGATCAGGGGGGAAGCGGGGGACCCCGACCAGGATCAGCACGATCACCCCAGCGCGGCGGTGACCAGGCCCGCGACGAGCACGGTGCGGGCGGGGGTGCGACGGACGCTCTCGACGATTGTCTGGACCCATGACCGTGCCGCTTCCCCCGGCGGGCGCCGCCTTCCTGCTCGCCCAGCTCGGCGCCCACGCCGCGGCCCGCTACGGCGAGCGCGTCGCGGCCCTGGACCTCACGCCGGCCCAGACCGGCCTGCTGCGCCTGGTCATGACCGAACCCGGCCTCAACCAGCGCGACCTCGCGACGCGGCTCGGCGTCGGCGCGAGCACGGCGGTGGCACTCGTCGACGGTCTGGAGTCCCGTGACCTGCTGGAACGGCGGCGCGGCCCCCACGACCGCCGCCTCCACGCCCTGCACCTCACCGACGCCGGGACGAGGGCGATGGCGGAGGTCCGGACGGTGGCGATGGACCACGACGCCGACATGACCGCCGCCCTGGACGACGACGAACGGCGCACCCTCGTCGCCCTGTTGCGGCGGGTGGCCGACCAGCAGGGCCTCCCGCCCGGCGTGCATCCCGGCTACCGGGCGCTGCGGCGCCAGGCCCGGTGAGCAGCGCCGGTGTGATCAGCGCCGGGGTACGTCCCGGCTGATCTACGCGGCGTGCTTGGGGGCCTGGCGGGCGCGGCTCACGGCCCAGATCGTGCCGAGCAGGGCCACGCCGATCAGCGGGTAGCCCATCGCGAGCCGGGCGATGCCCAGCCACGTGGCCTCGTCGGCCTGGTACAGCAGGCCCTGCACCACGAGCCGGGCGGCGAACACGAGCGTCCACAGCAGGCTGGCGTAGGTGTACGCGCGCAGCAGGCGGGGGTCCTTGCGCCACGACTGGCCGTCGCCGTTGATGCCGTGCCACACGACGCCGGCCAGCGGCCGGCGCACGATCACCGACACGAGGAACGCCAGCGCGAACACCGCGCTGTAGATCAGCCCGGGCAGGTAGAACCCGCGGGCCTCACCGGTGCGGTAGGCGATGAACGCGGCCACGCCGACGCCGAACAGGCCGGACACGGCGGGTTGCAGCGGCTGCTTGCGGGCGATGCGCCAGACCGCGATGACCACCCCGGCCGCCAGCGCCGCGATCAGCGCGGGCTGCAGCGACGTGATGATGTTGACGACGACGAAGACCGCTACCGGGATGGAGGACGCGACGATGCCCTGCACCCCGCCCATCTGCTCGAGCAACGTGGGCACCGTGCGCTCGGCCGGGACCGCGTCGGGTTCGCGGTCGGGGTGGCGATCCGGGCTCGAGGGGGAACCTGAGGTCACGCTGCTCCAAGTCCGGCTACTGGGCCTGACAGATCTCGTAGTAGGGGTTGTAGAGCACCTTGCGCCCCTCGCGGACGGCCAGCCGCCCCCGCACCCGCATGGTGCGACCCGGCTCGATGCCCGCGATACGACGGCGGCCCAGCCAGATCAGCGTGATGCCGTCGGTGCCGTCGAAGAGCTCGGCCTCCAGGGACGCCTCGGCGTCCTGGGGGCAGAACTCGACGCTGCGTAGCCTACCGAACACGGTGACCTCCTGGCCGCACGCGCACTCCGACGCGGCCTGGGCCCCCGACTTCTCGGAGTCCTGGGAGAGGTCGTCGGCGTCGAGCACGTCGACATCGCTGGTCAGCTTGCGCAGCATGCGGCGGAACGTGCCGCCCTCGGTGCCGCCCATGACATCTCCCTGACATCCTCCGGGTCCTCCGATGGACCCGATAACCTTTCCAGGGTAACCCGCCCGAAACGTCGTTCGCTGACTGGAAACGAGGGAGATCACACGCGTCGAGCCGCTTGTCGCCTGCCGTGCGCCGAACGGTCGGGCGACCTCCCCGAATGCGGCGTCGTGCTGCCCGGCTCCGGTTCGGACGAGGTGTTCGTGCGCGCCGTGTTCGCCGAGCCGCTCCGGGCGGTCGGCCTCGACCTCGTCGCACCGGGCCCCCGGCCCGGCCCGGCCGTCGTCCGCGGCTACCGGGACGCGCTCGACGCCGCCCTGGCCGCGGCCAGCGGCCCTCTCCTGGTCGGGGGGATCTCGCTCGGGGCGCACGTCGCCGCGGAGTGGGCCGTCGAGCAGCGGCCCGGCGCCGTCGCGGGACTGCTGCTCGCCCTGCCTGCGTGGACGGGCCCACCGAACGGCGCACCGGCCGCGCTCGCCGCCCGGGCCACCGCCGCCCTGGTCCGCGCCGAGGGGCTGGAGGCCGCGCTCGCCCCGGCCCGTGCGTCCGCCCCGCCCTGGCTGGCGACCGAGCTGGGCCGGGCCTGGGCGGGCTACGGCGACGGGCTCGCCGCCTCCCTGGAGTGCGCGGCCGCCACCCCGGCCCCCGACGAGGCCCGGCTTCGGGGCTCGACGGTGCCCGCCGGGATCGCCGGGCTCGTGGACGACCCGGTGCACCCGCTCGCGGTGGCGCGGCGGTGGCGGGCCCTGCTCCCCCGCTCGGCCCTGCTGACCACCTCGCTCGCCACCTTCGGCGCCGACCCCCGGGCCGTCGGCCGGGCGGCCGTGCTCGGCTGGCTGCGGGCGAGGGACGGGGATCAGTCCAGGCGGTGGTGACGACCCGTCGGACGTTCCGCGGCGGGCGGCGGCAGGGGTAGCGGTTCCGTGACCAACCCCGAGACCGCCTGCTGGGGCATCGACGGCTGGGACACCGGCGGCCGCAGGGTCTCGGTCATCGGGTCGGGCGCGGGGCCGGACCGGGACGCGTGGAGTGCCACCCACGGCCGGGTCTCCGCGCCGCGGCCGGTGCCCGTCCCGTGGCCGTTCCGGTCCGGCGGGGGCTCCACCGCGGCGTGCCGGCCCACCCGCAGCACCTCGGGCACCGCCGCACCTCGGGCGGGAGCCGACGCCGCGGTCAGGGCCGGCTCGGCCAGGCGCCGGCGACCCGCCCGGGGCGGAGCGGGCACCGGACCGGGCCGCACCGCGTCGCGGGCCGGGCCGGACGGGTGTTCGGTTCCCTCCCCCGGACCGGCCGGGGACTGCACCACGGGTCGGCGACCGGAGCGGGAGCCGATTGTCGGCGAGCCGTCCACCGCGCGCCGGCCGTCCGGCCGGCGCGCGGGGTCGACCGCCCGGCCCGACCCGGTCGAGCTGTCGGGCCACGGGGCCCAGGGCCCGGTGAGGCCGGGGCTGACCGGCAGGTGCTCGCCCGGCTCCCGCAGGCGACGGCGCCCCCCGCCCGGGATCGGCGGGGGCAGCACCCAGGGCGCGGTCTCGGAGCCGCGCGGGCTCGCGGCGGGCGGCATCCGGGCGGCGGACCGGCGCCCGTCCACCACGGTGGGCCGGACGTCGGTGGGCCGGACGTCGGTGGGCCGGACGTCGGGGTCGACGGCACGGTGCCCCGGATCCGCCCACGCGGGTGCGCCGTGGGCCGGGGGGCCGGGCCGGGCCGTGATCGGCGGGGCCGCGTCCACGGGGAGCGGACCGTTCACCGCAGGCGCGCGGCGCACCGGGATCGCCGTGGTCGGGGGAGAGAGGTCCGGCGCCGAGAGATCATCGACCGGCGACCACCCGGCCGCCCGGCTCGCAGCCGGCCCGGCCACCGGCAGGGCCGTCGTGGGCTGGGCCGTCGTCGACCGGGAGGCCGCAGGGGCGGGCGCGGCCTCGGCCGGGTACGCCGCGGTGGGTGCGCTCCGGTAACCGTCGTCGGCGGACGGCCGCAGCTCCACGACCGACCCGGTCGCCGCCGGCGCGGCGGTCCCGGTATCGGCGGTCCCGGTGTCGGCGGTCCCGGTGTCGGCGGTCCCGGTGTCGGCGGTCCCGGTGTCGGCGGTCGCCACCGCCAGGTGCTCGGGCACCTCCAGCGGCAGGACGGTCCGCACGGGGTAGGGCGAGCGGCCCCGCACCACGATCGTGCCGCGCATCATGCGACGCAGCTGCGCGTCGAGGGCATCGGCGTCCCGGGTCGGCCCGGTGGCGACCCCGTAGAGCATCCACCGCGCGCCGTCGACGCCGACGAACAGCGAGGTGGCGGCCCCGCTCGTGGCGTGCAGCTCGCGGCCCCAGTCGCCCTGGAACGACCGGACCCGGGCCCCGCCCTCGCGCAGCGAGGCGTCGATCTCCTTGACCAGGTCCGGCCACAGCCGCGACGACTTCGGCGCGGCCAGCGCGCTCACCGACAGCCGCCCCTCGGGCACGGCGACGTGCACCGCCTGCATGCGGCCCTTCTCCGCCGGGTCGACGTCGACGGTGCCGCGCTCGGGCACGGGCACGCGCACCGCGCCGAAGTCGACGGTGCCCGCGGCGAGCGTCACCTCCGGGTCCAGGTCCTCGACGTCGTGCGGGCCGTCGCCGGGGACGTGCACGGGCTCGTACGCGGCCTCGTCCCCGGCGTCGAGCCAGTCCTGCTGCTGGGCGGTCACCGGGCGCCCAGCCGTTCGTGGCCCCCGGTGGACCCGTGCCCGCCCAGGCCGCGCTCGGACGCGGGCAGCTCCGCGACCTCGACGAACCGCACCTGCTCCACCCGCTGGACGACGAGCTGGGCGATGCGGTCGCCGCGGCGCAGCACGATGTCGTCGCGGGGGTCGAGGTTGACCAGGCAGACGAGGATCTCGCCCCGGTAGCCCGCGTCGACGGTGCCGGGCGCGTTCACGATCGACAGGCCCGTGCGGGCGGCCAGCCCGGAGCGGGGGTGCACGAAACCCGCGTAACCGGACGGCAGCGCGATCGCGACGCCCGTGCCGACCAGCGCCCGCTCCCCGGGGGCCAGCACGACGTCGGCCGCGGCGCACAGGTCGGCGCCGGCGTCACCGGGCCGGGCGTAGGCGGGGACGTCGGTCGCGGGGTCGAGCCTGCGCAGGAGCACGTCGACCGGGCGCCCGGGCTCGTCGGCGGCGGGCAGGACGGTGGACGCCTCGGGCTGGGGAGCTGCAGGGCCGGGCACGACGGTTGAGGCTACCCTCGGGTCTCGTGACCGAACATCCGTCGCCCACCCCACCTGCGACGTCCGGCAGCTCCGGATTCGACGAGCGGTTGTCCGTGCCGTGGTTCTGGTACCTGCTGGCCGCCGGGATCGGCGTGCTGCTGGGCGCCGAGATCCACATGGGCTACCCCGGGATCCGGTCCTGGATCGGGTACGTGGTGCTCATCCCGCTGTTCGTGGGGGCCGTGTACTGGCTGGGCCGCACCCGCGTGCAGGTGGCCGGCGGGGAGCTGCGTGTCGGCAAGGCCTCGGTGCCGCTGCGCCACATCGGGCGCGTGGAGACCGTGACGAAGCAGGACAAGCAGGAGGCCCTGGGTCCGCAGCTCGACCCGGAGGCCTACCTCATGCACCGCGGCTGGATCGGCCCGCTGGTGCGCGTGGAGATCACCGACCCCGAGGACCCCACGCCCTACTGGATCTTCAGCGCGCGGCACCCGGACAAGCTCGTGACCGCGCTGGGACGGTGACGCCCCAGCGCGGTGCGCCGGTGGATCAGGCCGCCCGGAGTCAGGCGGCGCAGTCGCGGCAGATGTACTGCGTGCCGTGGGTCTCGGCCAGCCTGCTGCGGTGGTGCACCAGGAAGCAGCTGGCACACGTGAACTCGTCGGCCTGCTTCGGGAGCACCTTGACGGTGAGCTCCTCGCCGGACAGGTCGGCGCCGGGCAGCTCGAAGCTCTCCGCCGTGTCCGTCTCGTCGACATCGACGACGGACGACTGGGCCTCGTTGCGACGGGCCTTCAGCTCGTCGAGCGAGTCCTCGGCCATGTCGTCGGTCTCGTTGCGCCGTGGTGCGTCGTAGTCGGTCGCCATCGTTCCCACCCTCTTGACATGCATATGTGTCTTCGTCGTGCCGCTGGACAACGTCACAGCGACGGTGTTTGTGCCCGGCGATCGAGTGACGCAGGTCTCAATCGGTTGCGGAGTCCCGGATCGGGTCCCGAGACGATCGACTCCCTCTGGGGCGCGCAGACGATAGCCCACGCGCCCCGGACGCGCGCAGCGCCCCGGTCGGCAGCACGCCCGGAGGCCACCCGACCACTAGGGTTCCCAGCGTGGCAGCACCTTCCGAGCCCCGTCCCGACACCGCACCCACCCATCCGGGGGCCGATCCGGCCACCATCGGGGCCTGGCTGGCCGACCGACTCGGCGATCCGGGCTGGCGGAAGTGTGACCTCGCCCCGATCGGGGCGGGTCGCTCGAATCTCACCTATCGGGTGACGAGCGCGGCGGGATCCGTGGTGCTGCGCAGGCCGCCGGTCGGCGAGGTGGCGGCCACGGCGCACGACATGGGCCGCGAACGCCGGGTGATCTCCGCGCTCGCCGGCACGCCGGTGCCGGTGCCGCGGGTGCTCGCGTTCTCCGAGGGCGGCCCGCCGGTGGACGCGCCGTGCTTCGTGATGGAGCTCGTCGACGGCGTGGTGCCGCTGGGCGAGCTGCCCCCCGGGTGGGCCACCGAACCGGCCGACCGCCGCCGCCTCGGCGAGGCGCTCGTGGAGACCCTCGCCGACCTGCACACCGTCGACCCCGCCGCGGTCGGCCTCGGCGACTTCGGGCGCCCCGAGGGCTTCATGGCCCGCCAGGTGCGGCGCTGGGTCACGCAGTGGGAGAAGGCGGGCGAGGCCGGCCACCGCGCCGCGGACGCCGCCGACGTCACCGAGCTGGCCGCGACGCTCGCGGCCGCCGTGCCCACCACGCAGCGGCACGCGATCGTGCACGGCGACTACCGCATCGACAACTGCCTGTTCGACCACGCCGACCCCGGCCGCATCACCGCGGTGCTCGACTGGGAGATGTCCACGCTGGGCGACCCGATGGCCGACCTCGGCCTGCTGCTCGTCTACTGGTCGCAGGCCGACGACGACGCGGTGTGGAGCGCCGGACGCTACATCGACGGCCCCACCCGGCTGCCCGGCTTCCCCACCCGCGCGGAGCTCGCCACCGCCTACGCGCAGCGCTCCGGGCTCGACCTGGACCCCCTGCCCTGGTACGTGGCGTTCGGGGCGTTCAAGCTGGCCGTCGTGCTCGACGGCATCCTCGCGCGCGTGCACGCCGGGATGGTCCCGGCCTCCATGGCCGAGGGCCTCGACGGCAGCGCCGGGCCGCTCGCCGCGCTGGGGCGGCACGTGCTCGCCGAGGGGGTCGGCGCGTGAGACAACGTCCCTACCAGCGTCGGCGCCGCGGCCCGATCCTCACCCTGGTCGTCGTGCTGGCCGTCGCCGCCGTGGCCACCTGGACCACGGTGCTGGTCACCGCGAGCTCCAGCAGCGGCGGCGTCGCCTGCCCCACGCCGACCGCGGGCCCGCCGCCCGGCACGGTCCTGCCCCCCGACGCGCTCGACGCGGTCGCGCCGGTGCCGCCGTCCACGGTGAAGGTGCGGGTGCTCAACGCCGGCGGGCAGCGCGGGCAGGCCAACCTGGTCGCCGCGCAGTTCGGCGACCTCGGGTTCGCCCAGGGTGCCGCGCCGGAGAACGACCCGCTGTTCCCCGACGGGAACATGACCTGCAAGGGCCAGATCCGGTTCGGCCCCGCCGGGGAGGGCGCCGCGAGCACGGTGGCGCTGGCGGTGCCGTGCGTCGAGCTCGTACGTGACGCCCGGACCGACGCCGGCGTCGACGTCGCGGTGGGCACCGCGTTCGGCGACGTGAACCCGGCCAAGGCCGCCCGCGCGGTCCTCGACCGGCTGGCCGCCCCCGCCACGGGCGACGGCGGGGCCAGCAACGCCCCTCCCGCCGCCCCCACGGTCGACCAGGCCACCCTGAAGACGGCCCGCGACGTCTCCTGCTGACGCGGGCGGTCAGACGCCGGCGGCGCCGTGCTCCCGGGCCAGCGCCGCCAGCTCCACGGCGATGCCGGGGGCGGCCGCGAACACCGCGTCGGCCCCGAGCCCGTCGTCGGGCGGGACGCTGCCGGTGGGGCCCGGCACGCGGACCACCGCGCCGGCCTCCGACGCCACGAGCGCACCGGCGGCCCAGTCCCACCAGTTGCACCCGTGCTCGAGGTAGGCGTCCACCCAGCCCGCGGCCACCGCGCACAGGTCCAGCGACGCCGAGCCGGCCCGCCGGATGTCGCGCACCCGCGGGAGCAGCCCGGCCACCATCGCGGCCTGCCGCGTCCGGCGCTGCGGGCTGTAGGAGAACCCGGTGCCCAGCAGCGCCAGCGCGGGGTCGGAGACCCCCGACGCGCGCAGCGGGCGGCCGTCGCACGTGGCCCCGTGCCCGAGCGCCGCGCTCCACACCCGTCCCGATGCGGGCTCGACGACGGCCCCGGCGAGCGACACCCCGTCGCGGACGGCCGCGAGCGACACGGCGTACCAGGGCATGCCGTAGAGGAAGTTCACGGTCCCGTCGATGGGGTCGACGACCCAGGCCACGCCCGTCGCGGCCACCTCCCCGCCGTGCTCCTCCCCCACCACCGCGTCCCCCGGTCGGAGGTGCGCGATCCTGTCGCGCACGAGCGTCTCCACCGCGGTGTCCGACGCGGTGACGACGTCGGTCGGCGTGCTCTTCGTCGACACGCCGTGCCCGGGTTCCCCGTCCCACGGACGGGGCAGCCCCCGCAGGAACGCGGCCGCATCGCCGGCCACCAGCTCCGCGGTCCGTCGCAGCTCACGGGGGTCGTCGGCACCGGGCCGCGCTGCTGCACCGGGGTTCTCTCCAGGGGACTCAGTCACCACCCCATCCGACCACAGGGCCCCCGGCGGGGGGCACCTCGGCACTGCTCGGGGACGCGCGGGGGCAGCAAGGCGCGAACCACCCGGAACACGCAGCTACAATGGCCCGGTACCTCGCTCCGGCACCGCCTCCGACCATCCTGTCGGACGACGATCCGGCGGGTACCTTCGAACCGATCTCGACAGATGGCCGGGTCACGCCTTTCACGTCCGGCCCTGGCAGAGCGCACAGTAGCGAGAGGGCCTAGTGGCAGCCGCAGACTCCGCAAGCCGCACCGACACGACCGTCGACCCGACGGCCGCCGTTCCCACCCGACCCCGCAGTGCGCGGGCCTCAGGTTCTACGGGCACGGCGACTTCTACGGGCACGGCGACGAAGACCGCCTCGAAGGCGGCCCCCCGGGCTCGTACGGCCGCCGCCAAGGGTGGCGCCGCGACGAAGAAGAAGGCCTCGCCCGGCGTCGAGGGCGGCGAACCCACCGACCTCGACGGTGAGCTCGACGGCGCCCCCGAGGTCGGCGACCTCGAGGAGGTCGACGTCACCGCCGATCTCGAGGCCGATCTGGTCGTCGACGGCCCCGAGACGGCCGAGGTCGCCACGGACGACGATGACGACGATGACGACGATGACGACGACGAGGTGGCCAACACCGGCGCCAACCGTCGCAGCCCGTCGTCGCGCCAGCCGTCGTCCACGCCGCAGAAGGGCTCCGACTTCGTCTGGGACGAGGAGGAGTCCGAGGCGCTGCGCCAGGCCCGCAAGGACGCCGAGCTCACCGCCTCGGCCGACTCGGTCCGCGCCTACCTCAAGCAGATCGGCAAGGTCGCGCTGCTCAACGCGGAGGAGGAGGTCGAGCTCGCCAAGCGCATCGAGGCCGGCCTCTACGCCGCGGAGCGCATGCGCCGCTCGATCGACGCCGGCGAGAAGGTCTCCCCGCAGATGCGCCGGGACCTGCGCTGGATCGTCCGCGACGGCGAGCGCGCCAAGAACCACCTGCTCGAGGCCAACCTGCGCCTCGTGGTCTCGCTGGCCAAGCGCTACACCGGCCGCGGCATGGCGTTCCTGGACCTGATCCAGGAGGGCAACCTGGGCCTGATCCGCGCGGTCGAGAAGTTCGACTACACCAAGGGCTACAAGTTCTCCACCTACGCCACGTGGTGGATCCGCCAGGCCATCACGCGCGCCATGGCCGACCAGGCCCGCACCATCCGCATCCCGGTGCACATGGTCGAGGTCATCAACAAGCTCGGCCGCATACAGCGCGAACTCCTCCAGGACCTGGGCCGCGAGCCCACGCCCGAGGAGCTCGCCAAGGAAATGGACATCACCCCGGAGAAGGTGCTGGAGATCCAGCAGTACGCCCGGGAGCCCATCTCGCTCGACCAGACCATCGGCGACGAGGGCGACAGCCAGCTCGGTGACTTCATCGAGGACTCCGAGGCGGTCGTCGCGGTCGACGCCGTGTCATTCACGCTGCTGCAGGACCAGCTCCAGTCGGTGCTGGCCACGCTGAGCGAGCGCGAGGCGGGCGTGGTGCGGCTGCGCTTCGGCCTCACCGACGGCCAGCCCCGCACGCTGGACGAGATCGGCCAGGTCTACGGGGTCACCCGCGAGCGGATCCGGCAGATCGAGTCCAAGACGATGTCGAAGCTGCGCCACCCGAGCCGGTCGCAGGTCCTGCGCGACTACCTCGACTGACAGCCGAACACGCCGCGGGCCCCGAGCAGCAGCTCGGGGCCCGCGGCGTTTCCGCGGTCGGACGGCACCTGGTTGCCGTCCGCCGGGCCCCGAGCAGCCGTGGTGTGCCGTTCGAGCGACGGCGTGTCCCCCGATCGCCCGACACCCGCATCATCCGGTGCGGGGCCCGGCCGGCCGACGGTGCAACGGGCCGGATCGGAAGAACCTTGAGGCATCGGAGCAACCGCCCCGGACACCTCGAAGGGAACCGATCATCATGAGCACCACCCAGACCCCCGCCGTCCAGACCCCCGCCGTCCAGACCTCCGCCGCCACCTCCCGCACCCGCACCGTCGTACTCGCCACCGCCGCCCTGCTGGCCGGCGCGGGCATCACCGCGGGCGTCGTCCTCGGCCTCGGGAGCACCGCCCCCGCCGCCTCCGTCCCGGCCGCCGCGCCGAGCTCGTCGGCCCAGGTCGTCGTGCCGTCCGGGTCGGGCACGCACCACCACGTCACTCCGGTCACGCCCGTGCACCCCGTCGCCCCGTCGGCCGCGATCGAGACCCTGCAGCGCGAGCTCGGGCAGCTGAACTACTACGAGGGCCCCGTCACCGGCACGATGACGAGCCAGACGACGCAGGCCATCACCTACCTGCAGCGCGACGCCCACCTGCCGCAGACGGGCACCATGAACGCCGCCACGCAGGCCGCGCTGGCCAACTTCCTGGCGAACGGCAACAACCAGATGGGGAACTGATCACTCCACCAGGCCCTGCCGCATCGCCACGGCGACGGCGGCGGCCCGGTCGGAGACGCCGAGCTTCTCGTAGAGCCGCTGGGTGTGGGTCTTCACCGTGCTCACCCCGATGAACAGCTCGGCCGCCACCTGCGGCACCGACAGCCCGCGGGCGAAGGCCTGCAGCACCTGGCGCTCGCGCTCGCTGAGCACCGGGCCCTGCGCCGCCGCACGCAGCCGGATCTCCCCCGCCAGCCCGGCGGCGAGCTCCGCGGGCACCACCGTCCGGCCGTGCGCCACGTCGATCACCGCCTCGACGATCTCGGCGCGGCGCGCGTCCTTGGACAGGTAACCGGCCGCCCCCTCCTGCAGCGCCTGGAACACCACGGCGCTCTCCGTGTGGGCCGACAGCAGCAGGACGCGCGTGGCCAGCCCGTCGCGGACGGCGGCGCGGACCACCCCGAGACCGTCGATGTCGGGCATCTCGTAGTCGACGAGCGCCACGTCCGGGGTGTCGCGGCGGATCACGTCGAGGGCCTCGCGCCCGTCACCGACCGCCGCCACCACCTCGATGCGGCCGCTCTGCGTGAGCCCGCGGGCGACGCCGTCGCGGAAGAACGGGTGGTCGTCGGCCACCACCACGCGCACCAGGGGATCACCGCCTCGACCAGCGCTCACGGAGTGGAGCATAGGTGCCACCATGTCCCGATGACATCGCCCGAGGTCGTCGAGCCCGTTGTCGAGCCCGTTGTCGACCCCGTTGTCGACCCCGTTGTCGAAGTGGCCGTCGAGCACGCCCGGCGCGGCGTGCGGTTGCAGGTGGCCCTGCGCTGGGTGCTTCTGGCGTTCCTCGTCCTGACGCTGGTCACCGTGCCGCCGGCGGCGGGCCGCACCGCCTGCGTCGTGATCCTCGCGGGCTATGCACTGTGGACGCTCACCGTCGCGGTCTGGACGCGGCAGGCCCGCGCGTCGGACCTGCGGCTGGCGTGGCTCGCGCTGTTCGTCGACGTGCTGGTGCTGGGTGCGCTCACCCTGATCACCGGCATCGCCACCCCCGACAGCTGGACCTCCGACGTCGTCACCGTCGGGTTCCTGCTGGTCCCGGTGCTGGCCGCCACCCAGCTGCGGCCGCTGGTGTGCGCGGCGGTGGTCGTCCCGACCGTGCTCGTGTACCTGGTGGCGGGCATCGCCACGCGCGAGTCGAACGTCGAGCCGTGGGCGTCGGTGCTGCTGCGGACGGCGATCGCGGCGGGGGTGGCGGCGGGCTGTGTCGGGCTCTCCCGCATCCAGCGCTCCCGCGTGCGGACGATCGGCGGGCTCGTCGCCACCCGTACGCAGCTGCTCGCCGAGCTGGCCGGCATCGAGCAGCGGGAACGCCGTGAGCTCTCGGAGCACCTGCACGACGGCGCCCTGCAGTACGTGCTGGCCGCGCGCCACGACCTCGAGGACGCCCGCGAGAGCGGCGACCAGGAGGCGTTCGCGCGGCTGGAGCAGGCGCTGGGCGAGTCGGTCCGCCTGCTGCGCTCGACGGTCGCGGAGCTGCACCCGGCCGTGCTCGCCCGGGCCGGGCTGCCGGCCGCCGTGCGCGACCTGGCCCGGGAGGCCGCCGCCCGTGGCGGGTTCAGCGCCGAGGTCGACACGACGGGCTGGCCCGACGACCTGCGCACCCCGGTCGACGCGCTGCTCTTCCGCACCGCGCGGGAGCTGCTGGCCAACGTGGCCGAGCACGCGAAGGCCCGCACCGCCACCGTCACCGTGTCCACTGTGGATGGAAAGGCCCGGCTGGTCGTGGCGGACGACGGCGTCGGGATGCCGGAACGCCCGGCCGAGGAGGCGCTGGGCCGCGGCCACATCGGGCTCGCCTCCCACACCGTCCGGATCGACGCCGCCGGCGGCCGGCTGTGGGCCGAACCGGGAAACCCGGGCACGGTCATGACGGTGGAGCTGCCCTGTCCCCCGATCGGTGGACCCCCGGCTCGCCCCGCATGAGGCCCGGCCGGCCGACGGTGGCGGCCCGGGATCGGGCGCATCGTGGAGTCATCGGGGCAGCGAGCCCCACCGGAACCCCACGAAGAGAGACACCGTCATGACCACCGCGACCGCCGTCACCAGCACCGACGCCCCCACCGTCCGCATCCCCCGCGCGACCGCCGCGCCCGTCCTCGACGCCACCCGGCTCTGGACCGGCGGCCTCGCCACTGCGGTGGTCGCCGCGCTCATCGGCCTCGTCGGCACGCTCGTCGTGCGCGTCACCGCCCGCACCGCCGCCCTCACCACCCCGATCGGCGGCGCCGCGCTCGACACGCACGCCACCGTCCTGCTGTGCTTGTCCGCCGCCGGCGCGGCCCTGGTCGCCACCGGGCTCGCCCACCTGCTGATGGTCTCGACCCCGCGCCCGCTGGCCTACCTCGGCTGGATCGTCGGCCTCGCCACCGCCGCCGCGACCGTCCTGCCCCTGGCCGTCGGCGGCCCGCTCGCCGCCGCGGCCGCCGCGGGTGTCATCCACCTGGTGATCGGCCTGGCGATCGGGAGCCTCGTCGCCGGCGCGGCGACCGCCGCCGCCCGCCGCTGACCGCCGCCGACCGCCCCTGACGATCCGGGCCCGGACCACCGGACCCGGATCGTCAGCATGTCGCGAACAGGCGCATCTGCAGTGCGAGCGTGGCGTAGTAGCCGACCAGGGTGGACAGCTCGAAGACCTGCCGCTCCCCCAGCACCCCGGCCAGCGCCTCGTAGTCGGCGTCCGCGAGGCGGCCGCCGGCCAGCAGCGCGCGGGTCAGGTCCAGCGCGGCCCGCTCGACCGGATCGGCCAGGGCCGGCACCGCGCCGTCGCGCAGGGCCGCCAGCTCGTCCTCGGTGAGGCCGACGTGCCGGCCGACCGCCTCGTGGGCCTCCCGCTCGAACGCGCTGTCCCACGCCGCGGCCACGGCGAGCACCGCCATCTCCCGGACCCGCGGCGCCAACGACGACCCGTACCGCAGGGCCACGCCGAGCGCCTGCAACGGTCCGCCGACGGCGGGGCTGCGCAGCATCGCCTCGAACGGGCCGCGCAGCCCGCCGTCGGCGTCGACCAGCGGGAACAGCTGCGGCCCCTGCGCCCGTGGACCGCCGGTCACGGCGTCGTAGAGGGCCCGTTCGGGGCCGTCGAGATCGGCGGGGCGGCGTGGTGACAGGCGCGGCATCGGGCTCTCCCTCGTGACCGGCACGGACGGTACCGTCAGCGATCGTGGACGACCTCGTCACCCTGCTGCGGGAGATGTTCGAGAGCGACGGGGCGAGCGCGTACCTCGGGGAGGACGTCACCCAGGCCGTGCACATGCTGCAGGCCGGTGCGCTGGCCCTGGCGGCCGGTGCACCCGACCACCTCGTCGTCGCCGCCGTGCTGCACGACGTGGGCCACTTCGGCGCGGCCGATCCGATGGGCGGGCACGACAACCACCACGACGACGCGGGCGCCGAGCTGCTCGCCCGCTGGTTCCCGCCGTCGGTCACCGAGCCGGTGCGGCTGCACGTGGCCGCGAAGCGTTATCTCTGCGCCGTCGACCCCGCGTACGCCGCCGTGCTCTCCCCCGCCTCGGTGCACAGCCTGGCGTTGCAGGGCGGGCCGATGGGCGACGCCGAGCGGGCGGCGTTCGAGGCGAACCCGCACCACGCCGACGCGGTGGCCGTGCGGCGCTGGGACGACGCGGCCAAGGACCACGACGCCCCGGTGCCGCCGTTCGACGCGTTCGCGGCGGCCGTCGTGTCCGTGGCCCGTGCGGCTACGGTGACGCCGTGATCACCGACGACGAGCGCATCGCGCTGTTCCTCGACTACGAGAACCTCGCGATCGGCGCCCGCGAGGGGCTGGGCGTGTCCCCGTTCGCCTTCGGTCCCATCGCCGACGCGCTGGCCGAGCGGGGGCGCGTGGTGGCACGGCGCGCCTACGCCGACTGGTCCTACTTCGACGAGGACCGCCGCCTGCTCGCCCGCGCGCAGGTCGAGCTGATCGAGATCCCGCAGAAGGTCGGCGGCTCCCGTAAGAACGCCGCCGACATCAAGATGGCCGTCGACGCCGTCGAGATGGCGTTCGAGCGCGGCTTCATCACCACGTTCGCGATCTGCACCGGCGACTCCGACTTCACCCCGCTCGTGCACAAGCTGCGCGAGCTGGACAAGCGGGTGATCGGCATCGGCGTGCAGTCCTCCACGTCGGCGCTGCTGCCTCCGGCGTGCGACGAGTTCCTGTTCTACGACCGGCTGCCCGGCGTCGAGCCGACGCAGGAACCCCGCAAGCCCGGACGCCGCGAGCGGCCCGCGCCGCGCGAGCGGGTCGAGGTCGTCACCCCCGAACCGGAGCCCGCCCCGGTCGAGGAGCCGGCCCTCCCGGCCGAGGACCGCGAGGTCGGCCCGCTCGTCATCAGCACCCTGACGGGCCTGCAGCGCCACGCCGACGGGCCCGTGCTGGCGTCGCGGCTCAAGCGGGCCATCCTGCGCAAGGACCCCACGTTCGACGAGGCCGACCACGGCTTCCGCGGGTTCGGCGAGCTGCTGCGCAACCTGGAGACCCAGCAGGTGGTGGAGCTGCGCAAGGGCAGTGCGCAGGGCGATCCCGAGGTCACGCTGCCCGAGCACTCCTCCGCCGACGAGGACGCGTTCCGGCTGCTCGTCGACGTGGTGGGCGAGCTGCAGACGCCGTCCACGGGCCCGCAGCTGTCCGGGCTCAAGGACCAGCTGCGCAAGCGGCAGCCCGGGTTCAGCGAGAAGCGCTTCGGCTTCAACACGTTCCTGTCGTTCGCCAAGGCCGCCCGGGCCCGCGAGCTGGTGACGATGGACTGGAACGAGGACATGGGCGACTACCTGCTGCGCGTGCCCGACTGACGCGACTTTGTCGGTGCGTCGTGCGAACATCTGTTCGTGTCCCGAGACGCCACCATCCTGCACGCCGACCTCGACGCGTTCTACGCGTCGGTCGAGCAGCGCGACAACCCCCGGCTGCGCGGCCGCCCGGTCATCGTCGGCGGCGGGGTGGTCCTCGCGGCCAGCTACGAGGCCAAGGCCCGGGGGGTGCGCACGGCCATGAACGGGCGGCAGGCGCGGCAGCTGTGCCCGTCCGCGATCGTGGTGCCGCCGCGCATGGAGGCGTACTCGGCGGCGAGCAGGGCCGTGTTCGAGGTGTTCGCCCACACCACGCCGCTGGTGCAGGGCATCTCCATCGACGAGGCGTTCCTCGAGGTCGGCGGCCTGCTGAAGATCGCCGGGCCGCCGATCGACATCGCCACGGCGCTGCGCCGCGACGTGCTGGAGCAGGTGGGGCTGGCCATCACGGTGGGCATCGCGCGCACCAAGTTCCTGGCCAAGGTGGCCAGCGGCGTGGCCAAGCCCGACGGGCTGCTGCTGGTGCCGCCCGACGGCGAGCTGGCGTTCCTGCGCCCGCTGCCCGTGGAGCGGCTGTGGGGCGTCGGGCGGGTCACCACGGGCAAGCTGCACGCGCTGGGCATCCGCACGGTCGCCGACGTCGCGGATCTGGGCGAGGCCACGCTGGTGTCGGTGCTCGGCCGGGCCGCGGGGCGCCACCTGCACGCGCTGGCGCACAACCACGACCCCCGCCCCGTCGAGACGGGCGGGCGACGCCACTCCATCGGCTCGCAGCAGGCGCTGGGGCGGGGCCTGCGCAGCCCCGAGGAGCTCGACGCGATCCTCGCGGGCACGCTCGACCGTCTCGGCCGCCGGTTGCGCGCCGGCCGGCGCACCTGCCGCACCGTGATGCTGCGGCTGCGCTTCGCCGACTTCACCCGGGCCACCCGGTCGCACTCAATGCCGGAGGCCACCGCCCACACGGCCACACTGCTCGACGCCGCCCGCGGGCTGCTCGCCACGGCGCTACCGATGATCATCGAGCAGGGCATCACGCTGCTCGGGGTGTCGCTGGGCAACCTCGAGGACGACCGCTCGGTGCAGCTCGCCCTGCCGTTCGACGCGCAGTCGGGGCCGGAGCTGGACGTCACGCTCGACGCGGTGCACAAGCGCTTCGGGTCGCGCGCGGTCACCCGCGGCACGCAGCTCGGTCGCCGACCGGCGCTGGAGGTGCCCCTGCTCCCCGACGACGGGTGACTAGCCGGCCTTCTTCTCCGTGCTCACGGGCTCCACCACCGGGGCCGGGGTGGCCACCACCGGCGTCACCGGCGGAATGGCCGCGGGCGGGGCCTGCGCCGCGGGCGGGGCCGGCTCGTCCTTCGACTCCGGGTGCAGCTCCTTGACCTCCGACTTGAGGATGCGCGCCGAACGCCCGAGGCTCCGCGCCGCATCAGGCAGCCGCTTGGCGCCGAACAGCAGCACCAGGACGGCCACGATGATCAGCCAGTGGGTGGGGCTGAGAGCGCCCATGATCGCACCTATCTCCTCGACGGGCCGCAGTGGAAACCGCAGCGTGTCCCTGTAGCCAACGAACGTACGGGGCAGACGGTTCGGATTCCAGCCGACCCACCCCCACACGAAGGTGTGTATCGGACACCGGGAACGTACCGGTCACCCCGATTTGCCGGTGCCCTCCCACCGTCCGAACCTCCCCGGTAGGCGCCACCGTCGGCGCCGTGGGGACATCGGAGTACACCATGACGACAACACCGAACGCGCCGGCCCCAGGGGTGGTGCGCAGCCTGATCCCGGCCCGGATCGACCGCCTTCCGTGGTCGCCGTTCCACACCCGGATGGTGGTCGCACTCGGCGTCGCGTGGATCCTGGACGGGCTGGAGATCACGGTGGCGAGCTCCGTCACCGACGTCCTGACGAAGCCGGACACCCTGGCGCTGTCGTCCGCGGCGGCCGGGCTGGTCGCCAGCGTCTACCTCGCCGGTGAGGTGGTCGGGGCGCTGTACTTCGGGCGGCTGTCGGACAAGCTCGGCCGACGGAAGCTGTTCATGATCACGCTCGCCGTCTACCTGATCGGCAGCGGGCTCACGGCCCTGACGCTGGGCAACAACGGTTTCTGGATCGGCTTCCTCTACCTGACCCGGTTCATCGCCGGAATGGGCATCGGTGGCGAGTACTCGGCCATCAACTCCGCGATCGACGAACTGATCCCGTCGAAGTTCCGCGGCCGCGTCGACATCATGGTCAACGGCACCTACTGGGCCGGCGCGATCATCGGCACCCTGGGCAGCCTGATCTTCCTCAACGTCATGAGCATCAGCGTGGGCTGGCGCATCGCCTTCCTCATCGGACCGGTCCTCGGGCTGGTGATCCTGTTCGTCCGCCGGCACCTGCCGGAGAGCCCGCGCTGGGAGGTCATGAACGGCCGCGAGCGTGAGGCCGAGGAGTCGATCACCTACATCGAGAGCGAGGTCACCGCGGGTGGCCGCGACCTCCCGCCGGTGGACGAGAGCAAGGCCATCGACCTGCAGCCCACCACGGACATCGGGTACCTGGCGCTGGTGCGGGTGCTGTTCCGCGACTACCCGAAGCGCGCGGTGCTCGGTGCGTCGTTGATGATCACGCAGTCGTTCCTCTACAACGCGATCTTCTTCACCTACACGCTGGTGCTGGGCAAGTTCTACGGCGTCGCCTCCACCTCGGCACCGTTGTTCCTCATCGCGTTCGCCGTCGGGAACCTGGCCGGTCCGCTGACCATCGGGCACCTGTTCGACACCATCGGCCGCCGCAAGATGATCGCCGGCACCTACCTCGTCTCCGGCGTGCTGCTCGCCGTCACCGCGTTCCTGTTCAACGCGGGCGTGCTCAACGCCGTCACCCAGACGATCGCCTGGTGCGTGATCTTCTACTTCGCCTCGGCCGGCGCGAGCGCCGCCTACCTGACCGTCAGCGAGATCTTCCCGCTGGAGGTCCGGTCCAAGGCCATCGCGGTGTTCTTCGCGATCGCCCAGTGCTTCGGCGCGCTCGGCCCGGTGATCTACGGGGCGCTCATCGGCGACGGCTCCGAGCCGATCCGCCTGTTCTACGGCTACCTGCTGGGCGCCGCGGTGATGGTGGCCGGCGGGCTCGTGGCCTACTTCCTCGCCGTCGACGCCGAGGGCAGGTCGTTGGAGGAGATCGCCACCCCGCTCTCGGCGGGCGGGCGGCCGCGCACCGGGTTCACCCGGGCCGAGGGAGCCGCCCGGCCGAGCTGAGGTGGCACACTCCCCCTGTGGTGTGGCGGGCGAGGTGGGCGGAGCTGCGCACGACCCTGACCGGCGTGGATCCGGGCCTGGTCCGCCTGCGGCTGGGCGGCATCGCCGCGGCGTCGATGATCCTCGCGGTGCTGGTGATGTCGGGGGTGCGGGCGCTCACCGGGGAGCCGGTCACCGCGGTCCTGATGGCCGGGGTGCTGTCGATGATCGGCAACCTCGCGGTGAACGAGCCCGACATCCGGCGGCTGCGCGTCACCACGGCGCTCATGGTCCCTCCGGCACTGGCCTCGGTCACCGCGGGCACGCTGCTCGCCCCGGACCGGATCGTGGCCGACGTCGTGTTCGTCGCCGTCATGGTCACCGCGGTGTACATCCGCCGCTACGGGCCGCGCGGCAACGCCCTGGGCATGGCCGCGATGATGGGCTACTTCTTCACCCAGTTCCTCAAGGCCGCGGTCGGGCAGATCCCGTTCCTGCTCGTGGCGGCCGCGGTGGGCATCGGGTCCACGCTGCTGCTGCGGGGGTGGGTGTTCGCGGAGAATCCCGGGCGCACCGTGGAGCGGATGACCCGGGCGTTCCGCGCGCACGTCCACCGGCTCGTCGAGGCCACGGCCGACCTGCTGGCGGCCGCACCCGACGAGCGCGACGACGCCCTGCGCGACGTGGCCCGGCGGCGCACCCGCCTCAACGAGACCGCGCTGCTGGTGGCCGACCGGCTGGAGCAGCAACGCGAGGACGACCATCCGGACGCCGGCCGGGACCTGCTGGAGCTCGACCTCCTCGACGCCGAGCTCGCCGCCGAACGCCTCTCGGTGGCCACCCGCAGGCTCGTGCTCGGCGACCACCCCCCGCCCGGCGACGTGGTGCGCCCGCTGCTGGCCGGCATGCGCTCGCTGGGCGCCGCCACCGCCACCGGGGCGTCGCCCGGGGCCGTGGCGCTCCTGCGTGACACGGCCCGGCGCAGTGTCGGCGCGATCGTCACCGGCACCCCGGGGCCCGACGACCGCGCGGGGCGCGCGCTGGAGCTCGGCGACCGCGCCCAGCGGGTCGGGTTCGCGATCACCCGGCTGGCCGACGCCCTGGGCGCCCCCGACCTGCAACCCGACGCGCCGTACCCGGCCGCCGACCCGCCCCCCGCGCCGGCCGCCGACAGCCTCCCCGACCTGCCCGGAGCCGGGACTCCCCCGCCCGACCCCGCCCCGGCCCCCGCCGATGCGCCGGACCCGGAGCCCGCACCCGCCGGACTCGACCTGAGCACCCGCCAGGCCGTGCAGGTCGGGGTGGCCACCAGCCTCGCGATCGTCGTGGGCGAGCTCGTGTCGCCGTCGCGGTGGTACTGGGCGGTCATCGCCGCGTTCGTCGTCTTCGCGGGCACCACCAGCCGGGGCGACGTCCTCAGCCGCGGCTCGCAGCGCGTGGTGGGCACGATCGGCGGGGTGGTCGCGGGGATGGGCCTCGCGCTGGTCGTGGGCGACCGGGCCGTGCCCGCCCTGATCATCATGTTCGGCTGCGTGTTCTTCGCGCTCTACCTGGTGCGGGTGTCGCAGGCGCTGATGGCCTTCTGGATCACCGCGGTGCTGGCGCTGCTGTACGGGTTGATCGGCCAGTTCAGCGTGGAGACGCTCGTGGTGCGCGTCGAGGAGACCGCCGTCGGGGCGGCGATGGGCATCCTCGCGGGCTACCTGATCCTGCCCAAGGGCACGCGGGAGGCGTTCGGCGAGGCCCTGGACACGATGGTCGAGGCCGTCGACCACACCGTCACCGGCGCCGTCGAGCGGATCCTGGGGCGGGGCACGCCCGAAGCCCCGCTGGAGCTCGCCCGCGACATGGACGACGCGCTGGGCGTGCTGCGCGCCCGGGCCAAGCCGCTGGACAACCCCCTGCCTCGCCGCCGCGGCCGGTCGAGCTACCAGCGGGCGCTGCGGGTGCTCACCGGCGTGGACCACTACGCGCGTCGCCTCGCCCGGCTCTCGGACACCGTCGGCTCGCCCGGCTGGGCCCCGACGCTGCAGCCGGCCGCCGACCGCGTGCTCGCCAACCTCGACGGCCTGCGGCTGCTGCTGCACCACCGGGAGCCGGAGCGCCCGATCGCCTCGGCCGAGGATCTGGTGGACACCGCCGAGGCCCACGCCGCCCGCACCGGGGACCACCGCCGACGCGCCGGCGAGCTGACGGTGATCCGGATGCTGCGCCGCATCGACCAGGCGGTGGTCGGCTTCGCCCAGGACCTCGGCGGCGTCCCCACCCCCGAATCCGACGAACGGCACTCTCGTCGCACGGGTGCAGAACTGCGGGACGTGCGTGGCACCACAGAACCAGGGCCCGTGTCCTGATCTGCCGCGAGGGTCGGAGAGCGCAGACGTTCGTCGGAACGTCAGCTGAGCGCCGATGCCAGGGCCGTGCCCACCGGTACACCCAGGCCGGTGCACGCGTCCCAGCCCGGGCCGGCCCGGTAGGCGCCGTTGTCGCCCTCCGTGATGTCGCGGAAGGCCGTGGGCGCCGCGTAGAGCTTCGGCTGCAGCAGGCCCAGCTTCGCGCGGCCGGCCTGCACCAGCCGCGCCACCAGCGCCGCCCACAGCGGGGCCACCGCGCTCGTGCCGCCGATCACGAGGTCCTGCCCGTCGACCCGGATCCGGTAACCGGTCTGCGGGTCGGCCACCGCCGACACGTCCGGCACACCGCGCCCGGGCTTGCCGCCGGGCCCGTCCGGCACCCCGGCGGAGGCCTGCCAGCTCGGCTGCGCGAACACGGTGCTGACCCCGCCGCCCGTGGCACCCTTGCCCGCGCCGTTGTTCCACACCACCTCGGAGGTGACCGCGCCCGTGGTCGCGTTCGCGTCGAGGTGGGTGCCGCCGCAGGCCAGGGCGTGCGGGCTGGAGGCGGGGAAGTCCACATGGGACTTCCCGTCGGTGGCGCGGTCGGTGCTGCCGTCGTCGCCGGCGGCCACCGTGGTGGTCACGCCGAGCGCGGCCGCGTCGGCGAGCGCGGCGTCGAACGCGGTGCGGGCCTGCCCGGTCCAGGTGTCCTCGGACCCGCCCCAGCTGATGCTGATCGCCGCGGGCGTCGGGGTGGCGTGGGCCGCCTGCGCGACGGCGTCGAGGAAGCCCGCGTCGGTGTTGGGCGCGAAGTACACGACGACGTCGGCCCCCGGAGCGAGCGCGCCCGCCACCTCGATGTCGAGCAGCACCTCGCCGTCGGCGCCCTGGGGGTCCCTGCCGGCCACGTTGCTGCCGCCGTCGACGCCGACGGCGGTGACCGTCGGGCCGCTGATCCCGAGGCCGGCGAAGTAGGTGTCGAGCTCGGACTGCGCGAACCCGCCGCCCAGCTCGATGATCGCGATCGTCTGGCCCGAGCCGTCGCTGCCCTCGGGGAAGGAGTAGACCCGGCCCAGCTCGATCGGCGTGTACCCGGCCGAGGCGGCCGCCGCCGTGGCCACGCGGAACCGGGCCCGCGCCTGCGGGCGGTCGTCGAGGCCGAGCACGGCGGTGACGACGCCGTCCAGCTCCGCCGGCACGCTCAGCGCGCCCGCGCGGTAGCGGTGGGTGACCTGCGCCCCGCTGGGGTCCGGCGTGCTGACCTGCGCCAACGACGTGCCGAACGCCTCCGCGAGCACGCCGGCCGGGCCCGCGACCCGCAACCGGCGGGACGCGGCGTCCACCGCGGTGACCTCCACCCCGAGCCCGGTGAGCGTGCGGGTCACGAGCTCGACGTCGGCGGGATCGGCCCCGTGCCGCTCGGCCAGCTCCGCGGGCGTGAGCAGGCCCGGCCCGTCGGGGAGCTCGGCGCGGCGGCGCAGCACCACGGTGGCCTCGACCCTGGTGTCGGCGGGCACCGCCTGCCGGGCCGCCGCGGCGGTGTCGACGGGGGGCCGCTCGCTGCCGGGGATGGTACGGCGGGCGGCGGCGGGGACGGGTTCGCTCATGGGGTCGTTGTACCCCGTTCGGCCCGCCCCCGCCGGGCCCGGTTCAGCGCCGGGCGTCGCGCTTGTCCGCGGACGGGTCGGCGCCCCGCCCGGGCACCTCGACGGGGGCCGAGGACGCCGCCGCCCCGTTCGCCAGCTCCGCCGACAGCACCTGCGCCAGCCGGCCCAGCTCGGCCCGCACGTCGGACTGCAGGGCGACCAGGCGGGAGATCTCCTGGTTGGCCTGGTCGCGCTGGCGCTCCAGCGCGGTCTCCGCACGGGCGCGGGTCTCCTCCGCCGCCGCCTCCGACTCCTGCCGGAGGCGCTCGGCCGCCCGCGCGGCCGCGGCGTGCACCTGCTCGGCCTGCTCACGCGCGGCGGCGAGCTGGTCGGCGATCTGCTGCTCCCGGTCCTGGAGCTCCGCGGTCCGCTGCGCGGCCTGCTGCTCGAGCATCGAGGCCCGCGAGATCAGGGCCTGCTCGGCTTCGTGGCGGTGCCGCTCGGCCTCCGACCGGGCCTTCTCCACGATGGCCGCGGACTCCCGGCTCGCGTGCACCCGCACCTCCGCCGCCTCCTGCTCGGCCATGCGCAGGAGCTTCTCGGCCCGGAAGCCGAAGCTGTCCTCCGGGGCGGCCGGCTCCAGGTGCGCGGACCGGGCCCTGGCCTCACGCAGCTCCTTCTCCGTCGACTCGGCGTGCTCGGTGGCCAGCCGCCGCTGCCGGTTGGCCTCGGCGAGCTCCATCGTCAGGCGGCTGACCTCCTTGTTCTTCTCGGTGACGAACTCGTCGACCTGACGCCGCTCGTAACCGCGCAGGGCGGTGTCGAACAGCGGAGCATCACCGGTGGCGGCGTGCGCCGCGGGGGTCGGTGTCGGACTGGTGGCGGTACCGGCCACAGGGCACATCCTCGTGTTTGACGGTGGGGAGGGACGGGATCAGCGGGACGAGACGACGCGCACGGCCGGCGGGCCCGACCGGTGGATGCGGGCCGCGGGGGTCGGCCGGGCGGGTCGTCGGCCTGGTCCTGGGCGAGCCGCACCATCTGCTGGAGCCGTTCGCGCGTCCCGTCGACCGTGCTCGGGACCGTCGACAGCTCCGCGACGTGGGCCGGCAGCCGGTTCAGCTCGGCCCGGGGCGTGGGCCTGCTCCAGCGCCGCGTCACGGGCGGCGCGCGCCGAGTCGAGCTGCTCACCCAACCGGCCGACGTTCTCGTCGACCCGGGCACGGTCGTGACCCCGTCGGACCACAGCGAAGGAGACGTCGTCGAGCTCAACGGTCATGTGCGGGGCGCTCCTGGGGACGGAGGCGGACGGGGATGGAGGTCTGCGGGCTCGCGACCGGGGCGGGTCGGGGGGTTCGAGCTCGGAGATGGCACCCACGAGCGTGCGCAGTCAGAATCCCGTCCTCACCCGAACCGCGTAACCGCCACCTGGCCCAACGCCACGCGTCGTCACGGAGCATCGGCCGCATCACCCGTTGAGACCATTCACGCGACGACCCCACAGGGGACGAGCCGCGGCTCCGAGGTCGGGGCGGGCCCGGAGCCGGCGACGGTCGGGAAGCCGTCCTTCGGGTAGCGGCGCCCCCGTCGCGGTGAACCGCACCGTTCGCCCGTCCGACCACCGGATGACCACCAGATCCCCCGGCACCCGGCGACCAGGATCGCGGGCGAGACGGGCTCCGCCCTCGTCACCAGCGCCGGGACCCGGGGTTCCAGCCCGTCCGCACCCCCGGACCGCCCCCGGTCGGGGCCCACCGTGGCGGGTCCACCGGCCGCGCCCGCGACACCACGCCGGACGACACCCCCGCCGGACGACACCCACGCCGGACGACGCCGTCAGGACCAGCGCTCGACCGCGCCCGCCGAGTTCACCGTGAGGGTCCCCGTGAGGCGGATGTCGCCCGCCGACCGTCCGACGAGCACCTCGACGGTGCCGGGCTGCAGGACGTGCCGCATGCTGCGGTCCCACACGGCCAGCCGCTCGGGCGGGATCTGCAGGGTGACCGGCAGGCTCTGGCCCGCACCGAGCCGGACCGGGGAGAACGCCACCAGCGACGGGGCGGCCGTGGCGATCGTGCCCGTCCGCCTGCCCAGGTACACCTGCACGACGTCGCGGCCCGGCCGGTGGCCGGTGTTGGTCACGAGGCAGCGGACGCGGACGGACTCCCGGCCCAGCAGCACCGACGGCGCGATGCGCAGCCGCGAGTACTCGAACGTCGTGTAGCCCGATCCGTGCCCGAGGGGATAGGCCACCGAACGGGGCGACGGCAGCACGGGCAGCGACATCGGGAGCCGCCCCTCGGGCTCGGCCCGCCCCGCGAGCACCTCGGCGAACGTGTCGACGTTGGGTCCGAACGGTTGCCAGCCCAGCAGGATGCTCGCCGTGGTGGTGGCCAGGTCGTCGATCCGGTCGACCCGGTCGCTGCTCAGCAGCACCACGCAGCGCCGGCCCGACGCCACCACCCGACCGGCCATCGGGGCCGCGGCCTCGGGATCGCCGGTGAGCACCAACACCGTGGCCGGGCCCGAGGAGCCGGCGTCGGCGGGACCGGGCATCCCGGTGCGCACCTCGGCCCGCGGCAGCAACGTCGTGAGCGACTGCACCAGCTCGTGCCCCTCCGGCTCGGTGGACCAGCCGCCGTCGTCGCCGGGCCCGGCGTCGGCCGACACGACGTGGACCGTCCCGGCCTCGGGCAGCGGAAGCGCCCCCGTCGGGTCCGAGAGGAGCACCAGCGAACCGAGCACGGCCCGCGTGACGGTGGCGGGCGAGCGCACCGGCTCGCCCGCGGCGACGGGCGGAGCCGGGTTGCGGTCCAGCAGCCCGAGCCGCAGCTTGAGCTGCAGCACCGTGGCCGCGGAGTCGTCCACCAGCCACTGGGGCACCGCACCGGTCTGCACCAGGTCGACCACGCGCCCGACCGCGTCCGGACCGTCGTTGATCACGTCGACGCCGGCCTCGATCGCCGACGCGATCGCCTGGTCGATGCCCGCGGCGATGCCGTAGGTGGTGACGAGCCCCTGGATGGCCCCCGCGGCGGACACGACGATCCCGGAGAAGCCCCAGTCGTGGCGCAGCACCTGCTTGAGCAACCAGGAGTCGCTGTGCGCCGGGACCCCGGCGTTGCTCGCCGGCGACGGCACGACGATCGCGGCACCGGCCCGGACGGCGGCCTCCGCGGCGGCGAGCAGGCTGGAGCGCATCGTGCGCTCGTGCCAGCTGCCGTCGCCCGCGGCACCCAGCCGGATGACCAGGGCGACGTGCCGCGCACCGATGAGCCCGGTACGGCCGGCGTCGCGCCCCTGCGCTCCGCGCACCCGGGCGATCGCGATCGAGCTCGCGAGCACCGGATCCACGACCCACCCGGACCCGGGTGAGCCCAGCGTCGCGAAGACCCCCGCGGCCCGCAGCGCCGCCGCCCCCTCGGCCGCGAGGCGCTCGACGGTGCCCATGTCCCAGGTCGACGCCGCGCCCATCGGGCCGGGCAGCAGCGACGGGAGACGCCCGCCGATGGCCACCGGCAGGGCCGGGATCCCGAGCCGGGCGGTGCCCAGGGTCTGCTGGAAGGCCGCGACCCGCGCCGCCATGTCGGTCGCGGGCATCGCCGGTACGAGCACGATCCCCGGCGGTCGGGCCGCGAGGTCCGGCGCCCACACTTCCGGGTCCGCCGGGGGGAGCGGCGTCGTGCTGATCTGGCCGACCTTCTCCTCCAGCGTCATCCGCCCGAGGACCTCACGCACCCGCCGATCCCACGCCGGCCGCGCCGACGCGGCCTCCGTGGAGTCGGATTCACCCATCGAACCGCCCCTCCCCCCTCCTCCGCGCGCCTGGCACCTGAAGGCTGGGAAAGACCGGGGCAGCTGCCGACCAAGCCGTTCCGATGCGGTCGGCGAATGCATAGTTCCGCGAACGATCACAGCTGGTCACCGGCATGTCATGGCCCGGAAGAGCGAAGTCGTTGCGCCATTCGGGACTACCGTGGGGGTCGCAACGGCCCACTCGATCACGACATGGCCACGCGACCTGGGATCACTGTTGCATCCGATCGGCCCACGCACCAGGGTGGATCGCGACGGACCGTGACGAACGGGATCCATGAGGAACTCCATGAGCATCGATCCCACCACCGGCTCTCCCCCCGGTCGGACGACCGCCGTGCCCAGCCCACGTTCGGGCGGCCCGGCCACCGCGCTGCTGGCCATCGCCGACCCCCACGTGCGCCGGGCCATGACCGAGGAGCTGTCCTACCGGGAACCCTGGACGTTCCTGGAGGCCGGCACGCTCACGGATGCGGCCGCCGTCGCCGCTGCGCACGGCCCGGGCGAGCTCGCCCTGGTCGACTCCTCGCTCGACGGGCACACCGACACCGACGAACTCGTCCGGCTCGTCCACACGCTGCGGCAGGGCGGCTGGGAGCACGTGATCACCGTCGGTAACGACGCGCGTTTCGACCGGATCGGCGCCATGCTCTCCGCGGGCGCCCGCGGGCACCTCATGAGTACGGGCGCGTCGGCGTCGGCCGAGCCGACCGCCGCGGCACGGGACGAGGACCTCACCACGCGGCGGGTGCGCGTGCTCGACTCGGGAGGACAGGAGCGGTTGCTCTCGCTCCGCGAGGTGGAGGTGCTGCGCCTGACGGCCGAGGGGCTCGGCAACACCGAGATCGGCGACATCCTCGGGCTGTCGGCACTGACGATCAAGAGCCACCTGGCCCGGATCACCCATCGCCTGCACGCCCAGGACCGCGCCCACCTGGTACTGCTCGCGCTGCGGGCGGGCGCGATCCGCTGACCGGTCAGCCGGCCCAGCCGGGCCGCACCAGCCCGCTCTCGTAGGCCAGCACCACCACCTGCGCGCGGTCGCGTGCACCGAGCTTGGACATCGCCCGGCTCACGTGGGTCTTGGCCGTGGCCGGGCTGACCACCAGGCGGGCGGCGATCTCCTCGTTCGACAGGCCGGCGGCGACGTGCGTGACGACCTCGCGCTCGCGATCGGTGAGCGCCCCGAGCAGGACCGCGTTCCCGGGCCGCGACGGCCGCGACCGCGCGGCGAACTCCTCGATCAACGTCCGCGTCACCGCGGGGGCCAGCAGCGCGTCACCCCGGTGCACGACCCGGATGGCGTGGATCAGCTCGGCGGGTTCGATGTCCTTCACGAGGAACCCGCTCGCCCCGCCCCGGACGGCGTCGAAGACGTAGGAGTCCTCGGTGAAGGTGGTCAGCACGATCACCCGCACCCCGACGAGCGACGGGTCGGCGACGATGTCGCGGGTGGCGGCGAGCCCGTCGACGCCGGGCATGCGGATGTCCATCAGCACCACGTCGGGCTTCGTCTCGCGGGCCAGCCGCAGCGCGGCGGCCCCGTCCTCGGCCTCCCCGACCACCTCCATGTCCGGCTGCGGGCCCAGCAGTGCCCGGAACCCCGCGCGGACCAGCGCCTGGTCGTCGGCGAGCAGGACCCGGATCACGCCGGCAGCCAGGCGTGCACGCGGAACCCGCCGAGGGCGGCCGGGGCCGCGGTGATCGTGCCGCCGAGCGCGGTGGCGCGCTCGCGCATCCCGGCCAGCCCGTTGCCCGGCTCGCCCGGTGTGCCCGTGCCGTCGTCGCCCCGCCCGTCGTCGCCCCGCCCGTTGTCGCAGACGTCCACGGTCACTCCGGGGCCGCTGTAATCCAGCGTCACGGTGGCCTCCGCCGCGCCGGCGTGGCGCCGGGTGTTGGTCAGGGCCTCCTGGACGATCCGGTAGGCCGCCAGGTCGACGTGGGGCGGCAGGTCGCGCCGCTCGCCGCGGATGTCGAGCCGCACGGGCAGCCCGGCGGCCCGGGTGTCGGCGACGAGCGCGTCGAGCTGCGCGAGGCCGGGCACGGGATGGTGCGGCGGCTGCTCGTCGACGCCGCGCAGGACCCCGAGGGTCGAGCGCATCTCGCGCAGCAGCTCCTTGCTGGACTGCTTGATCGCCGTCAGCGCCGTGCGCGCCTGCTCCGGGTCGTCGTCCATGAGGTAGAGCGCCACTCCCGCCTGCACGTTGATCAGCGAGACGTGGTGGCCGAGCACGTCGTGCAGCTCCTGCGCGATCCGCAGCCGTTCCTGCACGCCCTGGCGGCGCTCGGTCTCCTCCCGGGCCGCACGCGCCTGGGTGAGCCGCTCGCGACGGGCCCGGAGTCCCTCCGCCGCCGCGCACACGGCGACGAGCCAGGCGAGCGTCGTGGCCGCCGGCCCCCACGCCGCGCCCGGATCGCGGACGAGGCCGACGACGACCGTGCCGGCGTAGATGGCCCCGACCACCGCGTAGGCGGTGACACGGTGCCCGGCGCCGACCGCCGAGACGAGTGCGACCACCGTCGCCAGGTACACCGGCCCGTAGGGGTAGCCGAGCGCGAGGTAGGCGACGAGCACCGCCCCCACCACACCGAGCACGACCGGTGGGTTCCACCGGCGCACCACCAGCGCCAGCGGCCCCGCGAGCACCAGCGCCACCGCCACCGCGTCGGGGGCGCGTCCGGTCTGGTGGTAGGTGGAGAACGTCGTGCCGGCCATCCCGAACACCGCGACGGCGGCGGGCAGCGCCAGCGTCGGGCGCGCGCCGCCCCACCAGCCGGGAAACGGTGACACCGCTCCACCGTAGGACAGCGGGGCACCGTCGGCGTCGTCCCGCGGGCGCAACGGCGACCACCTCCGGGGGAGTAGGTCCGTCGATCGCCGTGCGCCCGGTGGGGCAGCGCAACGGCCTCCGCCGTACCGACGCGCTCGCGACGGGGCGCGGACAGGATCGACGGCATGAATCCAGTACAGGTCAACCAGATCCGGGTCTCCGACGCCGACCGCGAGGTGGTGGCCGACCGGCTGCGCGCCGCCGCCGCGGAGGGGCGCCTCACGCTCGACGAGGCCGACGAACGCCAGGCCCTCGCCTACGCCGCCCGCACCGCCGACGATCTCGCCGTGCTCACGACGGACCTGCCCGCTCCGCCGGCCCCGCCGGTGGAGCTCGGGCCGCAGGCGCGACGACGGCTCGCGATCCACGCCGCCGTGGTGGCGGTGATCGCGGCGCTGGTGCTCACCCGGTGGGTGGTCGGGGTGGTGGCGTTCGGGGCCGCGCCGTTCTTCTGGCCGGTGTGGCCCCTGTTCTGGTTGGGAGTGAGCCTGGTGGTGCACCACCGCCGCGCCCGCAGGCGGGCGGCGGGTGCACCACGCGGGTGATCCGGGAGCTCAGCCCACCGGCATCCGGTCGACACCGGCGTCGAGGCCCAGCATGGCCAGCATCTCGGCACAGTCGGCCGCGTCGGCCGAACGACCGGCCACCACGCGGGCGGCACGCATGTTCTGCAGGTCGTTGCTCTCGGCGTTGGCCACCTGGGCGGCGGCGAAACGCCCGCCCGCGTCGGTGGTGGAAGGGTTTCCGGTCCAGCTCATGCGTCCGTGACTCCCTTGCTCGTCACGCTCGGCCCACTGCTGGCGACCGGCGCGACCGTTCGTCAGGCGGCGCTCTGCCACGAGGCGGGAGCTGGCGGCCCCCACCCGACCTGACCTACCGAGTCTACCCCGCGGGATCCCGATCACGGGTTTCCGCGACGACACCGTGACCGCCCGCCCATGCCGCGAGGTGGGGGGCGAGCGCGGCGTAGAGCTCCGGATCGGTGCCCATCCCGGTGTGGCTGCTGTGCACCTCGACCCACTCCGCCTCCGGGTCACGGCACGACCGCCAGCCGACGACCCCGTCGTCACGGGAGTAGACGGCCAGGGCGGGCGTCCGCAGCGGGGCCGCCAGACCGGCTTCCGTGGCCGCGCGGCAGGTGCCGTGCAGGCAGCCGTGGTCCAACACGCCCTGGACCCCGATCCGGGAGAGCCCGAGCAGGACCCGCAGCACGGCCAGCGCCACGCCGCGCGCGTCGAGCGGGTCGAGCACGGGGCTGCCCATCATCACCACGCCGGCCACGAGATCGGGGCGGCGCACCGCCACCAGCCGGCCGATCCAGCCGCCCCGGCTGTGCCCGACCAGCACGACGGGTCGACCGGTGGCCCGCGCGAGGTCGGCGACGCGGCGCTCGAGGCGGTGCACCAGATCGGCCGTGCAGCCCAGGTTCAGGCCCAGACCGGCCCCGACGGCGGTGTACCCGCGGCCGGTGAGCCAGCGCCGCAGCACCGCCATGCTCGCGTCGGCGCCCCCGAAGCCGGGCACCACCACCACGCCCGTCCCACGGCCCTCCGCCGTGCCGTCCGTCCAGATCGGGTGGCGGTGCAGGGCACGCCGGCCCACTCCGAGCACCGGACCGAACTCGCGCACGAGCAGCCGCAGGCGCTCCCCCATCTCAGACCCCGCGCTCGACGGGCAGGCGGCCCCGGTCGACGGCGGTGACGAGCGCGGCGTGGTCGGCCTCGGTCTGGTCGGCGTAGGCGCGGGCGAACCGGCCCAGCGCGTCGTCCACCTTGGACGAACCGCCGACGTACCCGGCGATCATCGACGCCCCGCTGGTGCGCGCGTGCCCCTTCGCCAACAGGTGCCCGACGACGCCGGCGTAGTCGATCAGCGCGGCGGCGTCGATGCCCTCGAGCGCGATGGTGCCCTTCATGTTCCGGAACTGGCGCACGTAGAACTGCATCCCCGGCCCGCCACCATCGCGGCTCCCGCGCCCGGGCACCCCACCGGCTGCGGAGTCCCGGGCGAGCCCCGAGACGGTTGTCCAGCCCAGTAGCGGGTCGCTGACCGTCTGCAGCGCCTGCTGGTACTCCACCACCCGCTGCCCCTGGTGGGCGTGCCACGCCGACTCGCCGTGCACATGGTGGGCCAGCACCGACCGTCGGGCCTGCTTGAGCTGCAGGAACACCACGTCCTCGGGCGACGAGCCCTCCAGCAGCGCCACGTAGGCGCGGAGCCCGACGCTGCCGACCCCGACCACCTTGTGCGCGACGTCGACGAGCGTGTAACCGCCGAGCACGCGGCGCCAGTGCGAGGCCAGCGTCAGCAGGTAGTCGTCGAGCGCGGCGGCCACCAGGTCCCGCTCGTGGCCGGGCAGCCGGGTGATCAGCGGCGGCTCCTCGACGATCCGGCGCCGGCCGTCGACCTTCTCGGTGAAGCGCGGCAGGGCGCGGTCGCTGGTGCGGTGCCGGGCGCGCTTCGCCGCCCGCTCGATCTCGTGACGCAGCGGCTTGCCGCTCTCCTCCTGCAACCGGTCGACGTCGAGCCGCTGGTAGGAGCGCGACAGCAGCGGCATGTCGGCCAGCAGCCGCACCTCGTCACGGTAGGCGGCCACGCACTGGGCGACGGCCTGCGCGCAGTGGTCCTCGCTCGCGCCGTTGTGCCGCCCGGCCACCCAGATGCTGGCGACGAGCCTGCGCAGATCCCACTCCCAGCCGCCGGGGTGGGCCTCGTCGAAGTCGTTGAGGTCGATCACCAGGTCGCGCTCGGGCGAGGCGTAGAAGCCGAAGTTGCCCAGGTGCGCGTCGCCGCAGACCACCGGCGTGATGCCCGTGGCCGGCAGGCCCGCCACGTCGGTGGCCATCACCACGGCCGTGCCGCGCAGGAAGCCGTAGGGCGAGGCGATCATGCGCCCGACCCGGACGGGGATGAGCCGGTCCACCCGCCCCTCGTGCGACTGCATGATCTGCTGCACCGGATCGGGGCGGTCGGCGGGCGGCGCCCACTCCCCCAGCGAGCTGCGCGGCACCTTGTGGCGCAGGCTGCGGCCCAGCTCGTAGCGCTCCGCGCGGGGAGCCGGGCGCCGGCGCAGCGAGGAGTAGGGGGTGCCGTCGGCGTCGGCGAGCACGATGTGGCCGGGACGGGGAGTGCTCACGAGGCGGATGCTACGCGGATGCCGTCACCGTTTCCGGAGCCGACGAGCCCCGCCGCGTCCCGTGCCGGGGTGTTCCCGGCCCGCCGCGTGCCCATGATCGTCGCGGGCCGCACAGGAGCGTCCTCCTCCGGACGCCGACGTGCGGCACCCGGCGATCTTCCGGACCCGTGGCCCCCGGACCCGAGTGGCGCCGGAGCCCGCGGGCTACCCCACCCGCCGGACCCGCCCGGCCGGCGGCGCCGCCACGGCCTCGGCGTGCAGCGCCCACGCCAGCGCCTCGATCCCGTCCACCAGACGCGGGCCGGCGCGCACCACGTACGCGGCGGAGTCGATCGCGACCACCGGCACGCCCGGCAGCCGCTCCCGCACCACCTCCGACTGCTCCACGGCCGCGGCGAGGTCGTACCCGCACGGGGCCGTGAGTACGACGTCCACGTCCAGCGCGGCCAGCTCGTCCCACGTCGCCGTCACCGACCGACCGCCCTCCACCCCCGCCACCGGCTCACCGCCGGCCCGCCGCACGAGCTCGGGCACCCAGTGCCCGGCGAGGAACGGCGGGTCGGTCCACTCCAGCACGAGGACGCGGGGCCGCGGGCGGCCGTCGACGGCGGACGCCACGGCGGCGAGCCGCGTCCGCAGCGCGTCGACCAGCGCGGAGGCCTGCTCCGGTGCCCCGCCCCGGCGCCCGACCGCGGCGATCGCGGCCAGCACGTCGTCCACCGTGTGCGGGTCGATCGAGAGGACCTCGGCGTCCGAACCGATCACCGCCAGCGCGTCCTCGACGGTGCCCGCGGGCAGCGCGCAGACCCGGCAGAGGTCCTGGGTGAGGATGAGCTCCGGGTCGAGGCGGCGCAGCTCGGCGGTGTCGACGGCGTACATCGGCAGCCCCCGGGCCACCCGGTCGCGGACCACCGCGTCGATCTCGCCGGGGCCGAGACCGGCGGGGAGCGCGGTGTCGACCACGACGGGCAGTCGCTCCCGGATCCCGGCGGGGTGGTCGCACTCGAACGTGACCGCAACGAGGTCGTCGACGAGTCCGACCGCCGCCGCGATCTCGGTGGCCGCGGGAAGCAGGGAAGCAATTCGCACGAGGTTGTCCTTTCGCCGCCGACTCGTTCGTCCCTAGGTTGACGCCGAGGAACCGCTTCGGCGCAACCACCCCCGAGGAGCACCCCATGCCCCAGTACGCCGCCCTCATCTACTCCGCCGACGTCGACTGGACGCTGCCGGAGTACGGCGACGAGATGAAGGAGTACAACGCGTTCGGCGAGGCCGCCGCCGCCGTGATCCGCGGTGGCGCCGCGCTCTACCAGACCTCCACCGCCACCACGGTGCGCGTGCAGGGCGGCAAGGGCGGTGACGTCGTCACCTCCGACGGACCCTACGCGGAGACGAAGGAGGCCCTGACCGGCTTCTACCTCATCGAGTGCGCCGATCTCGACGAGGCCGTCAAGATCGCGGCCACCATCCCCGGCGCGTGGGACGGCGCGGTCGAGGTGCGTCCGGTCATCGACTTCGGCGGCTGAGTGCCCCTCGATCCCGCGCACGCCGCCCTCGTCCGCCTCGTGCGCGACGAGGGCACGCGCGTGCTGGCCACCCTGATCCGGCAGGTCGGTGACGTGGCGCTGGCCGAGGACGCCGTGCAGGACGCCACGGTCCGGGCGCTGGAGACCTGGCCCCGCGACGGCGTGCCCGACGAGCCGCGGGCCTGGCTGACGGTCGCGGCGCGGCGGCGCGCGATCGACATCGTCCGCCGGGAGGCCGCGCGCACGGGCAAGGAGGCCGCGGCGATGGAGCTGACCGGCCCGCCCGAGGAGCAGGACGATCTGCTCCGGCTGGTGTTCACCTGCTGCCACCCCGCGCTCGCGGTGGAGACGCAGGTCGCGCTCGCGCTGCGGACGCTGTGCGGGCTCACGACTCCCGAGGTCGCCCGCGCCCTGCTGGTGCCCGAGGCGACCATGACCAAGCGGCTCACCCGGGCCAAGCAGAAGATCGCCCGCGCCGGCATCCCCTACCGCGTGCCCGACGACCACGAGCTGCCCGAGCGGCTGCGTGGCGTGCTGTCGACGGTGTACCTGCTGTTCAACGAGGGCTACGGACCGACGGCGACGCCGCGCCCCGCCCTGGTCGACGAGGCGGTGCGGCTCACCCGGCTGCTGCGCGAGCTGATGCCCGGTGAGGCGTCGGTGCTGGGGCTGCTGGCGCTGGAGCTGCTGCTGGACTCCCGCCGCGACGCCCGCCACGACGCGGACGGGCGGCCCGTGCTGCTCGCCGACCAGGACCGCGGGCGGTGGCGCGCCGAGCTGGTGCAGGAGGGGGTGATCCTGGTGGGCGAGGGGCTGCGCCGCTCCCCCGACCGCCCCGATCCCTACGTCGTGCAGGCGGCGATCGCGGCCTGCCACGCGCTGGCCCCGCGCTACGCCGACACCGACTGGACCGCCGTCCTGTCCTGGTACGACGTGCTGCTCGCCGTCGCGGACACGCCGGTGGTGCGGCTCAACCGGGCCGTCGCGGTCGGCGAGCGGGACGGCCCGGCGGCGGGGCTGGCGGCGATCGACGCCGTGACCGGCCTCGACGACTACCCGCTGCGGCACGCCTCCCGCGCCGAGCTGCTGGCCCGGCTGGGCCACACCGCCGACGCGCGGGCCGCCTACGCCGCCGCGCTGGCCCTGCCCCAGGACGCGGCCCAGCTCGCCCACCTGCGACGACGGGCCGAGCGGGTCAGCCCGTAGCCGCGGGCTCCCGCACCCGCACGCCGAACTGCACGATCGCCGCGCCGGTGGCCGTCGCGAGGATCGTGATCGCCATGACCAGCGGCGTCACCCCACCCAGCGAGGCCAGGGGCGGCACGATCGCCGCGAACGCGAACTGCAGCAGCCCGATCACCGCCGAGGCGGTGCCCGCGGCGCGGCCCTGGTCGGCCAGCGCCAGGGCCGTCGCGTTGGGCATGATCACGCCGGTGCACGAGACGAGCACGAGCAGCGGCGGCAGCAGCGCCCAGACCGACCGCGACAGCAGCACCCCGACCAGCATCGCCACGGCGGCGAGCAGCGCGACGACCACGCCGGCCGCCAGCAACCGCCGCGGCCCGACCCGCCCGACGAGCTGTGCGCTGAGCCGCCCGACGAGCACGATCGCCACCGCGTTCACGCCGAACACGATCGCGAAGCCCTGCGGGTCGAGGCCGTAGGTGCCCTGCAGCACGAAGCTCGCCATCGCGATGTAGACGAACATCCCGCACACGCCGATGCCCTGGACCACGGCGGGGACGATGAACCGGCGGTCGCGCACGACGTCGCGCAGCACCGTCGCGACCCCGCGCAGCCCACCGGTCCGGCGACGGTCGGCGGGCAGCGTCTCGGCCTGCGTGAGAGCGGCCCCGAGGAGCACGACCCCGACCGCCGCGAGCACGAGGAACACGCCGCGCCAGTCGGCGACGCGCAGGACCAGGCCGCCCAGCAGCGGCGCGACGACCGGCGCGATGTTGCTCACCAGCATCAGGAGCGCGAACATGCGCGCCGCGAGGGCACCGTCGTAGAGGTCGCGGACCATGGCCCGGGCGATCACCAGCCCGGCCCCGCCGGCGAGGCCACTGAGCAGCCGCAGCGCCAGCAGCAGCTCGATCGAGGGCGCGGCGGCGCACAGTGCGGCCGTGACGGCGAAGAGCCCCACGCCGACGAGCAGCGGGACGCGGCGGCCGACCCGGTCCGTGAACGGGCCGACCAGCAGCTGCCCCAGGGCCAGGCCGATCATGCAGACCGAGAGGGAGAGCTGTCCGGCGGCCTCGGTGGCGCGCAGGTCGGCGGTGAGCTGGGGCAGGGCGGGCAGGTAGAGGTCCAGCGCCAGCGGGCCGAAGCTGGAGAGCCCACCGAGGGCGAGCACCCGGCCGCGGGGCAACGAGACGGTCACCGGACATTCCTACGGTGCGCCGGGCCCGTTTGTCGTCAGAGGGTGGCGAGCGCAACCAGGAACAGGGCGACGGTGAGGACGAACGCGAGGCCGATGAGGCGGCCGGCCCAGGGGGCGGCGGTCAACGCGGGTCCCGGCGCGGCGACGCGGCCGGGGGTGATGGCGGTCATGTGCTGGTTATCGCCGCTGTGACCTGCCGAGTTAGCAGCTCTCCGGCGTGTCACCAGAAATGATGACGCGCCGCGCGAGAATCGGGGGCGTGACCCGGATCGAACTGGAGCTCGGCGACATCACCACCGTGTCCGCCGACGCGATCGTCAACGCCGCCAACTCGTCGCTGCTCGGGGGTGGTGGCGTGGACGGCGCCATCCACCGCAGGGGCGGACCGGAGATCCTTGCGGCCTGCAAGGCGTTGCGCGCCAACGACTTCCGCGACGGCCTGCCCACCGGCCAGGCCGTCGCCACCACCGCGGGCCGGCTGGCGGCGCACTGGGTGATCCACGCGGTCGGGCCGGTCTTCACGACCACGCAGGACCGCTCGGAGCTGCTCGCGACGTGTCACCGGGAGGCGCTGCGCGTCGCCGACGAGGTGGGCGCCACCACCGTCGCGTTCCCGGCGATCTCGACCGGCATCTTCGGCTGGCCGGTGGCCGACGCCGCCCGGATCGCGGTGGCGACGGTGCGGGCGACCCCGACCGCGGTCACCGAGGTGCGCTTCGTCCTCTTCGACGCCCCGGCGCTGGCGGCCTTCGAGAGCGCCCTCTGACAGACGACCGCCACATGGTCACCTCTGGCTCTCAGGAGGCGGCTCCGGGCAGCCGTAGGTGACCATGTGGCGGAGTCGGGGGTCGCAGGGTCAGCCCGTCGCCACCACCAGGGCGCCGTTGCTCACCGCCGTGTCCAGCACCGCGGCCGCGATGTGCTCGCGGTGCTCGGTGGCGCTGCCCAGCAGCGCGGCGTCGGTGACCGCGCGCTTCACGTAGAGCTGGGTGGCGTGCTCCCAGGTGAAGCCGATGCCGCCGTGCAGCTGCACGGTGTCGAGCGCGACGCGCTGGTAGGCCTCCGAGCAGGTGGCCTGCGCGATGCTCACCGCCAGGTCCGGGTCGTCGGACGCGTCGTCCAACGCCCAGGCCGCGTGGTAGGCCGTGGAGCGCGCGTGCTCGACCAGCACCAGCATGTCGGCGCACCGGTGCTTGACGGCCTGGAACGAGCCGATCGGACGGCCGAACTGCAGCCGCGTGCCCGCGTAGGCGACGGTGAGGTCGAGCAGCCGCTGCGCCCCGCCCACCTGTTCGGCGGCCAGCAGCGCCGCGCCCACCCGGAACGCGTGGGCGACCGCGGGGCCGGCGTCGGCCGCGAGCAGCCGCGCGGGCGTGGCGTCGAACCGCACGGTGGCCTGGCGGCGCGTCTGGTCCAGTGTGGACAGCGGGGTGCGCGCGGCGTCCTGCACCGCGAACAGGCCCACCCCGTCCGCCGTGCGCGCGGCGACCACCAGCACGTCCGCCGAGCCGTCGACGACGTGGCGGACCTCGCCCGTCAGCGCCCCGCCCGACTCCGTCACGGTGACCAGCGCCGGGTCGAAGCGGCCGGCGCGGTCGGGCACGGCGAGCGCGGCGGTGCGGGTGCCCTCGACGAACTCGGACACGTCCTCCCCCACCGCGACCAGCGCGGGGACCGCGAGGCCCACCGTGCCCAGCACCGGCCCGGGCAGCAGTGCCGCCCCGAACTCCTCGGCGACCACCGCCTGGTCGACGAGCGTGCCGTCGGCGCCCCCGAGGGCCTCGGGCACGGCGAGCCCGAGCACGCCCAGCTCGCCGCCGAGCCCCGCCCAGGTGGCGGGGTCGTAACCGGCGTCGGTCTCCATCAGGCGGCGCACGGTGGCCTCGTCGGACCGCTTGGCCAGGAACTCCCGGACGCCCGTGCGCAGGTCCTGCTGCTCGGGCGAGAACACGAACTCAACCACGGGGGATGTCCTTCCACGCCTTGCCGGAGTCGGCGCGCAGATCCCCGGGCAGGCCCAGGATCCGCTCGCCGAGGATGTTGCGCAGCACCTCGGACGTGCCGCCCTCGATGGTGTTGGCGCGCGAGCGCAGGAACCGCTGCTGCAACGGCCCGCGGTACTCCTCCCGCGGGATGTCGCGGCGCAGCTCGTAGGAGCCGTAGAGCGTGGCCTCCGGGCCGAGCAGCTCCATCGCGAACTCGTAGACGTCCTGGTTGAGCTCCGCCGACACGAGCTTCGCGATCGAGCCCTCCGGGCCGGGCTGCCCCGAGCCCTGCGAGCGCCGGGCCCGCTCGTCGGTGAGCCGCTGGGCCTCCGCGCGCGTCCAGAGGGCGGCGAGGCGGTCGCGCAGCACCGGGGTCCGCCGCTGCGGGTAGCGGGCCCACAGCTCGACGGCGTCGGCGATCGCGCCCGCGCCGCGCACCGACGACGTGCCGCCGATGGCCGAGCGCTCGTTCATCAGCGTGGTCATCGCGACGCGCCAGCCGTTGCCGACGGCGCCGAGGCGGTGGGAGTCCGGGATCCGCGCGTCGGAGAGGTAGACCTCGTTGAACTCGGCCTGCCCGGTCATCTGCCGCAGCGGCCGCGTCTCGACACCGGGCGCCTGCATGTCCAGCACGAAGTAGGTCAGCCCCTTGTGCTTGGGCTGGTCGGGATCGGTGCGGGCGAGCAGCAGCGCGTAGCGGGCGACGTGGGCGAGGCTCGTCCACACCTTCTGGCCGTTGACCACCCAGTCGTCGCCGTCGCGGACGGCCGACGTGGCCAGCCCGGCCAGGTCGGAGCCCGCGCCGGGCTCGGAGAACAGCTGGCACCAGATGTGCTCGGTGGTGGCCAGCGGGCGCAGCAGCTCCTTCGCCAGCTCCGGCGCGCCGTGCTCCAGCACCGTCGGCGCGGCCATGCCGTGGCCGATCGGGTTGAGGAAGAACGCGTTGTCCGCACCGGCGCCCTGCAGGATCGCGTCGGCCCGGGCCTGCAGGCCGCGGGAGACCCCGAGCCCGCCGAGCCCGACCGGGAAGTGCACCCAGGCCAGGCCCGCGTCGTAGATCGCGCCGAGCATCTCCTGACGCGGGGTGGAGCGGGGATCGTGGGACTCGACCACCTCGTGCGCGGTCTCGTCCACCAGGTCGCTGTCGGCCATGACACCTCCGTGACGGCCCCCGGCCCGGAGTGCCGTTGATCGCGGTCAGTCCTGACCGTAAGACACGGGCCGCCGTTTGACGAGAGAGGATGGCGGCATGACGACGACGAGGACGGCACGGGCCGTCGACGCTCTGGTCACCCGGCTGTTCGGGCTGCCGGCCGCCCGCACCGGCTACACCCGCCGCGAGGAGCGCACGCCGATGCACGACGGCGTGGTGCTGCTGGGCGAGCACTACGTGCCCGCCACCGACCACGCCCTCGGCACCGTGCTGGTCCGCACGCCCTACGGCCGTACCGGCCCGTTCGACGCCACGTCGGCGCGGACGCTGGCCGCCCGCGGCTACCACGTGCTCGTGCAGAGCTGCCGGGGCACGTTCGGCTCCGGAGGCACGTTCGACCCCTTCGCCGCCGACGTCGACGACGCCCACGACACCGTCGCCTGGCTGCGCGGGCAGGACTGGTTCGACGGGCGGCTGGCCACCAGCGGCGGGTCCTACCTCGGCTGGACCCAGTGGGCGCTGATGGCCGATCCGCCGCCGGACCTGAAGGCCGCGGTCGTCGTGGTGGGGCCGCACGACATCTCCGCGCCCGTCTACGGCGACGGCGCGTTCTCGCTGGCCGACTTCCTGAGCTGGAGCAACATGGTCGCCCGCCAGGAGGACGCCGGCGGGTTCGTCTCCCAGGCCGTGGCGCGCGTCCGCGGAGCCCGCGGCGTGGTCGCCGCGTACGACGAGCTGCCCCTCGGCGCGGCCGGTGACAGGCTCACCGGGCGGCGGGCACCCTGGTACCCGGACTGGGTGGCGAACCCCGACCGCGACGCGCCCTACTGGACGCCGCGCAGCGCCCGCGAGGCCCTCGCCACGGTCCAGATCCCGATCCTGCTCGTCGGCGGGTGGCAGGACCTGTTCCTGCGCGACACGATCGAGCAGTACGACACACTGCACGGCCGCGGCGCCGACGTCGCCCTGACCGTCGGGCCGTGGACGCACCTCCAGACGGCCACCTCGGGCGGTGCGGTCGTCGCCCGCGAGACCCTGGCCTGGTTCGACGAGAACCTCGCCGGCGCCACCGGCCGCACCCGCCCGGCGCCGGTGCGGATCCACGTGACGGGGGCCGGGGAGTGGCGGGAGCTCGATGCGTGGCCGCCGCCCGCCGTCGACACCGTGCGCCACCTCGGGGCCGGGGGTGCGCTGGGTCCGGAGCCGGGGGAGGTCTCCGCCACCTTCCGCTACGACCCCGCCGATCCCACACCCTCGGTGGGCGGGCGGCTGCTGACCGGGAGGAGCGGGGTGCGCGACAACCGCCCGCTGGAGGCCCGCCCGGACGTCGTCACGTTCACCACGGAGCCGATGGCCGCCGACCTCGACGTGATCGGCACGCCCGTCGTCGAGCTGGAGCACGGTACCGACAACCCGCACGCCGACGTGTTCGTGCGGCTCTGCGACGTCGACGTCACGGGCCGGTCGTCCAACTTCTCCGACGCGCTGGTGCGGCTGGGGCCGTCGCGGGAACCGGGTGCCCTGCGCCTCGAGCTGGACCCCTGCGCCCACCGGCTGGCCGCCGGCCACCGGCTCCGGCTCGTGGTGGCGGGCGGCGCGCACCCGCGCTGGGCCCGCAACACCGGCACCGCCGAGCCGCCGGAGAAGGCCACCACGCTCGTGCCGTCGACGCACACGATCACGGGCGGCCGGGTGATGCTGCCCGTCGGGTAATTCTGTCGGGTAATACTGCGGTGTGCGAACGCGAGGAGCGGTACTGAGACAGGTCCCCGGGGTCTACGAGGTCGTCGAGCTGGAGGTGGACGACCCCCGCCAGGGCGAGATCCGCGTCCGGATGGTCGCCAGCGGGCTGTGCCACTCCGACGACCACCACGCCACCGGCGACCTCAAGGTCGGGAAGCTGCCGTTCGCCGGCGGTCACGAGGGCGCGGGCGTGGTGGAGGCCGTCGGGCCGCACACCCCCGGGTTCGCCGAGGGCGACCACGTCGTGTTCTCCTTCCTGCCCAGCTGCGGCCGCTGCCGCTGGTGCGCAACCGGCCGGCAGAACCTGTGCGACATGGGCGCGTCGCTGGCCACCAACGCCCGCTGGGACGACCCCACCAGCTTCCGTCTCAGCCTCGACGGCGAGCCGACGGGCCAGATGAGCGGCATCTCCACGTTCGTCGAGCACACCACGGTGTCGGTGGCGTCGGCGGTCAGGATCGACCCCTGGATCCCGCTCGAAGCAGCGTGCCTCACCGGCTGCGGCGTCGGCACCGGCTGGGGTGCCGCCGTCAACTCCGCGGAGGTCCGGCCCGGTGACGTCGTCATCGTCATGGGTGTGGGCGGCATCGGGATCAACGCCGTACAGGGCTCCGCACACGCGGGCGCATCCGCCGTGATCGCCGTCGACCCGGTCGCGTTCAAGCGCGAGAAGGCGTTGACACTGGGCGCCACCCACGCCGTCGATTCGATCAAGGAAGCCACCGCGATCGGCCGCGAGCTGACCAACGGCCAGGGCGCCGACGCCGCGATCGTCACGGTCGGGGTCACCACCGGAGCCATGGTCGGGGCAGCACTGCGGGCCGTGCGCAAGGCCGGCACCTGCGTCGTCGTCGGGCTGGGCGAGACCCGCACCCGCGACGGCGACATCCCGCTCACCGAGCTCGTGCTCTACCAGAAGCGCCTGCAGGGATCTCTGTTCGGCGCCTCCGCCCCCACCGCCGACATCCCCGCCCAGCTGCGCCTCTACCAGGAGGGATCGCTCAAGCTCGACGAGCTGATCACCACCCGCTACACCCTCGACGAGATCGCCCGCGGTTTCGAGGACATGCACGCGGGCCGCAACCTGCGCGGCGTCGTCGTCTTCTGACGGAGTAACGCTGTGGCCGTCCGTGGCGAGCACCGTCCTGCGGATGGGCGAGCCAGGGGGCAGCGATGCCAGAACCGATCGACGTACGGGCCGAGTTCGACACGTTCTTCAAGAGCGCGTACCCGTGGCTCGCCTCGCAGCTGCGGGCCATCACCGGGGACGCCGAGGCCGCGCACCGGGCGGTGGACGAGGCGTTCGTGCGTTGCTGGCGGTCCTGGGCGTCGGTGCGCAGGACGGCGGACCCGACGGGCTGGGTGCGCTGGACCGCCCTGCGCGTCGCCGCGAGCACCCGCCGCGAGCTCCCGTTCCGTCGCCGCGCCCCCGCGCCGTCGGCCGTCACCGCGGACTCCGAGGAGGCCGTGGTCCTCGACGCGCTGCACCGGCTCCCGGCGTCGCAGCGGCGCGCGATCGTCCTGCACTACATGGGTGAGGTCACGGTCGCGGAGCTGGCGCGGCGCAGCGGCAGCACCCCCGATGCCGTCGAGGGGTTGCTCGACACCGGGTTCGACGCGCTCGTGGGCCTGCTGACCTGGCCCGACGCCGAGGAGGACGACGGGTCCATCGACCCCCGCTACGACTGGACGGCCGAGGCGCTCGGTGACACCGCCACCCGCCTGGCCGCCGACGTCGCCGTGCCGTCCCCGGCCGCCGTGCTGCAGCGGGCGGCGGTGCTGCGCTGGGCGCGGCGGGCCGTTCCCGTCGCGGTCTCCGCCGCGTGCGTGAGCAGCGTCGTCGTCCTGGCCGCGCAGCTGAACCCCGGCGGTGGCGCCGCGGCCCCGCGCACGCCGTACACGTACTCGGTGGCAGGCCCCGAGCCGTACACGGCCACGCAGCCGTACGGCACCGACGCCGTCGTCGGCGAGCCGGCGACCGCCGCACCGGAGGTGCCGCTGGGCACCTCGATCGTCTCGATCGCCCGGTCCACCCCGCTCGCGGACTTCGGGATCTCCGTTCCCGCGTCCTCGCCGACGGGGAACCCCCCGGTGGCAGGTGCGGTCGGCGCGTCCGGGTCGTCGGGATCGGCCGGCACTGCCGTGGCCGGCGGCTCGGGCGGCTCCGGAGGCGGGGCCGCCACCCCGCCCGCCGGTGGTTCGGGCACCGTCCCGCCCGCGTCCGGTGCACCCGGGACCGTCCCGCCGGCGACGGTGCCGGCGTCGACCGTGCCGCCCACGACCACGCCGCCCACGACCACGCCGCCGACGACCGCGCCGACCACGACCACGACACCGCCGCCCACGACACCGCCGCCCACTACGACGACCACGACAGCCCCGCCCACCACCACGCCGCCACCGAGGACCACGACGACCGAGCCACCCACGACCACCACCGCGGCCCCCGCCGTCACGACGAAGGCCACGACCACCGACCCCGCTCCCGTCGAGCCGACGACCACCGGGGCCGCGGCCACCACCACGACGACCACGAAGCCCGTCCCGACGACGGCCGCGGACCCGACGACGGCCGCGGCCGCCGGCTCCTGACCCCCCGCCACCACCACGGTGATCGCGGGCAGATGGTCGCCCGAGGTGATCGACAGACGACCATCTCGCCGTGATCACCGCCCGATCGCCGGGGTCAGGCGGCGTTCTACTGCCGCCCAGGCTGCCTCGTCGCCCGACGGGGCGTGGTGGGTGAGCGACTGCGTGGCGGCCAGGAGGGCGCGGAGCTCCGGCAGGCCGCCCTCCACCACCGCGAGGGCGCGGGCCTGGACCAGCGCGTTGCCCAGGGCCGCGGCCTCCACCGGCCCCGCGACGACGGGCAGGCCGCACGCGTCCGCGGTGAGCCGGCACAGCAGGTCGTTGCGGGCTCCCCCACCGACCACGTGCACGACGTCGACCTCGTGGCCTGAGCACGCCACCGCCTCCCGCACGGCGCGGCGGTGGGCCAGCGCGAGGCTGTCGAGGATGCAGCGGACGGTGGCCGGGCGCGACCCGGGCGGGTCCTGCCCGAGCTTCGCGCAGGCCGCCGCGATGCGGGCCGGCATGTCACCGGGCGGGATGAACGCGGGGTCGCCGGCGTCCACCACCGCGGCCAGGGCCGGCTCGCGTTCGGCCGCGGCGAGCAGCGGGGCCAGGTCCGGGTCGCCCCACGCGCGCAGGCACTCCTGCAGCAGCCACAGGCCCATGACGTTGCGCAGGTAGCGCACGGTGCCGTCGACGCCCAGCTCGTTGGAGAAGTTCGCGGCGCGGCTCTCCTCGGTGAGTACGGGCGCGGCCAGCTCGACCCCCACCAGCGACCAGGTGCCGGTGGCGACGTAGGCGAAGCGATCCGTGGTCGCGGGCACCCCCACCACGGCGGACGCGGTGTCGTGGGAGCCCACCGCGACCAGCGGGACGGGTCCGAGACCGAGTTCCGACCGGAGGGTCCCCAGCCGGGTACCGGGCTCCACCAGCGGCGGGAACAGCCCGGCGTCGATCCCGGCGCGGGTGATCACGTCCTTGGACCAGGTGCGCGCCCGCACGTCCAGCAGTCCCGTCGTGGACGCGTTCGTGATCTCCGCGGCGTGGGATCCGGTGAGCCAGTGGCCGATCAGGTCGGGGATGAGCAGCAGCTCGCGGGCCGCGTCGAGCTGCGGGGTGCCGGCCGCGGCCACGAGCTGGTAGATCGTGTTGAACGGCAGCACCTGGACGCCGGTGGTCACGTACAGCTCGGACGCCGGCAGGGGCAGCCGGTCGGCGACCCCGTCGGTGCGGGCGTCGCGGTAGTGCACGGGGTTGCCCAGCAGCGCCCCGGACGCGTCGAGCAGGCCGTAGTCGACGGCCCACGAGTCGATCCCGACGGCGTCGAGGTCCCCGGCGGCGCGCAGGCCGTCGAGGATGCCGCGGTAGAGGCCGGGCACGTCCCAGTGGAGGGTGCCGCCGACGCGGACGGGCCCGTTGGGAAAGCGCGCCACCTCGGTCAGCTCGAGGTGGTCCGGTCCGACCTCGGCCACCATGACCCGCCCGCTGGAGGCGCCGAGGTCGACGGCCGCGACCCGCGCCTCCGGCGCCCGTGCGCGGATATCGGTGCCCTGGCCCTGATTTCCGCTCACGACCTACACCTGCACGAACTCGACGCCCACCAGCTCCGCCACGGCCTTCAGCTCCGCGGCGCGATGGCCCGTGCCCAGGGCCCAGTGGTGGTCGACGCCCGAGGCGCTCCAGTGGTCCGTCCACTCGCCGGGATCGCAGCCGAAGTCGACACGCGACGTCGTGTTGCCGATGCGCAGCAACGGACCCGGCACGACCGTGCCCTCCGACGCGACCATCACGAAGCGGCCGTCGCGGCGCTGCCCGAGTCCCAGGAGCGTGACCGGTCCCGGCCGCACGTCGAACTCGACCGACACCCCCCAGCCCCGCTTGCCGTGGTAGACCCCGAGCCCCCGCAGCAGCGGCCGGTTCGCACTGATGGCGAGGTGGGCGGGACCGTCGTGGCCCATCTCCACCACGTCGTCGACGAAGTTCAGCGCCTGCAGCTCCGTGAACGAGCCGCCCGCGCCGAGCCGGTCCATCACGAGCATCGCGATCGAGTTGCGCAGCTCGTACTCCCCCGCCGCCGGGACGCCGCGGGCGGTGAGCAGCGACGCGCCGAGGATCATGCCCGCGCCGAGCTTCTCGTGCTGCTCGCCGTCGAGGCCGCGGTGGTAGTAGGCCAGGGAGTCGAGGGCGAAGTCGTCGACGAGCCGGTCCAGCCCGACCGACACCCGTGCGCCCCAGGCGAAGTCCTCCTCCACGACGGAGTCGTCGAGCTGGAACACCGCGCGCGCCAGGTCCATCCGGGCGGTGGTCTCCGCGTCGGTGACCTTCTCGACCCGGACGCGCAGGTCGTCGAACTCGAGGACCTCGACGTGCCCGCCGAGCTGGGTGGACACGGACGTCAGGTCGGTGGCGACGTCGAGCATGCCCGGGTAGAGGTGCCCCATCAGCCCGTGCCGGCCGTGCCGCAGCGCACCCGTGACCCCCGCGGCCCGCACCCAGCGCGCGATCCGCGTCCAGGCGCGCTCGTCCTCGACGTAGCCCGACACCGACCGGAAGTCGACACCCGCGCGCTCGAACGCGTTGGCCATCTCCGGCAGCGGGCAGGCACCGCAGTAGGCGAGCCAGGCACCGGTGTCGAACGTGGCGTGGTCCATCCACTCGGTGGGTTGCAGGTTGATCAGTAGCACCGGGGCGCCGCTGCGCTGCGCGACGGGCACGAGCATCGACGCCGTCATGTACGTCGTCAGGAAGCCCACGATGAGGTCGCAACCGGTCACCCGGAGCTTCTCCGCCGCGGCCGCGCCCTCCTGGGCGTCGGAGATGAAGCCGACGTCGACGACGTCGATGTCCCCGAGGGCCGACAGCCGCTCCGACACCCGACGGGCGGAGCGCTGCAGCTGCGGGAGCAGGTCGGGGAACTGCGGCCAGTACGCGCCCAGGCCCCCGGCGACGAGCCCGACGGTGGTGCGCCGGGGCGTGACCCGCGTGAGGCCGGCGGGGGTCTCGAGGACCGAGGTCATGTCTCCTCCTTCGTCGGTCGTGCGCGGATATCAGGGTGGGAACACCGTTATCCGCGCACGGGGTACGTCAGCGCAGGAACGCCGCCGCCACGCCGGCGTCCACCGGAATGTGCAGGCCCGTGGTGTGGCTCAGGTCGCCCGCCGTGAGGACCAGCACCGCCGCCGCCACATGCTCGGGCAGCACCTCCCGCTTGAGCAATGTGCGCTGCGCGTAGAAGGCGCCGAGGTCCTCCTCCGCCACCCCGTAGACGGCGGCGCGCTGCGCACCCCAGCCGCCGGCGAAGATCCCCGAGCCGCGCACGACGCCGTCGGGGTTGACCCCGTTGACGCGGATGCCGTGCTCCCCGAGCTCGGCGGCGAGCAGCCGCACCTGGTGGGCCTGGTCGGCCTTGGCCGCGCCGTAGGCGACGTTGTTGGGGCCGGCGAACACGCCGTTCTTGCTGGCGATGTAGACGATGTCGCCGCCGTGCCCGTCGGCGATCATCGCCCGGGCGGCGGCCCGCGAGACGAGGAACGAGCCCCGCGCCATGACGTCGTGCTGGATGTCCCAGTCGGCCTCGGTCGTCTCCAGCAGGGGCTTGGAGATCGACAGCCCCGCGTTGTTGACGACGAGGTCGACACCGCCGAACGCGAGCGCGGCGGCGGCCACGGCGTCGGACACGGCGTTCGCGTCGGTGACGTCGACGGTCACGGGCACGGCGACGTCGGTGGAACCCAGCTCCGCCGCCACGGCCGCGGCGGCGGTCGCGTCCCGGTCGGCGACCACGACGCACGCGCCCTCCGCCGCCAGGCGCACGGCGATCGCGCGGCCGATGCCCGACCCGCCGCCCGTCACGAACGCGACGCGGCCGGCCAGGGCCTTCGGCTTCGGCAGCCGCGCGAGCTTCGCCTCCTCGAGCGCCCAGTACTCGATGCGGAACTTCTCCGACTCCGCGATCGGCGCGTAGGTGGACACCGCCTCGGCGCCCCGCATGACGTTGATGGCGTTGACGTAGAACTCGCCCGCGACGCGCGCGGTCTGCTTGTCGGCCCCGAAGCTGAACATGCCGACGCCCGGGACGAGCACGATCGCGGGGTCGGCGCCGCGCATCGCCGGGGAGTCGGGGGTGGCGTGCCGCGCGTAGTAGGCGGCGTAGGCCTCGCGGTACTCGGCGTGCAGCTCCTTCAGCCGCGCGATCGCCTCGTCGAGGGGGGCGTCGGCGGGCAGGTCGAGCACCAGTGGCGCGACCTTGGTGCGCAGGAAGTGGTCGGGGCAGCTCGTGCCCAGCGCGGCGAGCGGGGCCAGCTTCTCCCGCGACAGGAAGTCCAGCACCACGTCCGAGTCGGTGAAGTGGCCGACCTGGCGACGGTCGGTGGAGGCGAGCCCGCGGACCACCGGCGCCAGCGCGGCGGCCCGGGCGCGACGCTCGTCGTCGGGAAGGGCCGCGTAGCCGGGCCGGACGGGCCCGAACGGCTCCGCCGCCCCACGCTCGTCGAGGAACCGCTGCGCGCCCGCGATGATCGAGCGCGACCGGGCCTCGCACTCGTCGCTCGTGGCACCCCACGCGGTGATGCCGTGCCCGCCGAGGATGACGCCGATCGCCTGCGGGTGGGCCTGCTGCACGGCGGCGATGTCGAGCCCCAGCTGGAAGCCCGGGCGCCGCCACGGCACCCAGACGACGCGGTCGCCGAAGATCTCCTTGGTCAGCGCCTCGCCGTCGGCGGAGGTGGCGATGGCGATACCGGCGTCGGGGTGCAGGTGGTCGACGTGCGGGGCCTCGACGAGCCCGTGCATGGCCGTGTCGATCGACGGGGCCGCGCCGCCGCGGCCGTGCAGACAGAAGTCGAACGCGGCCACCATCTCGTCCTCGCGCTCGACGCCCGGGTAGACGTCGACGAGCGCGCGCATCCGGTCGAGGCGCAGCACGGCCAGCCCGGACTCGGTCAGCGTGCCGAGGTCACCGCCGGATCCCTTGACCCACAACAGATCCACGGGTCCGCCGGTGACGGGATCGGTGACGGTCCCGGAGGCGGAGGTGTTGCCGCCGGCGTAGTTGGTGGTGGTGGGGTCTGCGCCGAGCCGGTTGCTCCGCGCGAGGAGGTCCTGGACTACCTGGTGACTCATGGTCCCTTCCGGGGGTCGGTACTGCTCAGAGGTCGTGCGCGGAAATCAGTGCTCCGGCACTGATTTCCGCGCACGGGGGGTTCAGGCGCCCCAGCCCGCCTGCTGGCCGCCGACGCGGGACTCCTCGATCTGCTGCTGGTAGCCGCTGCGGTGGTAGGCCGCCACCGGGTCGGGGTCCAGCCCCATCTCCTCGCGCAGGTCGCGCAGCAGGGGGCGGACGTCGGTGTTGTAGGCGTCCATCAGCACCGCGTTGGCGCCGAGCACGTCGCCCGATTCCTGGGCACCGGCCAGCGCGTCCTGGTCCACCAGCAGGGCCTTGGCCGTGGCCTCCTGCACGTTGAGCACCGAGCGGACGATCGCCGGGATCTTGGCCTCGATGTTGTGGCACTGGTCCAACATGAACGCGATGCCCGACGCCGGCGAGATCGCGTCCGCCGAGACCAGCTCGTGCAGGATCCGGAACAGCTGGAACGGGTCGGCCGCCCCGACCATCAGGTCGTCGTCGGCGTAGAAGCGGGAGTTGAAGTCGAACGCCGCGAGCTTCCCGGCGCGCAGCAGGAACGCCACGATGAACTCGATGTTGGTGCCCGGCGCGTGGTGGCCGGTGTCGATGCAGACGCCGGCCTTCTCGCCCAGCTCGATGCAGTGGGCGTAGGAGGTGCCCCAGTCGGGCACGTCGGTGGTGTAGAACGCCGGCTCGAAGAGCTTGTACTCCAGCAGCATCCGCTGGTCCGGGCCCAGCCGGTCGTAGACCTCCCGCAGGGCCGCAGCGAGCCGGTCCTGGCGGGCCCGGATGTTGTCCTGGCCCGGGTAGTTGGTGCCGTCGGAGAACCACAGCTTGAGGTCCCGGCTGCCGGTGGCGTCCATGATGTCGACGCACTCGAGCAGGTGGTCGGTGGCCTTGCGGCGCACCCGGGGGTCGGGGTTGGTGACCGAGCCGAGCTTGTAGTCGTCGTCCTGGAAGACGTTGGCGTTGATCACGCCCAGCCCGACGCCCTCGTCCTGGGCGAACGTGGCCAGGTCCTCGTAGGAGTCCACGCGGTCCCACGGGATGTGGAGCGCGACGGTGGGCGCGACCCCGGTCAGCCGGTGCACCACCGCGGCGTCGGCGATCTTCTCCTGCGGTGTGCGCGGCACGCCGGCCTGGGCGAAGACCTTGAACCGGGTGCCGGAGTTGGCGTAGGCCCACGAGGGGGTCTCGATGCGCTGCTCGCGGAGAGCAGCCCTGACTGCGGCGGTCATGCGATGAGCTCCAGCTGTGTCTCGAGGTGGAACACCTCGTCGAGGACGAGGAAGGACTCGTCGGGTCCCCGGCCGGACAGACCGGTGAAGAACGGCGCCATCTCCGCCTGCCACCGGGCGTTGACGTCCGTGGCGGCCATGGCGGCCTGCGCGGCGGCGAGGTCGTCGCACTCGACGTGGCCCACGAGCAGGCCGTCGTCTCGCAGATGGAGCGAGTAGTTGCGCCAACCGGCGTCCCGGAGCGCGGCGAGCATGTCGGGCCACACCGCGCGGTGCCGCTGCCGGTACTCGTCGAGCCGGTCGGGCCGGACCTGGAGCAGGAAGCAGTACCGCACGGTGTGGCTCCTCGAGACCTGTCAGAAGTTGAACTGGTCGATGTTCTGCGCGGTGAAGACCGTCGGCGGGCCGAGGACGATCTCCCCGTCGACGCCGATCGTGTAGTCACCGAGCTTGCCGGCCTTGAACGTCTCGCCCTGCTTGCCGGTGATCTGGCCCGACGCCAGCGCCGCGCCCGCGTAGCTCGCGAGGTAGCCGATGTCGGCCGGGTTCCACAGCGCGAACTGGCTGACGGTGCCGTCCTTGACGTACTGCCGCATCTGGTTCGGCGTGCCCAGGCCCGTGATCGCGACCTTGCCCTTGTAGCTGGAGCTCGACACGTAGCGCGACGCCGCCGCGATGCCCACCGTGGTCGGCGAGACGATCACCTTCAGGTTCGGGTGCCGCTGCAGCAGGCCCTGTGCCTCCTGGAACGACTTCTGGTCGTCGTCGTTGCCGTAGACGGTGTCGACGAGCTTGAGACCCGCGTTCTCCGGCTTCTTCAGCTCGGTGTTCATCACGGCGATCCAGGCGTTCTGGTTCGTGGCGTTGGGCGTGGCCGACAGGATCGCGATCTCGCCGTTGCCGCCGGCGAGCTGGCTCGCCATCTTCACCAGCTGCTCGCCGATGCCCTGCGTGGTGGCCTGGTTGATGAAGACGTCGCGGCACTCCTTCGCGGCGTCGGAGTCGAACGCGACGACCTTGATGCCGGCCTGGCGCGCCTGGTTGAGCGACGGGCACACGGCGTTGGGGTCGTTGGCGGCGATCCCGATGACGTTCTGCTGCTGCTGGATCAGCGTGTTGATGTAGCTGACCTGCGACGACGCGCTGGCGTCGTTGGGGCCGACCAGCTTGTACTCGCCCTTGAGCTCCTCGACGGCCGCCTTGCCGCCGCCCACCTCGATGTCGGTGTAGGGGTTGTTGAGCTGCTTGGGCAGGAAGGCGATCTTGAGGCCGTCCTTCAGCGGCGCGTTCGGGTTCGCGACGCCGCCGGCGGCGGCCGAGCCGGAGTCGGTGGAGGCCGAGTCCTTGGTGGTGCCACCGCACGCGGTGAGCCCGAGGGCCAGGACGGCGCCGAGCGCGACAGGCGCGATCAGACGTGAGCGTAGGGACATGAGCATGCCTCTCAGGAGGACCGGACAGCCGGCGACGGTGACGGGTCGGACGAAACGGGGAGCGGCTCGGGTGGAGCCGCGGGCGCCGGCGGCGGGGGGCGCCGGCGACGACGGGCCACGGCGGAGCGGATCGCGCCCACCGCGTTCGGGGCGAGCACACTGACGATGAGCAGCAGGCCGGTCACGACCTGCAGCGCCTCGTTGGAGACGTCGGCGAGGCGCAGCGCGTTCTGCACGGCGGCGAGCAGCATGACGCCGCCCAGCACCCCCCAGAGCGTGCCGCGCCCGCCGAAGATCGAGACCCCGCCGAGCAGCACCGCGGCCACCACGGCGAGCTCGAGCCCGGTGCCGTTGTCGGCGCGGGCGCTGGAGTAGCGCAGGGTCCACAGCACGCCGGCGAGCGCCGCGACGGCGCCGCACACGACGTAGAGCCAGAACTTCGTGCGGGCCACACGGATCCCGGAGAACCGCGCGGCGTCGACGCCCGCACCCATCGTGAACAGCGACCGGCCCAGCGGCGTCGCGTGCAGGACCGTGCCGAACACGAGCAGCAGCACCAGCAACGGCCACACCAGGTTCGGGATGCCGGCGGAGCTGCCGATCACCCACTCGGTGTAGCTGCCGGGGAACTGCGCCACGGCCCGGTCGCCGAGCACGACGAACGCGAGCCCGCGGTAGAGCGCGAGCGTGCCGATCGTGACGGCCAGCGAGGGCAGCCCGAACCCGGTGATGAACAGCCCGTTGACCGCGCCGAGCACCGCGCCGAGCACGAGGCAGATCGGGATGATCACCTCGATCGACATCCCGCCGTCCCACAGCGCGCCCATGACGGCGCTGGACAGCCCCAGGGTCGAGGCCACCGAGAGGTCGATCTCCCCGGTGACGATGATCAGGGTCATCGGCAGCGCGATCAGCAGGACCGGCGCGAGGTCGAGCACCATGAACGAGGCGTTGCGGCCGGTGGCGAAGTCGGGCACCACCAGGCCGGCGACGATCACGAACAGCACGAGCACCGCGAGGATGGCCGCGTCCCAGCCGGTGAACCTCTTCATCAGGTCAGACACGCGAGGACTCCTTCCGCAGGCGCGCGGCGACCCGGGCCGCTACGGCCCGGTCGGTGCCGATGGCCAGCAGGATCAGGGCGCCGACGATCGCCTGCTGCCAGAACTGGTCGATGCCGAGCACCGGCAGCGCGCTGCCGATCGTGGTGAGCAGCAGCGCGCCGATCGCGGCGCCGTAGGCCGTGCCGCTGCCGCCGAACACCGCGACCCCGCCGACCACCACCGCGGCCACGACGTTGAGCTCGTAACCCGTGCCGGCGGCGGCGTCGACGGTGCCGAAGCGCGCGGCGAACAGGACGCCGGCCAGACCCGCGCACGCCCCGCTGACCGCGAACGCCGCCAGCGTGCGCCGGCCCACCGGGATGCCGGCGAGCCGGGCGGCGGCGGGGTCGGAGCCCATGGCGTAGAGCTCGCGCCCCGAGCGGTGGTTGCGCAGGACGTAGCCGGTGACGATCACGACGACGGCGGCGATGACGATCAGCCACGGCACACCGAGGACCGTGGCCGTGCCGAAGGCCAGGAAGCCGCCCGGCAGCTCGTCGGCGTTGATCTGCTGCCCGCCCGCCCACAGGAACGCGACGCCGCGGAAGACGTAGAGCGTGCCGAGGGTGACCACCAGCGCCGGCACGTTGCCGAACCGCACCAGCGCGCCGTTGACCAGGCCGAGTGCGCCGCCGATCACGATCCCGACCAGCACCGCGACCACGACGGGTGTGCCCGGCGCGGCCTCCAGCAGCGAGCCGACGGCGTAGGCGGAGAGGCCGAGGACGGAGCCGACGGACAGGTCGATGTTGCGGGTGATGACGACGACGGTCTGACCCGCGGCCATCACGACGAGGATCGCCGCGGCCAGCACCAGGTCCCGGAGGCTCTGGCCCGAGAGGAACAGCGGGTTGACCACCGCGGTGACGACGACCAGCGCGACGAGCGCCAGCACGATGCCGAGCTCACGCGCCCGCAGCGCGACCGCGACGCGGGAGGAGGTGGGTGTGCTCACAGCGCCACCCCCGGTGCCAGCAAAGCCACTTTGCTGTCGTCACGTGGCCGTAACGTGGCCTTCCTGAACCTCGGCCGGGTGTCCCTCATGCCGCCACCTGCCCCGTCGCCGCCCGCATGACCGACTCCTCGTTCGCGTCCGACCGGGCGATCTCGGCCACCAGGTGGCCCTCGCGCATCACGAGCACGCGGTCGGCCATGCCGAGCACCTCGGGCAGTTCCGACGAGACCATGACGATCGCGACGCCGTCGGTGGCGAGGTCCGACAGCAGCCGGTGCACCTCGGCCTTCGTGCCGACGTCGATGCCGCGGGTGGGCTCGTCGACGATGAGGACGCGTGGCGCGGTGGAGAGCCACTTGGCCAGCACAACCTTCTGCTGGTTGCCCCCCGACAACCGCGCCACCGGGTCGTCGAGGCGGGCGTACTTGGTCTGGAGGCGAGCGGTCCACTCCGCGGCGGAGCGCCGTTCGGCCCCGCCGACCAGCAGCCCGAAGCGCGCGAGCGAGCGCCAGCGGGTGGAGGTGGCGTTGCGCTCGATGGAGGCCTCGAGGACCAGGCCCTGCTGGCGCCGGTCCTCCGGGACGAGCGCGATGCCGGCGGCCATGGCCGCCCGCGGCGAGCCGGCCCGCAGGACCGTGCCGCCGACGCGGACGGTGCCGCCATCGCGCGGGTCGACGCCGAACACGGCCTGCACCACCTCGGAGCGCCCGGCGCCGACGAGACCGGCGAGCGCGACGATCTCACCCGCGCGGACCTGGAACGACACGTCGCGGAACACGCCCGCACGGGACAGTCCCTCGACCTCCAGGACCACGTCGCCGACGGGGACCTCGCGCTTGGGGAACAGTGTGTCGAGCGGGCGGCCGACCATCCGGCGGACGATCTCGTCCACCCCGATCGCGTCGAGCGGGTCGGTGGAGACGTGCCGGCCGTCGCGCATGATCGTGACGCGGTCGCAGAGTGCGGTGATCTCCTCGAAGCGGTGGGAGATGAACAGCAGGGCGGCGCCCCCGTCTCGGAGGGAGCGAGCCACGGCGAACAGCCGCTCCACCTCGACGCCCGACAGGGCGGCGGTGGGCTCGTCCATGACGATCACACGGGCTTCGCGGGACAGGGCCTTCGCGATCTCGACGATCTGCTGGTCGGCGATGGACAGGCCCCGCGCCGGCCGGCCGGGGTCGATCGCGACGCCGAGCCGGACGAACAGGTCCGCGGCGAGCCGCGAGGCGGCTCGGTGGTCGACGCGGCCGAGCGATCGGCGCGGCTGGCGGCCCATCACGATGTTCTCCGCGACCGAGAGGTCGGGGAACAGCGTGGGTTCCTGGTAGATGACGGCGATGCCCTCGGAGATCGCGTCGGCGGGCGAGGCGAGCTCGAGCGGGCGGCCGTCGAGCAGGATCCGGCCGGTGTCGGGGCGGTGCACCCCGGCGAGCATCTTCACGATCGTCGACTTGCCGGCACCGTTCTCCCCCACGAGCGCGTGGATCTCCCCTGCGTGCAGCGGGAACGACACGTCGCGGACGGCGGCCACCGCGCCGAAGGACTTGGCGACGGAGGCGACCGCGAGCAGTGGGACCTGGTCCATCGGTCTCCCTTGACCTCGGCTGTGAAACGTTTCAAGATGTGAGCCAGGCGACCATAAGGGCACGGTCGCCGCGTCGTCAAGGCCCGCAGTACTGTCCTGTTTGCTCACGTTTCACGAGGGGGATCGTGTCCGGACCGTCTGCACCGAGCATGAAGGACGTCGCCGCGCGCGCCGGCGTCTCGCTCGGCACGGTGTCCAATGTGCTCAACCGGCCCGAGCGGGTCAGCGACCGCACGCGCCGCCGCGTGGAGACCGCCATCGAGACGCTGGGCTTCGTGCGCAACGAGTCGGCCCGCCAGCTGCGCGGTGGGGGCAGTCGCACCCTGGCCTACGTCGTGCTCGACACGTCCAACCCGTTCTTCACCGACGTCGCCCGCGGCATCCAGGAGACCGCCGACGCCCAGGGCCTGGTCGTGTACCTCTGCAACAGCGGCGACGATCCGCACCGCCAGGCCGCCTACCTCGACCTGCTGGAACAGCAGCGCGTCGAAGGCGTCCTGATCACGCCGGCCGACGCCGCCGACCCCGGCATCGCCGCGCTGGCCCGGCGCGGCATGCCCGTCGTCGTCGTCGACCGGGGGGCGGGGCCGGACCGGTGCTCGGTCACCGTCGACGACGTGCTCGGCGGCGACCTGGCCACCACCCACCTGCTCGACATCGGCCACGAGCGCATCGCCTTCATCGGCGGCCCGCGGGCGCTGGGCCAGGTCGCCGACCGCATCGCCGGGGCCGAGCGCGCACTGGCCCGGGCCGGTCGCGGCGCGCTGACGGTGCTGGAGACCACGCACCTCGACGTCTCCGAGGGGCGGCGCGCGGGCGAGCGCCTCATCGGCCTGCCCGCGGCCCGCCGCCCGACGGCCGCCTTCTGCGCCAACGACCTGCTCGCCCTCGGGCTGCTGCAGCAGATGGTGCGCCTGGGGCTGCGCGTGCCCGAGGACATGGCGATCGTCGGCTACGACGACATCGAGTTCGCCGAGGCCGCCGCCGTGCCGCTGACCTCGGTGAGCCAGCCGCGCCACCTTCTCGGCCGCACGGCGGCGGAGCTGCTGCTGGCCGAGGCCCACGGCGGTGCCGACCACGAGCACCGCCAAGTGGTCTTCGATCCCGAACTGGTGGTGCGTACCAGCACCCGCCCGCACCCCTAGGTCGCCGGCCCGCCGACGAACGGCACTCTCGTCGGGCCCTGTGCGACGAGAGTGCCGTTCGTCAGGTCAGTGAACGCCGGCATCGCGGTAGTAGCCCTCGATGTGGGCGCGGACCGCCCGTTCCGCCTCGTCCGCCCGACCCTCCTGCACCGCCCCCAGGATCTCCCGGTGCTCGGTGCGCAGCCGAGCGGCCATCGCGTCCCAGTCCGCGACGGTGCGCGCGCCGGCGCGGACGTAGGCCAGCACCGCCCCACGTACTCCGGTCATCACGGCCGTCACCAGCACGTTCCCGGCCGTGCCCACCAGCGCCTCGTGGAACGCGGCGTCCAGCTCGAGGAACCGGTCGGGCTCGAGGCCGGGGGCGTCCATCGCGTCGAGCAGGGCGGCGGCCCGGTCGAGCGCGGCGGCGTCGCCGCTCGCCGCGGCCATCCGCATCCCCCAGCCCTCCACGAGCAGCCGCAGCTCCACGACGTCACGGACGGGGAGGCCGCTCGTGGCCACGTGCAGCCGCAGGGCGGCGCCGAGACCGGTGGCGGCGTCGGCGATGAGGACCGCGCCGGCGTCCGGGCCCGAGCCGGTGGCCGTGCGGACCACCCCCATCGCCTCCAGCACCCGCACCGCCTCGCGCACCGACGGCCGCGAGACCCCGAGCTGCTCGGCGAGCACCCGCTCCCCCGGCAGCCGGTCGCCGAGGGCCAGCCGGCCCGCGGTGAGATCAGCCTCGATCCGGGCCAGGACCCGCTCATGGGTTCGCACCGGCGGAGCGTAGCGAACTGTGGTAAGACCACACCCGTGCGGATCGCTCTGTTCGTCACCTGCCTCGCCGACGCGATGGCGCCCCAGGTCGGGAAGGCCACCGTCACGCTGCTCGAGCGGCTGGGCCACGAGGTGGTGTTCCCGTCGGCCCAGACGTGCTGCGGCCAGATGCACACCAACACCGGGTACCAGCGCGAGGCGGTGCCGCTGGTGCGCCACCACGTGGAGGTGTTCGAGCCCTACGACGTGGTGGTCGCACCGTCGGGATCGTGCGTCGGCTCGGTGCGCCACCAGCACGCGATGGTGGCCCGGGACGCCGGCGACGACGCGCTCGCCGACCGCGCGACAGCGGTGGCCACCCGCACCTACGAGCTCTCGGAACTGCTGGTGGACGTGCTCGGCGTCGAGGACGTGGGCGCCTACTTCCCGCACCGCGTCACCTACCATCCGACGTGCCACTCGCTGCGCATGCTGCGGGTGGCCGACAAGCCGTTGCGGCTGCTGCGCAACGTCCGCGGCATGACGCTCCTGGAGCTGCCCGCCGCCGACCAGTGCTGCGGGTTCGGCGGCACGTTCGCGCTGAAGAACGCCGACACCTCGACGGCGATGCTGGCCGACAAGATGCGCAACGTCCTGTCCACCGGCGCCGAGGTGGCCACGGCCGGCGACGCGTCGTGCCTGATGCACATCGGGGGCGGCCTGTCCCGCCTCCAGAGCGGCACCCGCACACTGCACCTGGCCGAGATCCTGGCGTCGACGTGAGCGCCTCCGGCGCCCGTGCGCGGATATCCGTGCCAGGACACCGTTATCCGCGCACGACTCCCGGAGGGCCGCGATGAGCAGCACCTTTCTCGGCGTGCCCGCCCCGCGGGGCGTCGGGCACCTGCGCGGCACGCAGACCTTCCCGGACGCCGCCCGCGTCGCGCTCGGCGACTCCCAGCTGCGCCGCAACCTCGGCCACGCCACCTCGACGATCCGGGCCAAACGCGCGGCCGTCGTCGGTGAGCTCGACGACTGGGAGCAGCTGCGGCTCGCCGGGTCGGCCCTGAAGACGGCCACCATGGCCCGCCTCGACGAGCATCTGGAACGCCTGGAGCGCGAGGTCACCGCCCGCGGTGGCACCGTGCACTGGGCCCGTGACGCCAACGAGGCCAACGCGATCGTCACGCGGCTGGTGCAGGCCACGGGTGAGACCGAGGTCGTCAAGGTCAAGTCGATGGCCACCCAGGAGATCGGCCTCAACGAGGCCCTGGAGGCCGCCGGGATCGAGGCCAAGGAGACCGACCTCGCCGAGCTCATCGTGCAGCTCGGCGGCGACCTGCCCAGCCACATCCTGGTGCCCGCGATCCACCGCAACCGCGCGGAGATCCGCGAGATCTTCCTGCGCGAGATGCCCGGCGTCGACCCCGAGCTGACCTCCGAGCCCCGGCTGCTCGCCATGGCCGCGCGCAAGCACCTGCGCGAGCGCTTCCTGCGGGCCAAGGTCGCGATCTCCGGCGCCAACTTCGGCATCGCGGACACCGGCACCCTGCTCGTCGTCGAGAGCGAGGGCAACGGGCGGATGTGCCTGACGCTGCCCGACACGCTGATCACCGTGATGGGCATCGAGAAGGTCGTGCCCACATGGCAGGACCTGGAGGTGTTCCTGCAGCTGCTCCCCCGCTCGTCGACGGGCGAGCGGATGAACCCCTACACCTCGGCCTGGACGGGCGTCACCCCCGGCGACGGCCCGCAGGACTTCCACCTGGTGCTGCTCGACAACGGCCGCACCGCCACCCTCGCCGACGAGGTCGGGCGCGCCGCGCTGCACTGCATCAAGTGCTCGGCCTGCCTCAACGTCTGCCCCGTCTACGAGCGCGCGGGCGGGCACGCGTACGGCTCGGTGTACCCCGGCCCGATCGGCGCCGTGCTCTCGCCGCAGCTCACGGGTGTGGAGGACAACGCGTCGCTGCCGTACGCGTCGAGCCTGTGCGGCGCCTGCTTCGACGCGTGCCCGGTGCGGATCGACATCCCGTCGCTGCTGGTGCGGCTGCGCGCCCAGCACGTGGACGCCAACCGGGGCGGTGTCCCGAGCGCGGAGGCCGCGGCGATGGCCGCCGCGTCGTGGGTGATGTCGACGCCCGGCCGGTTCGGTGCGGCGGAGTCGGCGTCGAAGCTGGGGCGCCTGCTCGGTCGCTCGACGGGCCGCATCTCCTCGCTGCCGCCCCCGCTCTCGGCGTGGACGGCCAGCCGCGACGCCCCGCGCCCACCGGAGGAGACGTTCCGGCAGTGGTGGGCGCGCGAGCGGGGCACGTCGTGAGCATTGGTGATCCTCGGCAGCCGCACGGCAGCGACCCGACGAGGACGCTCGGATGCGACGCACAGCCATCAACGACCACCACGCACCCGCGCCGGCCCACTGACCGTCACCGCAGGGCCGCACCCGACCGGACCGGACCGCGCGCCGCCCCGCGATCCGGGCCCGCGTACCGCCCCCGTGATCGGTACCGGACGCACCCCGGCGCCTCCGGCGGGGCCGCACAGTGCGGCACGCGGCGATCACGGACCACCGCAGCGCACAGCACGACCGGTGCTCGCCGGCTGCCGCCCGCCACCGCCCTCCCCGGGACCACAACGTGCGGCACCCACCGCTCACCAGGACGGGAGACGACCTGATGAGCGCCCGTGAGGACGTGCTGCGCCGGATCCGGGGGGCCAACGCCGCCGCCGGCAACCCCCCACCGCCCGAGGTCCCCCGCGACTACCACCGCACCGGTGCGCTGGCCCCGGGCTCCCCGGCCGTACTGGAGCTGCTGGCCGACCGGCTCGTCGACTACAAGGCCACGGTGCTCGACGCGGGCGACGACGTCCCGGCCGCCATCCGCACGGCACTGGCCGGCGTCGACGGCCCGGTCCTCGTCCCGCCCGGTCTCCCGGACGGCTGGTGTCCCGACGGCACGGTGGACGCGGGGTTCGCGCCCGCCGAGCTCGACGGCTACGCCGCGGTGGTGACGGGCTGCGCCGCGGCCTGCGCGGTCACCGGCACGATCGCGCTGGACGGCTCGCCCGACCAGGGCCGGCGCGCGATCACCCTCGTGCCCGACGTGCACGTGTGCGTGGTGCGCGCCGACCAGGTGGTGGAGACGGTGCCGGAGCTGCTGGCCCGGCTGACCCCGACGCGGCCGACCACGTTCGTCAGCGGGCCGTCGGCCACCAGCGACATCGAGCTGGAGCGGGTGGAGGGCGTGCACGGCCCCCGCACGCTCATCGTCGTGCTGGCAGGTTGACCGTCTCGCGGGCCGCCGCCCGCCGGCGCGGGGCACCGTTGGCGATGATCACCGCCGCCCACGGGAGCAGACCCGTGGCCAGCACCATCGCGGCGCCGGCCCACGGCTGCCACAGGTACAGCGGGTAGGACCCCGCGAACCCGACGAGGTGCACCATCATGATCGCGACGTAGACGCGGCGCCGGTGCGCCTGCTCCTCGCTCAGGGACGGGGCGGCGTCGGTGACGGTCACGGGATGCTGTGGCATGAGAGCCCCAGCATGTGCCTGTAGTTCGCGGGCCGCAACCGCATCGCGTGCAGCACCGTGGGCTCCTCACCGGGCGCCACCACCACCTCGAGGAGGTCACGCCGCGGGGTGAGCCCGATGTGGAGCACCGTGTCGCCCTGCTCGACCGTGCACAGGGGCGCCGCGAGAACCAGCCGGATCTCCTCACGGCCGATTCCGTGTTTGCCCGCACTGCGCGTGAGCCGCACGGCGTCCACGCTACCGGGCACGCGTGGTCATGGCCCGAGTACCCGTGGTGAAGAATTGCGGAAGTTCGCTGAGACCTCCTCCACATCGGATGCGCATTCACCTCGAATGATCCGCCGTCCGGTGTAGTTTCGACCCGACAACGGGGATCGGGGGGCCGACGATGGCGTGGTGGTCGAGGAAAGCCAGCCACAGCGCGGGCGATCAGGCGCACCTGGACGCCATGGGCTCGCTCGTCGCGTCGAACACGGCCGCCGCCGCGCGGCTGCGGGCCGACCGTCCCGACCTCGCCGTGTCCCTGCTCGTGGAGACGCTGGCCGGATGCCGGGAGCGGCTGGGCTCCGTGCACCCCGACACGCTCACCGTCGCCGGCAACCTGGGCGTGGCGCTCGTGCAGGCCGGGCGCTGGTCGGAGGGCATCGACATCCTCACCGGCAACCACGCCGCCCGCACGGACGTCTTCGGCGCGGACGACCCCCGCACCCTCACCGCGGGCGAGGCCCTGGCCACGGCGTTCCGGCTGGCCGGACGCGCGGAGGAGGCCGTCGACCTCGCCACCGCGATCACCGCCGAGCGCCGCCGCACCCTGGGCCCGGAGCACCTCGACACCCTCACCTCCCGCATGAACCTGGCGCTGGCCCGCGCGGCCACGGGCGACGTCGAGTCGGCGTGGACGCTGCTCAAGGCGGCACTGCACGACGCCGAGCACACGCTCGGCGGCGCGCACGCCCACACCATCGCACTGCGCGGCGCCCTCGCGGCGTGCCTCGCGCACCTCGGACGCCCGCGGGAGTCGACCGAGGAGTTCGACCGGGCCGTCGCCGACTCCACCGAGCTGCTGGGCGCCGACCATCCCGATACCGTCGCACTCGTCGAGGATCTCGAGAACGTGCACAGCCCCGAGCGGTTCGCGCTCACGTCGGCCATTCCCGCCTGATATTTCCACTCCGCGTGGAGGGGGAATTACACAGCGTTCAGGGTGAGCATTCCGAGCAGTTCTGCGGCGATCTCCGAGAATCGCACCGAGGTGGTCGTCGCGAGATCACGGGGCCGCGGGAGATCCACCACCACCTCGTGCCGGACGGTCGTCGGGCGCGGCCCGAGCACCACGACGCGGTCCGAGAGCAGCACGGCCTCGCGGATGTCGTGGGTGACCATCACGACCGTCCAGCCGAAGCCGGCGCGGACGTCGGCGAGCCACGTCTGCATGCCGGTGCGGGTGAGCGAGTCCAGCGCCCCGAACGGCTCGTCGAGCAGCAGCACGGGCCGGTCCTGCACCACCGTGCGCAGCAGCGCCGCCCGCTGGCGCATCCCTCCGGAGAGCTGCGCGGGGCGGGCGTCCTCGAACCCGGCCAGCCCGAACGTCGGGAACAGCGCCCGCGCCCGCTCGCGCGCCTCGGAGCGGGGCATCCCGGCCACCTCCAGCCCCAGGGTCGTGTTGGCGAGCACGGTCCGCCAGGGGAACAGCAGGTCCTGCTGGGGCATGTAGGCGAACGGGTCGACGCGGCCGGTGGCGTCCTTCCCGTCGACGAGCACGCGCCCGGAATCGGGGCGTTCCATCCCGGCGACCACGTCGAACAGGGTGGACTTGCCGCAGCCGCTGGGCCCGATCACCGACACGAACTCCCCGGTGTCCACGTCGAACGAGACACCGTCCAGCACCGGGAGACCGGGGTAGGCCTTGGTCAGCCCCTCCACGCGCAGGTCAGACATCGCGGTTCCACGGGATGACGAGCCGCTCCACGAGGTAGGTCAGCGCGAACAGCGCCACCGACAGCACCGCCGTGACGACGACGGCCGCCAGCACCAGGTCGGTGCGGAACGAGTTCTTCTGCAGGTTCATGAAGATCCCGAGCCCGGCCGTGGCCCCCACGTACTCGGCGAAGATCGCGCCGGTCACGGCGTAGGTGATGCCGATGCGCAGCGCGGTGAAGAACCGCGGCAGCGCGCCGGGCAGCCGGACCAGCCGGAACTGCTCCCACCGCGACGCGCCCATGCTGCGCAGGAGGTTGGTGGCCTGACGGTCGGTGGCGGCGAACCCCTCGATCAGCCCCACGGCGATCGGGAAGAACGTCACCAGTGCGATCACCACGACCTTGGGCAGCAGCCCGAACCCGAACCAGATGATCAGCAGCGGCGCGATCGCGATGATCGGCAGGGTCTGCGACACCACCAGCAGCGGCGTCAGCGCGCGCCTGAGCCACGGCGAGAAGTCGACGGCCACCGCCAGCACCCATCCCACCAGCAGCGACACCGCGAAGCCCACGAGCGTCACCTGCAGGGTCGGCAGCGTGTTGGCCCACAGCTGCTCCCGGTAAGCCCACCCCTGCTCGACCACCCTCAGCGGGGAGGGCAGCACCTGCGGCCGCACGTCGAACGCGACCACAGCGACCTGCCAGACGACGAGCAGCAGCACGACGAGCACGAGCGGCGGCGCCACCCGCCGCACCACCCCCACCCCGCGAGTCGGGGTCTCCGTGCGCGCGAGTCGAGGTCTCCGTGCGCGCGAGTCGGCCCGTCCGTGCGCGCGGGCCGGGATCTGCGCGAGACCGTCGGCGCGGCTCACGAGGCCAGGTGCGCGTTGGTGAACCATGTCGAGAAGTCCGGGCGCGTGGTGAGCGGTTTGCCGTCCGGACCGGCCAGCGTGCCGGTGTCGAACGCGAACCCGGAGTAGCCCGACCACATCCCGGCCGTCTGCGGTCCGACCTTCCCCGAGCCGTCCTTGAGGTACTTCGCCGCGAGCATGTCCTGGCTGCGCGTCACCAGCGTGGGCTCGGTGAACGTGCCGGGGTTGGCGTCCATCAGCAGCTGGGCGGCCTTGCCGGGGTCGTCGGCGCCCAGCTGGTAACCGCGCTGCGCGGCCTGCACGAACGCCGTGGCCTGGTCCGGGTGGGCGGCGAGCCACGGGGAGTTCGCCATCAGCAGCACGCTGTAGGCGTCGGGGAAGCCGTAGTCGGTGTAGGCGAACGTGCGGAACGGCTCGCCGCGCATCTCCGCCTCGATGCCCTCCCACGCCAGGAACGGTTCGGTGAAGTCGGCCTGCCCCGCGTAGACCGCCTCGTACGCCGAGGTGCCGAGCACGACGGTCGTGAACACCCCGCGGCCGCCCGCATTCTTGATCACCGCGGCCATCTTCGGCTGCTCACCCGGCGCGCCGAAGCCGCCGTAGACCTTGCCGTCGAGGTCCTTGGGGGTGCGGATGTCGGTCCGCCCGGCCTTGACTCCGATCTCGGTGCCCCAGTGCTGCAGGATCGCCATGACCGAGGTGATGTCGGCGCCGGCGGCCTTGGAGTAGGTGAAGGAGTCCTGGAACGAGATGCCGAACTCCGCTGCGCCCGACGACACGAGCGTGTCGGGCGAGGTGGAGTTGTAGGGCAGGAACTGCACGTCGAGGCCCGCGTCGCGGAACCAGCCCTGCTGCTGGGCGACGTAGAGCCCGGTGTGGTTGGTGTTGGGCGTCCAGTCCAGGGCGATGCGGACGGTCTGCGCGCTGCTGCCTGCACCTCCCCCGCACGCCGCGAGCAGGGGCGACGCCGCCAAGGCGGCGAGGATGGTCCTTCTGGGTACGCCAGTCACTGCGTTCCTCCCTACACCGGTACTAACCGGATCAGGTTCGAACGGTCGACGGCCGGCCTGCCGCCCTCTCAGCCTCGGATCGTGGGCTCCCGCGGGTCGGAGGTGACGTTACCTCGTCACAGGAGGGACTGGTTCGCCCCACCGTCGACGGGGGTGGCGGTGCCCGTGACGAACCGGGCCTGCTCGGAGCACAGGAACGCGACGACGGCCCCGAAGTCCGACGGCTCGCCGACCCGCCCGGGCGGCCGCTTGCCGCCGTTCATGCCGCGCAGCCGGGCGGTGTCGTGCAGGCCGGGCAGCACCGAGTTGACGGTGACGCCGTCGGCCGCGCACTCCGTGGCGAGGGTCTTGAGGAACCCGGTGGCGCCGGCGCGTGCGGTGTTGGACAGCACCAGGTTCGGGTACGGCTGGCGCACGCCCGCCGACGTGATCGCGACGATCCGACCCCATCCCGCCGCGCGCATGCCCGGCACCGCGGCCAGGCACATGTGGACGACGGCGAGCAGGCTGCGGTTGAGCGCCTCCTGGTACGCCGACGCGGGGGTGGCGAGCGCGGTGCCCGGCGCCGGACCCGGCCCGTTGGTGACCAGGATGTCGACCGGCCCCGCCTCCTCGACGAAGCGCGCGGCCTCCTCGGGGCGCGTCAGGTCGGCCACGACGTACGCGGCCCCGATCCGCTCGGCCGCCTCCTTCGCCCGGCCCTCGTCGGAGCCGCAGATCGTGACCCGCACCCCCTCGGCCGCCAGCGCCTGCGCGCTCGCGAACCCCAGCCCGGCCGTGCCCGCGGCCACGGCCGCGCGTCTCCCGCTGATTCCCAGATCCATGACGGTGATCAGACCACGGATCATCAGAACTGGGTATCCGCAGGTCGGACACGCAACACCGGCGTCAGGACGTCCGATGTGCACGGCAACGGACCTGCACGGACGCAGGTCGCCGACAGTCGGGGAGCCCACCATGACCACCACGCCGCAGCAGCCCCGTGATCCCGAACCAACCGCACTGGGGCACCGACCCCACCACGGCCATCCCCGTCCAGCGCGCCGGGTCGCCGCTGCCGCAGGCCCCGAAGCCGCCGAAGGCCCGCCGCCGCTGGCCGTGGGCCGTCGGCGGGCTGGTCGTGGGACTGGTCATCGGGGCGACCGCCCACGCCGGCTCGGCCACCCCGGCCGCGGCGACCCCGGCCGCCGCCCCGGCGTCCGCCACCGCCCCGGCGGCCCCCGCGGCTGCCGCGGTCCCGGCCGCTCCCGTCGCCCCGGCCGCCCCCGCCGGTCCCCTGACGTCGTTCTCCGACGGCACCTACGAGGTGGGCACCGACATCGCCGCGGGCAAGTACAAGACCCCCGGCCCGGGCAGCACCGACGCCCTGAGCGCCTGCTACATGGAGGTCGGCGACGGTTCGGGCCAGGTCGGGGGCATCGACAAGAACGACATCCTGACCGGACCCGGCGTCGTCACGCTGAAGGCGGGCAAGGTCTTCACCGTGAAGAACGGCTGCACCTGGACCAAGGTCGGCTGACCCCGGCGTCGCGACCCCCTCCTCGTACCCGGACAACGCGGCGGAGGAGGTCACGGCCGCCCACAACGACGTCGACGGCGTGCCCGCCACCGAGCACGACGCCCTGGTCAACGGCGTGCTGAAGGACGAGTGGGGCTGCGACCGGGCTGATGCTGTCGGACTGGTTCGCCACGCGCTCCACCGGCGGGTCCGCGAACGGCGGGCTCGACCTCGTCATACCCGGCCCGTCGGAGCACCGGGGCGGGAAGCTCGTCGCCGCCGTCCGGTCCGGGGACGTGCCGGAGGCGACGGTCCGCGAGGCGCTCGACCCCGAGCACCCGGCCCACCCCTGGGTGCAGGCGCACTACGACAGCCTCGAGCGCTGGCTCACCGCGGCCGTCGAGCACGGGCGGGAGTGGGGCGAGTTCCGCGCCGACACCCCCGTCACCACGCTCGTGTGCCTGACCATCGCGGCGGAGTTCCGGCACGTCGTCGACGCGCGGCGGCAGACCTGGAAGATCTGGCCCGAACGATCTACACGGCCCCGAGCACCGGCTCGAACGCCAGCTCCGCCGCGCCCACCAGCTTCGCGTCGCGGCCCAGCGGGCTCAGCTCGATCCGCGTCCCGCCGACGGCCCGGCTCACCAGGCTGCGCTCGTGCACGAGGTCGCGCACGTGCCCGACGACGGCCGAGGGCAGCGCGGTGAACAGGTCGCCGAGCACCACGAGCTCCGGCGCCATCATGTTGACGACCGTCACCAGCCCGGTGGCCAGCCACTCGGCGAACTCGTCGAGCGGGCCGGGCCGGGCGCTGGTCTCCAGCGAACGCAGCTCGGCCACCACCACGCCGCGCGCGGTGTCCTCGGGCAGCCCGAGGGCGCGGCACATCGCCGCCTCCCCCACCTCGGTCTCCCAGCAGCCGCGCGACCCGCAGTAGCAGGGCCGCCCCCCCGGCCGGACGACGAGGTGGCCGATCTCCCCGACGTAGCCGCGGGTGCCGCGCAGCGGCCGGCCGTCGGAGATCACGCCACCGCCGACGCCCTTGTCCGCGGAGATGTAGACGAGGTCGGTGACGTCGCGGGCCACGCCGCGGACGTGCTCGGCCAGCGCCCCGAGCTCGGCGTCGTTGGCCACCTGCACCGGCAACTTGAGCACCGACGCCAGGCGCGTGCCCAGCGCGACGTCGCGCCAGCCGAGGTTGGGGGCCTCGTGCACCCAGCCGTCGTCGCGGCGGACGACGCCGGGCAGCGACACCCCGACCCCCGCCGCGCTCACGGCCAGCTCCTCCGCGAGCAGCTGCGCCGACTCCGCGACGTGGGTGATCACCTCACCCGGTGTGCGGGTGCGGCTGTGCAGGTTCCAGCTGTGGCGTCCGAGCACCTGCCCGCCGATGCCGACGATCGACATCGCCACCTGCTCCACCCGCACGTCCACCGCGAGCACCACCGCGGCCTCCGGCGAGGGCAGCACCATCAGCGAGGGCCGCCCGGCGCCGTTGCGCTGCGCCGGGACGGCCTCGGTGACGACGCCGGACTCCGCGAGCCCGTCGACCACCGACTTGATCGTGCTGCGGTTGAGCCCCAGCTCGGTGGCCAGCGTGGCCCGCGTGCAGGGCCCGTCGACGTGCAGGCGGCGCAGCAGCGCGGCCCGGTTGTGCCGTCGTGCCTCGTCGGGCCTGGCCCCCGAGGTGGAGGCGGCGCCACCGTCTCCCCCCCAGGCGCGGCTCATCTCAGCGGGACAGCTGACCTACGGCGCGACAGCACGTCCACACCCGCCGCCAGCAGCAGCACGATGCCGTTGACGAGGAACACGACCGACGACGGCTGGCCGAGCAGGCCCAGGCCGTTGTTGACGGTGGCCAGCACGGCACCCCCGATCACCGCGTTGCTCACCCGCCCCCGTCCACCGAACAGCGACGTGCCACCGATGACGGCGGCCCCGACCGCGAACAGCAGCGTGTTGCCGCCACCGGCGTCCGGCGAGACCGACCCGACCTTCGACGAGTAGACGATGGCGCCGATCGCCGCGAACGCCGACGAGATGACGAACACGGTGGCCCGGATGCGCACCACGTCGATACCGGCCCGGCGGGCGGCCTCGCGGTTGCCGCCGACGGCGTAGACGTGCCGGCCGAAGCGCGTGCGGTCGAGGATGTAGGAGCCCGCGACCAGCAGGACCAGCACGATCGGCACCACGTAGGGCACGCCGCTGATCACCACGAGGGTGCTCTGCGACCGGTTGACCGTCAGCAGGAACGTCGCGATGGCCGCGAGGATCACCACCGCGGCGATCTTGAGCAGGACCAGCCCAGTGGGCTGCGCGACCAGACCGAGCCTGCGCCGCGAGACCTGCCGGTTGAGCAGCACCGCGGCGTAGCCACCGGCACCGACGACGAACAGGATCCAGCTGCCCAGCGTGGAGAGGTTGCCGTTGGCCACGGCGTTGATCACGGGGTCGCGCAGGCCCAGCGTGCCGCCGGTGCCGATGAGCTGCAGGATCACGCCCTGCCAGGCGATGAACAGCGCCAGCGTGACGACGAACGACGGCATCCCGACCTTGGCGATCAGGAAGCCGGTGACGCAGCCGATGACGGCGCCGACGCACACGGCCAGCAGCATCTCCAGCCACGGGTTCGGCGGGAAGCCGACCACCAGCAGCAGCAGGGCGACCACGCCGAGCACGGCACCCCACCAGATCTTCAGCAGGACGGCCAGCACGACCGCCACCAGCAGGACCACGGCGAAGGCGACGAACACGCCCGTGCCCATCGCGCCCAGCAGGTTGCCGTTGCTCACCAGGTGCAGTGCCATGACGGCGGCGGCGAGCCCGGACGCGGTGCCCGCGGCGAGGTCGATCTCGCCGGTGAGCAGCACGAACACCAGGCCCATCGCGATGATCGTCTGACCGGCGCCCTGCTGGAGCAGGTTGGCCAGGTTGATCAGGCTCGGGAAGATCTCCGGCGCCAGCACGGTGAACAGGACGAACAGGGCCAGCAGGCCGAGCAGCGCCGGCAGCGAGCCGAGGTCGCCGTTGCGCAGGTTCGCGACGTAGCCCCGCAGGGCCTCGCCGGTGGACTTCGCGGTGGTGTCGATGCCGAAGTCGGCCGCCCGCGTGGACGCGGGGCCGGCGCGGTCGGCCGCGGAGGTTTCCTTGTCGGTGGGGGCGGTCATGACTGCACCTCCGCGGGACGAATGACGTCGGTGCTCATACCGTCACGCTCTCGGGTCGTTGCAGGCCCAGCTCTCCCGAGCGGCCCGCGGTGATCAGTTCCACGGCCTGCCCGTGGGTGATGCTCTTCGTCGGCACCTCGGCGACCATGCGCCCGAGGTACAGGGTGGCGATGCGGTCCGAGACCTCGAACACGTCCGCCATGTTGTGGCTGATCAGCACGACGCCGAGGCCCTGCTCGGCGAGGCGCCGGATGAGGTCGAGCACCTGGCGGGTCTGGGCCACGCCCAGCGCGGCCGTCGGCTCGTCGAGGAGCACGACCTTGGAGTCCCACAGCACGGCCTTCGCGATCGCGACGGTCTGGCGCTGGCCACCGGAGAGGGCGGCGACGGGCATCCGCACCGAGGTGACGGTGCGCACCGACAGCGAGGCGAGGGTGCGCCGCGCGGCCTGCTCCATGTCGGCCTCGTCGAGCAGCCACGGCCGGCCGCGCTCGCGGCCGAGGAACATGTTCTGGACGATGTCGAGGTTGTCGGCGAGCGCGAGGTCCTGGTAGACGACCTCGATGCCGAGCTTGGCGGCGTCGGTGGGTGCGTTGAGCGTCACCGGGACGCCGTCGAACAGCACCTCGCCGGAGTCGATGGGGTGGATGCCCGCCACGCACTTGACCAGCGTGGACTTGCCCGCGCCGTTGTCGCCGACCAGCGCGGTGACCTCGCCGGCCCGCACCGTGAGATCCACGTCGTGCAGCACCTGGACCGCGCCGAAGCTCTTGTTCACCCCGCGTAGCTGCAGGATCGGTTCACTCATGGGGCACCTCCGTGCCGAAGGGTGCGGCAGGCGGGATCACCGCCTGCCGCACCCACGAGGGTCGGTCGGTTACTTGATGCCGAGCTGGTCGCACGCGGCCTGGGTGGCCGGCACGCAGATCTCGGACGCCTTGACCGCGCCCGCGTCCACCACGGTCTTGACGTTGTCCTTGGTGATCAGCTCCGGGGTGAGGAGCACGGACTTGACGGTGCGCTTGCCCGTGGGGTCGTCGGACGAGGCGGTGGCGATCGCGTCGGCGCCCGAGGCGTCGCCCTTGGCCAGCGCGCCGGCGAGCTGCGCGGTGGCCTCGGCCTCCTTGGAGATGTCCTTGAAGACGGTCATGTACTGGTCGCCGCGCAGGATGGCCTGCAGGCCGTCCGGGGTGGCGTCCTGGCCGGTCACCGGCACCTTGCCGTTGAGGCCGACCTTGGTCAGGACGGTGATGATCGCGCCGGCGAGGCCGTCGTTGGCCGCGGCCACGCCGTCGACCTTGCCGCCGTTCTTGGTCAGGATCTGCTCGAACGTGGTGCCGCCGACCTGGTTGTCCCACTTCGGGATGGCCTGCTTCTCCACGAGCTTGAGCGCACCGGACGCGAACAGCGGCTGGAGCACCGTCTGCTGGCCGTTGTAGAACAGCGTGGCGTTGTTGTCGGTGGGGGCGCCCTCGATCTGGATCACCTGCGCGCCGGGCTTGGCCTTGAGCGCGTCCGCGAGACCCTGCCCCTGCAGCGCGCCGACCTTCACGTTGTCGAACGACACGTAGTAGCCGCTGGTGCCGCCGAGGTTGAGCCGGTCGTAGTCGATGACCGGGATGCCCTGGGCCTTGGCCTTGGCCTCCACCGCGGCACCGCCCTCGCTGCTGATCGAGGCGATGACCAGCACCTTGACGCCGCTGGAGATCATGCCGTCGGCCAGGGTCGAGAACTTCTGCTCGTCGCCCTGGGCGTTCTGGATGTCGGCCTGCAGGCCCTGCTTCGCCATGGCGGCGGTCAGCAGCGGCTTGTCGAAACCCTCCCAGCGGGCCGAGCTGGCCGTCTCCGGGAGGATGACGCCGACCTTCGCACCGGAGGCGGCGGCGGGCGCGCTGCTGGCCCCGCCGGCGCTCGGGGTGGCCGCGTTCTGCCCGCAGGCGGCGAGCGTCAGGGCGAGGCCCAGCCCCGCAGCCGCGAGCGCAGTCTTCTTCACGCGCATCTCGTGTTCCTTCCACAGCGTCGGGGAGTCCCGCCGAGGCGGGTAAATGTTGTGACCGGCAACGTATGTCCCCAACTGGAGTGGTGCCAAGCACACTGAATCGTTCAAGTTCCCGAAATCGGTCACGTTTCCGCAACACGAGCTCCGATTTGTTGCGACGCCCACCGTCCGGAGGCCGCCCAGTAGGCCGAACGGCCCACACCCGGCGTCACCACACCGACGCCCGGCGGCACCGCCACCGTCCATCCCGCGTTCACCGTCCGGACACGCCGACGGACGAAGGTGCGCCGGTGGCCATCCCGGACTTCCTCGCGGACCCCTCCGCCCTGCGCGTCGACGACTCCGACGACGACGACCCCGTCCTCGTCGGCCCCGACGGCAGCCACGTCGACACGTGGCGCGAGGGCTACCCCTACGACGAGCGCCTCTCCCGCGGCGAGTACGACCGCACCAAGCGACTGCTGCAGATCGAGCTGCTCAAGCTGCAGAACTGGGTGAAAGAGACCGGCCAACGCGTCGTCATCCTGTTCGAGGGCCGCGACGCCGCCGGCAAGGGCGGCACGATCAAACGCTTCATGGAGCACCTCAACCCGCGTGGCGCCCGCGTCGTCGCGCTGGAGAAGCCGACCGAGCGCGAGTCCACCCAGTGGTACTTCCAGCGCTACGTGGCCCACCTGCCCGCCGCCGGCGAGATCCTCATGTTCGACCGCAGCTGGTACAACCGTGCCGGCGTCGAACGGGTCATGGGCTTCGCCGAGCCGCGCGAGTACATGGAGTTCCTGCGCACCACTCCGGAGCTGGAACGGATGCTCGTGCGCAGCGGGATCACGCTGGTCAAGCTGTGGTTCTCGGTGTCGCAGAACGAACAGCTCACCCGCTTCACGATCCGCCAGGTCGACCCCGTCCGGCAGTGGAAGCTCTCCCCCATGGACCTCGCCTCGCTCGACAAGTGGGAGGACTACACCGAGGCCAAGGAGGCGATGTTCTTCTACACCGACACCGCCGACGCGCCGTGGACGGTGATCAAGAGCAACGACAAGAAGCGGGCCCGGCTCGAGGCCATGCGCCACGTCCTGCGCCTGTTCGACTACCCCGGCAAGGCCCTCGACGTGGCCACCGACCCCGACCCGCTGATCGTCGGTCCGGCGGCCGAGCTGTTCGAGTACGGCGAGCGGACCGGCCACTTCCCGCCGCTCGCCGCCCGTCCACACGAGTAACGACCGATTTCACTCAGGTGCCCCAGCGTCACCTGATCCGGGCGAAATCAATTACGCAGTGTCATATTCGGCAGATTACCCTGCGTGATCCGTGTCACGTCCGCAGCACCGGCGCCGGCTCGTCGCCGTCGCGGGACCGCAGCGCGACGGCGGCGATGACCGCGGATATCCCCGCCGCTTCCCACAAGCCCGGGACCTGCTGCAACGTGAGCAGACCGACCACGGTGGCCGTGGCCGGGAGCAGGGCCAGCAGCACCGCGAACCGGGCCCGGCCGACCCGGCGCAGCACGATCTGGTCGATCACGTAGGGCACCACGCTCGACAGCACCCCGACCCCCACGGCGATGGCCGCCACCAGGGGGTCGCCGAGCGCGGAGAGCGCTCCCACGCCCCCGACGAACAGCAGCGGGGAGAGCATCACGGCGGACACCGCGAACCCCACGGCCATGTCGTCGAGCCCGTTCCCGGCGCTCGCCACGCGCTTGCCGAGCACGATGTAGGCCGCCCACATCGCCGCCGCCGTCAGGGCCCACAGCACCCCCGACGGACTCCCTGACCAGCGCACATCGGCGATGAGGAGCACCCCGAGGGCAGCCAGCACCACCGCGGCGACATCGCGGGCGCGCTGCGACGCGAGCGCCGCCACCGCCACCGGCCCGCAGAACTCGACGGCCACCGCGGTGCCCAGCGGGAGCCGGGCGATCGCCTCGTAGAACGCGATGTTCATCAGCGCCGTCGCCATGCCGAACAGAACGGCCCTCCCGAGGCGCCTCCCCCGCCACGCCACCCGTTCGGGTCGTCGCCAGATGATCAGCACCACGGCGGCCCCCACCAGCCGTAACACGGCGACGGTGGTCGGCGACAGGCGATCGAACAGTGCGACCGCCAGCGCCGCCCCGACGTACATCGAGACGGCGCCGGCAACGAACAGGGCAGGGGCCGGGACCCGGTTCCGCACGCTGCTCGTCACGACTGCTCAGCGTAATCGCCCCCGCGGGAGTGTTAACACAGCCCACCTTGCGGTGACCCGGTACGCACCGCAGAATTCACTCATCGTCAACCGACGACAGGGTGTCAACCGAACCAGCCAACTGAATCTGCTCGCTCCCGCGGCAAACGTGACGGTCGTCGCGACACGCGACGGGAACACGAGCAGGGGTGCTGAACGTCTGGGAGAGTGGACGCACCGCGCAAGCGGTCGTCACAGTGAACGGTCTCGGGAGTTGTCCCGGGGCCGAACGGAGGGAGACCGCCATGCAGCCAGGAACCCTTACCCGGCCCGAGTTGACTCTTGCCGACCGCTGCGACCGATGCGGCGCGGCGGCGAAGGTGCGAGCCGTACTGCCCAAGGGCGGCGAGCTGCTCTTCTGCGGTCACCACGCGAAGGCCCACGCCGACAAGCTGGCCGAGATGCAGGCACAACTCCAGTAGGCACGTGACCAAGCCGGCTCGAGACCGGCCCACCACACGTCCGCGGAGGGGCGGGGACCACACGGTCCCCGCCCCTTTCGCCGTCCCCGGCAATCCCGACCCCGCGAGTCGGGCCCTCCATGTCCGCGAGTCGGGCCCTCCGTGCGCGCGAGTCGGGCTCTGCGTGCGCGCGAGTCGCGTCCGGGACGTGGGACGGACCGGTCGCGGAGCCCTCGGGGGATCACCAGTGAGCCTGCCGCCGGCGCCGGACCATGATCACCATCCGGGGATGCGTAGCCGTGCCCGACGCTGCGCGGCGTCCCGAACCGACGATCACCATCGGACCAGCCCGTCGCCGTCATGATCAGCGCTCACCCGTTCGGGCGATGACCCGAACCAGTGCGCATTCGGCGACCCGGTTCCGGCCCCTCACGCCCGCCGGTCCCGGAACGCCGATCATCGACGATCCGTCCGGCCGTGATCGCCGGTCGGGGACGTGTGGCTGCACGTGGGACGGTTCCGCGTCCCCGGTCAACGATCACCGCGCAGCCGCTTCCGCCGCGTCTCGCGTCCCGGCCAGCGACGCCCCGTAGGCCCCCGACTCGCGCACACGCACACCCCAACTCGCGGGCACATACGGCCCGACTCGGTCGCACGCAGACCCCGACTCGCGCACACGCACACCCCGACTCGGTCGCACGCAGACCCCGACTCGCGGGCACGTGCGGCCCGACTCGCGGGCGGCGCCGGGGCGGGGGCGGGGCGGGGGCGGGGCGGGTCAGCGCGGCGGGTCAGCGCCAGCTGCGGAGGGTGGCGATGCGCTCCTCGAGCTGCTCGATGCTCGCCATCGCCGTGGGCGGGCCGCCGCACTTCGCCCGCAGCTCGTTGTGGATCATGCCGTGCGGCTTCTTCGTGCGGTGGTTGTGCAGCGCCACCAGGGTGTTGAGCTCCTTGCGCAGCTTGTTCAGGTGCTCGCGCACCGACAGCTGGGGGCGCTCCGCCGGCGGGGCGGGCACCACCGGTGGGGCGGCCGCGGCGGACTTGCGTTGCGAGCGCGTCAGCCAGTCCTTCTGCCGCTGGGAGAGCAGGGTGCGCACCTGGTCTGGCTCCAGCAGCCCGGGCAGCCCCAGGTAGTCCTCCTCGTCGGCGGAGAACGACGTGCCCTCGTAGATGAGCTGGTCGAGCTCGGCGTGGGCCTCCAGCGCGGTGAACGACTTCTCGTCCTCCCCCGGCTCGTCCTCCTGCCGGTTGGCGGCGGCGAGCTCCTCGTCGTTCCACTGCTCCTCGGGGCGGTGCGGCTTGCCCAGGACGTGGTCGCGCTGGGCCTCCAGCTCGCTCGCCAGGCCCAGCAGCACGGGCACCGACGGCACGAACACCGACGCGGTCTCCCCCGGCCGCCGCGACCGCACGAAGCGCCCGACGGCCTGCGCGAAGAACAGCGGTGTGGACGCGCTGGTGGCGTAGACCCCGACGGCCAGCCGGGGCACGTCGACGCCCTCACTGACCATTCGGACAGCCACCATCCAGCGGTCGTCGGACTCGCTGAACCGCGCGATGCGCGCCGACGCGCCCTGCTCGTCGGAGAGCACCACCACCGGCGGCGTACCCGTCACCTCGGTGAGGATCGCCGCGTAGGCGCGTGCGGTGGTCTGGTCGGTGGCGATGACGAGCCCGCCGGCGTCGGGCATGCCGCCCGCGCGGTGGCCCGTCAGGCGCCTGTCGGCCGCCCGCAGGACCGCGGGCATCCACTCGCCACCGGGATCCAGCGCGGTGCGCCAGGCGCGGGCGGTCTGCTCACCGGTCATCGGCTCGCCGAGGCGCGCCGTGATCTCCTCGCCCGCGCTGGTGCGCCAGCTCGACAGCCCCGAGTAGGCCAGGAAGACGACGGGCCGGACCACTCCGTCGGCGAGGGCCTCCGCGTAGCCGTAGGAGTGGTCTGCGCGGCTGCGCAGGGCCCCCTCGGCGTCGGGCAGGTAGTCGATGAACGGGATGGGGCTGTCGTCGCTGCGGAACGGGGTGCCGGTGAGCGTGAGGCGGCGGGTGGCCGGCTCGAACGCCTCCTTGATCGCGTCACCCCAGGAGCGCGCGTCGCCGGTGTGGTGCACCTCGTCGAGGATCACCAGCGTGCGGCGGTTCTCCGTCCGCGCGCGGTGCAGCAGGGGGTGGGCGGCGACGCCCGCGTAGGTGACGGCGATGCCCGTGTAGTCCGACGACGTGGCGCCGGTGGAGTTGCGGAAGTCGGGGTCGATCGCGATGCCGACCTGAGCCGCGGCCACCGACCACTGCGTCTTGAGGTGCTCGGTGGGCGCCACGACCGTGATCCGCTCGATCACCCGGTCGGCCAGCAGCTCCGACGCCACCCGCAGCGCGAAGGTGGTCTTGCCCGCGCCGGGCGTCGCGACCGCGAGGAAGTCCTGCGGCGCGGCGGCGAGATAGCGGGCCAGCGCACTGCGCTGCCAGGCGCGCAGCGGACGGGACGCGGGCGCGATCGGTTGGGCTTGCGACACACGACTCCCTGACGTCTCGGCTGCGAGGGTTCCGCGGGCCTCGGGGCGGCTCCGTGCGGGCAGGGGCCAGGGTAACGGGACGGCATCGGCGGCCCCGCCGCCCACCCCGGGCGCCCACGATGGAAGGGTCAGGACTTGCCGCTGCGGGTCCCGGCCACTCAAGCTGGGCCCACCCGCTGTGAGAAGGAGCACGATCATGAGCACCGACGAGCCGGACGTCGACGTCGCCACCGGGCTGGACATGCTCCTCACCGACGGTGCACTCGGACCGTTGCGCCGGATGCTGCCCGCCGCGTCCGGGATCCGGATGGCCGCCAAGCTCGCCGCGAAGCCGGTCACGGTCACCCGCCGCGCCGCCGGCCTGGCGGCGGAGATCGCGCGCATCGGCATCGGCAGCTCCGAGGTGGCGCCCAGTCCCAAGGACAAGCGCTACGCCCACCCGCAGTGGAGCACCAACCCGGTGCTGCGCCGCCTCGTGCAGGCCCACATCGCCGCCGGCGGCACGGCCACCGAGCTCGTCGAGGACGCGGAGCTGAACTGGGCCGATCACGAGCGGGTCCTGTTCGCCGTCGGCAACGTCATCGACGCGCTGGCGCCCAGCAACAGCCTGCTCAACCCGGTGGCCTGGCGCGCCGCGATCGACTCCCGGGGCGCGAGCGTCGTGCGCGGCACGCGCCGGCTGGTCAGCGACATGTCCTCGGCGCCGCGGGTGCCCACGATGGTGGAGCCCGACGCGTTCACCGTCGGCGAGGACCTCGCCGCCACCCCCGGCGCCGTGGTGCTGCGCACGCCGGTGTTCGAGCTGATCCAGTACCTGCCCACCACGCCGACGGTGCGCGAGCTCCCGCTGCTCCTGGTGCCGCCGACGATCAACAAGTACTACGTGGCCGACCTCGCGCCGGGCCGCAGCATCGTCGAGAATCTGGTGGCCAGCGGCCAGCAGGTGTTCCTGATGTCGTGGCGCAATCCCTCCGCCGAGCACGCGGAGTGGGACCTCGACACCTACGGCCAGGCCATCCTCGACGCCCTCGACGCCTGCGAGACGATCACCCGCACGCCGTCGACGTCGCTGATGGCGTTCTGCTCCGGCGGCATGATCACCGCGATGCTGCTCGCCCACCTCGCGGCGATCGGCGCGCAGGAGCGGGTGGCGTCGGTGACGTTCGCCGTCACGGTGCTGGACCAGAACCGCGCCGGCACCACCGGCGCGCTCATGGACGCCGACACCGCGCGCACCGCCGTCGAGTCGTCGGCGAAGAAGGGCTACCTCGACGGCCGCACGCTGGCCGAGGTGTTCGCCTGGCTGCGGCCCAACGACCTGATCTGGAGCTACTGGGTCAACAACTACCTGCGCGGCGAGGCGCCCAAGGCGTTCGACATCCTGTTCTGGAACGCCGACACCACCCGCATGACGGCCGGCCTGCACCGCGACTTCATCGACATCGCGCAGCGCAACGCCCTGGTCACGCCGGGCGGGGCGAGCATGCTCGGCACGGCGGTGGACCTGTCGAAGATCGACCGGCCCAGCTACGTCATCGCGGGGATCGCCGACCACCTGTGCGCCTGGCAGTCCTGCTACCGCACCACGCAGCTGCTCGGCGGCGAGAGCCGGTTCGTGCTCTCCACCAGCGGCCACATCGCATCGCTGGTGAACCCGCCGGGCAACCCGAAGTCGACGTTCCGCGTCTCGCCCGAGGACGCCGCCGTCCCCACGCCGCCGTCGGCGGACGGGTGGCTCAGCGTGGCCACCACCGTCAAGGGGTCGTGGTGGCCCGACCACGCCGCCTGGCTGGAGCCGCACTCGGGAGGGACGGTCGACGCCCCGCCGGAGCTGGGCGGGCGCGGGCTGCACGCGATGACGCCGGCCCCCGGCGAGTACATTTTCGAGAAATGAGTACCTCCTTGGAAGACGACGTCTTCGAGACCGTCGTCCGCGGCCGTCGCTTGCGCGTCTCGATCCGCCGCGCGGCGGGGCCCGGCCCGGCCCGCACCCCGTTGCTGCTGCTCAACGGGATCGGCGCGAGCCTGGAGCTGCTCCAGCCGTTCGTCGACGAGCTGCCGCCCGCCATCGAGGTGATCCGCTTCGACGTGCCCGGCATCGGCGGCTCCCCGGTGCCGCGGATCCCGTACCACATGTCGACGCTGGCGCCGCTCGTCGGCACGATGATCCGCCGCCTGGGCTACGACAAGGTCGACGTCATGGGGTTCTCCTGGGGTGGCGGGCTCGCCCAGCAGTTCGCCGTGGTGCAGCGGCGCCAGACCCGCAAGCTGGTCCTCGCCGCCACCGGCACCGGCTCGCTGATGGTGCCCGCGCGGCCGAACGTGCTCGCCAAGATGCTCACGCCGCGCCGTCACCAGGACCCGGACTACGCCCGCACCATCGCCGGCGAGATCTACGGCGGCACGATGCGGTCCACCCCGGAGGCCGCCGCCAACGTGCTGCACGCCTTCACCCGCAAGGGCCCCAGCCGCGGCTACTACTACCAGCTCCTCGCCGGAGCGGGCTGGAGCAGCCTGCCCGCGCTGGGCCTGATCCGCCAGCCCACGCTGATCATCGCCGGGGACGACGACCCGATCATCCCGATCGTCAACGCGAAGATCATGGCGCGCGGCATCCCGAGGTCACGACTGCACATCTACGAAGGAGGCCACCTGGCCCTCCTGACGGAGGCGAAGGACCTGACACCGGTGATCGACCACTTCCTCCTGGAGGACTGAGTCCCGGGGCGGCCCCGCCCTGCCCTGCTCCCGTCCCCAGTTCCGACGGGCGCGCGCCGGGACGGTGCGTCAGGCGGCGGAGCGGTCCGCCTCGTCGTCGGCCACCCGCGCCACCGCCAGGCGGTGGCTCAGGTAGCGGCTGGCGCTCATCGTGTGCAGCTCCACCAGCTCGACGCCGGCAGCGGTCATGCACGCGCGGAAGTCGTCCTCGTAGGTGACGCGGCCGAAGTCGATCGTGGTGACGTGCCGGATCATCGGTTTCGCCCGCTCCATCAGCTTCGATCGTCGCTGCTGGAACGTCTGCGTGGCGAAGACGCGCCCACCCGGCACCAGCTGGGCCACCACGTGCGTGATGGCGGCCGCGGGGTCGGGCAGCAGCATCAGGCTCGCGCTGAAGTAGACGGCGTCGTAGGGGCCGCCCTCGTGGTCGTACACCGACGCCAGCAGCGGCTCGACCCGGTCCGAGAGGCCGGCCCTGGCCAGCTCGCGGTGGCAGCGCGTGACGTAGTCGGCGTCGATGTCCAGGCCGACCACGGTGAGGTCCTTGTCACGCACCAGGTCGGCACACCGCGACATCGCGGCCCCGGTGCCGATCCCGACATCCAGGACGCGGGCACCCTCCGGTAACCGCGCCAGGACCTCGCGGTACCAGTCGGTGGTCATCCCCACGATGAGGCGGTCGTACAACCAGCCGCGGACGGCGAGCTTGGGCATGTCGGGTCAGGAGTCCCCGCCGGGCCGCAGACCGTCGTAGATCTTCTTGCAGTCCGGGCAGACCGGCGACCCGGGCTTGGGCGAGCGCGTGACCGGGAACGTCTCCCCGCACAGCGCCTGCACCAGGTTGCCCAGCACCGCGCTCTCGGTGATCTTGTTCTTCTTCACGTAGTGGAACATCTTGGGCTCGTCGTTGCCCGTTGTGTCGGTGCCCTCGGGGCGGGTCTCGACGTCGGGCAGCACCTGGGTGGCCATGTCGTACATGATGCCCCACGTGTCAGCTCCCGTCTCCCGCTCCCTCGTCCGGACCTCCCCCGAGGTGGCCGACACCCTGGCCTCCGGACGCGCCGTCGTCGCGCTGGAGAGCACGATCCTCGCCCACGGCCTGCCCGCCCCGGCCAACCGCACGGCCGCCGACGACATCGAGGCCGCCGTCCGCGCCCACGGCGCGGTGCCCGCCACCGTCGCCGTGCTGGACGGGGTGCCGCGCGTCGGGCTCTCGGCCGCCGAGCTGGACCGCGTGTGCTCCGGCGACCTCGTCAAGCTCTCCGCGCGCGACCTCGGCGTCGCCGTCGGGCTCGGCCGCGACGGCGCCACCACGGTGGCCGCCACCGCCACCCTCGCCCACGCCGCCGGGGTGGCGCTGTTCGCCACCGGCGGGCTCGGTGGCGTGCACCGCGGCGCCCGCGACACCTGGGACGTCTCGGCCGACCTCGGCGCGCTCGCCGGCACCGGAGTGTTCGTCGTCTGCTCGGGGGTGAAGTCGATCCTCGACGTCGCCGCCACCCTGGAGGTGCTGGAGACCGAGTCCGTGCCGGTGCTGGGCTACGGCACCGACGCCTTCCCCGGCTTCTACCGGCGCGACTCCGGCCACGCCGTGCCCTGGCGGATCGACTCCCCCGCCGAGGCCGCCGCCGTGTGGCGCGCCCACACCGCGCTCGGGTCCGCGGCCGGGGCGGTGCTGGCCCAGCCCGTCCCGGAGGCCGACGAGCTCGACGCGGCCCTGCACGACCGGCTGCTTGCCGAGGGGCTCGCGCTGCTCACCGAGCGCGGCGTCACCGGCAAGGACGTCACCCCCGCGCTGCTGGAGCACTTCCACGCCGGCAGCGAAGGTGCGAGCCTGCGGACGAACCTGGCGCTGGTGCTGGCCAACGCGGGTCTGGCGGCGCAGGTCGCGGTGGCCCTGGTCGCCCCATGACCCCGCGAGTCGGCGCTTTTCCGTGCGCGAGTCGGCGGTTTCCGGCGCGCGAGTCGGCGGTTCCGGGCCCGCGAGTCGGCGGTCTTCGGTGAATGAGTCGACGGCCAGGTCCGGACGGGGCGCTGTCCACCGCCCTCCCGCGGCGGCGACGTGAGCAGCGCACCCAGGATCGTCGTGGTGGGTGACGTGGCCGTCGACGTGCTGGTGGAACCGTCACGACCCGCCGTGCCCGGCGCCGACGTCCCCGCCCGCATCCGGACGACCGCCGGCGGGGCGGGCGCGAACACCGCGGCGTGGCTCGCCCACCTCGGCGCGGACGTGACTCTGGTGGGGCGCGTCGGCGACGATCCGGCCGGGCGCGCGGCGGCCGACGAGCTCCGCACGGCCGGCGTGCTTCCGGTGCTGGCCGTCGACCCGCACCACCCGACCTGCACCGTCGTGGCCCTGCTCGGCGACGGCGACCGCACGCTGCTCTCGGACCGCGGCGCCGCGGCGCACCTCCGGCCCACCGACGTCCCGGACCTCGACGCCGACCACCTGCACCTCTCGGGTTACGTCCTGCTCGATCCCTCGTCGCGCGCGGCCGGGCTCGCGGCGCTGGAGGCCGCCCGTGCGGCCGGGATCAGCACGTCGGTGGACCCGCAGGCCGCGCCCGCCCTGACGCGCGCGTTCCGGGAGTGGGTCCGCGGGGCGGATCTCCTGCTCCCCAACGCCGACGAGCTGACGGCGCTGGGCGGGGCCGACACCCTGCTCCGCGACGTCACTGCGGTGGCCGCCACGTGCGCGGGCGACGGGGCCACCTGGCACGACAGACGCGGGACCTGGTCGACGGGCACCACTGCCGTCGACGTCGTGGACGCCACAGGCGCCGGGGACGCGTTCGACGCCGGTCTGCTGGTGGCCTGGCTCGACGGGGCCGGGCCGGAGGCCGCCCTGCGGTCCGGGTGCGCCGCGGCGGCCCGTGCCGTCGGACGGTCGGGGGCGCGGCCGCCGGCGCCCACCGAAAATCGCCGACTCGCGCGCTGAATACCGCCGACTCGCGCGCGGAAAAGCGCCGACTCGCGGGTGTGGTACCGGTCAGCCCTCGATGACCGGGTGCTCCCGGGCCTCGAGCTGCCTCGCCTCGCCCTGGTACTTGTTGACGTCCTCGCGCTTGCGCGGCAGCCGGTCGTTGGCGATCAGCACCGCCATCCACGGCAGCGGGATCGAGATGATCAGCAGGGTCACGGCCAACCACGGGATCGTGTAGAAGATCGCCGCCAGGATCATGAGCGGGACCCGCATGCCCATCATGATCTTGTAGCGGTGCTTGCGGGCAGCCAGTTCCTGCTCGTAGGACATCGGTGCATCCGTGATCAGAACGGGATCCACCGAACGCTGAGCGTCGCTCACCGTCACTCCTCGCTGGCGCCCGGGGGCGCCGTCGCGGCGGGTGTTGGACGACCCACGACATCGGGTCCCCCGCCGTGTTTCATCGTGCCATCCACCCTCCGGGACCGCCTGCCGGGCCCGGGGCGCGTCACCGTTCGGAAAGAACCTCGGCGAGCACCTCGTGCAGCTCCGCGGCGGTGCGGGGACGGGTCGGCCACCCGACCCGGGCCAGCAGGCGGTGCACCGCCGGAGCCCAGGCCGGGCCGAGCCGGGCGGAACGCAGCAGGTCGGCGTCGGCGAGCACCGCGTCGGCGGGTCCGGTGCGCACCACGCCGGAGGCCACGACGGCGACGTCGTCGGCCCAGCGGTGGGCGAGATCGACGTCGTGGGTGGAGAGCACCGGGGTCGTCCCGGCCGCGTGCAGCTGCGCCAGCGTGACGAGCAGCTCCTCCACACCGGCCGGGTCCAGCCCCGCGGTGGGCTCGTCGAGCACCAGCAGCCGCGGCCGCATCGCGACCGCACCGGCGATGGCCGTGCGCTTCTTCTGCCCGAACGACAGCAGGTGGGTGGGGCGGTCGGCGAGGTCGGCGATGCCCAGGGCGACGAGCGCCCCGTCGACGCGGCGGGCGACCTCGTCGGCGGGCAGCCCCATGTTCACCGGCCCGAACGAGACGTCCTGCGCGACGCCGGCGGCGAAGAGCTGGTCGTCGGGGTCCTGGAGGACGAGCTGCACCTGCTGGCGCAGCGTGGTGAGCCCCCGACGCGTGCGGCGGACGGGTGCCCCGTCGAGCAGCACCTGCCCGGCGGACGGCTCCAGGGTGCCCACGAGCAGCCGGAACAGGGTGGTCTTGCCGCCGCCGTTGGGCCCCAGCACCGCGACGCGCCGCCCGGCGTGCAGCTCCAGGTCGGCCCCGGTGAGGACGGGCCGGCCGGGCTCGTAGGAGAACGCCAGCCCGGACGCGGCGAGCACGGGGGTCATCCGAGCACCATCGCGGCCGTGACGACGCCCGCCAGCACCACCGCCGTCACCGCCAGGAACCGCCACGACACCGGACGCGCCTCCACCTGCACCCGCAGCGAGCCGGTGTAGCCGCGCAGCGCGAGCCCCTGCTCGAGGCGGCGTGCCCGGTCGAACGACCCGACGAACACCGCACCGGACTGCCCGGCGACCGAGCGGTAGGTGGTGCGCCAGGTGCGGAACCCGAGCCGCCCTGCCTGGGCCTCCCGGACTCCTGCGATCGTGTCGAGCAGCAGGAACAGCAGCCGGTAGATCAAGGAGGCGATCTCCGTGACGGCCGCGGGCACCCCGAGCCGCTCCAGGCGGGGCAGCGTGTCGGCGAGCGGGGTGGTGGCCGCGAACAGCACCAGGCCCAGCAGGGCGGCGAACGCCCGGCCGGCCAGCGCGAGGGCCGGCCCGGCGCCGGCCGGCTCGAACCGGACGAGCACGGCTCCGCCGACAGCCACCAGCAGCGGAACCGACCCGACCGCGATGAACACCAGCGGCGCGCGGACGGCCCGCCACACCTGCGCCGGACGCAGGGCCACGGGCCCGAGCAGCACGACCAGCGCCACGCCCCCGACGAGCAGAGCACCCGGCCACGGCGGCAGTACGACCGCGCACGAGAGCAGGCCGAGCGCGAGCGCCGCCTTCTCCGCGGGGTGCCGGCGCCGCCAGGGGTTGGTGTAGGCGAGCGCGTCGAGGGAGTGCATCAGTCCCGGTTCAGGCGACGACGGGTGCGCGCGACCCCGAAGAAGTAGCCCAGGAACCCGGCGCCGATCGCGGCCTGCAGCGCGAACAGCCCCGACGCCGTCTCCGGCGACGGCTCGAAGAACGGCGTGAACCAGGGCTCGAACCCGGGGTTCGCCGCCTCGATCTGCGCGGCCGCGATCCCGTCGGCGCCGCCGAAGCCGGTGGCGCTGCCCAGGAACAGCGGCACGGCGGCGAGGGCGACCACGGCCAGCACGATCAGCCAGTTGATCAGTGTGGAACGGGACACCTCAGGCCTCCACGGGTCGACGCAGGACACCCAGCCGGATGAGCTCGGCCGGGCTGACCTTCACGAGCAGCCGGACGATCAGGACGGTGAGCAGCCCCTCGCTGACCGCCAGGGGGATCTGGGTGATCGCGAAGATCGACCCGAACTTCACGACCGACCCGAGCACGCCCGACGCGGGGTCCGGGTACGCGAGCGCGAGCTGCACGGACGTCATGCAGTAGGTGGCGAGGTCCGCGAGCGACGCGGCGAGGAACACCGCGGGGGTGAGGCCACCACCGAGGCGCTTCACGAGCCGGTAGACCCCATAGGCCATCCAGGGCCCGACGATCGCCATCGAGAACGCGTTGGCCCCGAGCGTCGTGATGCCGCCGTGGGCCAGCAGCAGCGCCTGGAACATCAGCACGATCGTACCGAGCAGCGCCATCACCGGGGGCCGGAACAGCACCGCCCCGAGCCCCGTGCCGGTGGGGTGCGAGCTCGACCCCGTGACCGACGGGATCTTCAGCGCCGACAGCACGAAGCTGAACGCCCCGGCCGCGCCGAGCAGCAGCTTCGTCTCGGGCTCGTCGCGGACCTGGCGGACCACGGCACGGGCCCCGTGCACCACGAACGGGGCGGCGACCACGGTCCACGCGACGGCGTGCAGGGGCGGCAGATACCCCTCGGCGATGTGCATGCGGGCTCCCCGGATCGTCGACTGTCCGGTTCGGGACCCTATGTGCCGTTCACGCCACTTGCAAGGCTGAACATTCACTCATGTGTTGTCGCGTCGTGGACGTGCAGGACGACCTCCCCGACGACGCCCTCGGACACGACGTCGAGCAGCCGCTCGGTGAGCCCCCCGGTGACGCGGTAGCGCACCAGCCGGCCCTCGCGGTGGGCGGTGACCATGCCGTGGGCGCGCAGCAGTCGCAGGGCGTGCGACACCGCGCTGTCGCTCATCTTGACGGCGAACGCGAGGTCGGAGACGCAGAGGTCGCCGGCGTGGTGCAGCGCGAGCAGGATGCTCAGGCGGTGGACGTCGCCCAGCGCGTCGAGCACCGTGGCGGCGTGCTGCACCTGCCCGGTGTCGGCGAGCACGGCGGTGGCGTCGCACACCTGGTCGGGATCGATGACGCGCACATCGCGACGGGTCTCGGGAACCTGGTGCACACCGGCGATGCTAGACCGTCACCCCGATGCGGCCGCCTTCTTCGCCGCCTTCTGCGCCTGCTTGTACTCGCGCACCTTGCCCAGCGTGGCGGGCGAGACGACGTCGGCGACCGACTTGAACACGCCGTCCTCGCCGTAGCCGCCCGCGGCCTCGCGCCACCCGTCGGGCGTGATCCCGCGCTGCTTGCCGAGCAGCGCGGTGAAGATCTGCGCCTTCTGCGCGCCGAACCCGGGCAGGGCGAGCAGCCGCGCGTACAGCTCCTTGCCGTCGGTGACGTCGCGCCAGATCAGCGTGACGTCACCGTCGTAGGAGTCGACGATCGCCTGGCACAGCACCTGGACTCGGCCGCCCATCGACTTCGGGTAGCGGTGCAGCGCCCGCGGCGTCGCGAAGATCGCGATGAACGCCTCGGGGTCGTACCCGGCGATCTCGCGGGCGTCGAGGGCGTCGCGGCCCAGCCGCCGGGCGAGCTCCGCGGGCGACCAGAAGGCGTGCTCCATCGGGATCTGCTGGTCGAGCAGCATCCCGATCAGCAGCGCGAGGGGGTCGCGGTCCAGCAGCGCGTCGGACTCGGCGTCCTGGCTCAGGCTCAGTGGCACGGCGGAGAGCCTACTGCGCGGCGGGTGCATCCAGGAGGGACCGCGAACCGACGGCCCACCCTGATCGTCTCGCGACCCCGGCGCGGGTGCGGTTGGCTGACGTGGACGTCGCGCGGCGGCGTCCGACGACACCAGCGAGCCGATCGGGTGATCATGGGGTGAGCGAGCGCCGCTACGCGCGACCGTTCCCGACCCGGGCTGCGGCCGACCCGGTCGTCGAACGCTTCCTCGCCGGGGACCCGGCCGCGCTGCGCGAGCTCTACGACCGGCACGCGGCCGTCGTGCACGGTTTCGCGCTGCGCCGCCTGCGCGAGCACCACGACGCCGAGGACGTCACGCAGCAGGTGTTCGTGCGGGCGTGGCGCGGCCGGGCCACGCCCGATCCCCGGCGCGGGCCGGTCGGGGGCTGGTTGATGGGCATCACCCGCCACCAGATCGCCGACCGGCTCACCGCCCGCACCCGCGACACCGAGCGGCTGGCGTTCTTCGACGACCTGACACACCACATCTCGGCGGAGAAGTGGGACGGCAATCCCGGGCACTCGCGGATCAGCCTGCTGCGGGGCACGGTGCTGTGAGGGCGGGCGGCGTGATCGGGGAGACTCGCTCCGTGCTGCTCTCCCCCTCCACCGCCGACGCCCTCCGCACCGCCCTGACGACGGCCGGCTACACCACCGACGGCGTGCGCGACCTGCTCGGCCCGGGCGCCCACGCCGCGCTGGGCCGGGGCGAGGTCGAGCCCGCGTTCCGCGCCGCCGCCGGCGGCGGGGAGCTGGGTGTGCTCGTCCGGCTGCTGCTGCTCGGCGCGGTGGAGGGCGACGCCGCCGTGACGGCCGCGCTGGGGACGCCCTCGGCGCTGGAGGCCGCCGGGCTGCTGGCCCGCGACGGCGACGGCTGGCGCGCCGTGCTCGACCTGCGCCCCTACGGGGTCGACGCCGGGGACGAGCCGGGCAGCGACTGGTGGGTGCTCTCGGACCTGGACCTGCGCCGCCAGGACCGCGACCACGTCACCGGCGTCGGCGCGGCGTCGCTCACCCTGGCCGCGGCCACCGTGCGCCGCCCCGTCGGGTCACTGCTGGACCTGGGCACCGGCTGCGGGGTGCAGGCGCTGCACGCCACACGGCACGCCCGCGCGGTGACCGGCACGGACCTCGCACCCCGCGCACTGGCGCTGGCGCGGGCCACGTTCGCGCTGAACGACCTCGACGTCGAGCTCGTCGAAGGTCCGTGGATGGAACCCGTCGCCGGGCGCCGCTTCGACCAGATCGTGTCCAACCCGCCGTTCGTGCCGGGGCCGGCCCGCGTCGACTACGTCTACCGCGACTCCGGCCAGGACGGTGACGCCGCGCTGGCCGCGCTGATCGCGGACCTGCCCGGGTACCTGGAGCCCGGCGGGGTGGCACAGCTGCTGGGGTCGTGGCTGCACGTCCGCGGCGAGGACTGGCCCGACCGGGTGCGCTCCTGGCTGCCGGACGGCGTCGACGCGTGGATCATCCAGCGCGAGGTGGCCGACCCGGACCTGCACGTCGGCACCTGGCAGCGCGACGCCGGGCTGGACCTGGCCTCCCCCACCGCCCGCGCCCAGGCCGGTGCGTGGCTGGACTGGATGGACGCCGCCCGGGTGGAGGCGATCGGGTTCGGGATGATCACGCTCCGCAGGCCGGACGAGGGGCGCACGGACGGCCCCGGAACGGTCGTGTTCGAGGACCTGCCCGGCGCCGTCGACGACCCGCTCGGCCCCGAGGTGGAGGGCTGGCTCGACCGCGTCGACTGGCTGCGCGCCCACGCGGGCGACGACGCGCTGCTCGACGCCCGGCTGACCGTCGCGCCGTCGGTGGTGCTGGAGCGCTGGGCCGATCACCGGGCCGAGCCGGGCGCCGAGGGGTGGGCCGAGGCCGGCGCCGCGGTGGCCCGGACGGACGGCCCGCGCTGGCGCCACGAGGTGGACGAGCCCGCCGCGGCCCTGCTCGCCGGCTGCTCGGGGGCGTTGCCCCTGCGCGACCTGGTGGAGCTGCTCGCCTTCGCCCACGACCGCCCCGCCGACGAGCTGGTGGCCGCCACCCTGCCCGCGGTGCGCGAGCTCGTGCGGCACGGGCTGCTGTTGCCGTCCTCGTGAGGCGCGCCGACGCAGGCCCTCCCGCGGAGGCGGCATGAGAGCGGTGGCGGCCCGGGTCACCCGCGCGTCGGTGACCGTGGGTGGCGAGGTGGTCGGCGAGATCGGGCCGGGTCTGCTGGTGCTGCTCGGCGTCCACCGCGACGACACGGCCGACGCCGTGGGAGTGATGGCGCGCAAGCTGCACGAGCTGCGGATCCTCGACGGCGAGCGGTCCTGCGCGGAGGCGGGCGCGCCACTGCTGGTGATCAGCCAGTTCACGCTCTACGGCGACACCCGCAAGGGACGACGCCCGTCCTGGTCGGCGGCGGCCGGCGGAGCGCAGGCGGAGCCGCTGGTGGACACGGTGGTGGCCGCGCTGCGGGAACGCGGGGCCACCGTGGCCACCGGGGTGTTCGGCGCCGACATGGCCGTCGAGTCGGTGAACGACGGCCCGTTCACGGTGCTCGTCGAGGCCTGAGAAGGCTCGTGATCACCGGGACCGGGCACCGGCGGCCGCATCCGGCCGCCGGTGCCCACTCCCGACGATCACGGCACGCGCCTGCAGGGGCGTGCCCGGCCCGGCCCCCTCGGTCCGGCCTGCGGTCAGCTCTCGGTCGCGCCGGCGGCCCTGCGGCTCGCGGCCTTCGCGGCGCCGGCGGCCTTGCTGGTGACCGTCTCGGTGACGTTCACGGCGTGGCCGGTGACGGTCTCGGCGGTACGGGCGGCCTGCTCGGCGACGGTCTCGGCCGCCTTGCCGCCGGCGTCCAGGACGGTGCGGACGACGGCCCGCTGGCCGTCGAGCATCTGCTGGGCGAGGTCGAAGTACCGGTCGGCGGCGACGTGGGCGCCCGGGAGCTTCGGCTGGCCGCCGGTCAGGGACGTGACGGTGTCGGCCCAGGTGCGGACGGCGCCGGTGACGGCGTCCTGCGTACGGGTGGTGAACTCGGTGAACTGGTCGGTGAGGGTGCTCATGCATTCCATAGTGCGCACCAGCGTTAAGTATGTCAAGCAGACCCGTCGACGAAGCTCCGGTAGACCCCCAGCAGGGCCGTGCGCTGCTCCGACGACAGCCGGGGATCCGCCCGGATCGCCTCCTCCGTGCCGCTCACGGGCTCCGCGTCGGAGGCCGCCGAAGCGGACGCCCACCCCGCCTGCTTGAGCAGCTGCTCGGTGGACAGCTGCAGGGCGTCCGCGATGGAGTGCAGCACCTTCAGCGACGGCTGGTGCAGGCCCCGCTCCACCTGGCTGAGGTAGGCGTTGGACACGCTGGTCATCGACGCCATCTCGCGCAGCGACAGCTTCGCGAGCTGCCGCTGCGCCCGGATGAACCCACCCAGCGCGTTGATCTGGGCCGACCAGCCCGACCCGCCGGGGACGTCGGCGGGATCGCGGTCGTCGGACGATCGTGCGGCGCTCATGGGGCCATCATCGCGCCTCAGGCCCCCAGCACGTAGCTCCCGGGCGCATCCTGCAGTGGCGGGTACACCTCGCTGCCGATCGGCGGCGGGGTGCGCTGCTCGCCCGCGCGCTCACCGATCCACGGCGTCCAGTCCTCCCACCAGCTCGCCTTGTGCTCGCCGGCGTCGTCGCGCCAGCCCTGCGGGTCGGCGGGCAGGTGCTCCGCCTCGCCGTACCAGTGCCGCGACTTCGCCGACGGCGGGTTGACGACACCCGCGATGTGCCCGGCGTTGGAGAGCACGAACCGGACGGTGCCACCGAGCTTCGCCGCGCCGGCGTAGACCGACTTCCACGGCGCGATGTGGTCGCCCTCCGCGCTGACGACGTAGGTGTCCTGGCGCACCGAGGTGAGGTCCAGGCGCTCCCCCGCGAGCTCCAGCTTGCCCTCGGCGAACTGGTTCTGCAGGTAGAGGGTGCGCAGGTACTCGGTCTGCATGGCGGCGGGCATCCGCGTGGAGTCGGCGTTCCAGGCGAGCATGTCGAAGGCCGCCGGGTCCTCGCCGAGCAGCCAGTCGTTGATCACGTAGTTCCACACGAGGTCGTTGACGCGCAGCAGGTCGAAGGTGGTCTTCATGCTCTCCGCGGGCAGGTAGCCGCGGCGGCTCATGCTGCGCTCCATGCGGTCGACGGTGGCGTCGTCGGTGAACACGCCGAGCATGCCCGGCTCGGTGAAGTCCAGCAGCGTGTTCATCAGCGTGAGCGAGTTGATCCGGTCGTCGCCCCGGGCCGCGAGCCACGACGCCGCGGCCGTGGCCAGGGTGCCGCCGAGACACAGCGCCGCCACGTTGACCTTCTCCGCGCCGGTGACCTGCTGCACCACGCCGAGGGCTTCGAGGGGACCTTCGCGCAGGTAGTCGCTCATCGTGAGGTCGCGCAGGGTCTCGTCGGGGTTGCGGTAGGAGATGACGAACACGGTGTGGCCGTGCTGCACCGCCCACTCCACGAGGCTCTTCCCGGGTGCGAGATCCATGATGTAGTACTTGTTGATCCACGGCGGCGAGAGCAGCAGCGGGACCTCGTAGACCTGCTCGGTCTGCGGCGCGTACTGGATGAGCTCGATCAGCCGGTTGCGGAACACGACGGTGCCGGGCGTGGCGGCGAGGTCGCGGCCGGGCTCGAACTGGCCGGGCGTGGTCTGGCGCGGCATGCCGCGGTTGGTGGCGAGGTCGCGCAGCGCGTTGCGTGCGCCGCGCACCAGGCTCTGCCCGCCGGTCTCCAGGGCCTTCTTCAGCATCGCCGGGTTCGACCACGGCCAGTTGACGGGCGACGCGGCCTCGATGCTCTGCTCGACCAGGAAGTCGATCTTGCGACGGGCCACCGGCCCGAGCTGCAGGCCGCCCGCCACCGTGCGCAGCTGCTCGGCGAACAGCGCGTGCTGCTGGCGCATCAGGAAGTAGTAGGGGTTGCCGTCCCAGGCGGGGTCGGCGTAGCGGCGGTCCTTCTCGGGCAGGGCGGCCGGTCCGGCGCCGTGCGAACCGAGGCCGCGCAGCAACGCCGTGCCCGCGGCACGCGCGGAACCCGTGGTGAGCCCGAGGAGCCCCTTCGCGACCGGTAGCGGACGCCGCACGAGCGCCCGGCCGGCCTCGCCCAGGGCGCCGGCGAAGCCCACGGGATCGACGGCCGCGGCGAAGCCCCGCGGATCCAGCAGGTCGCGCAGCGCGGCGGTGGCCTCCGCCGCGGTCGTCAAGGCCGTGTCTCGGTTCAGCTGCCCACTCGAACGGGTCACACCGTCTCGCCTCCTCGTTGTGGCTGGGTTTCCTGTCGGGTACCGATGGTGACGAGCTACCCACGGGTAGACATCCGAGCAGGTCACAGGTCACGTGAGTGCCCCGTCACGCCCCGTCGTACACGGCCCGGCCACGGGCGGACAGGGATTGTGACCGGATGGCGGAGCGGTGCGTGCGATACCACGCAGTGGGCTGGCGCTTGCTCGATTCGTCAAGCGGTGGTTACCGTTCGGTAGCCGCGACGTTGCGGCACATCCCCGAGGGAGACCGGCCGTGACCGCACCGAGCACGAAGTCCGCACCCACCGTCCTCGAGTCGCTGGGGTACCTCACCTCGTACAACGCGAACGCCGCCGTGCGCACCGCCGCCGAGCTCACCCGGGCCGCCGGCACCGCCTGGGTGGACGCGCTCACCCGCGCCACCACGCCCGTGGAGATGGCCACGCGCGGCCTGATGTGGGTCAACGCGATGAACGACCGCCGCAAGCCGCGCTGGCACCGCGCCAACGAACTCGTGTTCAGCACGCCGTACGCACACCTGCACGACTTCAGCGCCGCCGACGCCGATGCCGACGTGGTGCCCACGCTGGTGCTGCCGCCGCAGGCCGGGCACTCCAGCCACGTCGTGGACTTCTCCCCCGTCCAGAGCCAGCTCGACGTCATCGCCGCGGCCGGTCTGACACGCGTCTACGCGCTGGAGTGGCGGCCCGCCACCACCGCCACCCGGGACGTCTCGATCACCGAGTACCTGCAGGTGATCGACCGCTCGATCCGGCGGATGGGCGGGCGCGCCAACGTCGTCGGCGACTGCCAGGGCGGCTGGCTCGCCGCGATCTACGCCGCCCTGCACCCGCACCGGGTCAACACGCTCACGCTCGCGGGCGCCCCGATCGACTTCCACGCGGGCGAGTCGGTGATCGCCTCCTCCACGCGGGTGATGACGCGCGCGATGGGCCTGGCGCCGTACAAGGCGCTCGTGGCGCTGGGCGGCGGCAACATGCCCGGTGCCGCCGTGCTCACCAACTTCATCGCGATCCAGCCCGAGTCGGAGATCTCGCGGCAGCTCCAGCTGCTGGAGAACATCGACGACGCCGGGCACGTCGAGCGCTACCGGATGTTCGAGGACTGGTTCAAGCACACCCAGGACATCCCGGGGGCGTTCTACCTGTGGCTCGTGGAGCACCTGTTCCAGCGCAACGAGCTGATCTCCGGTGACCTCGTGATCGACGGCAGGAAGGTCGACCTCGCGGCCATCACCTGCCCGCTGTTCCTGCTCGCGGGGTCCACCGACCACATCACCCCGCCCCCGCAGCTGTTCGCCGCGGCCGAGGCCGTCGGCACCCCGCGCGACCAGATCACGATGCGCACCGCACAGGGTGGGCACCTGGGCCTGTTCATGGGCCGCGACGCGCTGCGCGAGGACTGGCCGCCGCTGCTGGAGGCGGTCTACGAGCACTCGGTGCCGGACGTCACGTCCGCCCACCGGCCCGCTCGTGGCGCCGCCGCGGTGGTCGGCGACCCGACCGGAACGCCGCGCGTTCCCGCCCCGTAGCGCGTCGCTGAGGGGTCGCTGAGAGCCGTCCTGACAGCATTCAGCGGCGGGGAACGTTCTGCGGAACGCGGGCGTTCAACCCTGTGAGAGCCCCGGCGGCGGGTGTCAGAGACCTACCGCACGGGGTCGCGCAGGGGAGGAACACTCAGATGACCGCAATCATGGACACCGCCATCCCGGCCCAGCGTACCGACTCCGAGACCACCGAGTCGACCCTTCCGGCGTCCGGCCGTCCCGAGCTCACCGCCGAGGACCTCGACGCCCAGAGTCCCGCCGCCGACCTGGTGCGGGTGTACCTCAACGGCATCGGCAAGACGGCACTGCTCACGGCGGCCCAGGAGGTCGAGCTCGCGCGGCGCATCGAGGCCGGTGTCTTCGCGCAGCACGTGATCGACACCGCCACCGCCGACGGCACCGAGCTCGACCGGCAGTACGCCGCCGACCTGCGCTGGGTCGTCCGCGACGGCCGCCGGGCCCGCAACCACCTGCTGGAGGCGAACCTCCGGCTCGTCGTGTCGCTGGCCAAGCGCTACACCGGCCGCGGCATGCCGCTGCTCGACCTCATCCAGGAGGGCAACCTGGGACTGATCCGCGCGGTCGAGAAGTTCGACTACGCCAAGGGCTTCAAGTTCTCCACCTACGCCACGTGGTGGATCCGCCAGGCCATCACGCGCGGCATGGCCGACCAGGCCCGCACCATCCGGCTGCCCGTGCACCTCGTCGAGCAGGTCAACAAGCTGGCCCGCATCAAGCGCGACCTGCACCAGAAGCTGGGCCGCGACGCCACCCACGAGGAGCTCGCCGCGGAGTCGGGCATCCCCGAGGAGAAGATCGCCGATCTCCTCGACCACGCCCGCGACCCGGTGAGCCTCGACATGCCGGTGGGGTCCGAGGAGGAGGCGCCGCTGGGCGACTTCATCGAGGACGGCGAGGCCACCGACGCCGAGACCACGGTCATCTCGCACCTGCTCCACGACGACCTGCGCCGCGTGCTGGCCACCCTGGAGGACCGCGAGCAGCACGTCATCCGCATGCGCTACGGCCTCGACGACGGCCAGCCGCGCACGCTCGACCAGATCGGCCGGCGCTTCGGGCTCTCCCGCGAACGGGTCCGCCAGATCGAGCGCGAGGTCATGGCCAAGCTGCGGATCGGCGACCGGGCGGAGCGGCTGCGCGCCTACGCCAGCTGATCCCCGCCCCCAGCACCGAACCTGACCGGCGCCGTCCGATGATGGGCTCCCCGTGAGCACGGACGGCGCCGGTCGGGCGTCTGTCTACCAGCGCGGGACCGCAGATCCTGGCCCGCGGCGGCACGACGCGGCCGCGGTTCACCCGGTCGTGGGCGGATCACACCGGGTGGAGGATTCGCAGGGCAGCGCCTAGGGTCGGAGGGATGACAGGCAGTGCGCCGCCCGGGCCCGTCTCCCCCGCCGTGATGCGGGACGTACTGGGCCACTTCGTCTCCGGCATCGTCGTCATCACCGCCGACGGGCCGGACGGCCCGCTCGGTTTCACCTGTCAGTCGTTCGCGTCGCTCTCCCTCGACCCGCCTCTGGTCAACTTCTCCCCCGCACGCACGTCGTCGACCTGGCCGCGGATCCGCGAGGTCGGCACGTTCTGCATCAACGTGCTCGCTGCCGACCACCAGCACGTCAGCGCCGGGTTCGCGCGATCGGGCGTCGACAAGTTCGAGGGTGTGGACTGGCGGCCCGCCCCGGCTTCGGGCGCACCGGTGCTCGACGGCGTCAGCGCCTGGGTGGACTGCGAGCTGTGGGCCGAGCACGACGGCGGCGACCACACCATCGCCGTCGGGCGCGTGCTCGACCTCGGCGCGGACGCCACGCGCCTCCCCCTGCTGTTCTACCGCGGGCGCTACGGCGTCACCGCCGACCCGGAGGCCCGCGCGTGAGGATCATCGGAGTGTCGGGCGGACCCGACGCGGGCGGCCGCACGAGCACCGCGATCGCGGGTGTCCTGGCCGGGGCCACCGGGGCGGAGACCGCGCTGATCGAGCTGTCGGAGACCGCCCTCCCCGACGTGATCGCCGCGATCGAGAGCGCGGACGCCGTCGTGTTCGGCAGCCCGATCTACCGGGCCGGCTACAGCGCCCTGCTCAAGGACCTGCTCGAGCGCACCGAGCGCGGCAGGTGGGGCGAGAAGACCGCGCCGCTGCAGGGCAAGGTGGCCGCCACCGTCCTCACCGGGGCGAGCGGTCACCACTTCCTCGCCACCAACGACCTGCGCAACGTGCTGGCCGGGTTCTTCGCCGTGCAGGTGCTGTCGCCCGGCCTGTACTTCGACCCGTCCGGCTACGAGGACCGCACCACCCTGAACGAGGCCAGCACCGCCCTCACGGCGGCGCACGGGGCGGCCCTGGCCGACCTGGCGTCGGCGGTCCGCGGCTCGAAGGCCCTGGGAGCGATCACCCCCCAGGTCTGAGGGCCGGGCCGCGCGCCGGCCTCATGATCGCCGCACCCGCAGACCAACCGAACCCCCCGTCCCAGCGTCAGCTCATCGGCTGTCGAATTGCTCTGACCGGTGGCGCTACCGTGCCGCATGGCAGCGACGACGGCGTCCGTGATCGGTCTCGACGATCCCGACGCCGGGCTGCCTGCGCTCGTCGGGGGCAAGGCGGCCAACCTCGCGGCGATGATCGCGGCGGGGTTCGCGGTACCGGGCGGGTTCTGCGTCACCACGGCCGCCTACGTCCGGGCCGCGGACGCCGCCGGGCTGGCCCCGGTGGTCGCGGTACCCGGCCCGGACCTGGGTGCACGGGCGCGGGCCGCGCTGCTGGCCGCCCCGGTCGCGGACGACCTCGCCACGGACGTGGCCGCCGCCTACGCGGAGCTGGGCTCCGACGTGCCCGTCGCCGTCCGGTCGTCGGCCACCGCCGAGGACCTGCCCGGCGCCAGCTTCGCCGGCCAGCAGGACACGTTCCTCAACGTCGTGGGGATCGGCGCGGTGCTCGACGCCGTGCGCCGCTGCTGGGCGTCGCTGTGGACCGACCGCGCCGTCGCCTACCGCGCCGAGGCCGGCGTCGCGCACGCCGAGCTGGCCGTCGTCGTGCAGCGCATGGTGGACGCGCAGGTGGCAGGCGTGCTGTTCACCGCCGACCCGGTCAGCGGGCGCCGCACGCGCACCGTGATCGACGCCGCGCCCGGGCTGGGTGAGGCCGTCGTGTCCGGGGCGGTGAACCCCGACCACATCGTCGTCGAGGGCGACGGGACGGTCGCCGAGCACCGCGTCGGCGACAAGGCCGTGGCCGTCCGCGCGACGGCGGGCGGGGGCACCGAGCGCGTGGCGGGCACGGTCGACGGGCCCTGCCTGACCGACGCGCAGGTCCGCGACCTGGTGGCCCTCGGGCGTCGCGTCGAGGCGCACTTCGGTGCGCCGCAGGACGTCGAGTGGGCGATCGACGCCGCGGGCGCGCTGTGGCTGACCCAGTCGCGGCCCATCACGACGCTGCACCCCGTGCCCGTGGCGAACCGGCCCGGCCTGCGCGTGTACGTCTGCGTGAGCCTGGCCCAGGGGCTCACGCGCCCCCTCACGCCGATGGGCCTCTCGGCGTTCCGCGTGATCACCGCGACCGGAGCGACCCGCGCGTTCGGCGTGCCTGTGGCCGATCCGCTGGACGGCCCGCCGGCGTTCGTGGTCGCGGGTGGGCGGGGTTTCGCCGACGCGACGCCGGCACTGCGCAACAGCGTGGGCCGGGCACTGGTGCCGCGCGCACTCGACGTCATGGAGACGCGATCGGCCGTGGTCCTGCGCGGGCTGATGGACGATCCCCGGCTGTCGGTGCTGAACCGCTCACCGTGGCCGTTCGCCCGGCGGCTGCTGCGCACGCTGCTGCACTTCCGGATTCCCCCGCTGCTCGCACTGGCCCTGATCCGGCCGGCGGCCGCGCGCCGGCACGTGGACCGGATCGGGGAACGCCTGCGCGCCGCACCCACCCCGTCCGACCCGACGCCCGACGACGTCGTGGACCTGCTGCGCCAGGTGTTCCCGATCCTGCCGACGACCGCCCCGGTGGCCGCGGCCGGGTTCGTGATGCTGGGGCTGGCCCGGAAGGTCGCGGGCCCGGACCTCGACGCCGACGCCACCCACGAGGTGCTGCGCTCGCTGCCATACAACTCCACCACCGCGATGGACCTGGAGCTGTGGGCGGTGGCCACCCGCATCCGGCGGGACCCGGCGTCCGTGGCCGCGCTGGCCGACGGGAGCCCGCCACCGCCGGTGCTCGCCGCCGAGCTCGCCGGGTTCCTCACCGAGCACGGGCACCGGGCCGTGGCCGAGATCGACCTCGGGATGCCGCGCTGGTCCGACGACCCGTCGCACGTGCTGGGGTCGCTGGCCAACTACCTGCGGCTCGACGACCCGGAGCGGACCCCCGACGTCCTGTTCCGGCGCGGGGCCGCGGCGGCCGAGGAGGCCGTGGCCGCGGCGGTGGCGCGCGTGCGGCGCCGGTCCCGGCTGCGGGCGGCCGTGGTGCGGTTCGCGCTGCGCCGCACCCGCGAGCTCGCCGGGATGCGCGAGACCCACAAGGACTTCCTGGTGCTCCTGCTCGCCCGGGCGCGCGCCGCGCTCGCGACGATCGGCGCGGGGCTCAGGGCCCGGGGGCTGCTCGACACGGCCGATGACGTCTTCTTCCTGGACCTGCGCGAGGTCTCCACCGCGCTGGACGGCGCCGACCACCGCTCGCTCGTGGCGCGGCGCCGCGAGGAGTACGCCCGTGAGCTGCGCCGCCGGCACATCCCCCGCGTCCTGCTGTCGGACGGCACCGAGCCCGAGGCGCTGGGCGCCCCGCCCGCCGACGGCGCCCTGGTCGGCACGGCCGCGTCGGCCGGCACCGTGACGGGCGCGGTGCGGGTGGTGCTCGACCCCGTCGGCGCCCACCTGGAGCCCGGCGAGATCCTCGTCGCACCGTCGACGGACCCGGGCTGGACGCCGCTGTTCCTCACCGCGGGCGGGCTGGTGATGGAGATGGGCGGCTCGAACTCGCACGGCGCCGTGGTGGCCCGGGAGTACGGGATCCCGGCGGTGGTCGGCGTCCCCGACGCCACCCTGCGCCTGCACACGGGCGAGCAGGTCACGGCGGACGGAGCCGCGGGAGCGATCAGTCGTCCGACGCCTCCGGCAGGATGACGCCCTCCTCCATCACGGCGTGGCCGGGCACCTCCTGCAGGAACAGGGCGAATCCCTCGACGGGTTCGCCGGTGACCTCCGCCCACGCCGCGGCCAGGCCGGTGATCAGCTCCCGCTTCACGGCCTCGGTGCGGCCCGCCCGGATGATGCCGACCATCCGGCCGTGCTCGACGGGTTCGCCGGCCACGAACAGGCTCCCGGGCGGCACCTCGACGAACGAGCAGTTGACGTACCGGGCCGGGGCTCCGGTGACCTCGGTGTGGACCTTCGTGAAGGCCGCCGCGAGCTCCGCCTTGCGCCGGGCACTCGGACCACCTGCGGGGATCGTGAACTGGTAGAAGGGCATGCCCCATTCTGGCCTGGCAGAGTGTCCGCGTGGGAACTCTTCGTCTCGACGGTGGGCAGGTCGGCGGCTGGTTGCAGCTGCCCGGGTCCGCGACGGCCGAGCTGATGGGCTCGGTCGGGTTCGACTTCGTCTGCGTCGACCAGCAGCACGGCCTCGTGGGCGACGACGCGCTCCTGCCGATGCTGCAGGCCCTGCGCGCGACGGGTACCCCGTCGCTGGTGCGAGTCACGGCCAACGAGCCGGCCGCGATCGGGCGCGCCCTGGACCGCGGCGCGGACGGCGTGATCGTCCCGCTCGTCGACTCCCCCGAGGAGGCCGACGCGGCGGTCGCGGCCTGCCACCATCCCCCGCGGGGCTCACGCAGCTACGGGCCCACGCGCGTGAACTGGATGGGCGAACGGCCGGCGCCGCTGTGCGTCGTCATGGTCGAGACGACCACCGCGGTCGCCGCCCTGCCCCGCATCCTCGAGGTCGACGACATCGACGGGATCTTCATCGGCCCGTCGGATCTCGCGCTCGGCGCCCGTCTCCCGCTCGACGGCGGTCCGGAGCACGACGAGCTGGTGGCGTCGATCATCGGAGCGTGCCGCGACGCCGGGATCCCGGTGGGCATCTACTGCGCGTCCGCCGCCCACGTGCACCTCTACCGGGACATGGGCGCGACGTTCACTGCGATGATGTCCGAGGCCACGATGCTGCGCGCCGTGGCCACCGAGCACCTCCTCAGTGCTCGTCGAACAGGACGCTGACCGACTCCCCGTTGTGGATCCGGCGCACGGCTTCCGCCAGCGCGGGAGCGATGGAGATCCGGGTGAGCTTCTTCGACGTGTCGGCCAGCGGGACCGTGGTGGTGCAGACGATCTCCTCGACGTCGTCGCGCTCACCGATCCGGGCCAGCGCGCCGTCGGCGAACAGGCCGTGGGTGCACGCCACGCGCACCGAGGCCACGTCCAGCTCGGCGAGGCGGTCGAGCAGCTCGATGATCGTGGAGCCGCGCGCGATCTCGTCGTCGAGGACGACGACGTCGCGGCCGCGGACGTCGCCGATGATGGAGCTGATCACGACCTTGTCGTCGGCCAGCCGCTCCTTGGCCGCGGCCGCGACGGGCACGCCGAGCATCCCGGCGAACCGCGAGGCCTCCTTGGCGTTGCCGAGGTCCGGGGAGACGACCACGCCGTTGCGGAGGTCCACCCGGCGGAAGTGCTCGGCCAGCTCGTGCAGGGCGTGCAGGTGGTCCACCGGCATCGAGAAGAAGCCGTGCACCTGCGGCGAGTGCAGGGTCATGGTCAGGACGCGGTCGGCCCCGGCGGTGCGCAGCAGGTCGGCCACCAGCCGCGCGCCGATGGAGATGCGCGGGGCGTTCTTCTTGTCCGAGCGGGCGTAGGCGAAGTGCGGCATGACCACGGTGATCCGCGCGGCCGACGCGCCGCGGGCGGCGTCGAGCATGAGCAGCAGCTCGACGAGGTTCTCCTGCACCGGCGGCACGAGCGGCTGCACGACGAACACGTCGCGCTCGCGGCAGTTGGCCAGCAGCTGCACCTCGAGGCAGTCGTTGGCGAACCGGGTGACCCGGCTCGGCGCGAGCGGCACCTCGAGGTGGTGGCAGATCGCCGCCGCGAGCTCGGGGTGCGCCGAGCCGCTGAAGATCGTGATCTCACGCAACGCGGAGCTCCGCGTCGAGCAGGGGCGCCTGCAGGCGCGCCCACGGCGAGAGCTCGCTCGTCGCGTCGTCGGCCGCGGCCAGGAACCGGTCCCACGTCCACCACTCGTAGGAGTCCACCTCGTCCGGCCGGGGCCGCGGCTCGCCGACCACCGTGCCGACGAACACGGGACAGCGCTCGTTCTCCTCGATCCCGCCGGCCGAGGCGCGGTAGGAGAAGTCCGGCAGGACCAGCCGCAGGCCGGTGACGGCGAGACCCAGCTCGTCGTCGAGACGGCGCTGGACGGCCTCCTCCAGCGGCTCGCCGGGGGCGGGGTGCCCGCAGCAGGTGTTGGTGAGCACGCCCGGGAACGTGCGCTTGCCCCGCGCCCGGCGGGTGACGAGCAGCCGGCCGGCCGGGTCGAAGCCGTAGCAGGAGAAGGCCAGGTGCAGGGGGGTGGTGGGACCGTGGACGGTGGCCTTGTCGGCGACACCGACCGGGCGTCCGTCGTCGTCGAGCAGTACGACCTGTTCGGGTGGGGAGATCGTCACGCCCTGACGGTAGTGCCGCGCCGCCCCAGCAGCACGCCGCCGGCCGCCGCAACCGCGATCGTCACCAGGACGGCGCTGACGATCGCCGCCGCCTGGCCCGCGTCGAGGACGCGTTGCGCGAGCCCGATCGACACCACCGCCGACGGCACGCCGAGCGACGCCGTGCCCAGCAGACCGACCGCCACCGGGCGGCGCAGCACCAGCGCCACCACGACGTGGACGACGGTGGCGAGCAGCGCGATGCCCGCGAAGAGCAGCAGGGACCGTCCGGAGGTGAACAGCGCCGCGAACTGCAGCCGGGCGCCGAGGATCACGAAGAACAGCGGCACGAGGAACCCCTCGGCCACCCCGACGAGCTGCTGGGCCAGGCGCCGGGGCTCGCCGGTGGCCGCGAGCACGACCCCGGCGGTGAAGCCGGCGATGAGGATGCTCGTGCCGAACGCGGTGGCGAGCGCGGCGAGGGCGAACAGGACGCCCAGCCCGATCCGCAGGTCCAGGGCCCAGCCGCGGTTCTTGGACATCTTCCGGACCGTGTGGATGCGGTCGGTGCGGCGCAGCGCACGCAGCACGAGGAACACCGCCACCCCCGCCAGCAGCACCAGGCCGGCGCCGGCCAGCACCTTCCTCAGCGCGCCGGTGGCGAGCACGAGCGGCACCGCCAGCACCGTGACGATGTCGGTGAGGCTGATCCACGCCGTCGCGACGACGGCCGCGGGGGTCGCGAGCACGTCGGCGCCCAGCCCCTGCAGGACCGGCAGCGCCACCGCCGCCGACGACGTCGCCACCAGCACGGCCAGCACGAACGGCCGGTCCGGCCCGACCGTCGTCAGCAGGAAGCCTGCGGGGACGGCGAGCGCCAGCACCAGCACCGTGCCCAGGGCGGCGACGGGCAGCGACGCACGCATCTTCGCGTCCCGCAGCGGCAGGTGGGTGCCGACCACGAACATCAGCGTCGCGAACCCGACGTCGGACAGGAAGGCGACGGTGGGCTGGTCGGGGTCGATGAGGCCGAAGCCGGTGCGCCCCAGCAGGACGCCCGCCGCGATCTCGCCGACCACCAGCGGGATCCCGAGCCGCGGAAGGGAGGCCAGCAGCGGACCGGCCAGACCTGCCACGGTGATGAGGGCGAGGATGCCGAAGGTCATCGGAGCTTCCCCGCCGCGAACGCCGCGAAGTCGGCCCGCACCTCGTGGACCGCGCCCCGGGCGGCCTCGAGCAACCAGCCGTCGGGGCGGGCGGCGAGGTCGGCCTGCAACACCGCGGCGTCGACGGACGCCAGGTGGACGTTCGCGATCTCGCGGCCCATCGCGCGCAGCAGCCGCTTCTCCTTGCGGACGGCCGGCAGGTCCGACAGCTCGACGCGCCGGCAGTCGGGCGCGAGCCGGCGCAGGACCCAGCCGTGGGCGATGCGCAGGGAGGGGTCGGGTGAGTGCCGGATCCGGCCGGCGAGCTCTTTCCCGCCCGCCCCCGCCGCGTCGGCCGCCGGCGGGTCGCCGCGCAGCCACCGCGTGGCGGGCGGGGACAGGGCCTTGACCTCCCGGGCGACCGGGCCGCCGGACCAGGTCCCGACCGCGACGAACCGCAGGTGGTCACGGCTGCCCATACCGGCGGTCCGGCTCAGGATCCGGACGCCCCGGGTGCCGTCGGGCAGGGCCGCGCGCAGGGCCCCGCCGACGCCCGCCGGCACGTCTCCGGCCGCGTGCAGCCTCGCGATCCGCCGCCAGAACCGGGCGCCACCGGCCGGGCCGCGGCCCAGGTGCAGGTCGTCGCAGCCGCCGTCGAGCAGCACCGGGTCCCCGCCTGCGTCCAGCGCTCCCGTGTAGCCCTTGAGGATCGCGGCGGCCGCCGTCGCCGGCGCGATCCCGAGTCGCGACGTCCGGGCGGCCAGCATCGCGCTGGCCAGCAGGCGGACGAGATCACCCGGCCACGGCAGGGTGTCGGCCTCGTCGAGGTCGTTGACGCCCCAGGCCAGGCGGCCCTCGGCGTCGCGCCAGGTGCCGAAGTTCTCGATGTGCGCGTCGCCGACCGCGAGGACCGGCACGGCGTCGGCGAGCGGCCCGGCCTCCCGCGCCCAGCGCTGGGCCCAGCGGTAGTAGGAACCGCGCAGGAACGCGAAGGGGTCCTTCGCCATCAGCCGGTGCCGGTCGGCCCGCCCTGCGGCCGTGATCGGCGTGCACGCGGCGGCCCACTCCTCGTAGGAGCGGGTCGCGGCGAGAACGTCGGGCAGGGGCATCCGATCATCGTGCCGCGCGGCCCCGGCGTTGACCACTCTCGACCGGGTGTCGTCGGAGGAGCATGATCGCGCCGTGTCTGACGTCTCGCGTCTGCGTCCGGGGGTCGTGACCCGCTCCGTCAGCCCGGAGAACCCGACCGGGGCGCCCGGGCAGGGCGGCCGGGCCACCGAGGGCACCGGGTCCGGCCCGGGGCGCGAGCTGGGACCGGGCTGGAAGATCTCCCCGAGCATCGAGATCCCCGCCAACGGCACGATCGACCTGGCCGACGTCGAGGGTCCGGGGCGGATCACCCACATCTGGATGACCACCCACACGAACCACTGGCGCTCGCTGCTGCTGCGCGCGTTCTGGGACGGCGCGCGGCAGCCCGCGATCGAGGTACCGGTCGGGGACTTCTTCGGGCAGGGCTGGGGCAGGTTCGCGCAGGTCAGCTCGTCGATGATCGCGGTGAACCCGCACGGCGGCTTCAACAGCTACTGGCCGATGCCGTTCCGCCGCTCCGCCCGGCTGACGGTCGAGAACCTCGCCGACGCACCGGCCGTCGTCTACTTCCAGGTCACCTACGACTCCGGCACCGACGAGGCCGCGAGCGGCTACCTGCACGCGCAGTGGCGCCGGTCGAACCCCGTCGTGCAGGCTCTGCACACACTGGTCGACGGCGTGACCGGCGCCGGCCAGTACGTCGGCACCTACCTCGCGTGGGGCGTCAACTCGCGGGGGTGGTGGGGTGAGGGCGAGATGAAGTACTACCTCGACGGCGACGGGGAGTTCCCCACGATCTGCGGCACCGGCACCGAGGACTACTTCGGCGGCGCCTGGAACTTCGACGTGCCCGGGCAGGGCTACACCGCTTACACGACCCCGCACCTCGGGCTGCACCAGATCATCACGCCGGACGGGCTCTACGAGAGCCAGCAGCGCTTCGGCATGTACCGCTGGCACGTGGCCGACCCGATCCGGTTCGCCTCGGCCCTGCGCGTGGACGTCCAGGCGCTGGGGTGGCGGGCCGGGCACCGCTACCTGCCCCTGCACGACGACATCGCCTCGACGGCGCTGTTCTACCTCGACGCGCCGGCTGCTACCCGACCGCCGACCCCGACGCCGGACGAGCTGGAGACCCTGTAGCCGACCAGCTCGACAGCAGCGGCAGCATGCGCGCCGTGTCCGAGTCCGGTTGCGCGGTGTAGACGACGAGCCGCTGGTCGGAGGCGTGGGGGGCGGCGACGATCTCGATGTCGAACGACAGCGCGCCGGCGGTGGGATGGTCGATGCGCTTGGCCACCGACGCGTAGTCGCGGACGGTGTGGTCGTCCCACCAGCGGCCGACGTCCGGGTCGGCGGCGCGCAGCCCGGCGATCAGGGCGACGAGGCGGCGGTCGTGGGGACGCCGGCCCGACTCGCGGCGCAGTGCGGCCACCGCGGCGGCCGCGAACACCTCCCGGTTGACGATCCGTTCCCCGCGCCAGCGGGTCCAGGAACAGGTAGCGCACGAACGAGCTGCCCGGCTCCATCGGACGGCCGAGGATCGCGGGCAGTCAGCCCGTCACGGCGGGATAGCAGGAAGGCGCCCAGGGCGACCCGGTCTCGTGCCATGCCCCGATCGTAGGGACGCGGGTCGCCACGTGGGTGGTCCTGGCGTGCCCTGGTCCGCACCGGGACCGGCCCGTAGGACTGGGACCATGACCACACCACGCCTCACCGGACGCACCGCGATCGTCACCGGCTCCACCAGCGGCATCGGCGCCGCCGTCGCCCGCACCCTGGCCGCCGAGGGCGCCCACGTCGTCGTCACCGGCCGGGACGCCGCGCGCGGCGACGCCGTCGTCAAGGAGATCCGCGAGGCCGGCGGCCGGGCCGACGTCGTCGTCTCCGACCTGGCCGGGTCCTACGCCGGGATCCGGGGGTTCGCCGCCGCGGCGACCGACGTGCTGGGCGGTCGCGTCGACATCCTCGTGAACAACGCGGGCATCTACCCCGCCACGCGCACCGAGGACCTGGCCGACGACGACCTCGACGCCATGCTCGCGGTCAACGTCCGCGCCCCGCACGTGCTGGTCGCCGCGTTGGCCCCCGCCATGGCCGCCCGCGGCGACGGCGTGATCATCACCGTCGGCTCGTGGATGGCGCGGGTGGGCATCCCGTTCGCGGCGATGTACTCCGCCACCAAGGCCGCCGACGAGCAGCTCACCCGCAGCTGGGCCGCGGAGTACGGGCCGCGCGGCGTGCGGGTGAACACCGTGGCCCCGGGCGCGACCCTGACCCCGGGCAACGAGGACAGCCGGGCGGTGCTCGACGCGATGACGGCCAGCACCCCGGCGGGCGTCGTGGTGCGGCCCGACGACATCGCGAGGGGCGTGCTCTTCCTCGCCTCCGACGACGCCGCGATGGTGCACGGCGCCACCCTCGACGTCGACGGCGGGATGTCGGCGACGCGGTCGGGGTGGCCCGGCGGGCTCACACCTGCGTGCGGGCCAGCGCGTGCACGATGTCGCGGGTGGCCGGGTGGAGCTGCGTGTAGAGGTCGAACAGCTCGTCGTAACGGGCCGTGACCGCCGGGTCCGGCGTGCGGACCTCGCGCACCGGGTTCCACGCCGCGATGTCCGCCTCCCCCACCGCTCGGGCGGCGAGGTGGGCGGCGCCGTAGCTCGCGCCGATCGTCACGGTCGGGATGTGCTGCTCCAGGCCCGTGACGTCGGTGACGATCTGCGGCCACAGGGCCGACGTCGTGCCCCCGCCGACCGCCACCACCCGGTGCACCCCGGCCCCGGCGTCGCGCATGGCCTCGACGTTGTGCCGCACGCCGAACGCGGTGGCCTCCAGGGCGGCGCGGTAGAGGTCGCCGCGGGTGTGGGAGACCGTGAGGCCCGCGACGACGCCGCGGGCGTCGGGGTCGGCGATCGGGGTCCGCTCGCCGGCGAAGTAGGGCAGCATCAGCAGCCCCCGCGCTCCGGTGCCGGACGCCTCGGCCTCCGCCTGGAGCTCCGCGTGCTCGGGTGAACCCACCAGCGTGCGCAGCCATTCGGTGACCGCGCCCGAGGTGGCCATGCCGCCCGCCAGGTTGCGGGTGCCGGGGAACGCGCCGACGGTGCTCCACAGCTCCGGCACCAGCAGGCGCTGCGCCGTGGTGGCCACGAGGAACATCGTGGTGCCGTACATGAGCATGAGGTCGCCGACGCCGGTGGCGCCGACGCTGATCGACTCCGTCCAGGCGTCGATCGTCCCGGTGATCACCGGGACGCCGACTGGCAGGCCGGTGGCCGCCGCCGCCTCGGCGGTGACCGGCCCGGCCACGTCCCCGGGCCAGCGCAGCTCGGGCAGCTCGATGCCCGGCGCCACGAGGTCACACCACGGCCGGTACCAGGCCTGCGCGACCGAGTCGTAGAGCGGCACCGACTGGCTGGCGGAGTGGTGGTCGAGCACGTAGGCACCGGTCAGCCGCTGCGCGAGGAACGACGCGGGCATGTAGAGCCGCCGGGCGCGCGCGGCCACCTCCGGCTCGTGCTCGGCCACCCACGCGATCTTCGGCCCGACGGCCTGCGTGGAGAGCAGGCTGCCGCAGCGTTCCAGCACGTCGTCGCGGCCGAGCTCGGTGGTCAGGCGCGCGATCTGCTCGGTGGCGCGGGTGTCGACGCCGTAGAGGATGGCGGGACGGACCGGCTCGTCACAGGAGTTCGCGAGCGCGACGCACGGCCCCATCCCGCTGACCCCGACGGCCGAGACACCCTCGGCCCCGAGCTCCCGGGTGATCGAGACGAACTCGTCCCACCAGACGTCCGCGTCCATCTCGACGTGGCCCGGGTGCGGCCGCGACACGGTGTGGGGACGGACGGCGGTGGCCAGCACCGTGCCGGAACCGTCGACCAGCACGCCCTTCGTGCTCCCCGTGCCCACGTCGACGCCGAGAAAGGTCGTGCGGGCGCCGGAGGCGCTCACACCCGCACGTCCCCGCACAGGTGCACGGCGACGCCGAGCCGGTCGAAGAAGGCGGCCTTGGCGACCAGACCGGCGTCGGCGGACGTCGGGTCGGGCGCATAGACGATCTGCACGTGGTTCGCCTTGTGCCGCGCCATGAACTGGTCGCGGCTCACCCCGTGCGTGACGACGTGGGCGATCGGCCACTCCGGGTTGGTGGCCGCCCAGCGCCGCTCGGTCTCCTCCTCCGGCAGCTCGACGACCGACGCGCGCCCGATGTCGAGGTGCAGGCGGGCAGCGCCGTTCGTGTTCGGGGCGATGTAGAGCCGCGACCACACGATCTCCCCCGGCCGCGAGACGCCCTTGATCGTGCCGCCCCCCGCCGGGAAGTAGACGGGGTTCTGCCGCCAGCTGGTGGCGCCCTCGTAGCCGCCGGTGAGGTGCGACGGCGGCACGGAGCCGGAGATCTCGTAGACCCAGACGAAGTCGTCCCCGTACTGCTCACCCCAGCGCACGTCGTGCAGCGTCGTGGCCGGGTCCAGGCCCATCGCCGTCCAGACGCGGTTGGTGACCAGCGCGTCGACGGCCACCCCCTCGTCGTCCTCGTTGAAGTGCGGCAGCGCGACGCCGTCGTAGAGCACGCGGGAGCCGTCGCGGCTGGTGACCGGCGGCCGGGCGACGTTGTTGAGCAGCCCTTCCGGCAGGTCGGACGCGGGCGCGAGGTCCTTGAGGCCCTGCTGGTACTGGATGCCGACGGCGTCGAGGCCGAAGTCGTCGGCGATCCGCAGCGCGGCCACGTACATCTTCATCTGCTCGTGGAGTTGGCCGTCGGTGAGCTCGGTGGCGTCGTCGGGACCGGTGCGGAACGTCATCCCGGCGTCCTCGAGCCACGTCCGGGTCGCCGTCGCCTCGTCGTCGGAGACGCGCCGCATCTCGGCGAACAGCGCGCTCTGCGACAGCCGTTCCTTGTAGATGCCGAGCGGGTTGAGCAGCTCGTCGTCGATGATCGCGTTGTACATGCCCATGCAGCCCTCGTCGAACACGCCGACGATGGCCTTCTCGGTGAGCAGCTGCTCGGCCAGCGCGACGCCCAGCTCCTTCTCGGGCGACGCCGCGAGCGACGGCAGCGGGCGCACGTGCGACGCGTCGTGGACGATCGGCTCCCCGGCCACCCATGTCGCCAGGGCGTCGAGGAAGTAGCGGTCGGTGAAGTCCACCGACCAGATCGTGGAGTACTCCCGCCCCATCTTGGTCAGGCCCGCGTTGAGGCCGAGCAGCCCGACCAGGCCGGGCCAGGTGCCGTCGAAGTTGGCGACGGTCAGGATCGGGCCGCGGTGGGTGCGCAGCCCGGCGAGCACGTGGTGGCTGTACTGCCACACGGCCTCCGCGACGATCAGCGGCGCGTCCGGCGGGATGGTGGCGAACACCTCCAGGCCCTGACGCTGGCTCGCGATGAACGTGTCGTGGGCCTTGACCACCGTCCAGCCCAGGTCCGCGAACGCGGAGCTGACCGCCTTCTCCAGCGCCTCCTGCGCGGGCCAGCCGGCGGCGTTGGCCGCGGGGCGCAGGTCGCCGCTCGCGACCATGTACGCGGTGCGCGGCGGCGCCGTCGGCTCGGGACGGGTGGCGGGCAGGGCGTACGTCCCGGACATCGTCACTGTGCGTCCTCCAGATCGGTGATCGGCAGCGTCACGAGCACGATGCCACGACGCTGCCAGGTGTAGGTCACGAGAAGAAGATCTCCGTCCAGGACCGCGGACGGGTAGGAGTACTCGCCGACGCCGTCGGTGACGACGCCGCCGTCCCCGGCCGGAGGCCCGACCCGGCCTCCCCGTCGCCGGCGTCGAGCACCAGCGCGGCCCCACCAGAGCGTCGGTTGGATGTGTCCGGCGCCGGTCAGCGCGGCGTGGTCGACGGGGATCGGCGCGCGCAGCCAGGTGGTGCCGCCGTCGGAGGAGACGTCGACGAACGGGTCCCACCGGACCGGCCCGCCCCACCGCTCCACGGATCCGGGCGCGAGCCACAGGCCGCCGGGCGTCACGAGCGGCGGGTTCCTCACCGGGCCCCGCCCGCCGGACGCGTCGCCGGGCACGAGCTCGCGCGCCCGGTCCCACGTGACGCCGCCGTCGTCGGAGTGCGTGACGAGCGTGGTCCACTCCGAGATGCGCGGGCCCACCTTCAGGAACAGCCACAGGTCGTCGGCCGGGCCGGGGGCCAGCACGGGGTTCCAGTGGGCGACGTCGCGGCCGGTGTCGAGCACGTGGGTCGAGCCGTCGCGCCAGACGACGATCCGGTTGTCCGGCGTGCCCTCCCGGGTGCCGGCGAACCAGGCGGCGACGGGCCGGTCGTCCACCGCCGCGACGGTGCCGGCGTGGCACTGCGTCCAGCGCGGGTCGTCCAGGGTGAGGAACTCGCGCTTCACGACACCGCGGCCGGCACGAGCCGGGCGATCGCCTCCGGGTCCGGGACGGCGGGCGAGGTCATGCGCAGCGCGCCGTTGCCGTGGCCGAGCAGCGCCAGCGCGTACTTGATGCCCTCCACCGATCCCCGCAGCGCGGCGAGCACGGCGTCGGCCTGCGCCTGGGCCTCCCGCTCGGCCTCCGCGTCACCGGCGTCCCCGGCGGCAGCCAGCGCCATGAACGGTTCCGGGAACGCCGCCGACAGCCCGGACACGATGCCCGCGCCGCCGGCCCGTACCACCGCGGCGAGCGTGGTGTCGGCGCCCGACCACAACCGCCCACCGGCGGGCAGGGCCTCGATGTACTCCCCCACGCGGTCGTTGGCGGCCCCGGAGAGCTTGGCCCCGGCCAGCCCGGTCTCGGCCGCGATCCGCCCGAACTCCGACGGCGTGACGGTGACGCCGCTGCGCTCGGTGAACAGGTACCCGTACACCGCCGCGGGGCCGGCCGCGGCCGTCGTCGCCGCGAAGTGCCGCGTGACCGCGTCGACGTCGGCGGGCAGGTAGTACGGCGTGAGCACGGCGAGGCGGCGCACGCCCAGGGCCACGGCGTCGCGGGTCAGGGCCATCGTGTCGCGGGTGCTGGCGGCGCCGACGTGCACGACGACGTGCTCGGGGCCGAAGACGTCCAGCGCGGCCGACGCGAGGGCGCGGCGCTCGGTGCGGTCCAGCGCCGGGAACTCGCCGGTGGTGCCGGCGACGAACACGCCGTCGACGCGGCCGTGCAGCCAGGCGTGGTGGGCGGCGGTGGCGGCGAGGTCGACCTCGCCGGCGTCGTCGAAGAGGGTGGGGACGGCGGAGAGCACTTCGGGCACGGTGGGGCCTCGCATCGTCGGGTCGGAGGATTCAGGCGGCCGAGCGGGTGGCCATGAAGGCCCGCATGCGCGAGCAGGAGCCGTCGAGGTGCACGGCCAGCGCGGCCAGCGCCGGCTCCACCTCCCCGGAGCGGACCACCGCCGACAGGTCGGCGTGGTCCTGGGCGACGGGGGCGAGGTCGCGGTCGGTGTTGGTCACCGCCAGCATCGCGGCGAACAGCGGCCGGTGCAGCGCCCACGTGGACGCGAGCCTGCGGTTGGCCGCGATCGCGTAGAAGCCGCTGTGGAAGTCGAGGTCGGCGGCGCCGAACCGGACCGGGTCGGCCGCGGCGGCCGCCTCGCGCATCACGGCGACGGCGTCGTCGAGCGGCGCCCAGTCGGCCTCCGCCGCCCGCGCGATCACCTCGCGCACCGCCAACGTCTCGAGCGCGCCGCGCACGGCGTAGAGCTCGACGATGTCGGTGTCGGTGAGCCCCCGGACCGAGACGCCGCGCTTGCGCGTCTCGACCAGGCCCTCGATCTCCAGCTGCTTCAACGCATCCCGGACCGGGCCGCGGCTGACGCCGAACCGCTCGGCCATCCAGCCCTCGACCAGGTGCGTGCCCTCGGCGAGCTCGCCCCGCACGATCAGTGCCCGCAGCTGGCCGAGCAGCTGCTCGCCGAGCGGCGGCTGACGGACCGGGGTGACGATCATCGGGACTCCCTTGCTCGGTGACACCAGCCTAGGGCCCGCCCGGTCGACGGTCAACGTTGACCGTTGACGGTTAACCGTAAACGTGGCCACAATCGCCGCGTTCGGCACGTTCGCCGTCGGCTTCCTCGCGCGGCCGCTCGGCGGGCTGTTCTTCGGCCGCCGCGGCGACCTCGCCGGCCGCAAGTCGACGCTGCTCATCACGCTCACCGTGATGGGCCTGTCGACGATCCTCATCGGGCTGCTGCCCGGCGCCGCGACGATCGGCGTGTTCGCCCCGCTGCTGCTCGTGCTCCTGCGCCTCGTGCAGGGCTTCGCGGTCGGCGGCGAGTGGGGCGGCTCGATGATCATCGTGCTGGAGTCGGCGCCCCCGGAGCGGCGCGGGTTCTTCAGCGCCTGGCCCAACACCGGCGACTTCTCCGCGCAGATCCTCATCACCGGCGTCTTCGCCTGGGTCTACACGCTGCCGCAGGACCAGCTGCTCAGCTGGGGCTGGCGGGTGCCGTTCCTGCTCTCGGCCGTGATCCTCGTCGTGACGTTCTGGATGCGGCGCACGCTGCACGAGAGCCCGGTGTTCACCGACGCCGTCGCCCCGGTGCGGCCGGCCGTGAAGCAGCGCGGCACCATCCGTGCCACCTTCGTCGACGACCGGCGCAACCTGCTGCTGATCATCGGTCTGCGCTTCGCCGAGGCGCTGCCCTACTTCCTGCTGACCGTGTTCGCGCTGTCCTACGGCAGCACGGCGCTCGGGATCGACAAGAGCGTCCTCAACACCGCGATCCTCATCGCGTCGGTGCTCGCGTTCGTGGCCCACGGGGTGTTCGCCACCATCTCCGACCGCGTCGGGCGCCGGCCCGTCTACTTCTTCGGCGCCGCGGTGGTGTTCGTGATGGCGTTCCCGTTCTTCGGAATGCTGCAGTCGGGGTCGTTCCTGCTGATCACACTCGGATACGTCCTCGTCCTGAACGTCGGGCACAATGCCATCAACGCGATCCAGCCCGCGTTCTTCGCGGAACTGTTCCCCGCCGACCGCCGCTACACGGGGGCCGCGGCGGGCCGCGAGATCGCGTCGATCCTGGCGGGCGGGCTCACCCCGTTCATCGCGACGGCGCTGGCCGGACCGGGCGGCACGCGCTGGCCGCTCGTCGCCGGCTACGTGATGGTCGGAGCACTGATCACGATGGTGTCGGTCTGGAAGGCGCCCGAGACGTTCCGCCGCGACCTCCGGGCGACGTCGGCGACACCGGTCGTCGAAAAGGCGGACGCCTGAGGCAACCTCAGACGGACGTGAGCTCGGCGGCCAGGTAGCCGCGCCACGTCTCCGCCCGCTCGACCGCTCCGGCTGTCACCGCGCAGCCCCGCCAGCCGGTGACGGCCCGGATGCCGTGCAGGGCGCTGAGCGACCAGGTCTCCAGGCCGTCGAGGTCGGCCGGGACGACCCGCTCGCGCCGCACCTCGACCCCTCGGCGGGCGGCCTCGTCGACGATCCTCCGGCGCGTCACGCTGTCGAGAACCGGCAGGTCAGCGGCCGGAACGCACAGCACATCGCCCCGCCACCAGACGACCGCGCTGTAGGCACCCTCCAGCAGCGTGCCGTCGGCGGTGCAGAGCACGGCCTCCCCCGCACCCAGCTCCGCCGCCCGCGCCCGCACGCCGCCCAGCATCACGAGGTCGGGCCCCTTGGTGCGCGGGGCGACGCGCGGGTCGGGCCCGGGGTGCGGGGCGAGCACGACCTCGGTGCCGGTCGGGGGCGCGGGCCGGACCCGCAGCCGCAGCTCGGCCCCCGCCCCGAGCTCGACGCGGGGGAACAGCCGCCCGTGCGTCGGCAGGTGGGCCGGGACGGCGTCGAAGAACGCGCCGGCGGACACGCCCGCGGCGCGACACGCCGTGACGAAGCGGTCCCGGTGGTGCCCCAGCCCGGCGATCGCGCCGTCGTCCACGAGCCAGGAGTCGGCGACCAGCAGGTCCGTGCCCGCATCGGCGGGCCGCAGGCCCGATCCGTCCCAGACGAGAACGTCCTCGACCATGCCTGCGCTCCCTGGAAGTTGTCCGGTCAATTTCCGCCCCTGGCGTGGGAGAAGAATGAACCCCCACCGAACCGGGAACAGAAGGGACCCCGTCGCGCGCACTGATCCAACCACGATACGGTGACGCCGTTCCACCGCCTTCTCCTGCCCGTCACCGCCGACGGGAGGACCTGCGTGATGAGCGACGGCCATGCTGAGGCAGGCGTCGCCACCGGGGTTAGTGAGGCGACCGTGTAGAGCCCGCAGGACCGCGCCCGGACCGCTCCCGTACAGGTCACGAGGTTTGCTCCCCGCCTCGCGACCCATCACCTCCCGGGCCCCGGCGGTGCTCGACCGTTTCACCGAGCTCCCTGGAAGGGACGGCATGCGAACGCTGATCATCGACAACTACGACTCCTTCACCTACAACCTCGCCCACTATCTGGCCGAGATCAACGGGTGCGAGCCGACCGTCGTGCACAACGACGAACCCGGCTGGACCGTCGAGGATCTGAACGCATTCGACAATGTCGTGGTCTCCCCCGGGCCCGGGCATCCGGGACGGGAGGCCGATTTCGGTTTCAGCCGCGAGGCCGTGCTCCATTCCCCCATTCCGCTGCTCGGCGTGTGCCTCGGCCACCAGGGCCTGTCGTTGATGTGGGGCGGCGAGGTGGACCTCGCCCCCGAGCCGTACCACGGCCGTGAGTCCGACGTGCTGCACGACGACGCCGACCTGTTCGCCGGCCTGCCCAACCCCCTGCGGGTCGTCCGCTACCACTCGCTGACGGTCACGAAGGTGCCCGCCGACCTGGAGGTCACGGCGCGCACCGAGAGCGGCCTCGTGATGGGCGTGCGGCACCGCACCCGCCCGGCGTGGGGCGTGCAGTTCCACCCCGAGTCGATCCAGACCGAGCAAGGCATGGAGCTGCTGCGCAACTTCGCCGAGCTCACCCGGGCCTGGCGCGCCGAGCACCCGCGCGAGGCCGGCGCCACCGCCCCGGCCATCCCCGTCCGCGACCGCCAGGTCGCGCCGTTCCGCCGGCTGACCGTGCTGGCCGAGAGCCGCGAGGTCGTGCTGCCGGTCGAGACCGCGTTCCGCGAGCTGTTCGGCGACGCCGAGCACTCCTTCTGGCTCGACAGCAGCAAGCAGGACCCCACCCTCGGCCGCTTCTCCATCCTCGGCGACGCGTCGGGCCCGCTGGCCCGCGTCGCGAAGGCCGACGTGTGGACGGGCGAGATCGCGCTGACCGGCGCCGACGTGCTCGGTCCCGCGGAGGCGCAAGACAGCGCCGCCTCGGGCACGAGCGTCGTGCGGAGCGGCTTCTACGACTGGCTCGACGCCGACCTGCGCTCGCTCGACGTCACCGTCCCGGACCTGCCGTTCTCGTTCGCGCTGGGCTGGGTCGGCTACCTCGGCTACGAGCTCAAGGCCGAGTGCGGCGGCGACCGGGCCCACCGCTCCAACGACCCCGACGCCGCGATGATCTTCGCCGACCGCGCCATGGTCGTGGACCACGCCACCGGCACGGTGCACCTGCTCGCGCTGGCCGAGGACGGCGACGACATGCCGTCCCACGAGTGGATGCACGCCACCTGGGAGCGGCTGGCGAACCTGCCCGCCGACGCGGACGACGACCGTGGCGCCGCCGAGATCAGCTCGGAGATCGGCGAGCTGAAGCTGCGCCACGACCGCAACCGCTACCTGGAGCTGATCGAGGACTGCCAGCGGGCGATCCACGCCGGCGAGACCTACGAGGTCTGCCTGACCAACATGGTCACCGGCAAGGGCACCCTCGACCCCTGGCAGGCCTACCGGTTCCTGCGCCGCGAGAGCCCCGCGCCGTTCGCGTCGTACCTGAAGATGGGCGACCTGTCGGTGCTCAGCACCTCGCCGGAGCGGTTCCTGTCCGTCTCCGCCGAGGGCGCCGTCGAGTCGAAGCCGATCAAGGGCACCCGGCCGCGCGGCGCCACCCCCGAGGAGGACCAGGCGCTGGTCGAGGACCTCTCGCGGAGCGAGAAGGACCGCGCCGAGAACCTCATGATCGTCGACCTGGTGCGCAACGACCTGAGCATCTGCGCGAAGCCCGGGTCGGTCGAGGTGCCCAGGATCTTCGACGTCGAGACGTACGCGACGGTGCACCAGCTCGTCAGCACGGTGCGGGCGCAGCTGCGCGACGACGTCACCGCGGTGGACTGCATCCGCGCGGCGTTCCCGGGCGGCTCGATGACCGGCGCCCCGAAGATCCGCACCATGCAGATCATCGACGAGCTCGAGGCCGGCCCGCGCGGCGTCTACTCCGGCGCGCTGGGCTACCTGTCGCTCACCGGCTCGGTGGACCTCAGCATCGTCATCCGCACGTCCGTGGTGA
>NZ_MKVV01000026.1 GCF_001899645.1 Pseudonocardia sp. 73-21 | reverse complement strand
GCCGCGCGCAGCCGCCCGGCCAGCTCCTGGAACCGGGGGACGGTCAGGATCAGGCCGAAGTGCGGCACCGGCACGTCGTGGCCGTCGACCGGGTTGTGGACCTGCTCGGGCCGGCCGGGCGCCAGGTGCGTGACCAGTTGGTGGCCGTGCAGGTTCCAGTCCACCCAGATGTCGCTGCTGCGGCCCTGCTCCAGGCCGAGCACGTCACCGTAGAAGCGGCGGGCCGCGTCGAGGTCGTCGACCGGTACGGCCAGGTGGAACCGCGGGACGGGGGAGTCGAGATCGCTCACGCGGGCCCACGTTAGTTCGCAGCCCGCACCGCAGCGGCGGCGACGTGGTCCCCCCGCGCCTCCAGGCCCGCGACCACCCCGTCCACGTCCGCGGCCGGCCGGTTCTGGCTCATCTTGAGCTTCGCCTCGATGCGGGAGATCACGAGCTCCACCCCGACGATCGCGCGCAGCTGTCCGGCCACGAACGCGGGCGGGGCGTCGTCCACCGACCACGGCGTCGGCTCGGCCGCCTCGTGCAGGTCGGTCAACCGTCGCACCAACGCGTCCAGCCACTCGACGTCGTCGTGGATGCGCAACTCCCCGTAGACGTGGGCGGTCAGGTAGTTCCACGTCGGCACCACGCGGCCGTGCTCGGCCTTCGACGGGTAGAAGCCGGGCGAGACGTACGCGTCGGGGCCGTGGACGATCACCATCGCCTCCCCGATGACGGGCCGCGACCAGTGGTCGTTGTTGCGGGCGACGTGCCCGAGCAGGGAACCGCCGTCGTGGAGGAACGGCAGGAACGTCGCGACCAGGCCGTCCTCGGTCATCGTCACCAGGTCGGCGGCCTGCGGTCGGGCGAGCAACTCGCTGATGTCGTCGGCGGCGAAGTGCGCGGGCACGTACATCAGGCGATCCGGTGCTCGACGAGGTCCCACCGGTTGCCGAAGGGATCGGCGAACACCGCCACCGATCCGTAGGGCTCGTGGCGCGGCTCCTCCAGGAACGTGACGTCCGCGGCGAGCATGCGGGCGTGGTCGGCCGCGAAGTCCGACGTGGACAGGAACAGGGCCACGCGACCGCCGGTCTGGTCGCCGATGCGGGCCTCCTGCTCGGGTCCGGCGGCCTGCGCGAGGAGCAACGACGCCCCGGTGCCACCCGGCGGTGCGACCACCACCCACCGCTTCCCGTCGCCCAGCGCCGTGTCGTCGACGAGCGCGAACCCCAGCGCGTCGACGTAGAAGGCGATCGCCGCGTCGTAGTCGGGGACGACGAGCGTGACGAGCCCGATCCGCTGGGCCGGGCGCGGGTCGCGAGGGGCGTTGTCCCAGCGCCAGCCGTCGGCCCGGCGCGGCCGGTCGGGCAGCGCGATCCGCCCGCACGCCCAGAGCAGCGTCGTCCACGGGTCGGCGGCCGGCCCGACGTCACGGAACAACCGCGCCAGCACCCGCGCACAGAGGCCGGGGTCCGGGTCGAACGGCACGCGCAGGCCCTGCGCCACGTCGTGGGTGTGCACCAGCGTCTCGAGCACGCCCATCGCGGCGGAGGCCTCCGCGTCGGCGCGTCCGAAGGCGTGGTGGCCGGTGACGCCGGGCGGGGTCACCTGCACGATCGCGGCGAGCAGGGCTCCCGACGCCGTCAGCACCGCGAACAGACCCTCCGGCCCGGCGGCGGGATCCGAGCGGATGGCGTTCTCCTCACCGCCGGGAGTGCGCGCCGCAGCCTCCAGGGGCAGATAGGTCCGGTAGCCGGGCGCGCCGAGCTGGGCGCCGTAGAAGACCAGGTCGTCGGCGATGTGCTCGACTGTCTCCCAGCAGCTCCACTCGAGGTCACCCGCGGGGGCCCACCAGTCGCGGTCGGCGCCGGCGCGCAGGGCGGTGACGGCGGAGGCGACGGCGGCGAGGACATCATCGGCGGTGACGGGCACCGGGCGACCCTAGACAACCGGGTGGCCGGGTCGCGCGTGAGTTGCCCATCATGGCCGGGTGATCGAGATCGGAGCCCGGCGCCGCGCCCAGCCCGCGCCGCCGCACATCGTCCCCGCCTCCCTGATCACGCCCGACGGCGACCCGACCCGCCCGTGGGGGCACCTGCTCGCGGACGAGCGGCGTCCGTGCGTCGTCGAGCGCGCGCTGAAACTGCCGACTCGCGCACCGAAAACTGCCGACTCGCGGGCTTGGAACCGCCGACTCGCGGGGTGGTCAGAGGCGGTGGGCGCCCTCTGACGGGTCCGCTCTCCGGATCTCGGGCTGCCTCAGGCCCTCCGCCGTGAAGGCGTCGCGGACGCTCGTCGCCACGTCGTCCACCCGGCTCACCGGGACCAGCGCTATCGCCGAGCCGCCGAAGCCACCCCCGACCATCCGCGCCCCGAACGCGCCCGAGGCGCGGGCGGTCTCACAGGCCAGGTCCAGCTCGCGGCAGGAGACCTCGAAGTCCTTCGCCAGCGACGTGTGCGACGCGTCGAGCAGCGGGCCGATGTCCTGCAGGCGGCCGTCGTCGAGCAGTGCGACCGCCTCGCGGACCCGCGCGATCTCCGTGACGACGTGCCGCGCCCGGCGCAGCGGCTCGCCGTCGAGGGCGTCCAGGTCGCGCAGCGTGGCGTCGCGCAGGCTGTGCAGCCCGAGCGTCGCCGCCGCCTTCTCCACCGCGGCCCGGCGCTCGCCGTACTGCCCGTCGGCCAGGTGGTGCCGGACGCGGGTGTCGATCACCAGCACGCGCAGGCCGTCGTCGGCGGGGGCGAAGGGGACCTGGCGTGTGGAGCCATCGCGGGTGTCGAGCAGCAGCGCGTGCCCGGCGGTGGACAGCAGCGACGCGGCCTGGTCCATCCCGCCCGTCGACGCGCCCACCACGTCGTTCTCGGCGCGGATGCAGGCGGCCGCCAGCTCGCGGCGGTCGAGCGCCAGGCCGAACAGGTCGTTGACGGCCAGCGCCGTCGCGCACTCCAGCGCCGCCGAGGACGACAGGCCCGCCCCCAGCGGCACGGTCTCGCTGACCAGCAGGTCGATCCCGCCGACCGAGTGCCCGGCCTCGCGCAGCGCCCACAGCACCCCGGCGGCGTAGCCGGCCCAGCCCGCGGGCGAGCCCGGGCCGATCGCGTCGAGCGCGCCCTCCCAGCCCTCGCCCTCGGCCGCGCTCTGCAGCCGGACGCGGCCGTCCGTGCGGGCGCCCACCTCCACCACCGTGCGCTCCGCGATCGCGAACGGGAGGCAGAGGCCCTCGGCGTAGTCGACGTGCTCGCCGATCAGGTTGACGCGCCCCGGAGCGGCCCAGCGGCCGTCCGGTTCGCGGTCGAACAGGTTCCGGAAACCCGTCATGCCCCGTGCTCCTCGACCGGTGGGGCGGTGGTCCGCCGGGTCATACAGCGCCTCGCAGCCTCTCCGCGATCTGCTCCGGCGCCGCGTCGTTGACCCACGCCGCCATGCCCGACTCCGACCCCGCCAGGTACTTGAGCTTCCCGGGCGCCCGGCGCAGGGAGAACAGCTGCAGGTGCAGGCGGGTGAGGTCGCGTCCGGTGTGGACGGGTGCCTGGTGCCAGCCGGCGATGTAGGGCAGCTCCGACGGCTCGCCGAAGTAGTGCTCGAGGCGCTGCAGCAGCTCGCGGTAGACCACGGCCAGCTCGTCGCGCTCGGCGTCGTCCAGGGCGGTCATGTCGGGTACCGCCCGGTGCGGCACGAGGTGGGCCTCCACCGGCCAGCGGGCCGCGGCCGGCACGAACGCGGTCCAGTGCTCCCCGTCGATGACGACGCGGGTGCCGGCCTTGCGCTCGGCGTCGAGCACGTCGCCCATGAGGTCGCGGCCGGTGCGCTGGCGGTGTGCGCCCGCCCTGGTGATCAACGACGCCGTGCGCGGGGTGACGAAGGGGTAGCCGTAGATCTGGCCGTGCGGGTGCTGCAGCGTCACCCCGATCTCCTGGCCGCGGTTCTCGAACGGGAACACCTGCTCGATGCCGGGCATGGCCGAGAGCTCGGCGGTGCGGTCGGCCCACGCCTCGATGACGGTGCGCACCCGCGACACGGGCAGCGAGCCGAACGACGCGTTGTGGTCGCTGGTGAAGCAGACGACCTCGCAGCGCCCGTTGGCCGGGCGCTGCGGCCACAGCGGGTTGCCGTCGACGTTCGGCTCGACGTCGGCGGTGGTCCGCGCGAACGAGGGGAAGCGGTTCTCGAACACCACCACGTCGTAGTCGGCGGCCGGGATCTCCGTGGGCTCGTGGCCGGGGCGGGTGGGGTCGAGCGGGCAGTGGTCGGCGGGCGGGAGGTAGGTGCGGTTCTGCCGGTGCGCGGCGATGGTGACCCACTCGCCGGTGAGCACGTCGAAGCGCATGGTGGACGCGTGCTCGACGACGGGCAGGTCGCGGGTGTCGGGCAGCACCTCGCGGTCGGTGGTGACGTCGTCGAAGTAGAAGAGCTCGCGGCCGTCGGCCATGCGGGCCTGTGTGCGCCGGACGTTCACGTGCCGGTCCCTTCGGTCGTGCGCGTAAATCCGGGTGGGAACACTGTTATCCGCGCACGGGCGGCGGAGCCGCGCATCGTGGTCACGCCGCCAGCACCACCCGTCCGCAGCTGCTCTCCAGGACCTTGCGCGCATCGGGCTCCAGCTGGTCGTCGCTGACGACGACGTCCACCTCGCCCAGGGTCGCGATCGTGCTCAACCCCACCACCCCCCACTTCGAGTTGTCGGCCACGACGGCGACCCGCCGGGCACTGGCCACGAGGGCCCTGTTCGTCTCGGCCTCCACGAGGTTCGGGGTGGTGAAGCCGGCCTCGGCGTCCATCCCGTGCACCCCCATGAGCAGCCAGTCCACGTGCAGCCGGCGCAGCGCGGCCACGGCGATCGGCCCCACCAGCGCGTCCGACGGCGTGCGCTCACCGCCGGTGAGGATCACCGAGAGGTCGTCGCGGCCCGACTCGTGCAGCACCTCGGCCACCCGCAGCGAGTTGGTGACGACGGTCAGCCGCGGCACCCCGAGCAGCGCACTCGCGACGGCGTGCGTGGTGGTGCCCGCCGACAGCGCCACCGACGCCCCCGGCTCGATGAGGTTGGCCGCCGCCGCCGCAATGGCCTGTTTCGCCGCCGTGTGCAGCCCCAACTTGGCGACGAACCCGGGCTCGTCGACGCTGCTGCCGGCGACCGTGGCCCCGCCGTGCACCCGCGTGACGAGGCCACGGGCGGCCAGTACGTCGATGTCGCGACGCACGGTCATGTCGGACACGCCGAGGCGCTCGACGAGCTCGGAGACCCGCGCACCGCCGGTGGTGCGCACCTCGTCGAGGATCAGCTCCTGGCGTTGGCGGGCGAGCATCAGGTCCCTTCCTGCACCACAGCCGCGGCACCTGCGACTACCGTGACCGTACCGTTACAGCTGGTCCCGGACAGCAGCTCGGTACCGGTGGCGGGCACCGCCACGTCGGCGTTCGTCCGGTTGAGCACGAACAGGTACTCCCCGCGGCGTACGACCTCGACGCCGGGAGAGCCCGCGCGCGTCACGCCCGCCTCGGTCGCGATCCGCTCGGCGAGTGCCGCGGTGGCCTGCTCGTCGAGCCGGGTGGCCACGTACCAGGCCGTCCCGTTGCGGGTGATCGCCGGCGTGCCGGGCAGCGGGCCGTCGGCGTAGGAGGCGACGACGGACGCGTCGGTGGTGGTGAGCAGCTCCGTCCACAGATCGGCGTGCGACCCGTCGTCGAGCGTCACACCCGCGCCCGGGGCCAGCGGCGCGAACTCCTCCGACCGCACTCCCAGCAGCTCCCGGAACGCTCCCGGGTAGCCGCCGAGGCGGATGTGGTCGGCCTCGTCGACGATCCCGGAGAAGTACGTGACGAGCACGTGCCCCCCGCGGTCGGCGACGGCCTGCAGCGCGGGGGCCACGGCGTCGGAGACCAGGTACAGCGTCGGGACGACCACCAGCTTGTAGCCGGACAGGTCCGACTCCGGGTGCACGACGTCGGCCGTCGCACCCAGGTCGGTGACCGCGGAGTGCCAGCGGTGCACGGCGTCGATGTAGTGCAGCTCGCCGCTGGGGTGGCTGCCCAGATCGCAGGCCCACCAGGCGTTCCAGTCCCACAGCACCGCGACGTCGGCCCGCACGCGGCTGCCGGCCACGTCACCGATCTTCTTCAGCGCCGCGCCCAGCTCCACGACCTCGCGGAACTTCACCGAGTCCCGGCCCGCGTGGGGGACGAGCGCGGAGTGGAACTTCTCCCCGCCGGCCCGCGAGGCGCGCCACTGGAAGAACGCGACGCCGTCGGCCCCGCGGGCGACGTGCTGCAGCGAGTCGAGCAGCAGCTCACCGGGCCGCTTCGCCAGGTTGACGGGCTGCCAGTTCACCGCCGAGGTGGCCGACTCCATCAGCAGCCACGGCTCCCCTCCCGCGACGCCCCGGGTGAGGTCGTCGGTGAACGCCTGCTCCGCGTGGATGTGCGGGAGCCGGTGGTCGAGGTAGTGGTCCTGGCTGACGACGTCCATGTCCGGCGCCCACGCGAAGTAGTCCTGTTCGGACTGGTGGGAGCTGACCATGAAGTTCGTGGTGATGGGCACGTCGGGTGAGACGTCGCGCAGCACGTCGCGCTCGGCGCGGTGGTAGTCGAGCAGCTCGTCGGAGGAGAAGCGGGCGAAGTCCAGCTCGTGCGTCGGGTTGGGCACCGCCGGCGTGATCCGCGGCGGCAGCACCTCCTCGAACGACGTGTAGTGCTGGCTCCAGAAGGCGGTGCCCCAGGCGTCGTTGAGCTTCTCGATGTCGCCGTACCGGTCGGAGAGCCACACCCGGAACGCCGCCGCGCTGACGTCGCACCAGCACCGGCCGTTGTGGCAGCCCAGCTCGTTGGACACGTGCCAGAGCCGCACGGCCGGGTGGTCGCCGTAGCGCTGCGCCATCGTCCGGACGAGCTCGAGCGCGTAGGTCCGGAAGACCGGCGAGCTCGGGCACCACGACTGGCGGCTGCCCGGCCAGAGCGTGTGCCCGGCCGCGTCGACGGTGAGGATCTCGGGGTGGGCGGCGGTCAGCCACGGCGGGGGTGCCGCCGTGGCCGTCGCCATGTCGATCGCGATGCCGCCCTCGTGGAGCAGACCGACGATCTCGTCGAACCAGCCGAAGTCCCAGGTGTCGGGGGTCGGCGCCAGCTTCGCCCAGGAGAAGACGCCGAGCGTCACGAAGCCGACGCCGGCCTCCTGCATGAGTGCGATGTCCTCGGGCCACACCGAGCGCGGCCACTGCTCGGGGTTGTAGTCGCAGCCGAGGGCGATGCCATCGAACGGCAGTGTCATGGAAGGGCGATGGCTCATCCCTTGGTCGCTCCCAACGTCAGACCGGAGACGAACTGCTTCTGCAGCGCGAAGAAGATGATCAGAACGGGCAGCATGACCAGCACCGACCCGGCCGAGAGCAGGTTGTAGTCGGTGAAGAACTGACCCTGCAGGTTGCCCAGCGAGCTCGTGATCGGGAGCTTGTCACCGCGCTGGATCAGCACGACGGCCCAGAAGAACTCGTTGTAGACCCACGTGACCTGCAGCGTCGCCAGCGCGGCCAGCGGCGGCCGGCACAGCGGCAGCGTGAGCTGGAAGAACTGGCGCGTGACGCTCGCGCCGTCGACCCGCGCCGACTCGTAGATCTCGTTCGGGATCGTCTTCATGTAGTTGCTCAGCACGAACGTGCAGAAGCCGAGCTGGAAGGCGATGTTCATCAGGATGACGCCGATGGGCGAGTTCAGCAGCGAGCCCGAGTCGCTGAGCCAGAACGGCAGCTCGGTCGACCGGAACATCCGGTAGACCGGGATGAGCAGCGACTGCGGCGGCAGCAGGTTCGCGGCCAGGAAGATCGCCAGCAACGAGAGGTTGAACCTGAACGAGAAGCGCGAGAGCACGAACCCCACGCAGCAGGCCAGGAACAGCGTGACGATCACGGCCGGGGCGGTGATGACGAGCGAGTTCCAGAAGTGGATCCCGAAGTCGCCCTGCGTCCAGGCGTTCAGGTAGTTCTTGATGGTGAACCCGCCGAACGACACGTAGCCGTTCTGGGCGGTGTAGGAGTAGTCGCGGAACGAGTTGTAGATGGCCCACGCGATGGGGAAGATCCACCCGAGTGACACGATCACGAGGAAGGCGTGCAGGACGATGCGGGGCGGTTTCGGCCACACCCGGGCCGGTCTGACAGCCAGATCCGTCACTTCTGCCTCTCCTCTCGCATCACGATGGTCAGGTAGATCGCCACGAAGATCGAGCTGATGACCAGCATGATCGTCGCCATGGCGGAGCCGAAGCCGACGCGGCTCGCTTCACCCACCACGTTCTGGGTGACGAGCGTGGCGATCGTCTCCAGGCCGTTGCGGCCCTTGTTGATGACGTAGACCAGGTCGAACGCGCGCAGCGCCTCGATCACCGTGATCACCAGGACGATGATGTTGATCGGCCGCATCACCGGGAAGATCACCCGGAAGAACGCCTGCCGCTCGTTCGCGCCGTCGATCATGGCGGCCTCGCGCAGCGACGGGTCCACCGCCTTCAGACCCGCCAGGTACAGAAGCATGATGTAGCCGACGTGCTTCCAGCTGGCGGCCACCAGAGCTGCCCACAGGTTGATGCTGGAGTCGCCGTACCAGTCGATCTGCGTGCCGAGCACCGCGTTCAGGATGCCCTGGTCGCGGGAGTAGATCAGCTGCCAGACGAAGCCGACGAGGGCGAGGCTCATGATCACCGGCAGGTAGAACGCCGTCTGGTAGACGCGGCTGCCCTTGATCTCCTTGTCCAGCAGCACGGCCAGGAACATCCCGAACGGCGTGGCCACGACGAACAGCACGGCGAGCCACAGCAGGTTGTGCTGCAGCGCCGGCCAGAACGGCGGGTAGTTCGTGGCCACGTTGGTGTAGTTGTCGGCGCCGATGGCCTTGATGCTGCTCAGCGCACCGATGCCGTTCCAGTTCGTGAACGACAGCGCGACGGTGGCGACGGCCGGGAACCAGACGAGCACGAGCACGAGCAGCGTCGGCACCGCCACCATCACCGACACGACGATGAGGTCCGTGCGGGTCAGCTTGTGCACCTTCTGGTTGCGGGCGCGCCGGGGCTTGTCAGGTGGGGGATCGGCGGCGCGGGCAGGCGCGATCTCGGATTGTGCGGTCATTGTCCCGGCCCCGTCAGCTGGTGAAGATGGTCTTCTTCTGGCTCTCGATGCTCTTCGTCAGGCCGTCGATGTCGTTGGGGTTCTTGATGAACGACTGGATCGCCGGGATCATGACGGTGGAGGCGAAGTCGGGGCGCGTGTCGCGGTCCATGAACTGCGAGATCTCCTTGGCGCCCGCCACGAACTCCACGGCCTTCTTCTGCAGCTTCGTGTAGCCCGAGGTGTCGGCGCCCGAGTTCGCGGCGACGACGGTGGGGTCGGACTTGACGTAGATGCCCTGGGCCTGCGGCGTGGCCAGGTAGGACAGGAACTTCTTGGCCGCGGCCTCGTTCTTCGGCCGCGCCGCCATCATGAAGCCGTCGATGGGAGCCTCGACGGCGGTGGTGCCGATGTTCGAGTCGATCTCGGGGAAGGTGAAGAAGTCCAGGTCGTCCTGGTCGGCGCCCTTCGTGAACTGCTGGCCGAGGAACATGCCCAGCACGTAGGTGCCCGACTTCTTCTGCTGCAGGCTCTGCGCGGCCTCCTGCCAGGTGCGACCCAGCGAGTCGGCCTGGTGCAGCGGCAGGATGCGCTTCCAGGTGTCGAACACGGTCTTGACCTTCGCCGAGTCCCACGCCTCCTTGCCGGCCATCAGGTCGACGTGGAACTGGTAGCCGTTGATCCGCAGGTTGAGCTGGTCGAACGTGCCCATCGCGGGCCAGCCGTCCTTGTCGCCGAAGGCGATCGGGGTGAGGCCGTCCTTCTGCATCTGGGCGCCGAGCGCGACGTACTCGTCGAGGGTCTTGGGCACCTGGTAGCCCTTGGCCGCGAAGACGCTGGGCCGGTAGTAGACCGCCCAGGGGTAGTAGTCGAACGGCACGAAGTACTGCTTGCCGTCGGCGGCGGTGGAGGCCTTCTTCAGGGCGTCGGAGTCGCCCTGGATGCCCGACCAGACGTCGGAGATGTCGCCGGCGAGGCCCTGCTGGGCGAAGAACTGCATGCGGTAGCCGGCGAACCACGTGAACACGTCGTCGGGCTGACCCTGCAGGTAGTTGTTGATGTTCTCCTGGAACGTGTTGTGGTCGACCGTGTTCGTGGTGATCTGGATGGCCGGGTCGTTGAAGCCCTTCACCAGCGCCTCGTACGCCGCCTTCGGCGTGGCGTCGGACTGGTTGGACCCGAACGACAGCGCGCCGCTCGCGTTGGCCACATCGGCGGCGCCGGCGCTGCCCCCGCCCGACCCGCAGGCCGCCAGGAGGCCGGTGGCCCCGAGGAGCCCGGCGCCCGCGACGGCGCTCTTGAGCAGCGAACGGCGCCCCAGGCGGGTAGCCGCCACCGACGCGGGGGTGAGCCCGGCCAGGTACTGGGCCTCGGTCGAGGGTCGGGACATGTCGCCTCCATTGGAGATCAAGTCAGGATGTGCTGTGCGGGTGTGACCGCGAGGTGAAGGAACGATGGCGCACGACCCCGAAAGAGTCAATACTTTCCAACAACGTCCAACAGGGGAGCCGAGCACATGCCAACAAGTTCCAACATCGAGACGGCCGTCCTGCGGGCTGGCGGCACCGCCGTCCTGCTCGATCTGAGCGGCCCGGGACTGCCCCGGATCCTGCACTGGGGGGCCGATGTGGATCTTCCGGACACGTCACTCCCCGCAGTCGTCGCGGCGCTGGAGCCCGGCGTCCCGCCCGGCACCGTCGACGCTCCCTGGCCCCTGACGGTGCTCCCGGGTGCCGCCGACGGCTGGCCCGGCCGCGCCGCGGTCCGTGGACAGGGGCGCGTGCCCTATCCGCGCTGGTCGGTCGCCTCCCACGACGTCACGCCGACAACGGTCCGGGTCGCGGCCCGCGACGCCGAGGCGGGCCTGGGGCTGGACCTGGCGCTGGTGCTCGAACCGTCCGGGGTCCTGACGACCGATGTCACGTTGAGTAACCGGGGAGGGGAGGAATATGTACTCGCGGGCCTCACCCCGGTGCTGCCCGTTCCCTCCCGCGCGGGGGAGCTGCTGGACCTCACCGGCCGGTGGTGCCGGGAGCACTCACCGCAGAGGTCACAGGTGCATGTCGGAATCCGTGCGCGGGAGTCCTGGCGGGGCCGACCCGGACACGACGCCACACCGCTGCTCGTGGCGGGCACCCCCGGGTTCGGGTTCGGCCACGGCGAGGTGTGGGGCGTGCACGTCGCGTGCGGCGGCAACTCCGTGCACCTCGTCGAGCGGGTGCCCGAGGGCTTCGCCGTGCTGGGCGGCGGCGAGCTCGTCGAGCCCGGTGAGATCGTGCTCGCCCCGGGCGAGGCCTACACCGCGCCGACGCTGCTCGCGGCCTGGTCCGACGAGGGCCTCGACGGGCTCTCGGCGCGGCTGCACGAGCACGTCCGTGCGCGGCCGGGCCACCCGTCGTCGCCGCGGCCGCTGACGCTCAACGTGTGGGAGGCCGTCTACTTCGACCACGACCTCGCCCGGCTCACCGCGCTCGCCGACCGCGCGGCCGCGCTGGGCGTCGAGCGCTACGTGCTGGACGACGGCTGGTTCCTCGGCCGCCGCGACGACACCAGCGGACTGGGGGACTGGGTCGTCGACCCGGACGTGTGGCCGGACGGTCTGCACCCCCTCGCGGACCACGTGCGGGGCCTCGGCATGCAGTTCGGGCTGTGGTTCGAGCCCGAGATGATCTCGCTGGACTCCGAGGTGGCCCGCGCCCACCCGGACTGGGTGCTCGCCGCCCCCGGCCGGCTCCCGCGCACGGCGCGCCACCAGTACGTCATCGACCTGGCCAACCCCGGCGCCTACGCCCACGTCCTCGGGCAGATCGACACGCTGTGCACCGAGTACGCGCTGGACGCGATCAAGTGGGACCACAACCGCGACCTGTCCGAACCCGTCCACGACGGCCGTCCGGGCGCCCACGTGCAGACCGAGGCGCTGCACCGGCTGTGGGACGAGCTGCGGGCCCGCCACCCCGACCTGGAGATCGAGTCCTGCGCGTCCGGGGGCGGACGCTCGGACCTCGCGACGCTCGCGCGTACCGACCGGATCTGGGCCTCGGACTGCACGGATCCCGTGGAACGCCAGGCCATCCAGCGCTGGACGGGCCTGCTCCTGCCGCCGGAGCTGGTCGGCGGGCACGTCGGCGCGCCGGTCTCCCACACCACCGGTCGCGCCAGCGCCCTGTCGTTCCGGCTGGTCAGCTCGCTGTTCGGACACGCGGGCATCGAGTGGGACATCACCACCTGCTCCGACGACGAGCTGGACCGGCTGCGCGAGTGGGCCGCGCTCTACAAGGAGCTGCGCGGGGTGCTGCACTCCGGCCGGACGGTGCGCGTCGACGATCCCGGGGAGGGGGCACTGCTGCACGGCGTCGTGGGTGCAGACCAGGGGATCTACGCCTACGTGCGGCTCGCGTCCACCGTCGACGTGATCCCGCCACGGCTGCTGCTGCCCGGCCTCGACCCCGCCCGGACCTACCGCGTGCAGGCCCGCGGCGAGGTCCCGTCGTCGGCGCGGGCGCAGACCCCGTGGCTGGAGAAGGGCGTCGAGCTCCCGGGCAGTGTGCTCACCCGGGTGGGGCTCGCGCCGCCGCTGCTGCACCCCGACCACGCGGTGCTGCTGCACGCGGTTGCCGTCCGGTAAGGAGAGCCTGCCGGAGCGACCAGGGGGAGGAGGCCGTCGCGGGGAGTCCGCTGACCTGGGGAGATCCCTAGATTTTCCCCATCGCCGGAACACGCCGGCCCCCGAACCCCGGAGCTGATGACCATGACTCTTCTCGACTTCATCAAGAACCTGCTCGGCAACGACGAGCTGCGTCAGGACTTCGCCCAGGACCCGCAGGGCACCTTGCACGACGCCGGCCTCGACGGGGTCAGCCCCGCCGACATCCACGACGCCCTGATCCTCGCGGAGGACGACAGCCAGCACGCCGACTTCAGCCGCAGCTACGACACGGGCCACAACAGCATCGGCTACTCGGCCCCGCCCCCGCCCGTCCACCACGACTACGCGACGCCCGCCGCGTCCCACGAGGCCGCCGCGCAGTACCTGAACAACTACGTCACCAACAACTACATCGACGACCGCGACACCACGGTCGACAACTCGGTGAACCAGCAGATCGACACCCACGGCGGCAACTTCGACCAGGACATCGACAACCACTCCGCGACCGCCTCCGGTGACGGCGCCGTCGCGGTGAGCGGCGACGTCAGCAACTCGCCGATCACCACGGGCGACAACAACCAGGTCGGCGACGGCAACGTCAAGGGCGACGGCAACGTGGTCGGCGACCACAACCAGGCCGTGACCGGCGACCACAACACCACGGCGTTCGGGTCCGGCGACGCCACCACCACGACGGTCGGCGGCGACGTCCACGTCGGTGCCGGCGGCGCGTTCGGCTCGGGCGGCGACACGACGGTCGACAACTCCGACAACTCGGTCCACGACTCCGGCAACACGAACACCGACAACTCCGTGAACAACTCGGGCAACGACTCGAGCGACCACAGCATCGACCACTCGTTCAACCACGACGACTTCGGCCACGGCGTCGACGTCCACACCGACGCCGACATCCACCCCGACGTCGAGGTCCACGTCCCGGACCACGCCGTCCCGGACCACGCCATGGCCGACCTGCCGGCCTGACCTGCGCACCCCGCGAGCCCCCTCCCCTCCCGGGCGGGGGCTCGCTAGTGCGCGTGCGGCTCCTCGCGGTGCACCGGGCCGTGGCTCTGCCTGCAGTGGCCGGGAGCCATCGGTAGCACCGTGACGTCCACCGGGACGGGCGCGGCGTGCGTGGCCGCGTGGTCGACCTGCAGCGTGGTGTGGGTGATGCCGTAGTCGCCGGCCAGCGCGAGCTCGAGGTCGCGGCGCAGGGAGTGGCAGTCGGCGCCCCGCTCGACGAGCACGTGGGCGGAGAGGGCCACCTCGCCGGAGGTGATCTCCCAGACGTGCAGGTCGTGCACCTCGTCCACCTGCCCGAACGAGACCAGGCGGTCACCCACGACGTCCGGGTCGATGCCGGCGGGGGAGGCCTCCAGGAAGATCCGCCCCGACTGGCGCACGAGGCCCACGCCCGCCTTGACCATCAGCCCGACCACGATCAGCGACGCGATGGCGTCGGCGCGGGCGAACCCGGTGAGCAGCACGACGGCACCGGCCACGGCGGTGGCGATGAAGCTGTAGAGGTCGTTGAGGATGTGCTGGAACGCGCCCTCGACGTTGAGGCTGGAACGGTTGGCGTGGCTGATGGCCCAGGCCGCGGCCACGTTGACCACGATCCCCACCAGCGCCGTGACGAGCACGAGCCCGCCCTCGACCTCCGGCGGGTCGATCAGCCGCCTGACCGCCTCGTAGGTGAGCCAGGCCGCGAGCAGCAGCAGCGTGAGGCCGTTGGCCTGGGCCGAGAGGATCTCGGTGCGCTTGAGCCCGAACGTGTAGGAGCCCCGGGCGGGCCGCGCGGCCAGCCGCATCGCGATCAGGGCCAGCACGATCGAGGCGGCGTCGGTGAGCATGTGGGCGGCGTCGGAGATCAGGGCCAGCGACTGCGCGGCGATGCCGACGACCACCTCGACGGCCATGAACCCGAGGATCAGTGCCAGCGCGATGCCCAGCCAGCGCCGGTCGGTGTCGGCCGTCATGCCGTGGCCGTGGCCGTGACCCCCGTGGCCGTGCCCGTGTGCGTCGCTCACGCCGCCACCATACATGCAGACTTCTGCATGTGTAAGGCTGACCTCAGGCGGCGGTGGTCATCCGGTCGGAATCCGGGTCGGGGTCGAACAGCTCGGCGTAGCGGGCCCAGGGTGCCGTTGCTGCTGGCCGGCGCCGTGCCGACGGTGCGCAAGGCGGTGGAGCACCCCACGGAGCTGCGCGAGGCGCCCGGGCGTCGCCGGGCCCAGACCTACGACAGCAGTGCGCGGACGGCGGCGGCCGGGTCGGCGAGGAAGCGGCGGGTGGCGCGTACGGGAGGGCGTCGTCGTAGGGCACCGGGTCGAGCGTGCCGTCGGCCGCGATCGCCATGATCCGGGCGTTCGGGACGGCCAGCGGGACGGGGGAGCGGGTGGCGATCAGGAACTGCGCACCCCGGTCCACGAGGTCCTGGATGCGCACGATCGCGGCCGTGCCACCGCGGGTCGAGAGCGCGGCCTCCGGCTCGTCGAGCAGGTAGAGGCCGTGCGGCCGGAAGCGGTGGGTGAGCAGGTCGAGGAACGACTCGCCGTGGGAGCGCTCGTGCGGGACATGCCTCCGTACGCGGGCAGCAGCGGCGGGCCGCCGGCCTTGTCGAGGCGCTCGATCTCCGTGGCCACGTTGTAGTACGACTCGGCCCGCAGGAAGAACGAACTGCGTTCCCGGCCCGGCGCCCGGCCGAGCGTCAGAGCCGACCCGAGCGCGGATTCCGTCGATCGGGTGGAGAAGCCGAACGACCTCGACCCGCGTGACCCCCGGCCCGAGCGTCAGCCACTTGCCGCAGCCCGTCGACGGCCGGCAGGTCGAAGGGGTAGCCGGTGCCCGCGGCCTTCTCGTCGGGCGCGACGTCGCGCAGGAAACGGCCGGTCGCGCTCAGCGCGCGTGGCCGTTGCTGCCGCCCGTCACCTTCTCCTCGACGCGTGCCCGCACGACCCCGGCGGCCCCCTGCACCGCGGGGTGGTCGGAGACGCGCTGGTAGGTGCGCTTGAGCTGCTCGTAGCGCTCGTGCCCGGCCTTCGCCCCCAGCACGTAGCCGACGGCTGCTCCCACCAGGAACTTCAACATCGTGGCCTCCCAGCCCCTCGTGCCCGTCGGGCCATCCTGCCCGAGCCGCCGCCCGCCCGCGCCACGGGCAGGCGGCCCCCGCCCGAACGGGGGTGCGGCGGTGCGCTAAAGTTCTCCACGTCGGCGGGGCAGCCCGCAGCACGTACGGTCCTCCGTAGCTCAACGGCAGAGCACTCGACTGTTAATCGAGTGGTTACTGGTTCGAATCCAGTCGGAGGAGCTCTACCAGCGGTGATGCCGCTGATGATCTCGATCCAGGTGATCGATTCCTGGTTTATTCCTGTGATCCACTTCAGCACTGGTCGCAGCGTGATCAAGTTCAGGTCCGCCGCACCGACGGTCGTCGCTGTTCAAGCCTCGGCATCAGACCGGGTCCTTCCTCGACTCGAGCCAGCTCAGCAGCTCCCCGCGCCGCCAGCGAAGGTGTCGTCCGATCCTGTAGGCCGGGCAGAACGTGCCCACCGACCGCTGCTTGTAGATGCTCTGGACGGGGATCTGGAGCATCTGGGCGACGTCGTCGATGCTCAGGAGTCGGTCGGGCACGTCTGCTGAGGCCACCAGCTTCATGCGGATCGGCCGCTCGGTTGACAGCCGAGACTGGCGCGCGACACCGCTGCCGCCGAGCCGTAGAGGAGCGCGCTGGACCAGGCGCGGAGCCTGTCGTCCGCGTAGAGCAGATACCGGCCGGCCCGGCAGGCCCAAAGACTGATGGTGCGGCGCTGCCGTTGGCCGTGCGTCGTGCGTGGGATGCCGATGTAGTCGGCGACGTCCTGATGGGCCCGGCGGCACAGATCGGGTCCGGTCAGTCATTGGTGATCACCTTCCGTCCGTGGCGCCGGCCTTCGGGCGGCGTCCGGAACCAATCGTCGGTGTCGAGGTGTGGTCGACAGAGTGGCCGGCAGTGGTCCGACTTGTGGTCGCCCGTTCCCTGTTGGCGAGGGTCGGCGACCGGTAGCCGGTCTTGCGTCCGATCCCGAGAGTGCGGCACGCCTCGACGGTGCCGATCCCGTTCGCCAACAGGGCCCAGTACCGGGCTTCCACGTCCAGCTGCCGCTTGCGTCCACGTCGAACCATCTGCACACCCCTCATGATCAGGAGTGTTGCGACAAGCCCTCGAACCCACGCGGACCAGCCGGGTCAGGGTTCAACCGGAGTTGACAGCCGGCGTGGACGAGGACCGGGACATATGACCCGCGACGTCGGTGGGCGGTCCAGGCCGAGGACGTTGCGCTGCGCTGCAGGCCGCCTAGGACGCTCCTGAAAAAGCCGGTCGTGTCGGTCCTGGCCGGGACGGTCGGGGCTGGGAGGA
>NZ_MKVV01000025.1 GCF_001899645.1 Pseudonocardia sp. 73-21 | reverse complement strand
GACATGGCTCCAGTCTCCTTGTTAGATCAGGAGCCTCTCCCGGACCCAGGGCGGTTCACCGGATCGGCCGGGGTGCGGGTGGCTGGCGCGGGCCTGCTCGGCCTGGCCGGGTGGCTGGCCACCCACGACATCGCGCGCCGCACCATCCGCATGCGCGGCGTGACCCGGTACATGGCGATCGGCTTGGCCGCAGGCTACCTGTGGCTCGCGGTCGCCGGGGTGCTGTGGCTCGCGGTCGGCCGTCCGGGCGACGGGCGGGCCTATGATGCCATGCTGCACGCGGTGTTCCTGGGCTTCGCGTTCTCCATGGTCTTCGCACACGCCCCGGTCATCGTGCCGGCGGTGCTGCGGGTGCGGTTCGGCTTCCACCCGGTCTTCTACCTGCCGCTGGGACTGCTGCACGCGTCACTGGCGCTGCGACTGCTCGGGGGCGACGCGGCGGACAGCACCCTGGCCTGGCAGACCGGCGGCGTCCTCGACGAGGTCGCGATCCTGCTGTTCCTCTCGCTGGCCGCGATCGCCGTCATCCGGGCGTGGCGTCGGGACGCGGCTGTGACCAAGGACCCTGGCGCGCGCACCGCCCGACCTACCTAATATTTACAATGAAGCTAGTGAATATTCGGGAGAGGTGGGACGGATGACGACCACAGCGCGTGGGGCGCCCCGAATCCTGATCGTCGGTGGCGGGCTTGCCGGCATGCACGTGGCGCTGCGGCTGCGGCGTCGGCTGCGGCCTGGTGAGGCCACGGTCACCGTGGTCGACCCGCGTTCCTACCTGACCTATCAGCCGTTGCTGGCCGAAGCGGCTGCCGGCAACCTCGAACCACGCCACGTGGTCGTGCCGCTGCGGCAGGTCCTGCCCGGGGTCCGGGTGATCACCAGGGCGGTGGTCTCGGTCGACCACTCGCGTCGCACCGCCTATCTGGTCTCCGACATCGACGAGCCGGAACCGCTGGCCTACGACGTGCTGGTGCTGGCGCCGGGATCGATTTCCCGTGTATTGCCGGTGCCGGGCCTGGCCGAGGTCGGCATCGGGTTCAAGACCATCGGCGAGGCGATCCACCTGCGCAACCACGTGCTTGCCCAACTCGATGCCGCCTCCTCGACCACCTCGCCGGCCCGGCGGCGGGCGGCGTTGACGTTCGTGTTCGTCGGCGGCGGCTACGCCGGCGTGGAGGCATTGGCCGAACTGGAGGACATGACCCGCGACGCTTGTGCGCACTACCCGGAGATCGACCCGACGCAACTGCGCTGGGTCCTGGTCGAGGCGGCCGGGAAGATCCTTCCCGAGGTTGGCGACCGGATGGGCCGTTACACGGTGGATCTGTTGCGGCGCCGGGGAATCGAGGTCCGGCTGGCCACCCGGTTGCGATCCGTCCTCGATGGCCACGTGGTGCTCGATGACGGAACCGAGTTCGACGCGGGAACGCTGGTGTGGACCGCGGGTGTGGCACCACATCCGCTGCTCAAGCAGAGCGATCTGCCGCGGGATGACCGCGGCTGCGTGGTCACCACCGAGTATCTGTCCGTCGTGGACACTGCGGACGCGTGGGCACTGGGTGACTGCGCCGCCGTGCCCGACGTGACCCGTGGCCCGGGCATGTTGTGCCCGCCCAGCGCCCAGCATGCGGTCCGGCAGGCCACGGTGCTGGCCGACAACCTCGTCGCCACCCTGCGCCGGACGCGACCGGCGGTCTATCGGCACGCCTACGCCGGGTCGGTCGCCAGCCTCGGCCTGTATCGGGGTGTCGCGCAGATCTACGGCCTGCGGTTGCAGGGATTTCCGGCATGGTTGGCGCACCGCACCTACCACCTGCTGAAGCTGCCGTCGTGGAACCGGCGGCTGCGGGTGGTCGCGGACTGGACGCTGGCGTTGCTGTTCCCCCGCGAGATCGTGTCGCTGGATGTACTGGAACACGCCCGCGACGACTTCACCGCGGCTGTGGCCGCGCGTGCGTCGGCCGGTTGAGTTCGCCGGCCGGTGGGTTGAAGGTGGTGGATCGTGCTCCCCATGCGCCACGTTCCCCCCGGGGTCGTCAGGTGGTCGTCGGTACGACGACGGCGCGGCCGGTCAGCTCGCCGGCCTCCACCATCCGGTAGGCGTCCATCGTCCGGTCGAGGGTGAATGTCGTCAGGTGGCGTGCAGCAGTCCTCGGGAGGCGAGGTCGAGGACTTCGATCAGTTCCGGCCGGCTCCCCCCATAGGTTGTCTGCACGGACAACTCGTAGGGCACCGCGAAGAACGATATCGGCAGCGTGCCACCGCCGAGGCCGATGAGGGGTGAGATCGCCGAGGGTGCGCGCGGCGGACGCGCCCAGCGCCAGGGTCGTGTCGTTCCCCACGCAGTCGAGAACGACGTCCGCACCGTGTCGTCCCCCGGTGGCCGTACGAATGTCCTGCGCGGCGTGATCGCTTCCCCAGTAAGGCGAAGTCAGCGCCGGATTGCTCGGCCAAGGCGAGCGCTTCGCGCCTCGTGTCCACGGCGATAGCCCGCGCCGCAGTGGTGGCATTGAGGATCTGTACCGCCAGATGCCCCGGGCCGCCGACGCCGATCACGACGGCCGTGGCGCCAGGCGTCAGCTTCGGCCACGAGCGGCGTACCGCATGGTAGGGAGTAAGGGCGGCGTCGGTCAGCGGCACCGCGATGACCGGGTCCAGCCCGTCGGGCAGCGGGATCAGCTGACGCGCATCGGGGACCACCAGCGTGAACTCGGCCATTCAGCCGTCCAGACCGAGCCCGCCGCCGCCACTGGGCACGGGGGACAGTAGGGATCAGCGATGGCGCGCCAGCGTCGGCCGCTGGTGCCGGGTTCGGTGGGTGGTGTGCGCCGAACGCAGCAACGTCGCGGCGGCATCGTGGGCGGGTCGCCCGTCAGCGTGCGGCGATTCGGCGGAGCACATAGGGCAGAATCCCTCCATGGCGGTAGTAGTCCGCTTCGGTGAGGGTGTCGATACGGACGTCGGCGTCGAATTCGCGGGTGTCGCCGTCCGCCGTGGTGGCGGTGATCCGCACTCGGTCGGGTACGCGCGCGCCGCCGGTCAGGCCGCGAAGGGTGAAGGTCTCCTCGCCGGTCAGGCCGAGCGTGGTGGCGTTCTGACCGGGTGGGAATTGCAGGGGCAGCACGCCCATGCCGATGAGGTTGGCGCGGTGGATGCGCTCGTAGGACGCGGCGATGACCGCTCTGACGCCGAGTAGCGCGGTGCCTTTGGCCGCCCAGTCCCGTGACGAACCGGACCCGTATTCCTTGCCGGCGATGACCAGCAGGGGCACGTGTTCGCCGGCGTAGCGTTGGGCGGCATCGTAAATGGTCATCCGCTGCCCGTCGGGCAGGTGCCGGGTGATGCCGCCTTCGGTGGCCGGAGCCAGTTGGTTGCGCAGTCGGATGTTGGCGAAGGTGCCGCGGATCATCACCTCGTGGTTGCCACGCCGCGATCCGTAGGAGTTGAACTCGCCTGGTGGAATCCCGTGTTCCCGCAGGTACGCCCCGGCCGGCGAGTCGCGCTTGATGGCACCGGCGGGCGAGATGTGATCGGTCGTGACCGAGTCCCCGAGCAACACCAGGACCCGGGCGTTCTCGATATCCCCCACCAGGTCGGGATCGGCGGACAGGCCTTCGAAGTAGGGCGGGCGGCGGACGTAGGTCGAGGCGGGATCCCAGGCGAAGGCGTCGCCGGCCGGGGTCGGCAGCGACCGCCAGCGTTCGTCGCCGGTGAACACGTCGGCGTAGTCGCGGGTGAACATCTCCGGGCGCAGGCAGGACGCGACGGCCTGGTCGATGTCGTGTGAGCTGGGCCAGATATCGCGCAGGAACACCGGTCGGCCGTCCGAGCCGACACCGAGTGGGTCGCGGGTGAGATCGACGTCCATCGACCCGGCGAGGGCGTAGGCGATGACCAGCGGTGGGGAGGCCAGGTAGTTCAGTTTCGTTTGGGGGTGGATGCGGCCCTCGAAGTTGCGGTTGCCCGACAGCACGGAGCACACCGCGAGGTCACCCTCGGCGATGGCGCGCGACACGGGTTCGGGCAGCGGGCCGGAGTTGCCGATGCAGGTGGTGCAGCCGTAGCCGACCAGGTCGAACCCGAGTTCGCGCAGGGCCGGCAGCACCTCCGCCTTCTCGAAGTAGTCCATGACGACCTTCGAGCCGGGCGCCAGCGAGGTCTTCACCCACGGTTTGCTGCGCAGCCCCCGATGGACGGCGTTGCGGGCCAGCAGTGCGGCGCCGAGCATCACCTGGGGATTGGAGGTGTTGGTACAGCTGGTGATCGCCGCGATCACCACGGCGCCGTGGTCGAGTTCGACGGACTGCCCGGAATCCAGGGTCACCGCGATCGGTGCGCGGGGCCGTCCACCGGTGCTGCTGGCCTGGCGCGGCCGGGCCGGCCGATCACGAGCCCGGTTGCCGGTCACCGCGATCGGATCGGAGGCCGGGAACGACTCCTCACCACTCTCGTCCAGACCCACCGATACCGGGTCGGCCGGCAGGTAGCCGTGCACCGCCGCTCGAAAGGCGGAAGTGGCCCGGTCGAGTGGGATGCGGTCCTGCGGGCGCTTCGGCCCGGCGATCGACGCGACCACGGTGCACAGATCGAGCTCCAGGGTGTGCGAGTAGGCGGGCTCGTGATCGGGGTCGTGCCACAGTCCTTGTTCCTTGGCGTAGGTCTCGACCAGCGCCACGTGCTCCGGGGATCGGCCGGTCAGCCGCAAATAGGCCAAGGTTTCCGCGTCGATCGGGAACAACGCGCAGGTGCAGCCGTACTCCGGGCTCATGTTGCCGATCGTGGCGCGATTGGCCAGCGGCAGCTGCGCCAGACCCGGACCGTGGAACTCCACGAACGTGCCGACCACGCCGTGCGCCCGCAGCAGCTCGGCAATGGTCAGCACCAGGTCGGTCGCGGTGCTGCCCTCCGGCAGGCTCCCGATCAGCTTCACACCGATCACCTGCGGGAGCAGCATGCTCATCGGCTGCCCGAGCATCGCGGCCTCGGCCTCGATCCCGCCGACACCCCAGCCCAGCACGCCCAGCCCGTTGACCATGGTCGTGTGCGAGTCGGTGCCCACCAGCGTGTCCGGGAACGCCTGCCCGTCCTCGGCGAACACCACACGGGCGAGGTGCTCGATGTTCACCTGGTGCACGATGCCGGTCTTGGGCGGCACCACCCGCAGGTTGTGAAAGGCATCCCGGCCCCAGCGCAGGAACTGGTACCGCTCCCGGTTGCGTTGGTATTCCAGCTCGACATTGCGGTCGAACGCGTCGGGTCGGGCGACGTAGTCGGCGATCACGGAGTGGTCGATGACCAGTTCGACCGGGCGCAGCGGGTTGATCGCCGCCGGGTCACCGCCGAGCGCGACCATGGCCTCGCGCATCGCGGCAAGATCGACGATGCACGGCACCCCGGTGAAGTCCTGCATCAGCACCCGGGCGGGGGTGAACTGGATCTCGGTGGCCGGCTCGGCGGTCGGGTCCCATCCGGCCAGCGCCTGGACCTGCTCGGCGGTGACGGTGTGGCCGTCCTCGTGCCGCAGCAGGTTCTCGGCCAGGATCTTCAGCCCGTAGGGCAGCCGCTGCACGCCGGGCAGCCGGTCCAGGCGATGGATCGCGTAGGACGTTCCACCGACGGCAAGGTGGTCGCGCGTCCCGAAGCTGTTGGCGATCATGGCTGACCTCCGTCCGGCTGCGGCTTGTGCCGCCAGTTCGGGAACAACCGGCGCAGCGGGTCGTAGCGGCGATCGACGACGCGTTCCTTCATCGGGATGATCGCGTTGTCGGTGATGTGGATGTCCGCAGGGCAGACCTCGGTGCAGCACCTGGTGATGTTGCACAGGCCGATTCCGTGCTCCTCCCGGAGTTGGGTCCGCCGGTCGAGGGTGTCCAGCGGGTGCATGTCCAGTTCGGCGTGCCGGATGAAGAACCGGGGGCCGGCGAAGGCGTTCTTGTTGTCCTCGTGGTCGCGGATGACGTGGCAGACGTCCTGGCACAGCCAGCACTCGATGCACTTGCGGAACTCCTGCGACCGCTCCACGTCGGCCTGCCGCATCCGGTACTCGCCGGGCGCGAGGTCCGTCGGCGGGGTGAAGGACGGGACCTGCTGGGCCTTTCGGTAGTTGAACGACACGTCGCACACCAGGTCGCGGATGACCGGGAAGGTGCGCAGCGGTGTGAGGGTGACGGCGTCGCGGGGTAGTCGCGACAGCCGGGCCATGCACATCAGCCTCGGTCGCCCGTTGATCTCGGCGCTGCACGAGCCGCACTTACCGGCCTTGCAGTTCCACCGCACCGCCAGGTCACCGGCCAGGGTGGCCTGGACCCTGTGCACGGCGTCGAGCACGACCTCGCCCTCCTCGACGGTCACCGGGTAGTCCACCATGTCGCCGGCCGTGGCGTTGCCCCGCCAGATCCGCAGGTTCAGCTGATAACTCATGCTCGGCGCGCCTCCCAACCCATCAGACGAAGCGGGGATCGTGCAGGACACCGGCCGCGTCCAGCCGCACGTACAGGTCGGTCAGCGCCACCCACACCAGCGACGCCCAGGCGAGCCGGCCGTGGATCGGGTTGATCCGCGACACCCACGTCCACAACCGGTAGCGGACCGGATGGCGGGAGAAGTTGTTGATCCGGCCGCCCACCACATGCCGGCAGGCGTGACAGGACAGCGTGTACATCCACAGCAACACCGCGTTGATCACCAGCACCACGCTGCCCACGCCGATCCCGATATGGCCGTCGAAGTCGAACGCGATCACCGCGTCCCAGGTGAGGATCAGGTTGAACGCGACCGCGGCGTAGAAGAAGTAGCGGTGGATGTTCTGCAGGATCAGCGGGAATCGGGTCTCCCCGGTGTAGCGGTGACGGGGCTCGGGCACCGCGCAGGCCGGCGGCGACAGCCAGAACGACCGGTAGTACGCCTTGCGGTAGTAGTAACAGGTCAGCCGGAAGCCCAAGGGGAAGATCAGGATGAGCACCGCCGGCGTGACGATCCACCAGTTGCCGAACCACCCCAGGTGGGGCGCACCCGCCGAACCCGGCACCGCGCCGCAGTTGGTCGACAGGCAGGGCGAGTAGAACGGCGAGAGGTACGGGTCGGCGTAGTAGTCGCGGTTGGCCAGCGCCGCGTAGGTGGAGTAGAGGACGAACGCCAGCAGCACCGTGAACGTCGAGGCCGGGTAGGCCCACCAGGCATCGGTGCGCAGCGTCCGCGCGGTGATCGGTGCCCGGCCGGACGTGCCGGTCCCGGTCTGGCGGGCGTTGTTCGGTGCCGCCGGAGCGTTTGCCATCGCCGGTCCGTCTCCTCGCCTCGATCCGTCGGGATCCGGAGAAGTGAGGACCAAAGCCTCGCGCGCGGATCCCGGCTGAGTAACTACCGTCACAGTGGTGGAGCATGCTTGCGAATTCCCTGCGATCTGCTGGGGTGCCGGGCGGTGAGCACGGTGCTGGACCGCGCGATTCCGCAGGTCAGCATCCAGTTGTTGGGCAGGTTCGCGGTACACCGTGGCGACCAGGAGTTGCCTCTGCGGCCATTCGGAGGCCGCTTGGCCAGGCGGTTGCTACGCATGCTGGCGCTGTCTCGCGGGACGCTGCTGTCCAAGGAGGTCGCGGCCGAGGCGCTGTGGCCGACCCGGCCACCGGCCGACACGCCGGGCAACGTGGAAATCCTGGTCAGCCGGATCCGGCGGGCGCTCGGCGACCGGTCGTTGGTCGAAACAGGTCCGGCCGGCTACTCACTGGTGGGCGACGAGCGGTGCTGGGTGGACGTCGAGGCGTTCCTGACCGGCGTGGTCCGAGGCGAGGCCGAACTGGCGCACCATCCGATCGCGGCACTGGCCGCGTTCCGCGGGGCACTGGCCTTGTGGCACGGCGAGCCACTGGCCGAGGACGCCTACGCGGACTGGGCGGCCGAGCATCGCCGCCACCTGTGGCGCGCCCGGCTGGAAGCCTTGGAAGGGGCGACGACGGCCGCCCTGGCCACTGGCGATCCGACGTCGGCGGTCGACTGGGCGCAGGCCGCCACCGAGCAGCAGCCCCTGCGGGAAGCCTCGGCGATGCTCCTGGCCCACGCGCAGGCGGCCGGTGGCGACCGGGCCGCCGCCCTGACCACGTTCGACACGTTCGGCCGGCGCCTGGCCGACGAGCTCGGCGTCGACCCGTCAGCGGAAGCCATGGACCTGCGGCAGCGAATCCTGCGGGACCGGATCCGGCCCGACCACGTGGCTGCCGGCGCCCGGCCCGAAGCCGGCGCCGGCCTGCCGCACCTGCCGTTGCTCGACCGCGACGACGCGCTCCTGCAGATCACGGCCTCCACCTCCGGAGCGGGACCGCGGGCGCTGCTGGTTCGAGGGCCGCCCGGGATCGGCAAGTCCCGGCTGCTCACCGAGGCCGCAGCCCAGGCCGAGGTACCCGCGATCATGGTGCGGGTGATTCGGGCGCACCGCTACGACGCGTGGGCGGTGGCTCGTGAACTGGTGCGCGCCGCGACCGACGCTGACGTCGATGAGGGGGATCGGCGCGCGGTCACCGTCCCGATGGCGACCCGGGTCATCGAGTCACTGGCCCGGCCGCGGTGCCTGCTCGTGGTCGACGACCTGCAGTGGGCGGATGAGCGCAGCCTGACCCTGCTGCGGATGCTGCTGCGCCGGGTGCCGGGTCTCATCCTGCTGGCCGCGTACCGACCCGAGGATGCCTCGGCCGGGGTCACCCTGATGCAGGCGCTGTCCGGCGCGGACCCCGCGCTGCTGCGGTCGGTCCTGCTTCGGCCGCTGTCCGCGACCACGCTCGGCGGGCTGTTTGCCGACCCGCGACTGGGCGCGCTCGTCGTCGACCACACACACGGCCACCCGGCGGCGGTGGCCGAGACGTTGGCGGTCCTCGGACGCGGGGGCCTGGTCGACGCGAACGAGCAGGGCCGCTGGCGCCTGCGCAGGCCCGCCGACATACACCGGGCCCGCATCCTGGCCGCCGCCACTGCACGATCGGTGACTCGGGAGCGCATCGCCACGCTGCCACCCCGCCATCGGGAACTGCTCGCCCTGGTCACGTTGCTCGACCGGCATGCTCCGGCGAGCGTTCTCGCGTTGGCCACCGGTCGGGACCTGCGGGGCACCCTCGACGTGCTGGACGCCCTGGTGGAGGCCGGCATGGTCGACGGCTGCACCGACGGCTGGACCGTCGCGACCGGCACCATCGGCGGTGCGGTCCTGGACACCCTGGGATGGACCGAACAGGCCCGGCTGCATCTCCTGCTCGCCCAGGCACTCCAGCAGCAGGAGGCCGATGGCGCCGAGATCGCCACCCACCTGGCCGCCGGCGGCGACCAGCAGGCCGCGGCCACCGCCTTCGCCACGGCGGCCCACGCCCGCCTGGACCAGATCGCCGATGAAGACGCACTGCACCTGGCGGACGCGGGACTCTCACTGTCCGCCCAAGGCGCGGTCAAAGCCGCGCTACTGGAGGTTAGGGGCGAGGTCCACCGACGCCGCGGCCGGCTGCCCCAAGCCCGCACTGACCTGGAGACCGCGCTGGCCCACAGGTCCACCGGACCGGACCGGTCCCGCATCCTGGCGCAGCTGGCCATTCTGGAGACCCGATCCCGCGATGTGATCGGCGGTGGTGAACTGGTCGAGTTGGCCATCGCGGAAGCCGGCGACGACCCAGCGGCCCGTGGCCAGGCCCTGGCCGCAGGCGCGATCACCGACCTGACCCTGCCGCGTTTGGGCCGTGCACGGCGGCGCTTCCACGAAGCCCGACACCTTCTGGACCAGGCCGGCGACACCAACGGGGCCGCGCGCCTGCTGTACTGGCGGGGCATGGCCAGGTTCGTCGCCGGCCGCCCGGCCGAGGCAGCCCGCGAACTGGACCCCCTCGCCCACCTGGCGGCCGTCCCCACCGAGGTGCTGCGCCTGTGGCACCCGCGTGTGATCCGAGGTCACGCCCTCGTCTTCATGGCCGAGCCCGCCGCCGGCCTGGCCGAGATCGAGGAGGTCCTGGCCTGGGCTCGCGCGGTGGAGCACCCTGTGGTGCACAGCGCCTGCCTGTGGCACCGCGGCGAAGCCCTGGCCGCGCTGGGACGCCACGCCGATGCTGTGGACAGCGCAGAGGCGGCGGTGGCCATCGCACGCCGTGTCGGGCACGCGGAAGAAGTCGCGGCGTCGCTGCGCGGGCTGGGGGTCGCCTGGCACGCGACCGGCGACCTGGAACGCGCCGAACAGGCATTCCGCGGGTCGCTGCGCACCGCCCAGAATGCTCCACTGTTCGCCGGCTGGGCCGCCGCCCGGCTGGGCCTGGTCCTGGTGGAACAGGGCCGTTTCGCCGAGGCCGCGCCGTTGATCGACACCGCGCGGCACCACGGCATGCCCCTCATCCGGCACGAAGCCCGGTGGGCGCACGCCGAACTCCTCCGCGCCCGAGGCGAACACACAGCATCCCGGTTCGCCACGACCGCGCTGAACGCCGCCCGAACCAGTGGCTACCTCGTGCTGGTGCCTCGACTGGCCGCGCTTGCCGAATCCTGAACTCAGTCCTGAGCCGCAGGCATTCCGCAAGCCGCCCGCACCACGATCGAAGACACGAACAGCGGAAGGCGAGGCACCCGTCCTGCTCGGCGTCGAGGCCGAAGTCTGAGGGAGAGGTCACGGTGAAGGTGAAGGAGATCATGACGACCCCGGTAGTCACCGTGCCGGTCGACGCCTCACCGGCCGTGGTCGCGGCCGTGCTGGGCGAGCACCGGATCAGCGGGGTACCCGTGGTCGACGCCTCGGGCATGATGGTCGGCCTGGTCAGCGAGTACGACCTGCTGGCCCGTTCCGGTGCGACCGCCGGTGTGGTGATGTCCACCGCGATGATCAGCGTGACCGAGGACACCGACGTCGACGAGGTGCGCCATTTGTTGGTGGAGCGGCGCATCCACCGGGTTCCCGTGCTGGCGGGGACCCGGCTGGTGGGCATCGTCAGCCGCGCGGACGTCGCCGCGCTACTGGCCACCGAATGGGTCTGCCAGGTCTGCGGCGAGCCGGTGCGCGGCCAGCAGGTCCCCCAGTCCTGCCCGAAGTGCCAGGCCGGGGCGGACCGGTTCGTCCTGCAAGACCCCGACCCCGGCAGTTGAGGAGGAGAGCATGGCCGAACCGTCTTCGACCGCGGTCGTCGGCACGGTCCTCGGCACCACCGAGGAACCCGAGACACTGCGTGGCTACTACCGGCAGATGATGACGATCCGCGTCTTCGAGCAGCGGGCCGCCGAGATGTACACCAAGGCGAAGATCGGCGGCTACTGCCATCTCAACCTCGGTGAGGAAGCCACCGTCGTCGGCCTGATGGCCGCGCTGCGCGCGACCGACTACCTGTTCACCAGCTACCGAGAGCACGGCTACGCGCTCGCGCGTGGCGCCGAACCCGTCCGCATCATGGCCGAACTGTTCGGCCGCACCGGCGGGCTGTCCGGCGGGCGGGGCGGGTCGATGCACCTGTTCGACCCGCAGCTGCGGCTGCTCGGCGGCTACGGCATCGTCGGCGGCCAGATCCCACCGGCCACCGGCGCCGCACTCGCCCTGGCCCACCGCAACGGGCCGGGCCCCGACCGCGAAGCCGTGATGTGCCTGCTCGGCGACGGCGCCACCAACATCGGGGCGTTCCACGAGTGCCTCAACCTCGCGGCCGTGTGGCACCTGCCGATCGTGTACGTGATCGTCAACAACCAGCTCGGTATGGGCACCACGGTCGAGGCCGCCGCGGGCGAACCGGAGTTGTTCCGGCGTGGGTGCTCCTATCGCATTCCGGGGCAGCGGGTGGACGGCAATGACGTGCTCGCGGTGCGCAAGGCAGCCCGCGCCGCATTGGATCGCGCCCGCGGTGAACACCAGCCGATGCTGTTGGAGGCGGTCAGCTACCGGCTGCGCGGGCACTCGGTGGTCGACCCGGCCCGCTATCGCAGCGACGAGGACAACCAGCGTGCGCGCGCCCTGGACCCGCTGCCCGCCTTCCGCGCCCAGTTGATCGACACCGGTGTCCTCGACGCCCCGGCCGCCGCCGGGATCGACGCCGAGGTCGAGCAGGCGATCGCCGAGGCCGTGGATGCTGCCGACCGCAGCCCCGCCCCCGCCCCGGAGACGCTCTTCGACCACGTCTATGCCACGGCGGTCGCCAACACGTACCAGGGGTTGCCCGGCGACCCGGTGGTGTCCCCGTGACGGTGATCAGCTATCGGCAGGCGCTGCACGACACGCTGCGCGCGGAAATGCTGCGCGACGAGGACGTGCTGCTCATCGGCGAGGAGATCGGCCTCTTCGAAGGCTCGTACAAGATCACCGCCGGGCTGCTCGCCGAATTCGGTCCCCGCCGCGTCCGGGACACCCCGATCTGCGAGGAGGGCTTCGTCGGCGCCGCGATCGGCGCCGCGATGCTGGGCCTGCGCCCGGTCGTGGAGATCATGACGATCAACTTCAGCCTGCTGGCCATCGACCAGATCGTCAACCACGCCGCGAAGATGCACTCGATGTTCGGCGGCCAGGTCCGGGTCCCGCTGGTGATCCGCACCCCCGGCGGTGGCGGACAGCAGCTGGCCGCCACCCATTCGCAGAACCTCGAAGTCTGGTACGCGCACGTGCCCGGCCTGAAGGTGCTCGCCCCGGCCACCCCCGCCGACGCCAAGGGCATGCTGACCGCCGCGATCCGCGACGACGACCCGGTCATCCTGCTGGAGAACCTCGCGCTGTACAACACCAACGGCGAGGTCCCGGACGGTGACCACACCCTGGACATCGGCACCGCTTCGGTGCTCAAGCCGGGCCGGGACCTCACCGTCGTCGCCTATTCCCGCGCCACCGTGGTCGCCTTGGATGTGGCCCGCAGGCTGGACGAGGAGGGGATCTCGGTCGAGGTCGTCGACCTGCGCAGCCTGCGCCCGCTGGACCGGGACACCGTGTGCGCTTCGGTCCGCAAGACCAGCCGGGCGGTGGTGCTGGAGGACGACTGGCTGTCCTACGGCATCGGCGCCGAGATCGCCGCCACCATCGGTGAAGGCGCTTTCGACTACCTGGACGCGCCGGTGCGCCGGGTCGCGGCCGCCGAAGTCCCGCTGCCCTACGCCAAACCGCTGGAACTGGCCGCGCTACCCGATGCCGCCGCGCTGACCCGGGTCATCCGGGACACCCTCGACGCCACCCGCTTCGCCGGCTAGGAGGACCGCCATGCCCGAAGTGCTGATGCCCCGCCTGTCCGACACCATGGAACAAGGCGTGCTGGCCCAGTGGCGCAAGCACGAAGGCGACCCGGTGCGGCGAGGTGACGTGCTCGCCGAGATCGAAACCGACAAGGCCACCATGGAACTGGAAGCCTACGACGACGGCACCCTCACCCGAATCCTGATCGACGAAGGCGTCACCGTCCCCATCGGCACCCCCATCGCCGTCATCGGCTCCACCGCCGACACGCCACCCGAACCAGTGGCCACTGTGGACACCGTCGAGCCTGCCGTGGATACGGCCGAACGGCCATCGTCGCAGGCCTCCCCGCCCGTAGCAGTGCGGCCGCCCGAACCGGCAGTCCCGAAGCTGCGGGCATCCCCCCTGGCCCGCCGGCTCGCCCGCGACCACGACGTGGATCTCGCCACCCTCCCCGGCAGCGGCCCCGGCGGGCGCATCGTGCGCGCCGACATCGAAGGAGCCGTCACACGCCGGGGGCACCAAGCCCAGCCCCAGCCCGCCGTGCCACAGCAGCCGCCACCCACCGCGCCTCCCAGCCCGGCACCCCCACCGGCCGTAGGTCCGGACGACGAGGAAGTTCCGCTGACCCGCGTGCGGCGACTTACCGCGCAACGCCTCGTCCAGAGCGCCCGACAAGCCCCGCATTTCTCCCTCACCCGCACCGTGGATGCCGACGCCCTGATGGCGTTCCGCAACCAGGTCAACACCGACCTGGCGGACACCGGAACGCGAGTCAGCCTCACCGACCTGCTCATCAAAGCCTGCGCGCATGCGCTCACCACGCACCCTGCGGTCAACTCCTCCTGGGCGGACACCCGACTGCTGCGCCACCACCGAATCCACATCGGCGTGGCCGTCGCCCTGGACGACGGCCTGATCGTGCCCGTCATCCACAACGCCGATGCCAAGACGCTGTCGCAGATCAGCCGCGAAGCCCACGACCTCGCCGAACGGGCCCGCACCGGTCGGCTGCCGCTGAACGAGATCACCGGCGGGACGTTCACCATCAGCAACCTCGGCATGTACGGCATCGACCAGTTCACCGCCGTGATCAACCCACCCGAGGCGGCCATCCTCGCCGTCGGCGCCGCCAACCCGGGGCCCATCGTCCGCGACGGCCAACTCGTCGCCGGCACCACGATGACCCTGACCCTGTCCATCGACCACCGCGTCCTGGACGGCGCCACTGGCGCACGGTTCCTCGCCGCTCTCACCGCGCTGCTCGAACACCCCGTCCGGATCGTGCTGTGAACCGCACCCGCCGAACCGGGCGACACATCGGAAGGAGGTCGTCGTGACCGATCCACTGACCACGCTCACCCACGCCGGCGTCTCGATCTGGCTGGACGACCTGAGCCGCGAACGACTGACCAGCGGCAGCCTGGAACGGCTGGTGCACGACCGGCACGTCGTCGGCGTCACCACCAACCCGACCATCTTCGCGAAGGCCATCACCGGCAGCGACACCTACACCGACCAACTCCAGCAGTTGGCCCAGCGCCGGCTCGACGTCGACACGGCACTGCGCGCGCTGACCACCTACGACGTGCGCTGGGCCTGCGACGTGTTGCGGCCGGCCTTCGACGCCACCGACGGCGTGGACGGCCGGGTGTCCATCGAGGTCGACCCGCGCATCGCACACGACACCGACCGCACCATCGCCGAAGCCAAGGCGCTGTGGTGGCTGGTCGATCGGCCCAACCTGTTCGTCAAGATCCCCGCCGCGAAACAGGGACTGCCCGCCATCTCCGCGTGCCTGGCCGAGGGCATCAGCATCAACGTCACGCTCATCTTCGCCCTGGGCCGCTACACCGACGTGATCGACGCCTTCCTCACCGGCCTGGAACGCGCCCAGGCCAACGGACACGACCTCGCGACGATCGCCTCGGTCGCCTCCTTCTTCGTGTCCCGTGTGGACACCGAAGTCGATCAGCGGCTGGACGAACTCGGCACCGAACGGGCAGCAGCTCTGCGCGGCAAGGCCGCCATCGCCAACGCCCGCCTGGCCTACCACCGCTACGAGAAGGCGTTCGCCACCGACCGATGGGACGTGCTGCACCGGGCCGGCGCCCGACCGCAACGTCCACTGTGGGCATCTACCGGCGTGAAGGACCCCGCCTACAACGACACCCGCTACGTCGCCGACCTGGTCGCGCCCGGCGTGGTCAACACCATGCCCGAGAACACCCTGAACGCCGTCGCCGACCACGGTCACATGCCGCCCGACAGCATCCACGGAACCTACGACCGGTCCCAGCGGGTACTCGACGACCTGGCCGGTCTCGGCATCGACTACGAGGACGTGGTGCAGGTGCTCGAAGACGAGGGCGTGGCCACGTTCGACGCCAGCTGGGACCGGTTGAGCACGCAACTCGCTCGCACCCTCACCACCACGCCGGGAGCGTGACAACCGTGTCGGCACAACAGGATTTCGTGATCATCGGGGCCGGCCTGGCCGGAGCCAGAACCACCGAGGCCCTGCGCGAGGAGAACTTCGGCGGGCGCATCACCCTCATCGGCGAGGAAACCTCGCGACCCTACGAGCGGCCGCCACTGTCCAAGGACTACTTGCAGGGCAAGGTCGAGCGAGACACGATCTTCGTTCACGAACCGGACTGGTATGCAGGCCACGATGTCGACCTGCGGCTGGGCACCGCCGTCCACGCGATCGACCGCGACCGGCATGAGATCGTCCTCGGCGGCGGCGAGCGACTGCGCTACGACAAGCTGCTGATCGCCACCGGCGCGTCCCCGCGCCGCCTGCCGCTACCGGGTGCCGACGCCGAACAGGTGCACTACCTGCGGCACGTCGAGGACTGCGACCGGCTGCGCGAGGTGCTGCGCACCGTGTCCCGGATCGCGATCATCGGCGCCGGGTGGATCGGGCTGGAGGTGGCCGCCGCCGCTCGCGCCGCCGACGTCGCCGTGACGGTCGTGGAGGTCGCATCCCTGCCGCTGCTGCGCGTCCTCGGCCCGCAGATCGCGCCGGTGTTCGCCGACCTGCACCGCGCCCACGACGTCGACCTGCGCTTGGGCGTGGGCGTCGCGGAGATCACCAGCGCAGGTGGCTCGGTGACCGGGCTGCGTCTGGCCGACGGCACGGCCGTCGAGGCTGACGCCGTGCTCGTCGGCGTGGGCGCGACCCCCAACACCCACCTCGCCGCCGACGCGGGCCTGGAGGTCACGGACGGGATCGTCGTGGACGCGTCGCTGCGCACCTCTGACCCCGACATCTTCGCGGCCGGCGATGTGGCTCGCGCCTATCACCCGCTGCTCGATCGGCACATCCGGGTCGAGCACTGGGCCAACGCCCGCAACCAGCCCGCAACCGCAGCGGCGGCCATGCTCGGCCAGGACGTCCGGTTCGAGGCCCTGCCGTACTTCTACAGCGACCAGTACGACCTGGGCATGGAATACACCGGCTACACCGAACCCGACGGCTACGACCGAGTTGTGGTCCGCGGTGATCTGGAGACGCGCGAGTTCATCGCGTTCTGGCTCCGCGACGGACGCGTGCTGGCCGGCATGAACGTCAACGTCTGGGACGTGACCGACACCGTCCAAGCCCTGATCCGCGCCCGAACCCCGGTCGACACCACCCGACTCGCCGACCCCACGGTCCCGCTGGCCAACCTGGCACCGGCGCCATGACCAACATCCGGGTTGAGGTCGCGCACGACCGCGGACCACCGCGACCGCCCGACGTCCCGCTGCGGCAACGGCTCCGCCTGCCCGATCATCTCGACGGCGTCACGTCGACGACGTCGCATCTCCGCCCAGCCACAGCGCAAGGACGGCCGCTTGACTGTGGTCGACATCGCGGGTGGCGGTGAGCAGGGTCAGATCGTGCCCGCGGGCGAGATGGCGAAGGTGCCGGGCGGCCTGCTGCCGTACCGGCTCGTTCAGTTCGGCCAGGTACCTGCGGCGGAACTCGGCGAACCGGTCGGGCACGTGTCCGTACCACTGACGCAGTTCGGTGGACGGGGCGATCTCGCGCAGCCACTCGTCCAGGTGTGCGTCCTGCTTGCGCACCCCCCGGGGCCAGACTCGATCGACCAACACCCGCGTCCCGTCCGACGGCGACGGCTCGTCGTAGATCCGGCGACAGGTGATGCGTGTCTCCATGGCCTGCTCCACGTCTCGGTGTACCGGAGAACCGCGACCCTCGACAGCCCGTCAGCGGCCGCCCACCCATCCGAGTTTACCGACGACGGTGACATCTGGTGGGAGGGGCTCGAGGGGGATCCGCAGCACCTGAAGTCCTGGACCGGCCAGGACTGGACGCCGGACTCGGACTTCAACGCCGCGCACCCGAACTCGCGCTACACCACGCCGATCTCGCAGTGCCCCGTCGTGGCGCCGGAGTGGGAGGACCCCCGGGGCGTCCCGATCTCGGCGATCCTGTTCGGCGGCCCGCCTCCGGCCAGCAGCGCCACCCTGACACATCGCGCCCGCCGACCAGAACGAACTCGGCCAGACCCCCAGTGAGGATCCGGTTCTCGGGTCCCGTTGAGCCCCTCGGCAGGGACGGCGGCGGCCACCCGGAGCGCGACCACGGCCAGGAGGCAGCAGATGACCACATCGGCATCGCCGCCGCCCTCGGCCCGGATCGTGGTCGGCGTGGATGGGTCAGCGGGATCGCTGGGCCGCGTTGCGCTGGGCGGTCGCGCACGCCGCCGCCCGCGACCTGGCCCTGCACGTGGTGACCGCCTGAGAACTCCCGATCGAGTCGACCTACGGCGACATGGCCACCGACGGCGACTTCCATCCCGTCCTCGCCGCCGAGAAGATCCTGGCCACGGCCCTGACCGATGCCGGCGTCTCGACCGACGTCGACACCATCACCACCGCGCCCGTGCAGGGACAACCTGCCGAGGTGCTCATCGAGATGGCGCAGACCTGCGAGCTGCTGGTGGTCGGTTCCCGCAGGCACGGCAAGGTCCTCGGCGCGCTACTGGGCTCGATCAGCCACTACCTGGCCGGCCACGCCCCCTGCCTGATCGTCGTCGTCAAGCCCCCGCGCACCCCGGCCACCGCCGCCACGAACGCTGACTGCACGACCGCCCGAAAGGCCCTATTCGCTCATCATCTATCGTGTTACGATACAAACACGGCAGGGGCGCAGCGTCGAGACCGCGCCGGGCCGTCACACACTCCAGAGGTGCGTCGTGCTCAGTGACCGAGACCGCGCAACGTTGCACGAGATCCAGATCCACTTCCTGGCCGACGACCCAGGATTCGTAGAGACCTTCGACAACCGACCGCAGGCTCCATCCGCCGCGAGCGCACCGGCCGGACCGACGTCGCCGAACGCGCCGACCGCGCAGCGCCGGCGGACCCAGAGGGTGTTCATGTGGATCGCGGCGCTGCTGTGCATGCTGCTGCCCGCGGCGGCCGGGCCAAGTGGCGGTGCGCTGCTGCTCGCGATGGGCGCCGTGGCCGTGCTCGTGCTGCTGTATCGCGGAAGCGGCAGCACGGACGGAGCGTCGCGTCCCCGGCCCTGACCCGCGCAGGCGTTGGTCGGTCCGCTCTGCCCTCGGAGCCCTTCGGGCCGGGAACCTCAGCCGCTTCGGCGGTTCCCGCGCACCACCCACAGGAGGTCGAAATGATCACCATCATCGTGTCTGCTCTGATCGTCATACTGGTCTTGGGTCTGATCACGGCCGGGGCCAGCGTCCGGGTCGTGCAGCAGTTCGAACGGGGCGTCGTGTTCCGCTTCGGCCGGGTACAGCCGACGACCCGCGGACCCGGGCTCGCACTGATCACCCCGTTCGCGGACCGGCTACAGAAGGTCTGCATGCAATCATCACCCAGCCGGTCCCCGCGCAGGACGGCATCACCCGCGACAACGTCACCGTCCGCGTCGACGCCGTCCTCTACTACCGCGTCATCGACCCCGTGCGCGTCGCCGTCGACGTGCAGGACTACACCTCCGCGATCTTGCAGGTCGCGCAGGCGTCGTTGCGCTCGATCATCGGCAAGAGCGACCTCGACGACCTGCTGTCCAACCGCGAACACCTCAACCAAGGCCTCGAACTCATGATCGGCAACCCCGCCCTCGACTGGGGCGTGCACATCGACCGCGTCGAAATCAAAGACGTCGCACTACCCGAATCGATGAAACGCTCCATGTCGCGCCAAGCCGAAGCCGAACGCGAACGACGCTCCCGCGTCATCACCGCCGACGGCGTACTGCAGGCCTCCACCCAACTCGCCCAAGCCGCCCAGGTCATGGCCGAACACCCCGCCGCGCTGCAACTACGACTCCTGCAGACCGTCGTCGAGGTCGCCGCCGAGAAGAACTCCACGCTGGTCCTGCCCTTCCCCGTCGAACTACTCCGCTTCCTCGAACGCGCCACACCGTCCGAGACCTCGGCGGCAACCGCGTCCGTGGTGCCGGCGAGCGAGGTTCCCCGAGCGAACCGGCCCCGGACCGGCTGCTCGACCCGGTCCCGGCGCTGCGTGGCCTGGCCGCGACCAACGGTGCACGAGCCGACCGCTAGGCCGGGCTCCAGTCCCACCCCCGCCGGCGGGCTCGTCCGCCCCCGGCACGGCCGACCCGTCGGCCGAATGCAGGCCACGGTCCCGTGGCCAGAAGGTGACCCGACATGACAACAACCGTCGAACCCGCCACCCGCGAGCTCGGAAAGTCCCGACCCCGCAAGGAGGATGCCCGGCTGATCACCGGCCGCAGCCGCTACACCGATGCGATCATCCCACCGGGCACACTGCACATGCACGTCGTCCGCTCGCCGCTCGCGCACGCCACAATCACCCACGTCGACACCGCGGCCGCCGCCGCGATGCCCGGTGTCATCGGCGTGTACACCGCAACCGACCTCGGTGCCGAGGGGATCGGCCTGCCCTGCGCGTGGCCGGTCACCCCGGACCAGAAGGCCCCGCAGCGCCCGCCCCTGGCGATCCGCACCGTGCACTTCGCCGGTGAGGGCGTCGCGGTCGTCGTGGCCCGCTCGGCGGCCGCGGCCCGCGACGCGGCCGACCTCGTGGAGGTCGACTACGACCCGCTCGAACCGATCCTGGACAAGGAAGCCGCCGCGGCCGTTGGGGCCCCGCTGGTGCACCCGGACCTGGGCACCAACGTCAGCGCCACCTGGGTGTTCGACTCCGCAGCGGCCGGCACCGGCGACAGCGTCGAGCAGGCCATCGCGGCTGCCGAAGCCGATCCCGATCAGATCGTGGTGCGCCGTCGGTTCATCCAGCAACGCGTGATCCCGGCGTTCATGGAACCCCGCTCCGTCGTGGTCGACCCGGGCGGTGAGCAGATCACCCTGTGGTCGGCGACCCAGATCCCGCACATCCTGCGCACCATGACCGCGGTCACCCTGGGCATTCCAGAGAGCAAGCTGCGCGTCATCGCCCCCGACGTGGGCGGCGGGTTCGGCGGCAAGATCTCCATCATCCCCGAGGAGATGCTCTGCGTGCTCCTCGCGCAGAGGCTCGGCAAGCCGGTCAAGTGGACCGAGACCCGCTCGGACTCCCTGCTCGCGGCGCACCACGGGCGCGACCAGATCCAGGACATCACGATCAGCGCCAAGCGCGACGGCACGGTCACCGGCCTGGACGTGCATCTGCTCGCCGACATGGGCGCCTACCTCAGCCTGATCGGATCGGGCATCCCGATCCTGGGCGCGTTCATGTTCAACGCGATCTACAAGTTCCCGGCCTACCGGTTCACCTGCCGCAACGTGTTCACCACCAAGGCGCCCACCGACGCCTACCGCGGCGCCGGCCGTCCGGAGGCCACGTTCGGGGCCGAACGGATCATCGAGGAGCTCGCGGTCGAGCTCGGCCGCGACCCGATGGAACTGCGCCAGCAGAACTGGATCACCCACGAGGAGTTCCCGTTCACCACGGTTGCCGGCCTGACCTACGACACCGGCAACTACGAGCAGGCCACCGCGAAGGCGATGGAGACCTTCGACTACGCCGGGCTGCGCCGCGAGCAGGAGGAGCGCCGCCGCTCGGGCGACCCGGTCCAGCTCGGCATCGGCATCTCCACGTTCACCGAGATGTGCGGCCTCGCCCCGTCGCGGGTGCTCGGCTCGCTGTCCTACGGTGCGGGTGGCTGGGAGGCCGCCAGCATCCGGGTGCTGGCCACCGGCAAGGTCGAGGTGATCACCGGCATCTCCCCGCACGGCCAAGGCCACGAGACGGGGTTCAGCCAGATCGTCGCCGACCAGCTCGGCGTCCCGTTCGAGGACGTGGAGATCCTGCACGGCGACACCCAGATCTCGCCCAAGGGCCTCGACACCTACGGCTCCCGCTCGCTGGTGGTCGGCGGCATCGCCGTCGTCAAGGCCGCCGAGAAGGTCGTCGCCAAGGCCAGGAAGCTGGCCGCGCACCTGCTGGAGGCGGCCGAGGACGACATCGAGTTCTCGGGTGGAACCTTCACCGTCCGCGGTACCGACAAGGGCAGGACCATCCAGGAGCTGGCGTTCGCCGCATTCACGGCCCACGACTATCCCGAGGACATGGAGCCCAGTCTCGACGCCGACGCCGTCTTCGACCCGGAGAACTTCTCCTTCCCGCACGGCACCCACCTGGCCGCGATCGAGGTCGACACCGACACCGGGCGGGTCACCCTGCGCCGCTACGTCTGCGTGGACGACGTCGGCACCGTCGTCAACCCGATGCTCGTGGAGGGCCAGGTGCACGGCGGCCTGGCCCAGGGCATCGCGCAGGCCCTGTTCGAGGAGGCCGTCTACGACGAGCAGGGCACGCTGGTCACCGGCACGTTCGTCGACTACACCATCCCGTCGGCGGCCGACCTGCCGAACTTCGACACGGCCACCGTGTCCACGCCGGCCACGTCGAACCCGCTGGGCGTCAAGGGCGTGGGCGAGGCGGGCACCATCGCCTCCACGCCGGCCATCGTCAACGGCGTGATCGACGCCCTGCGCCACCTGGGCGTGACCAACGTCGAGATGCCCTGCACCTCGCAGCGCGTGTGGCGGGCCATCCAGGACGCCCAGGGCAACGCCACCCAGGAGACCCCGGTCGACACCCACTCACCGGGTGCCGGGCTGGGCTCGATCGACCCGAACCACCCTCAGGGGGAGGTGGGGTGATCCCCATCTGAACCGCGACCGGCCGGCTCGACGGCAGCGTCGGCCGGCCGATCGCGATGCCGCTAACGGCGCCCGGCGAGGCTCGAGAGCGAACCGTCGACGATCTCGACGACATGATCGAGCCCGTCGAGATGGGCGCGGTCGTGGGTCACCAGGACGGTAGCGGCGCCCCCGCGGTGGGTGAGCGTGGTGATCAGCTCGATCACGGCCGCGCCGCGTTCGGAGTCCAGGGCGCTGGTCGGCTCATCGACCAGCAGTACGGCGGGGTCGTTCATCAGGGCGCGCGCGATGTTGACTCGTTGCCGTTGCCCGCCGGAGAGCTGGTGCGGGCGCCGCCCGGCCCGGTCGGCCAGCCCGACCGCGGCGAGCAGGCCGGTCGCCCGGTCGCGGGCCGCGGCCGGGGAACGCCCGCCGAGGTGCGCGATGGCCTGGAGCTGCTCGACGGCGGTCAGCGACGCGATCAGGTTGGGCTGCTGGAACACGATGCCGATCTTCTGCCGGCGCAGCGCGGTGAGCTCGGCCCGGCTCATCCCGTCCGTCGAGGTGCCGTCGATGACCACGGTGCCGCGGTCGGGGGTGATCAGGGTGGCGGCCGCGGCGAGCAGGCTGGACTTGCCGGAACCGGACGGGCCGGTCACCGCGGTGACGGTGCCGGCGGGCACGTCGAGGTCGACGCCGTCCAACGCCGTCAACCGGGTGTCGCCGTCGGGGTAGGTGAGCGTGACGTCGGACAGGTGCAGGCTCATCGCGCTCCCCCGCTGCGCTCGGTCGGCACTGGGGCCAGGCGCTGTGACAGTGATTCGCTCGCAAGCTCGCTCATGACGGTGCTCCTCAGCGGGCGGACAGGGCCGTCAGCGGGTCGACGGCGGTGATCCGCCGGATGGACAGGGCGGCGCCGAGGGCGCCGAGAACGATGATCACGACGGCCGGGACGAGCACGGTGTCGGGGGTGAGCAGGAACGGCACGCTCCCCGAGACCACCGCACCGAGCGCGGCCGCCAGGCCGGTGCCGAGCGCGGTGCCGCCGACCAGCAGCACCACGGCCTGGCCCAGTGCGTCGCGCAGCAGGTAGCCGGAGCTGGCCCCGAGCGCCTTGAGCACGGCGATGTCACCGCTGCGCTGGATCGTCCACACCGTGAAGAAGGCACCGATCACCAGCGCCGATATCGCGAACAGGAATCCGCGCATGAGCTGCAGCGACCCGTTCTCCGCGGAATAGGAGCCGATCGCCGGCAGCGAGTCGGCGCGGCTCAGCGTGCGGGTGCCGAGCGACCCGTCGGCCGCGGCGAGGTCGACGCGGCCATCGGTGGTCAGGGCGATCACGGTGGCCGCCGCGCCGCCGGAGGCCAGCCGCTGCCAGTCGCCGAGGTCGGCCCAGATCACCGGGGTGTGGCTGAACGCGGCGTCCCCGGCGACGGCGGTGACCGTCAGTGCCGCGCCCGCGAGGGTGACGGTGTCCCCGCGCCCGGCGCCCAACTCCGCGGCCGCGCCGGTGGAGAGCACAACGTTCCCGGGGGCGACCGCCTCTGGAGCGAGTGCCGAGCCGGGCCGGACCCCCATCGTGGTCAGCGCGGCCGAACGGCTCCCGGACTCGACGCGGGTGGTGGCCACCCCCAGCGGCTCCGCGCGCTCGACGCTCGGGACCGCCGCCCACCGCTGCCAGGCCCCGGCCCCGAACGAGGACGAGGTGAACGAGGGCGCCGCACCGTCGGCCGGTGCGGAGAACACCAGGTGGTCGGCGGGCAGCTCGCTGACCGCCGACGTGCTGTCGTGGCCCAGGCCCGCAGTGAGGCCGGACAGCAACCCGACCAGCAACGTGATCAGGACGACGACCGCGGCCATCAGGGCGAAGCGACCCCGGGCGAACCGGAGGTCTCGCCAGGCGACGAACATCCCTCACCGACCGATCGTCGCGGTCGGGACGGTGCCCGGGGTGGTGTCCGCGGTGGTGTCTGCGGTGGTGTCTGCGGTGGTGTCCGCGGTGGTGTCCGCGGTGACCAGCCGGGAGCGCAGGCATACGAAGAACAGGATGAGGTGAGGTTCCCCCGCTAGCTCGGAGACCGACGATCATGGCCGTAGGCCGTGAAGGGAGTCTCTGATGGCAGC